>NZ_CP054707.1:1321277-1981916 GCF_003721175.2 Halarchaeum sp. CBA1220
GAGGAACTCGACGCGCTCGTCCTCGTCCATACTCCTATAATCGACGCCCTCGCGTTCGAGGGCCTCCTCGAGTGCGCCCGTGTGCATCTCCTGGTGGTCGCGGAGGTCGAGGCTCGCGAGGTGGAAGCGGAACGTCCGGACCTGTCGCTCGAGCGGGTCGATGTACTCGTCGGCGATGCGGTCGGCGTCGTTCGCGCGCAGGGCGTCCTCGACGACGTCGATGTCCGCGAGGAACTCCTCGTAGTCGTCGTAGCCGCCGGGACGGACGTCGGTGATGCGCCCGAGGCGGCGCCACATCACGAGCACCTTCTGGCGCAGCGGCTCGTCGGGGTAGCGCTCGCGCGCGCCGGAGACGAGCGAGGGGACGCGCTCGGCGTCCCGGTCGAGCGACGCCTCGACGCTGGCGAGGTCCATCCGCGTCGCGTCCTGACTGAGGACGCCGGAGACGTCGTCGAGGGCGTCGCGGTAGTTCTCGACGACGAGGTCGCGTTGGCGCTCGAGGGTCTTCGTCGTCACCTCCGGGGTGACGAACGGGTTGCCGTCCCGGTCGCTCCCGGCCCACGAGCGGAAGTCGAGGATTTCGGGGACGGCCGGCGGCTCCTCGTAGTGCTCCTCGAGGGCGTCCTCGAGGCGGTCGTACATCTCGGGGACCTGGTCGAAGATGACGTTCGCGAGGTACCAGTGGACGTTGCGCGCCTCGTCGAACGGCTCGGGGCGGCGCCCGCGGACCTGCTTCGTCGTCCAGAGGCTCTCGACGAGCGCGTCGAGGCGCGCGAGTTTGTTCGCGCGCTCGCGCTTCGTGAGGCGGTGCTGGTCGAGTTCCTCGAGGAGGTCGGTCACCCGGACGAGCGTCGCCTTCACCGTCTTCCGGCGCGCCTCGGTCGGGTGTGCGGTGAACGTCGGGACGACGCGAACCGCCTCGAGGACGTCCCGAACGTCGGACGGAGCGGCGCCGTCGTCGGCGAGGCGCTCGACGGCGGCGGGGAGGCTGTCGGCGAGCGTGCCGTCGTCCTCGCCCTCGCGGAGCGAGCGGACGCGCTCTCGCTCCTCGGCCAAGTTCACTAATTCGAAATACGTCGTGAACGCCCGGGCGACGGAGGCGTTGACCTCCTCGTCGTTCTCCGCGAGGACGCTCCGGAGTTCGTCGCGCGTCGACGTCTCGCCCTGACGATAGTCGATTGCGGCGGTTCGCGCGTCTTCGACGGCCTCGAAGGCGTCTCGGGACGCGTGTCGCTCGACTGCTTCACCTAGGAGGTCACCTAACTCCCGTACGTCCTGCCGGACGCTCCGTCCGTGTAAACCCATGCCTCGACATTACGTACCACTGTAGTTAAATCCCCTGAAGCGCGCAAATCGTTTCCGATAGCCGGGACGAATTCCCAATACGTTCGCTCATGTGGAACGGATTCTGTGGCTGGCGGCGTGCCACACCCCTTCGCCGAGCGCTCGCTGCCGAGGAACCGCCCGCGATACCGCTCGACGACGCCGGCTTCGGGGTCACGCCGCCGCGTGCGCGCCAACGCGGTGTCCGTCAACTAGGCCACAAGACTATACCGTCACGCCACCCTACCCTCCAGGCGACGACGGACTCCCCCCACTATGATACCCGACTCTCCGGCCGACGGCGCACCCTCCGGCGTCGACACCACCGAGGAGGACCGACCGACCGTTCTCGCCGTCGACGACGACGAGGACCTCGCCGACACGTACGCCATCTGGCTCGACGGCGAGTACGACGTCCGAACCACGTACGACGGCGAGAGCGCCATCGACGCCGTCGATTCCGACGTCGACGTCGTCCTCCTCGACCGTCGCATGCCCGACATGTCCGGCGGCGACGTGCTCGACGCCATCCGCGAGCAGGGCTACGACGTCCGGGTCTCCATGCTCACCGCCGTCGAGCCGGACGAGGACATCCTCGAGATGCCCTTCGACGAGTACCTCGTGAAGCCCGTGACGCGCGACGACGTCGTCGACACCGTCGAGAACCTGCTCGCGCGCTCCGAGTACGACGACGACCTCCAGGAGTACTTCGCCGTCTCCGCGAAACTCGCCACCCTCGAGGCCGAACTCACCCCCGACGAGCGCAACGAGAGCGCGGCCTATCAGGACCTCCAGCAGCGCAAGGTCGACCTCGAGGCGCGCGTTCAGGACTCCCTCGACGACGTCGAGGGGTTCGAGGACGCCTTTCGGGAAGTCGAGAACTAGGCGACGCCGGTCTGTCCGTCCGCGGTGATGGCACCGCCGGTGGAGTTGTTGAACGGATGTCGGGTCGGCGACCCGAGGACGTCGTCGGCGTACTTCACTTCCTGATTGTCGACGTAGACGAGTTCGCGCTCGCCGTCCCCGTCCACGTCGAAGGCGGTGACAGGCGTGGCGGCGACGTTCCCGGAGAGTATCTTCTCCTTCGTGTTCGTGTTGATGAGGTGGAGGTTGTTCGACCCGTCCACCATCGGAACCCGGTCGACGCCGTCGCCGTTCAGGTCGACGGGCGCGCCCGCGCCGATGCCGTTGTTCAGCCCGACGCCGCCGTTCGGGATGGGGTCGTGCGTGCCGTCCGCCTCGAAGTAGCGGAGCTGTTGGCTGTTGCCGAGGTAGACGAGTTCGTCCGCGCCGTCGCCGTCGATATCGCCGATGCCGACGACGGCGTAGACACCGCTGTTCGTGTCGGAGAGAATCGCCTCGGGGCTCTCGCCGGGCCGGACGCGATAGACGGTGTTCCCGGTGCCCGTGTAGTAGACGGCGGGTTCGGTGCCGTTCCATTGCCCGACGGCGACCAGCGACTTCGTGTGGTCCGCGCCCGTCGCGAGGGCGACACGCCCGCTCCGGTTCTGGAGGGCGAGGGTTCCGCCGTCGTCCACGTACGGCGTGTCGAGCACGCCGTCGCCCGTGAAGTCGTACTCGCGCGGGCCGATGACGGTGGCGTTCGTCGGCGCGAAGCGCGTCACGCCGCCGAGCGCGTCGACGGTGGAGAGGTTCTTCGGGTCGTTCGGGTGCGTGAAGACGACGCGGTCCGCGAGCGGGACGACGCCGTAGCGCGGTCCCTGCGGGGCGGCGTCCGGTTCGAGGCGGACCTGCGTCTCGTATTCGATATCGGGCGCGCGGTAGGTGACGTTCAGCGTCGCGGCGTAGACGGCGTCGAGCGCGTACGGCGAGGACGAATCCGCCGTGTAGTAGTGGTCCGTGTAGGTCCCGCTCGTGTAGAGGCCGCCGGTCGGGGCGTTCGCGACGACGACGTAGCGGCCGGCGACGCCGTCACCGTTCGTGAAGGCGATCTCCTCGACCGTCCCGCTCGTGAATCCCTCGAGCGCGGCGCAGTGCGCGCCGTCGACGCTCGCACTCGAGAAGTCGACGGTGGCGGGCGCGGGCGCCGAACAGCCGCCGTCGACGGTGACCGTCGACCCGGTGTCGACGTCCACACTGTGCGTCGAGCCGTCGGCGAACGTCGTCGTGACGGTGAGCGTGCCGGACCGGTCGTCGGTGAGGTTCATCGTGAAGCGCCGCGCGCCGTCCGCGTCGTCGAAGAGCGACCAGTCGGCGGCCCCGCTCCGGTCGGTGAACTCGCGCACGCTCGCCTGATGGATCCCCGTGCCGTTCGTGACGTCGTGTATCGTGACGCTCGTGAGCGTTCCGTGGGCGGCGTACTGCTGGAGCGTGAGGTTCGCCCACTCCGTGGTGTCGTCGCGGAAGGCGTCGTTGAGCGCGCCGTGACCGACGTACTCGCGTGCGTTCGCCTCCGCGAGGACGCCGCCGACGCCCTCGACGACGACGTCCTGATACTCCATGGCGTCCGCGCCGCTCGCGGAGGGGCGCGTCGCGAGGTTGTGCGTGAAGACGACGCTGTTCACGACGAGCGCGAGCGCGACGAACGCGACGGCGATGCCGAGGCCGGCGACGAGGAGGAGCTGGCCGCGGTCGCGTCGCTGGCCGGTCGCCGTCTCGGGGGGTGGCCCACGCTGCATTCGCCTCCCCTTCCGGCGGCGCGCGGAAATAGTTTCGCTCGCCGACGAGCGCCGAGTGCGCCCCGACGGCCGCCGAATGGACGAGTACAAGCGGGCGGCGCCGCCACCGTCGAGTATGCGCATCGGCGTGCTCGGCGCGGGGTCGATGGGGTCGCTGTTCGCGGGCCTGCTCGCGGCGAGGGAGACGGAGACGGTACTGTTCGGGCGGGAGAGCGACCACGTCGCGGCGCTCCGGGAGGCCGGACTGCGCGTCGTCCACGCTGACGGCACGGCCGAGACGGTCGACGTCCCCGTGGTGTGCGACCCGGACGCGGCGCCGCGCTGTGACTACGTGCTCGTCTGCGTGAAGAGCCACCAGACGGACGACGCGCTCGCGACGTGGGCCGGGGCGTTCGGGGACGCGGCGGTCGCGACGCTCCAGAACGGCCTCGGGAACGCGGAAGCGCTCGCGGCGCACGTCCCCGAGGAGCGCGTGCTCGCGGGGACGACGAGTCACGGCGCCCACGTGCTCGAGCCGGGCGTCGTTCGGCACGCCGGGCGGGGCGACACCCGCCTCGGGAACTACTTCGCGCTGAACGACGCGAGCGTGCGCGCGCTCGCGACGCAGCTGTCGCTCGCCGGCGTCGAGACGCACGTCGTCGACGACGTCCAGCGCGCGGTCTGGCGGAAGGTGCTCGTGAACGTCGGCATCAACGCGGCGACCGCGCTCGCGGGCGTCGAGAACGGCGCGCTCGCGGCGACGGCGCCCGGGACGCGACTCGTCCGGCGCTCGGTCGCGGAGGCCGCGCGGGTCGCGCGCCACGAGGGCGTCGACACCGAGGGGGTCATCGAGGAGACGCTGACGGTGGCGCGGCGGACCGCGTCGAACGTCTCCTCGATGCGCCAGGACCTCGAGGCGGGACGCGAGACGGAGGTGGAGGCGATTCACGGCGCCGTCGTCTCGCGCGCGGCGGAGGCGGGCCTCCCGGCGCCCGTGAACCGGACGCTCGCGGACCTCGTGCGGCTCGCGGGCGCCTAGGGCTCCGAGGGGCGCGGACAGCCGTAGGTGTCGCGCATCGTGTCCGCGTACGTGCCGCCCTTCTCGGCGACGAGCGCGACGAGGACGAACTGGTGAGTGGCGGGCTTGAGGACGAACACCTCGTTCGGGGCGTCGAAGTCGGAGTCCTCGCGGAAGCGCGCGAGGAGCGGTTCGAGCGGCGCGGTGCCGTCCCGGAGTTCGGCGTAGACGTCGCGTTCGCCCTGCTGTTCGGCGAACGTGTAGACGGCGCCGTTCGGGTCGCCGCCGGTGTCGTAGGTCGGGCGGGCGTTCACGCCGAGGCCCTCGTGGCGCGCCTCCTCCCACGTGTCGAGCGCGACCTCGAAGAGGTTCGCGACGCCCTCGGCGTAGGCGAAGAGCGTCCGGTCCTCGACGGTGAAGTCACCGAGGCGGGCGTCGCCGTCCTCCCACGCGAGGTCGCCGGTGAAGCGATAGCCCGGTCGGAGGCCGTCCGCGTTCGCGACGTCGACGGCCTCGCCGTCGTCGAGGTCGACGCACCGAAGCGTCCCCTCCGGGCGTTGCGAGCGCACGCGGTAGGTCCCGGTCGTCGTGGGTGTCACGCCTCCGAGGAGGGGCCGGAGGGAGAAAAGCCACCCGACACCGCCTCAGGCGAGGAGGAGGAGGAGGACGGCGACGGTGACGGCGACGCCCGCGCCGAGCAGGCCGTAGTTCGCGAGCGCGTTGTCGGCGGTCCAGAGCGCGAGCGAGTAGCGGGTGTCCCGGAGCGGCCAGAGCGGCCGGATGCCGGCGGGCGTGAGGACGTCGCCGAGGAGGTGGGCGACGACGCCGAGGGCGCCGACGCCGAAGCCGAAGCCGGCGAGGGCGAGGTGCTCCGGGCCGGCGGCCGGGAGGAGGAGGGTGAGGCCGCCGACGGTCGTGCCGACGAGCCACGCGAAGACGAGCGTGTGGGTGATTCCGCGATGCCTCACGAACGGGACGCGCTGGTCGTAATCCGGGAGGGGTGCGAGCGCGAGCATCGCGGCGCCGCCGACGAGCGCGGGGACGCGGTAGCCGGCGACGAGGAGGGCGGCACCGAACGGGGCGTAGACGAGCAGGGAGACGCCGTAGTGCCCGGTGCGGTACATACGGTGGGTGAGAGGGGTGACGCCAGTTAAACCCACCACCCGAACCGGGGCGTCAGTCGGTGAGGCGGCCGGCGACGAGCGCGCAGGCGACGCCGGCGGCGACGCAGACGGCGAGGAGGTTCCAGCCGGCCGCGTAGCCGGCGGTGTCGGCGAGCCACCCGAACGTCGGCGGGACGAGGAGACCGCCGAGGTTGATGGTGGTCTGGCCGGCGGCGGTCGCGGCGCCGGACTCCTCCTCGCTCGCGAGCGCGACGAGCGCGCCGTGATAGAGGCCGGTGACGCCGAGGAGGCTCACGCCGAGTATCGCGAAGCCGGCGGCGGCGCCCGGCATCGCGAGCAGCGGAATCGCGGCCATCGCGAGCGCGCCGACGCCGGTCTGCCAGTTGAAGACGCGGATGGACGCGCGTGCGGCCGTCCCGCGAACGCGGTCGGCGACCCAGCCGGCGCCGATGCGGCCGACGCTCCCCGTGACCTGCGTGAGGCCGAGGACGACGCCGGCGGTCGCCTTCGAGGCGGTGGTGTCGGATTCGAGGTAGGGGACGGCGTAGCCGGTCGTGGTGAAGATGGCGGCGCCGACGAAGAAGCCGCCGGCGGCGAGCGCCATCAGCGCGCGGTTCCCCCAGAGCGCGCCGACGTCCGGGAAGCCCACGTCGCCCGTCCCGCCGGTGCCCTCGTAGGCGACGAGGAAGCCGAGCGCGACGACGCCCGCTGCGCCCGCCGCCACGAGGAAGCCGAGCTGCCAGCCGAGCGCGAGCGCGGCGAGGCCGGCGACGACGAACGCGGCGAGCGCGGAGCCGGCGGTGACGCCGACCTGCTTCACGCCGACGGCGAGGTTGTACGCGCCGCCCGGTGCGCGCTCGGCGACCGCGATGTTCGTCGCGGGCATCGCCGTCGAGTACGCGGCGCCGAGGACGAACACCGCGAGGAGCAGGGTGGGGTAGCTCGTCGCGAGCGAGACGCCGACCGCGCCGAGTGCGAGGCCGACGAGGCCAGCGACCATCGCGGGGCGGTCGCCGTAGGCGTCGACGAACGCGCCCGCCGGGAAGAGGAAGAGCGTGTAGCCGAGCGTGAGCGTCGTGATGACGAGGCCAACCTGCACGCCGGTGAGCCCGAAGTCCGTCTGGAAGGAGTCCGTCGCGGGGAACGCCGAGTAGTAGCAGAGGCTCGCGACGACCTGCCAGAGCGCGACGGCGAGGACGCCGCGCCAGCTCCCCTCGCTCACTGCCGGGCCGCGCCGACGATGGCGATGCCGACGACGAACGCGAGGACGTACGCCGGGTGGGTGCTCGCGTACCCGCCGAAGCCGCCGGCGGCGAGTGAGAGCTGGCCGGCCTGCAGGTCGGCGAGCGCGCGCGTGCCGTCGCCGTTCGCCGCCCACGCGGCGAAGTGCAGGAGGCCGACGCAACTGAGCGCGACGCCGAGGAGCTCCTGGACGCGGGAGCTCACGGCGCCGAGGAGACGGGAGGCGAGACCGGAACTCATCGCCGGGGAATCGGGTCGGCACGAGCAAAAACGTGGCGGGCTCGGGTCGCGGACGCCCGCTCGTCGTCGGGCGATTCTCCCGTCGGCGTGGTCCGGGACCGCACGTTTTTGCTCGCGCGCGTCCACGGGAGCGGTATGTCCGAGACGCCGTTCGAGCGCCGCACTCGCGACGCACAGGCCCGACTCCGCGAGCGCGGGGCGAGCGCGCTCGCGCTCTTCCCGAGCCCGAACACCTACTACCTCGGCGGCTTCGAGGAGTCGCCCGGCGAGCGCCACTTCTTCCTCTTCGTCCCCGCCTCTGGCGACCCGGTGTTCGTGGTGCCCGACCTCTACGGCGCGCAGGTTCGTGACGCGACGTGGGTCGCGGACGTGCGGACGTGGGCCGACGGCGACGACCCGCTCGCCGCTGTCGCGGACGCGCTCGCCGACCTCGGCGTCGCGGGCGGCGAGGTGCTCCTCGACCCGACGATGCACGCGCGCTTCACGCTCGATTTGCGCGACTGCCTCCCCGCGTGCGAGTTCGGCCTCGCCGGCGCCGTCCTCGACGACCTCCGGGTTCGCAAGGACGACGCCGAACTCGACGCGCTCCGCGCGGCCGGGAGCGCGGCGGACGCCGCGATGCGGGACGTCCGAGGGCTGGGCGCGGACGCCGTCGGGATGACCGAGACGGCGCTCGCGCGCTACGTCGAGGAGCGCCTCGTCGCGCGCGGCGGGACGGGCACGTCCTTCGAACCAATCGTCGCGTCGGGGCCGAACGCCGCGAACCCGCACCACGGCCACGGCGAGCGCGAGATACGCGCGGGCGAGCCGGTGACGCTCGACTTCGGGACGCGCGTCGAGCACTACCCGAGCGACCAGACGCGCACCGTCGTCTTCGCGGGCGACCCGCCGGCGGGCTACGCGGAAGCGCACGACGCGGTCGTCGAGGCCCAGCGCGCCGCCGTGGACGCCGTCGAACCCGGCGTCGAGGCGCAGGCCGTCGACGCGGCCGCCCGCGACGTGCTCGAGGCGGCGGGCTACGGTGACGCCTTCGTCCACCGGACGGGCCACGGCGTCGGCCTCGACGTCCACGAGGAGCCCTACATCGTCGCCGGGAACGACCGCGCGCTCGAAGCGGGGATGGTGTTCAGCGTCGAACCCGGCGTCTACGTCGAGGGCGAGTGGGGCGTCCGCGTCGAGGACCTCGTCGTCGTCACCGAGTCGGGCTGTGAGCGCCTGAACGACACGCCGCGCGGGTGGCGCGTCTAATCGCCGTCCCGACGCGCGAGGAGCGCGGCGCCGGCGAGCGCGAGGGCGCCGGCGACGAGGCCGAACCCGGGCGAGTCGCCGACCGTCGTCCCACCGCCGGTGCCGCCGGTGGTCGTCGTGGTGCTCGTGGTGGTGGTCTCGTCCGCGCCGCTCGCGCCGTTCTCGCCGGGCGCCGTCGCGGTGCTGTTCGCCTCGCCGCTCGCCGGCTCGGACGCCGCGAGCGTGACGGTCGCGTCGTCGCGGACGCCCGTGTCGCCCGCTATCGCGGTCAGGTCGTAGCTCCCGCTCGCGAGCGCGGACGCGTCGAGTTCGAGGGTGGCGTTCGCGCCCACGCCACTGACGAGGACGCGGCCGTCGCGCACCTCGCTCGCGGGGACGAGCGCGTGAAGTTCGTCGGTCGTGAGCGCGTCGGAGCGGAGGACGAGCGGGTAGTCAGCCCGGTTCGACGTGACGGCGAGTGTCCCCTCGGAGCCCGTCGCGTCGAGCGACTGGCGGGCGACGCTGAACGCGGCGGCGTCGGTGGCGGTCAGCCGGTAGTTTCCGGGGTCGAGCGACGCCGTCTCGAGAGTGACGTGCCCGTCGTCGGCGGCGAGCTGTCGCACGAACGCGCCGTCGCCGGTTCGAAGCGTGGCGTCCCCCTCGACGGCGAAGCGGAGCGTGAGGCCCCGCCAGTAGACGCCGCCGTCCTCGGCGTCGACGGTCCGGTCGAGCGGTGCATCGGCCTCGGACCCGGCGGGCTCGTCGGCTGTCGTGGTGGTGGTCGTCGTGGTCGTCTCGTCTATGCCGTCGACGGTGAAAGTGGCGACGACGGTGCCGTCGGCGTCGACGAGTCGATACGGGCCGTCGAGGTCGCCGGTGTCGAACGCCACCGTCCCGCCGTCGGCGGCGAGCTGTCGCACGAACGCGCCGTCGCCGGTGCGGAGGACGTACTCCTCGCCGGGGACGTCGCGAGTGAGCGTCACGCCGGCGTCGTAGGTGGCGCCGTCCTCGAGCGCCACCGTCTCGCCACCGTCGTCGGTGTCGTCGGTCGTGCTCGCCGTTGTCGTGGTCGTCGTGGTCGGCGCGCCCTCGACGCCGAAGGCGAACACCGTCGCGCCGTCGCCGTCCCTGAGCGTGTAGTCGCCGTTTCGGAGGCTACCGGTGTCGATGACGACCGTCTCGTTCTCGGCGGTGAGCTCCGCGACGAACGCGCCGTCCGCGTTCCGGAGGGCGTAGCTCCCGTTCGTCGAGACGTCGACTGCGATGCTGGTGCCGTGGTCGTAGGTGGTTCCGTTCGTCGCCTCGACGGGGTCGGCGGCGACGGCGGGGCCCGCGAGGAGGGCGGCCGTCACCCCGACGAGGAGGAGCGACCCGATTGCGAGTGCGTGTGGAGGGCGCATCGTCACGGCTGTTCGACAGGTCCGCCCATAACGGTTCGGTAGGGTACAGTCACCGCTTCACGGCCCGCCGGGCGCGGTGGCTCTACCTGCCGCCGTCGCGGGATTCATTGCCGTCCACATCCACGCCAAGGTATGGCACGCATCGAGGAGACCTATATAGAGAACCGGAACCGGGTCCAGCCGAACCACGCTAACAACTACGAGACCGTCCACGGGGGGAACGTCATGAAGTGGATGGACGAGGTCGGCGCGATGAGCGCGATGCGCCACGCGGGCGAGACGTGCGTCACCGCGAGCATCGACCACATGGACTTCATGCGCCCCGTCCCGGTCGGCGACATCGTCGTCATCGAGGCCTACGTCTACGACGTCGGGCGGACGAGCGTGAAGGTCCGCCTCCGGGCGTTCGGCGAGAACCCGCGGACGGGCGAGCGCCACCAGACGACGGAGTCCTACTTCGTCTTCGTCGCCGTCGACCAGGACGGCCGCCCGACCGAAGTGCCGGACCTCGGCGTCGAGAGCGAACGCGACGAAGCGCTCCTCGAGGCCGCTCGCGAGGGCGAGAACGGCGAGGAGTGACGCGAGCGAGCGGGTGACGCCGACTTTTTGTCAGCGCGCGCCCGACGCGTAGCTATGGTACCACCGCTCGCCGTCGACATCGACGGCACGCTCACCGACGGCGACGGCGCCGTCGACCCGCGGATCTTCGAGGCGCTCCAGTCGTGGCCGGCGCCGGTCGTCGTCGCGACCGGGAAGGCCTTCCCGTACCCGGTGGCGCTCGCGCACTTCCTCCGAATCGAACGCACCGTCATCGCCGAAAATGGGGGTGTCTCGCTCGTCGGCGACGACCTCGTCGTTCACGGCGACCGCGCGGGCGCGCAGGCCGTCGCGGACGCCTACCGCGAGCGCGGGCACGACCTCGGCTGGGGCGAGTTGGACCTCACGAACCGCTGGCGCGAGACCGAGGTCGCGGTGAGTCGCGACCGGCCGCTCGAACCCCTCGAAGCGCTCGCCGCCGAACAGGGCCTCGAAGTCGTCGACACCGGCTACGCCTACCACGTGAAGGACCCGACGATCAGCAAGGGCCGCGCGCTCGCGAGCGTCGCCGACCGCCTCGGCTACGACGTGACCGAGTTCGCGGCCGTCGGGGACTCGCAGAACGACGCCCACATGTTCGAGACGGTCGGCGTCGCCTACGCCGTCGCGAACGCCGACGAGCACGCGAGCGCGGCCGCCGACTACGTCACGGACGCCGCGTACGCCGACGGCTTCCTCGAAGCCGTCGCGGAGATCGAGGCGGCGAGCGAATAGATGGAGGAGATCGACGCCCGACTCGCCGAGTCCCCCGCAGTCACCGTGACGTGTCTGCCGGACGGGAGCGTCGACCGACGCTACGCCGTCGAGGACGCCGCCGGCCACGTCGAGTCGCGCGCCGACCTCGGCGAGCGCATCGCGAGCGGGCACGCGAAGTCGTTCCTCGTCGACCACGAGACGACGGAACCGGGCGGGCAGGCCGTGAACGCCGCGCGACAGGCCCACGCGCTCGGCGCCGACACCGCGCTCTACGGCCACCTCGACCACGCGGTCTTCGACGCCCTCGACTGCGAGACGCACTCGATGGGGCGGCCCGCCGACGTCGCCGTCTTCGAGTTCGCCGACGACGCCGTGATGTTCACCGAGGAGTCGCCCGACGTCGCGGACTGGGCGCTCGCCGACCTCGAGCGCGTCGCCGACCTCGACGCCGCCCTCGACGCGGACGCCGTCGTCTGGACGAACTGGGCGTCCGTGCAGGCCGGGACGCTCGCCCTCGAAGCGCTCGCCGAGCGGGCCGTCGGCGACGGCGGCTGGCTCGTCGTCGACCCCGGCGACGTGACCGTCCGCGAGGCACGCGCCGTCGCGCCGTTCCTCGACGCGCTCGCCGGCCTCGAGGCGTGGCGCGTCGCGCTCAGCGTGAACGACGACGAGCTCGCCTTCCTCGCCGAGGCGGTGTCGGACGGCGGGGAGGCGCCGGCCACGCGCGCCGACGCGCTCGCGCTCCTGCGCGACCTCGGCGCGCTCGACGTCGCCGCCCTCCACGCCGAGGACGCGGCCGTCGCCGCCGACGCCGCCGGCGTCACGCGCTGTCCGAACCTCAGCGTGGACGCCGTGCGCTACACGGGCGCGGGCGACCGGTTCAGCGCCGGCCTCGCGTACGCGCTCGCCGCCGACTGGCCGCTCGACCAGGCGCTCACGCTCGCGAACGCCTGTGCGACCTTCTACGTCACGCACGCGCGCTCCGGCGACCGCGAGGCGCTGGCCGCCTGGCTCGCCGAGCGCCGCTAGCCGACGTGCTCCGGCGTGCACCCGTGGCCGCACGCCGTACACCGATAGGAACCGAGCCCGCGCGTCCGTACCGCGTCCGTCCGCCCGCACGCCGGACGGGGGCTGTCGAGGACTATCACGACCGCCCTACGCCTCCGGCGGCGACGAACCGCTCGCCCGCTACCGGAGCACGCTCGGGATGAGCGAGCGGACGTAGCCGAGGACGCCCGCCGCCCCCGACTGGCGCGCGTCCTCGAGGACCGGATGGAGCGCGTTCAGGAGGTCGCGCCGCGAGTCGAAGCGCTCCCGCTCGGTGCGTTCGAGCGCCGTCGAGAAGGCGACGGTGCGACCGCGCGTGTCGATGGGCACCTCGGGGTCGCCGGTCGCGGCGACGAGCGTCTCGCGGTCGACGGGGTACGTGACGTCGGCCGCGTCGAGGAACGATTCCGCGGCCGGGATGCCGAACTCGACGACGTCCGGTCCGTCGTCGTCGTCGCTCGTTGGCGGGCGTGCAGCCATGCGCGTAGATAGCTGTCTGCTCCGCCGAAAGCGCTACGGTATTCGCGACGACGCGCGGGAAACGCCGCCGTCCCGGCGGGCCGCCCCGTCGGGGCGACTCAGCGGTGCGGGACGAACGTCTCCTCGTGGAGGTCGCTCGTCACCCGGTCGGCGAGCGCGCGGAGGTTCTCCGCGTCGTAGCGGTTGTACGTGACGAGTCGGTCGAGCGCCGCCTCGTCGTTCTCCCGCTCGTAGCGCTTCCAGAGCCGGACGGCCTCGCGGCCGTCGACGTCCTCGACGCCGTCGCGCTCGAGGCCGAGGTCGGACTCGATGGCCTTCAGCCCGCCCGAGAGGTCGAGCTTCTTGCAGGTGTACATGAGGTCGAGATGCGGCGTCGTGACGTCGAGGTCGAAGCTCTGCGCGAGGAACGGGACGTCGAAGCGCTTGCCGTTGAACGAGACGAGCAGGTCCGCCGAGTCGAGTTCCGCGCGGACGGTCTCGCGCGTCAGGTCGTCCCCGCGAACGAGCGTTCGCGTCCCGTCCGAGCGGTGGAAGCTCACCGTCGTCACGTCGTTCGTCGCGGCGTCCAAGCCCGTCGTCTCAATGTCGAAGAAGCAGGCCCCGTCCGCGAAGTTCTCGTACGCCCGCCAGAGCTCGCCGGACGGGAGCGTCTCCGCGAAGAACGACGCGTCGCCCGAGTCGAGGCGCTCGCGGGCCGTGTCGATGTAGTCGGCGACTCGCCGGCCGGTCTTCTCGCCGAGGTAGTCGGTGTCGAAGTCGTCCCAGTGGTGGACGCCGTCCGCCCAGAGCGAGCGCTCGGTCGCGGGACCGACGCCCTCGGCGGCGATGAAGGAGTTCTCGACGCGCATACCCGTCCGTGGGCGTCGAGGCGTATGAGTCCTCCGTCAGGGCGCCGTCGGGCGAACAGAGGGGGTGAGCTACTCGAACGCGGTGCCACCGCCGGAGAGAAACGGCTTTCAGTCGCCCGGCCCCCCACACGGGTATGCAGCGGACGGTCGCGGCGGCGCTCGCGTGTGCCCTCCTCCTGCTCGCGGTGCCGGCCGGGGCGACGAGCGGCGGATTCGCCGCGCTCGCTCCCGGCGGCGTCTCGCCCGACCGCGTCGACCTCACCGTCGACGTCGCCGAGAACGGGTCGGCGACGTGGACCGTCACCTACCGGCTGGCGCTCGCGACGGAGAACGAGACGGCGGCGTTCGAGGACCTCCAGCGGGACGTCCGGGCGAACCGGAGCGCCTACCTCGACCCGTTCGCCGAGCGCATCCGGACGACGGTGCGGACGGCCGAGAACGCGACCGGCCGGCCGATGAACGCCACGGCCTTCTCGGTGTCGACGCGCGTCCAGTCCATCGGCTCGCAGTACGGCGTCGTCGCCTACCAGTTCACGTGGCACGGGTTCGCCGCCGTCGACGGCCGGACGGTGCGGGCCGGGGACGCCATCGCGGGCTTCTACCTCGACGAGGACACCACGCTCACGCTGAGCGCGCCCGAGGACTACCGGGTGGCATCGGTGTCGCCGCCGCCGACGACGCGGAGCGAGAACGCGGTCGGCTGGGAGGGCCCGGTGACGTTCACGGACGAGCAGCCGCGCGCGACGTTCGCGCCACCCGCGCCGTCGGTCCCGTGGCCGCTCGTCGCTGGCGGCGTCGCCCTCCTCGCCGCCCTCGCGGGCGCCGGCCTCTGGTACCGGCGTCGCACCCGGACCGGCGGTGCGTCGGGGAGCGACGATGCGGGCGTCGAGACGAGCGATACGACCGCCGGTCGCCCGGGCGAGTCGAGCGGTCCCGACGCCGCCGCGTCGGACGCCGAGCCGGACACGGACGCCGGCGAGCGTGAGCGCGGCGATGCGGCCGAGCGACCGCCGGCGGAGCTGTTGAGTAACGAGGAGCGCGTGAAGCGCGTGCTCCGCGAGCGCGGCGGGCGCGCGCGCCAGCAGGAGGTCGTCGCCGAGACCGGGTGGACGGAGGCGAAGACGAGTCAGGTCGTGAGCGGGATGCGCGAATCCGGCGACCTGGAGTCGTTCCGAATCGGTCGCGAGAACGTGCTGAAGCTTCCCGACGTCGACGAGGGGGTCGAGGAGTCGTGAACCGCCCGACTGCGGACGGTTCGAAACCGTTCAAATCCGGCTTAACCGTTCGAAATTCGAGTCAACGGTCTGCCGAGTATATGGTCCGGGCCGACCTACGGAGGACTGCATGGTGACGACCCGTGTCCGTCTCGTGGTGCTCGCGCTGGTCGTAGCCACGGCCGGGGTCGGTCTCCCGGCCGTGGCGGCACAGCCGGGCCCGTCGAGCACGACGACCACGGCGTCGAACGCGAGCGCGGACGCCGTCGCGCCCGGGGCACAGCTCGCCGGCGCAATCGGCGCGCAGGGCGCGACCGTCGACGGGGCGCTCGAGTCCCGAGCGTTCGACCACGCGCTCGCCGCCATGCAGTCGAACGCGTCGAAGGCGCGACTCGTCGCGTCGCGACAGGCGGCCCTGAGCGAGCGCGTCGACGCGCTCGCCGACCGACGGGCCGCGCTCGTCGCCGCCCACCGCAACGGGACGCTGAGCGACGGCGCCTTCGCCGCGCGAATGGCGGCGCTCGCCGCACGCGGCCAGTCCGCGAGCGCGCTCGCCGACCGGGCCGCCGCCGCCGCGGACGCGCTCCCCGCGTCCGCCCGCACCAGTCACGGCGCCGACCCGCAGGCGCTCCGCGCGACCGGCGCGCGGGCGCGCTCGCTCGCCAACGTCACCGACCTCCCGGGAGCCGACGCCGTCGTCGTCGGTGGCCCGCCGGGCGTCGTCACTCCCCCCACTCCCCCCATCGCGACGCCCGGGAACGCGAACGTCACGGGGGCGAACGCCACGGGGGCGCTCGAACGCGCGTCGAGCGACGACGTGGCCGTCGGAACGGGGGCGGTCGACGCGACGGCCGCCGACTCGGATGGGAACGCGACGGCCACGCGCACGTCGACGGCGTCGCCCGACGACGTGCCGCCCACCGCCGTCTCCGCCGGTGACGCGGTGAACGAGACGGTGACCGCCACGCGGGACGGCGTGCTCGACGCCGCGTCGAACACCACCGACGCGGACGCGAACGAGACCGTCTAGAGGCACGGTGTCTCGTCGACGCACGCCGCCCGCCGGTTCTACGTCTCGAAGTAGGTGAGGAGGCCGAACGTCACGAGCACGAGGAAGCCGAAGCCGCCGAGCGAGAACCAGAGGACCGCCACCGTCGGTCGCGCGACGACCGCGGGCGCGAACAGCCAGACGCCCGTGAGCAGGCCGCCGACGACGAGGCAGGCGACGTAGATCGCGACGACCCGATAGAGAAGGCGGCCCGCGTCCATGCACGTCGATGCGCGAGTCGGCGGCATAAGCATAGGGGAGGGCGGACCGGATACCGGAAGTTGAAGGCTTTTAGTCGGCGGGTATAGAGGGAGTGGTATGAACCACGTAGACGTGGCCGTCGTCGGCGGCGGGCCCGCCGGCACCGCCGCCGCGGAGCGTGCGGCCGACGAGGGCGCCGACGTCGTCGTCTTCGAGAAGGGAGTTCCGCGTGCCGACCGCGACCGGCTCGGCCCGGACTCCACGGACGCCGCCGGCTTCCTGAACTACTGGGTGGACATCGCGCAGCTCGACGTCGAGGACCTCCCCGAGGGCGTCGTCCAGCGCGAACTGAACGCGGCCGAGTTCATCGGCCCCGAGGAGTCGGTCGTCGTCGACCGCACGGGCATCGACTCGACCTACGACGGCTTCGGCTTCACCTTCCAGCGCGCGCGCTTCGACGACTGGCTCCGCGAACTCGCCGAAGAGGCGGGCGCGGACTACCGCGTCGGCGACAGCGTCCTCGACGTCGAGACGGACCTCTCGGACGGCCACGAGCACACGCTCACGCTCTCGAACGGCGAGGAGTGGACGGCCGACTACGTCGTCCTCGCGGACGGCCCGCAGCGCCGCATCACCATCCCCGTCCTCGACTCCTTCCTCCCCGACGACAAGCCGGCGAGCGAGCGCCTCAGCCCGCCCGAGACGAACCACATCGCCTACCAGGAGTACCGGAAGTTCCCCGAGGGCGTCCTCGACCAGGACCGCATCAAGTTCTGGTGGGGGTGGATGCCGGGCGAGACCGCCTACCCGTGGGTGTTCCCGAACGCCGACAACGTCGCGCGCGTCGGCCTCACGATGCCCATCGGCATGGACATCGACGACTTCGAGACGGACGACTACCGCCTCCTGCGCGAGGACGACGACGCCATCCCGAAGGGCGCCGAGTACATCCGCCGGCTCCTCGAGGAGCTCTACGGCGACGAGTACGACATCGAGGCGGACTTCCCCGTCGTCGAGGAGGGCTACGGGAAGTCGAAGGGGACGGAGACCTACTCCATCTCCTCGACGCGCCCCATCGACTCGCCCACGGACGCCGGAATCGCCGTCGTCGGCGGCGCGATGGGCACCACGTCGGCGTTCCACGAGGGCGGCGACCACGTCGCGCTCCGAACCGGGAAGCTCGCCGGCGAACTCGCCGCAATCGGCGAGCTCGACGCCTACAACGACGCGTGGAAGGACGCCATCGGCGACGAAATCCTGCGCAACGTCGCAATCGCCGACGTCGTTGAGGACTACGGGCCCGGCGAGTGGGACACGACGTTCCGCGTCGCCAGCAAGATGCTCGACGCCGCGGACTCCGGGAAGATACTCACTCGGCAGAACGCGAGCGTCGGCGTCGATGGCCTCCGCCTCTACAAGGACTACAAGCAGGCGAAGTTCCGCTACCGCAAGGGGAAGTACGTCCAGTTGCGCGAGGCCGAGTACCGCTACTAGTCGAGGCGGACGGCCGCGCCGGACTCGCTGGAGCGGTAGATGGCGTCGATGACGCGCTGGACCTGCAAGCCCTGCTCGACGGTGTTGCGCTCGGGCCCCTCGCCCGCACGCACCGCATCGAAGAAGCACTCCTGTTCGGCCTCGTGGATGTCGACGTCGCGGGTCTCCACGACGGTGTCCTCGTGGTGCGGTGCGCCCTCGTCGCTCGTCTCGTGGACGACGAGCTCGCCGCTCTCGCGGTCGAAGGACGCGCCCGCCTTCGTGCCCTGTACCGAGAACTCGTTCTTCGGCGGGCGGTTCGCCGCCCACGCGACCTCGAGGGCGATGCTCGCGCCGCTCTCGGTGCGGAGGTAGGCGGTCACGGAGTCGTCGACGTCGAAGGAGATGTCGGCCTGGTCCTCGCCCCACATCTCGAGGTAGGTGTAGTCCTCGCGGCCGCCGAACTCCGCGCGCGTCTCCCCCGACACCTCGACGACGTCCGGGAAGCCCGCGAAGTGCAGCGCGAGGTCGATGATGTGGACGCCGATGTCGATGAGCGCGCCGCCGCCCGAGATCTCCTTCGTGGTGAACCAGCCGCCGCGTCCGGGGACGCCGCGTCGCCGCACCCAGTTCGCCTCGATGTGCATCACGTCGCCGAAGCGGCCCGCCGCCTGCTCGGCCTTGAACACCTCAACGCCGGGATGGAAGCGGTTGTTGAAGCCGACCATGCAGAAGCCCTCGGCCTCGCGGGCGGCCGCCGCGATGCGCTCTGCGGACTCGAGGGTGTTCGCAAGCGGCTTCTCGAGGAGGACGTCGACGCCCGACTCGAGGGCCTGCACGGCGTACTGCTCGTGGAACTTGTTCGGCGTCGTGACGATGACGGCGTCGATGCCGGCCTCGTAGAGGTCGTCGTAGCTCTCGTAGGTCGGGACGTCCCAGCGCTCGCTGAACGCGTTCCGGGCGTCCTCGACGACGTCGACGCCGCCGACGAGGTGCTCGCCGAGGTCGGTGAGCCGCTCCGCGTGGTGGTTGCCGATGCCGCCGAGTCCGACGATGCCGACGCGGACTCCGTTCTCCGTGTCTGTCGTGCTCATTGTAGTTCGTTCGTACGGGAGTCAGTTATCAGTACGGGTGCCCATCGGGGGAGCCGATGGCGTTCCGCGCGGCGGCCGTGCGGCCGCCGTTAGTAGAGTTGCTGTTCCTTCTCTTCGCGCTCGCGCTCGGCTTCCTCTTCGGCCTTCGCACGCTTGCGCTCGCGCCAGAGCGTGCGCACCGCCGGCACGAACTTGTTCTTCACGTCGAGGACGAACGACACGATGCCGTACGCCCAGAAGAAGAACAGGAGCGTGCCGCCGATGAGGTAGACCCAGCCGAGCGTCGTAACCATCCCTATCGCCCCCCGAGCCCGTGCGTGATGGCCTCGCCGGTCTCGACGTCGAAGAGGTGGAGTTTCGAGCGGTCGAGCACGACGGTGAGTTCGTCGTCCTCGGCGATGTCGCTGTCCGGGTCGACGGACATCAGGAGCTGGTTCGCGCTCGCCTCAGCGTCCATGCTCGGGCGCTCCTCGGTGCCGCCGAGCAGGAGGTAGACGAAGATCTCGTCGCCCATCGGCTCGAGGACGTCCGTCGTCACCTCGATTTCCGTGCTCGGGCGGTCGAGGTCGGCCGCCTCCTCGGCGGGATAGACGTCCTCGGGGCGGATGCCGGCGCGGACGCGGTCGCCGACGGAGACGCCGGCGGCCTCGGGGTCGACCGCGAGCGTGAAGTGCTCGGAGACGAGGCCGTCCGCCGTGACCTCGGCGTCGAGGAAGTTCATCGACGGACTGCCGATGAAGCCCGCGACGAACTCGTTCGCGGGCTGGTTGTAGCAGACGAGCGGCGGGTCGATCTGCTGGAGTTCGCCGCCGTCGATGATGGCGATGCGGTCGCTCATCGTCATCGCCTCCGCCTGGTCGTGCGTGACGTAGATGATGGTGGTGTCGAGCTCCTTGTGGAGGCGCTGGAGCTCCGTCCGCATGTGGACGCGGAGCTTCGCGTCGAGGTTCGCGAGCGGCTCGTCCATCAGGAACGCCTCGGGCTCGCGGACGATTGCGCGCGCGATTGCGACGCGCTGGCGCTGGCCGCCGCTCATCTCGTCGGGCATCCGGTCCATCATCCCTTCGAGCTGGACGATCTCGGCGGCGCGCTCGACGCGCCGGTCGATCTCGTCCTTCGGGTAGTCCCGGAGGCGGAGACCGAACGAGATGTTGTCGTAGACGTCCATGTGCGGGAAGAGCGCGATGTTCTGGAAGACCATCGAGATGCCCCGGTCCTTCGGCGGGAGCATCGTGACGTCCGTGCCCGCGATGTCGATGGTGCCGGAGGTGGGCTTGGTCAGCCCCGCGATGGTCTCGAGCGTGGTGGACTTCCCGCACCCGGAGGGACCGACGAGCGTGACGAACTCGCCGTCCCGAATGTCCAAGTTCATGTCGTCGACCGCGACGACGTCGCCGTACTCCTTCGTGACGTGTTCGAGTGTTACGTTACCCATAGATTACTCCTTGAGTGCGCCCTGCGTGAGGCCGCTGACGATTTTCTCCTGTGCGACGACGACGAGGATGGCGACCGGGAGGACGCCGACGATGCTCGCCGCAGCCATGAGGTTGTAGAACTTCTGATACTGTCCCTGGTACTGGATGATCCCCTGCACGAGGGGCGCCCAGTGGTTCTGCGAGCTCGCGATGCCGGCGAGCGTGGCCGGGATGAGGCCGTCCGTCATCAGGAACGAGAAGAAGAACTCGTTGTAGACGCTGATGAACGTGAGGACGCCGGCCGTCGCGACGCCGGGGGCGGACAGCGGCATGATGACGCGGAAGAGCGCGCCGATGCGCGTCGTCCCCTCGATGCGGGCCGCGTCCTCCAGCCCGTCCGGGATCTGCCCGTAGAACGTCGCGAGGATGAAGATGCTCAGCGGCATGAACAGCGCCGTGAACGGCAGCATCATCGCCCACGGCGTGTTGTAGAGCTCCGGCGAGCTGACGCCGAACAGCACGACGTTGCCGTTGAACAGGCTGAACAGCGGCAGGAGGAACGCCGCCGGCGGGAAGTACGAGATGGCGAGCACGCCCAGCATGAGCGGCGCGCGCCCCGGGAACTCGAGGCGGCCGAAGACGTAGCCCGCGAGGCTCGCGATCAGGAGGACGATGACCGTCGTCCCGATGGCGAGGATGAGGCTGTTGGCGACGTAGATGTGGAACGGCAACACCTGAAAGACCTCGATGAAGGCCGCCGGGTTGAAGCCGTTGGGCAGCAGGCCGACGTGGTAGATGAAGCGGTTCGGCGTCAGCGCGAGGACGAGCAGCCAGTAGAACGGGAAGAGCGTCGTCACCATGAAGAACGCCGCCGCGACGTAGAACATGGCCCGGTAGACGTTCCCCGGGTTCTCGATGGCTCGTCGCGTCCAGCGCTGGAGGACGTTCCGGCGCGGTCCCTCCTCCTCTTCCTCCTCGGTGTCCAGCGGCGTGTCGGCGCTCGCGGACATCTCAGAGATCACCCGAGTCTGCGAATTTGATGATGTACACGGATACGAACAGTGCGATGATGAACGCCGTCACGAACGCGAGGGTGGCGGCGCTCCCGTAGCGGTGTTGGCTGAACGACGAGACGACCATGCAGGACAGCGACGGGACGGTGCTACACGAGGAGACCGTCTCGATGATCCCGTACACCCGCATCGCCGCGATGGTGCGAAAGAGCATCGCGACGATGATCGACGGCAGGACGAGCGGGAACGTGATCAGCTTGAACTGCTGCCACTTCGAGGCGCCCGCGACCTTCGCGACGTCGTAGAGCTGTCTGTCGATGCTCTGGAGGCCGGCGAGGATGATGAGCGCCATGAACGCGCTCGTCTTCCAGACGTCGGCCACGGTGACGATGATGAACGAGTCGACGCTGTTCGAGAGCGGCGTCGAGCTGAACAGGCCAATCGACTGCAGCGGCGCCGTCAGGAACCCGATCTGGGGCTGGAAGAGCAGGTAGAAGATCATCCCCTGGATGACGATGGGGACCGCCCACGGGAGGATGACCGCGACCCGAACCCAGCGGCGCCCCCGGAAGTCCTGGTCGAGGACGAGCGCCTGCCCGAGTCCGATTATCGTCTCGAAGAAGACGGAGACGACGGTGAACAGGAGCGTGACCGTGAGCGCGCTCTGGAACGGCTGCGAGAGGTCGAAGAACGGCCTGACGAGCAGCGGGTCGAGCTCGCCGGTGAGCAACCGGCGGTAGTTCCGGAGGCCGACGAACTCCCCGACCTGATTGTTGGTGAGGAGCGCGTCGGCGTGGAGCGACATCTTGAGCGTCTCGAAGAGCGGCCAGACGGCGATGACGAGCAGGATGGCTATCGCTGGCACGAGCAGGAGATAGGCGAACCCGGCTTCACCGAGGTTCTCTACCCGTCTCGCCGCGAGCGTCAGCGGTCCCGCCGACCCCTGCCGAACGCCGTCTGACGGTGCATCAGTTTCTGTCGACATGCTAAAGAATGAGGGTGAGCGCGTTTAGACGCTGCTCTCGATGGCCTCGAGGGACTGCTTCAGCGAGGACATCGCGTTTTCGGCGCTCTTTTCGCCGCTGAGCGCGGCGTTGGCCTCCTGGGAGACCTTCGTGGACTCCTGCGGCCAGACGGCCGTGACGGGGCGCGGCACGGCGTTCTCGCCGGCGACCTTCAGCTGCTCCGTGTAGCGGCCGATGACGTCGACGCTCTTCGCGCGGTCCGTGGTGAGGTGCTCGGGGACCGGCGGGATCCAGCCGATGATGCCGAACATGTCGAGCGCGAAGCTCTCGGTCGCCATCGCCTGAATGACCTCGACGGCGGCGTCCTTGTTCGCCTCCGGGGCGTTCGGGTTCATGGTGACGTGCCAGCCGCCGAGCGCGGAGACCGGGCCACCGGTGCCGTCGTACTTCGTCTCCGAGGGCTCCTTCGCGTAGGGGATCGGCATGACGCCGAGGTCCTCGCCGAAGACGTCGTCGGCGCCGCAGATGTTGATGGAGTACGGCCAGTTGCGCAGCGCGACGGCGTTGCCGTTCTGGAACGGCGCGAGCGAGTCGTCCTCGACCCACTGGAGACAGGAGTCGGGCGAGATCTTGCCCGCGTAGTCGCCCTCGAGGCCGGGGTCGAAGTCGTCGTCGAGGAACGAGCGCACCATCTTGAGGGAGTTGACGACCGGCTCCTCCTCGACGGTGATGGGTCGGTCGCCGATGGGGCCGAAGAGGTTGTCGTGGTCGCCGAAGTAGGCGCCGCCCCACGAGGTGAGCCACTCGTTGAAGTCACAGCAGGAGAGGCCCTCGTAGACGGAGGCCTGGAAGTTGTACCCCATGTCGACGTTCGAGTTGTCCATCGTGTCCGAGATGACGTGGGAGAACTCGTCCCACTTCATCGACTCGGTGGCCCAGTTCTCGCTCTCGGGGTTGTAGCCGGCGTCCTCGACGAGGTCCTTGCGGTACTGCATCGTCGGGAAGTCCGGGAAGAGCGGGACGCCGTAGAGCTCGTCGGTCTGGGGGGCCTGTGCGGTCGCGACGCTCGCTTGGTAGTAGTCGTCCTTGACGTGGCTGAGGAGATCCGAGGGGAGGACGTCGTCGAGCTTCTGGAGCTGCCCGCGAACGATGAACGGAATCGTCCACCCGGAGTCCATCATCAGCAGCGTGGGCTGCGAGCGGTTCGCGGAGAGCCACTGGGTGTACTGCTGTTGGCGGTTGTCGGTGACCTGCGAGCCGGCGAGGATGGACACCTCGATGTCCTGCGAGAGGCCGGCGTTGTGGAGCGCCTCGTTGATGGCGTCCTCGTTGTCGGCCGCGCGGGAGTCGGCCGCGAACTGGATGGTCGTCGTGCCACCGCTTCCGCCGCCCGACGTCGTGGTCCCGCTGGTCGTACTGCCGTCACCGCCGCCGTTCCCACCACAGCCGGCGAGACCGGCCGCGATGCCGGTCGCTCCGACGGTCTTGACGAACGTCCGACGCGAGAAGTCGTCCTTGCCTGGCGTGTTCGATGCCATACTCGTTCCTCAGTGATGGACACTATTTATAATTTAGGACAGGTACAACTACTGTTGTAGTACATGGTCGTCGACCGGGCGTGCCGCGACGGAGTCGGCGCAACCCTGAAACCGGCGTGTAGCCAACCGACCCCCATGTCACTCCGAGACCGCCTCGTCCGCGAGGAGTACGTGGGCGCCAACCGCTGCTGGCCCTGCGCGGCCCTCAACGGCGCTATCGTGGCCGCCGTCGCGCTCGCGCTCGCGCTCGTCTGGACGCCGCTCGCGGTCCTCGCCGCCGTCCTCGGTGGCCTCGCCATCGCCTACCGGGGATACGTCGTCCCCGGCACCCCCCGGTTCGCCCCGCGACTCGCCAAACGGCTCCCGTTCTCGTTCGGCCATCCTGAACGGACGCCGACGCGCTCCCCGACCGACGGCGCGGACCGTGGACCGGACGAGCGCGGCGACGAGTCGGGCGCGGACCCCGAAGCCGCCGCGACCGACCCAGACTCCACCGACGGGGACGCCGTCTTCGACGCGCTCCGCGACGCGGGTGTGCTCGTCGGAAGCGACGCGGACGTCGAACTCGACGGGGCCTTCCGAACCGCGTGGCGCGAGCGCATGCGCGACGTCCGCGCGGGCGACGTCGTCGCCGCCGTCGGCGAAATGCGACCGGACGCGGCCGTCGAGCGCCAGATCGACGAGTCCGGCGACGAGTGGGTGGTCGTCGGCGCCGGGACGCCGGACGAGTCGTGGCTCGCGCCCGCCGTCGCCGTCGCCGACGTCGCCGCCGTCGAGGTGCTCGCGGCGTACGGCGTCCCCCGCGAGAGCGCGCTCCCCGCCGCGAGCGCACTCCGCGCGTTCCTCGAGCGGTGTCCGAGCTGCGACGGCGACCTCGCGTGGGAGACCGAGGGCTGCTGTGGCGGCTACGGTCCCGACGGCCCCGACCGCCTCCTCGCGTGTCAGACGTGCGGTGCGGCCGTCTTCGCCGAGTGACGGATGTTCGCGGCGTCGAAGCCGCACATTCAAGAGCGTCGGCGTGACAGAGCACGCCATGCGACGACGCGAGCGACTCGACGCCTACTTGGACCGCACCGACAACGAGGCCGTCTGGTTCGCCCGGCCGAACGGGTTCGCGTGGCTGACCGGCGGCGACAACGTCGTGGACTACGCGGGCGACGTCGGCGTCGCGGCGGCGGGCTACGACGGCGAGCGACTGCGCGTCGTCACGGACGACATCGAGGCCGAGCGCCTCGCGGACGAGGAACTGCCCGAGGAGGCCGTCGTCGAGTCGTTCCCGTGGTTCGCGGACGGCCTCGCGGACGCGCTCGCCGAGCGGAGTCCGACGCCGGCGGCCGCCGACTTCGACGTCCCGGGCTTCGCGTCCGTCGACGCGACGGAGCTGCGCCAGCCGCTCACGGACGCCGACGTCGAGGCGTATCGCGAACTCGGGGCGGACGCCGCCGAGGCCGTCGAGGCGGTCTGCCGTACCGTCGACGCGCGAACGACCGAGTCGGAGGCGGCGGCGGCGCTCACGAGCGAACTCGCGGAGCGCGACGCCCGCGCGCCCGTCGTCCTCGTCGGGAGCGAGGAGCGCGCCCCGAAGTACCGCCACTACACGCCCCGAGACGCCGAGCTCGGCGGGTACGCGTTGCTCTCGGTGACGGCAGAGCGCGACGGCCTCTGGGCGAGCCTGACGCGCGCGGTGCGCTTCGACGCGCCGGCGTGGTACGACGAGCGCCAGACGGCGGCGGCGCGCGTCGCCTCCACGGCGCTCGCGGCGACCCGGCAGGTCGGACGCGACGGCGGGACGGCGGGCGACGTCTTCGCGCACGTGCAGGACGCCTACGCGGCGGCGGGCTACGACGGCGAGTGGCGCCGACACCACCAGGGCGGCGCGGCCGGGTTCGCGGGCCGCGAGTGGATCGCGACGCCCGACCTCGAGCGGCCCGTCCACCTCCCGATGGCGTACGCGTGGAACCCGACCGTCCAGGGGACGAAGACGGAGGACACGTGGCTCGTCACCGAGGACGGCTTCGAGTGCCTGACCGCGGGCGACGTCGCGCGCGAGCCGGCGGCGGCGTTCGACTTCGATGTCGAGCTCGCACACCCGGTGGCGTTCGAGCCCTGACGACGGCCCTATACGCGCGGGCCGCCTCCCTCACGGCATGGAGTGGCACGAGCAGTCCGCCGAGAGCGGCGAGCGCTGGGAGCGCGAGGACGGACACGCAGTTGTGTGGGTGCGCGAGACGGCGACGGGCGACTGGGCGGTGACGTACGACCGACTCCGACAGGCGCCCGAGGGGTCGGCCTACCGACACCGGACGGTCGCGACGGAGGCGGACGCCCGCTCGCTCGCCGCCGAATGGCGCGGCGTCGAGTCCGCCGTTGAGTCCTGAGTCAGTCCGGCCCGTCGATCCGCGAACACCAGCCTCTCGGGTGTGAGTGTCTGGCACGTTTTTCTCCACCGGCCCCAAGCCATTTACTTTACACACCCGTCACTCGAAACGACACATGACTAGAGCGTTCTCGCGCAGCGTCCTCGCTGCACTCCTCGCACTGACTGTCGTCGCCGGTACCGCCGGTCTCGGCGCCGCCGCCGGCACCGCGACGCTCGGCGCGGACCCCGCAACCCCCGGCGACACCGCGACGCACACCGTGACGCAGACGGTCGGTAGCGACGTCGCGAGCGCGTCGTGGACCGGCTACGCGGTGACCTACACCGACGGCGGCACCGACGTGAGCAACGTCACGACCGCCGACGTCGAGGCCATCGGCATCGACCGCGGGAACGACGCCGGCGGCGCGACGGTCGACGTGAACGTCTCCGACGACCTCGACGGCGTCACCGCCAGCAACAACGGCGGGACGCTCACGCTCAACCTCGGCGGCTCCTACAGCCTCAACGAGAGCGATCAGGTCGTCGTCGTCTACGACAACGCGACGAACCCGAGCGCGGCGGGCGACTACAACGTCTCCGTCGACATCAACCCGCAGTCCAGCGGCGGGGAGTCCTCCGCGACGCTGAGCATCGCGGCGTCCTCCGAGACGACCACGACGACGACGTCTACGACCACGTCCACGACTGAGGACACGACCACGACGACCACGTCCACGACCGCGATGACGACCGAGGACACCACGACGTCCACGACGACGGCGGCCGGGACGTCCACGACGTCCGGCGGGTCGCCCGGCTTCGGTGCCGGTCTCGCCATCGTCGCGCTCGCCGGTGCGGCACTCGTCGCCGCCCGCACGCGCTAAACAGCCCTCCGACTCTCCTCTCGTAACCCGTTACTCCGGTCGATACGTGCTGATCGCGATGCCCTCGCCCAGCGGGACGAGCGCCGTCTCGAAGTCGGGGTCGTCGCGCACCGCCTCGAGGTAGGCCGCGACGCCGGCGGCGGCCTCCGAGGGGCTCTCGGCCTCGCCGGTGAGCGCGGCGCGCACCTCCTCGGGCGTCACCGGGCCCTCCATCACGTTGTCCGCGACGACGACCGCGCCCGGGTTCAGGTCGTCGCGAACCACCTCGAGCGCCTCGGGATAGCGGCCCTTGTCGTGGTCGACGAGCACGGCGTCCCACGGCCCCTCGTGGCGCCCGTAGCTGTCGAAGGCGTCACCGACCTCGTAGCGGAACGCCGGCGGATAGCGCCCCTCGAGGAACTCGCGCGCGTCTTCGAGGTTCGACTCGTCGAAGTCCGTGAGCACTATCTCGCCGTCCTCGGGGAGCGCGGCCGCCCACCACGCCGCCGAGTAGCCGAAGCCGGAGCCGAACTCGAAGACGCGCTCCGCGCCGTTCGTCGCCGCGAGCGTGCGGAGGAGCTGGCCGACCGCCGGCCCGACGTACGGGAACCCGCGCTCGCGAGCGTGCGCGGCCATCTCTTCGAGGAGCGACTCGGGCTCGGGGTTCGCGGCGGCGATGAGCGCCGCGACGTCGTCCGTGAGTACGTCCGCCATACCGGGGCGTGCGCGCGCAGCGAGTTAGCTCTAGGCTTAGCGGTTGCGGCCGAGGGGGAACGCGACGCGGTCCGGGTGGTCGTTGAAGCGCGCGATGATGCGCTCGTAGAGCTCGTTCTTCGTCCGCTGGCCGCGCTTGGGCGAGACGAGGTACCGAAGGCGGAGCGTCACGAACGTGTTCTCCGGCTGGACGTTCACGCTCGGGCGCTCGCTCACCTCGAGCTCGACCGGCGTCTCCGCGAGCAGGTCGCGGTAGCGGGAGACGGCGCGCTCCATCTCGTCGCCGAGGAACTCCTCGCCGGCCGCGCGCATCTGCGCGCTCGCGAACTCCAGGTCCGTCTCGTAGGCGACCTGCACCTCGACCTCGTTCCAGACGTACGGGAAGTCGTCGTGCGAGAAGTTCGTAATCTGCGCCGAGAGCACGACGCTGTTCGGGACGGTGACGTGTCGGCCCGAGGGCTGGTTCGAGGAGACGAGCTCGCCGTTCACCTCCCAGAGCGTCGTCACGAGGAAGTCGACGTCGATGATGTCGCCCTTCGAGCCGTCGATGGCGACCCGGTCGCCCACCTGATAGGGCTCCTTCACCATGATGTAGACCCAGCCGAACAGCGAGAGCAGCGGCTGCTGGAGCGCGAACGTGATGGCGAAGCCGACGACGCCGAGGGAGACGAGCGCGGGCACCCAGCGGTCGGTGGCGACGCCGAGGACCGCGAGCGTCCCGAGCGTGATGAAGAGCAACTGGAGGACGGAGACGGCCTTGTGTCGCGCGACCTTGTCCGTGGTCCGGTGGACGAGGAAGTCGCGAGCGAGCGCGTACGCGCCGTAGAAGCCGGCGACGACGGCGGCCGTGACGAGCGCCTTCCCGGCGAGTTCGCTCACCGCGTAGCCGTAGAACGTCGTCGTCGCGAGCCAGCCGCCGGCCTGGAGGACGACGCCGCCGAGGAGCGCGAAGCCGGCGGCGAGCGCGATAGCGACGTACCCACGGTTCACTGGCGTCGACTGCGTCGCGACGGCACAAAAAACCGACCGGTCGGGGGCTAGTGATGGCCGGCCGACGGGGCGTGGTCGGCCGGCGGCAGTAGTCGGGGAGCGGTGGGGCGAACGCTCCCCGGCAGAGGCACGGTGCCTGTCGAGCAGGCGTCTGCGAGTACGCTCCTCGCCCAGTTACGACCTCTGCATGAATATTCCTGTGTTTAAGTTGGCTACGGCTATCGGACCCAGTAGGGGTCGGGGCCGGTGAGGAAGCGCCCGAGGTCGGACTCGCGCCGGTAGTCGCGCTCCATGAGTTCGGCGAGCGACTCCGCGAGCGCGCGGCCGTCGCCGTCGTCCCACTCGCGCGGGTCGCGGACGGGGACGACGAGGAAGCCGCTCCCGTAGACCTCCTCGCCGTGGCGGGCGGCCATGTCGGTGGTGTCGACCTTCTCGCGGCGCGCCGTGTACTGCTCGAGGACGTGCTCGGTGGCGTCGCGTCCGACCGGGAGGAGGACGTGCGCGGTGATCGCGCGGAGCTCGGCGTCGAAGAACATCTCGAGGTCCGCGTACTCCGCGTCCGTCGGCTCGCGCTCCGCGTCGAGGACGCGCATGTGCCGGTAGGAGAGGAAGCAGTTGTCCACGGCGGGCTCCTCGCCGGGGTCGGTGACGAGGCCGACGGCGGCGAGCGCGTGCTGGAGGCGGACGCCCGCCTCGGTGCCGGTGAAGGGGACGCCGGTCTCCGCGCCGCCGTGCGCGCCGGGGTGGTCGCCGACCACGTGGAAGTCCGCGTTCGCGTCCCCGTAGCCGTAGACGTGCGCGTCGCCCGCCGGCTGCATGCCGAACGGGTTGCACGTTCGGTCGGTCACGTTCTCCATACGAACGCGAAGGGGATTCGCGGATAAGAGTCGTGTGCTTCCCCAAATCGTCGGCGGGCGCGAACCGCCTCGCCGTCGACGCGATGCGTCCGCCACACCGCGTTCACGTCGCGGCGGCGCGTGCGGTAGCGTCGCGTCACCCGACTACCGTGACGTAACCCCCTTTCTAGACGTAATCCTTTTTGACGGTGCGCGCCCCACTAGGGGTGTGTCCGAAACCGACAGCCTCCCGACGCGCTGTCCCGGAAACGAGTGGTGCTCGATCACCGCGACGGCGACGCTCATCGGGAAGAAGTGGCACCCCGTCATCATCCACCGCCTCCTCAACAACGGGTCCGCCGGCTTCAACGAACTCCAGGAGCAGGTCGACGGCATCTCGAGCAAGGTGCTCTCCGAGAGCCTCGACGACCTCGAGGAGAAGGGCCTCCTCGACCGCGAGGTCATCGAGGAGAAACCCGTTCGGGTCCGCTACTCGCTCACCGAGACGGGCGAGTCGCTCGAGACGGTCGTGCGGGCGCTCGCGGAGTGGGGCGACGAGCACCTCGAACCGGCCGAAGACGGCTCGACGCCGGCGTGACGCGAGCGCGTCGCTCGGCGTCCTGACTGCGACGCACGTTCGCGAGAAACCCGATTCTGCGCCGCCGTTAGTCGAGGAGCGCCGCGCTCTGCTCGGCTTCGGCGTCCGTCTCGACGTCGAGCTGGTAGAGGTTCTGACGGGCGTCCGGGATGTAGATGTCCTTCTCGACGATATCGTTCTCCTGAAGCCGCTCGAGGGCGTCGCGGACGGTCCGCTGGGAGAGACGGGACTTCTCGACGATCTCCTTCTGGGTCAGGCCACCGTTGTACTCGAGTACCTTGAGGACGAGCTTCGCACTCGGCGGGAGGTCCTGGACCGTCTCTTCGTTCATCGTACCAAAACGGAGGGGCGCCAGCACTATAGTACCTCGGTAACGGCCGCGTGACGGGGTTACGTACAGGTAACCGGCCTCAGTCGTCGGCCGGCGTGACGGCGTCGTCGACGTACCCCTGCTCCCACGCGCGCCGGCGCTCGATTCGCTCGCGGCCCGCGTCGGTGAGCCGATAGTAGTTCGTCCGCGAGTCGCGCTCGCCCTTCTCGATGAGTCCTGCCTCGTGGAGGTCGTCGAGGTTCTGGTAGACGCGGGCGGGGAGGACCGACGAGCCGTAGTACTCCTCGAGCTCGTCCTGGACGCGCATCCCCTTCGGGTCGCCGAGACCCGCGACGACGTAGAGGACGTCGCGCTGAAATCCCGTTATTTCGTTCATTCCAGGGGTGATATATACACATTCCACGGATAAACCATCCACCTAAAGGAAAGCGAGGTTACACGACTCGGTGCCGTCGCCGCCGCCTCACTCCTCCGTCTCGCCCATCGGCTCGCGCTCGACGACTTCGGCCTCGTAGCCGGCGCGCTCGACCTTCCCCAGCAGTTCGTCCGCGTCCGTGTCGCCCTCGACGACGGCCGTCCCCGCCTCGCGGTCGACGTCCACGTCGCCGGCACCCGGCACCTCCGAGAGCGCGTTCGAGACGATGTCGGCGCAGCCCTCACAGCCCATACCACTGACGCGAAGTCGTGTCGTCACCATACGCCGGTCTTCGGGTGGCGGCCCTTAGGGCGTTGTGGCGTCGGCGGCGGCGTCGCGATTCGCCGGGGTTTATGCCGCTCCCCGGGCACGACTCGGTAGATGAACACGCAGCGGCGCCGCGCGGCCGGTTACTTCGCGCTGCTCGTCGTCGTCGCCGTCTCCTACTCCCTCGCCTACCAGTGGGGGATGGCGCACCTCGAAGGACGGCCCGTCACCTTCATCCACGCCCTCGAAGTCACCGTGCAGTCGTTCACCTCCACCGGCTACGGCGAGGACGCGCCGTGGGCGACCGCACCGATGCACGTGCTCGTCATCGTGATGCAGCTCACCGGCCTCGTCCTCCTCGTCCTCACCCTCCCGCTCTTCGTCGCGCCGTGGGTCGAACGCCGCCTCGAAGTGAACCCGCCGACGAGCGCCGACGCCGCCGACCACGTCGTCGTCGCGGGCTTCTCCGCGCGCGGCGAGACGCTCGTCGACGAACTCGACGCCGCCGGCGTCCCCTACGTCGTCCTCCTCGACGACCGAGAGACAGCGCGGGACCTCTACACCGACGGCCGCAGCGTCGTCGTCGGCGACCCCGAGACCGCCGACGGCTTCGAGGCCGCGAACGTCGCGAGCGCCCGGAGCGTCGTCCTCGACGACTCCGACGAGCGCAACGCGATGATGGCGCTCTCCGTCCGCGCCGTCGACGACGACGTCCGCATCGTCAGCTTCGCCGAGGACCGCGACGTCGCCACCTACCTCGAGTACGCGGGCGCCGACGAGGTGCTCAGCCCGAACGACATCCTCGGGCACAGCCTCGCCGACAAGGTCACCTCGGCGGTGAGCACCGACCTCGGCGGGACCGTCGACATCGGCGAGGACTTCGTCGTCGCCGAGATGCCGATTCAGGCCGACTCCGACCTCGACGGCGTCACGCTCGCCGAGAGCGCCATCCGCGAACGAACCGGCGTCCACGTCATCGGCGCGTGGTTCGAGGGCGAGTTCGCGGGCAGTCCCGACCCCGACCGCGTCATCCACCGCAACACCATCCTGCTCGTCGCCGGCCCCGAGGACGCCCTCCGCGAGCTGAAGGAGCTCACGCTCGCCGAGCACCGCGTCCACACCCGCGGCCCCGTCGTCGTCGCCGGCCACGGCGAAGTCGGCTCCACCGTCAGAGCCGTCCTCGACGGTCAGGGCGTCGAGAACACCGTCGTCGACATCGAGGACAAACAGGGCGTCGACGTCGTCGGCGACGTCTCCGACCCGAGCGTGCTCTCCGAGGCCGGCGTCGCCGACGCCACCGCGCTCGTGCTCGCGCTCGGCGACGACACCACCACCGTCTTCAGCACGCTCGTCGCGCGCGAGGAGGTCGAGGAACTCGACGTGGTCGCGCGCGTCGACGAAGCCGACTCCGCCTCGAAGCTCTACGCCGCCGGCGCCGACTACGTCCTCGCGCTCGCCACCGTCAGCGGCCGGATGCTCGCCGACACCATCCTCGGCGAGAACGTCATGAGCCTCGACACCGGCGTCACGATCGTCCGCACCGCCGCGCCCCGCCTCGCCGGGCGCACGCTCGCCGGCGCGGACGTCCGCCGCCGCACCGGCTGTACCGTCATCGCCGTCGAACGCGACGGGGCCGTGCGCGCCGACCTCGACCCGGACTTCGAGTTCCGCCGCGACGACACGCTCGTCGTCGCCGGCGACGACGAATCCGTCGCCACGTTCAACGAGTTCGTCGGGAACGAGACGACGCCCGCAGACGCCGACGCTCGGTCGGGAGCGAGCGCGCCGTGACCGGTCGGGGTGAGGACGGAGCCATCCCGCACATACTTAAGTTGGCTGGGCATAGACGAACCAAGGACGGCACCGAGAGGAGATGTCGGTTCATCCAGCAATGCCATACAAGATTGACGACGTCCTCCCGCCGGAGCTACTGACGGAGGTCGATCCGGGCACGAACCTCCTCGTTAGCGGTCCGGCGATGTCGGGGAAACGACAGCTCCTGCTCCAGTTGCTCGCACGCGGTACGAGCGAGGGGGAAGGCTCCGTCGTGGTCACCTCGCGCAACCCCGCCGAGGACGTCACCCAGTCCTACCGCGACGTCCTCGACGGCGACCTCGGCTACTTCCGCATCATCGACTGCGTCAGCTCGCGCAGCGGCGCGGAAGTCGACGGCGCGCGCGTCCACGAGGTCTCCTCGCCCGGCGACCTCACCGGCATCGGGATCGAGTTCTCCGAAATCGCCCGCGACGCCGAGGCCGCGGACATCGAGCGCCTCCGCGTCGGCTTCGACTCCCTCTCCCCGCTCCTCATGTACGTCGACCTCCAGCGCCTCTTCCGCTTCCTCCACGTCTTCACGAGCCAGATCCAGTCGCGCGACTGGCTCGGCCTCTTCGCCATCGACCCCGATAGCCACGACCAGCAGGAGGTCAACACCATCAGTCAGCTCTTCGACGGCATGATCGAGATCCGCCTCGGCGACGACGGCCGCGAAGCCCGCGTGCGCGGCGTCACCGACGCACCCACCGACTGGGTCGCGCTCGACGAGTGAGGCGCGCCGGCGCTCAGCGCCGCGTCTCGTGTTCCGAACGCGCGACCGCCGCGAGCGTCGCCCGCGCCGGAGCGTACGCGAGGTGACTCTCGCAGTCGCAATCGGACGCCCCGAGCCCCGCGAGCGCGTCGCCCGCCTCGTTCAGTGCCCGTGCGACCGCGCACTCGCGGTCCTCGCCCTCGCTCACGTAGACGGCGTCGAGGTCGGTGTCCGGGTGGCCGGTGAGGTAGTCGACGTGCCAGTGTCGGACGTCGTGCTCGCCGCGCGCGACCCGCCGATGGCGCGCCACGCGGGAGAGCCCGCCGGGCCCGAACGCCGACCCCGTGTAGGCGTACCAGCCCGCGTCGAGGTCGTAGTCGCCCGCCGCGCCGAACGTGACCGTGGCCGCCGCCGGCAGTTCGAGTAGGAGCGTGTACGTGCCGTCGGGCATCACTCGACGCGACGTGTGGCACCCTCATGGGTCGTTCGGAAGCCGACTCCGACACGCGTTTCTCGTCGACGCCCCACTCCCCCACTGTGAACTACGTGAAGTGGGCGTTCGTCGCGCTCGCCGGCTACACCTTCGTCGCGCCGCTGATGAAGGTCGCAACCGCGCCCGGCGGCATCCCCGCCACCGTCGCCGCGCTCGTCGCGAACACCGTCCTCGTCGTCGCCTCCGTCGGCGTCGTCCTCTACTCCGGCATCCCCGTCCTCGAGTACGCCACCCACCCCCGGATGCTCTACGTCCTCGCCGCCGGCGTCTGCCTCGCAGTCGGCATCCTCGCCTACTACGAGGCGCTCTCCCGGGGGCCGGTGAGCGTGGTCGTTCCCGTCTTCGGGATGTTCCTCGTCACGAGCTCGCTCGTCAGCGTGCTCTGGCTGGGCGACGACCTCACGCTCCGCAAAGTCGCCGGCATCGCGTTCGCCATCGCCGCCGTCTACCTCACCGCCGGCCCGCGCGCGTGACGCCGCCCGTCGTTCTTCGCTGACGCTCAGAACGACGGTTACTCGTGCCCGGACACCCGCACCGGCTCGTAGGGCTCCTCGAGGTACGCGATGTCGCTCTGCGAGAGCGAGAGCTCCGTGGCCTCGACGGCGTCCTCGAGGTGCTCGACGCTCGTCGTGCCGACGATGGGTGACGTCACCCAGTCCTTGTGGAGGAGCCACGCGAGACTGACCTGCGCCATCTTCACGCCCTTCTCGGCGGCGAGTTCCTGCACGCGCTCGTTCACCTCGGGGCCGCCGCCCTCCCGGTAGGGGTGGTCGTACATGTGCTCCTCGCTCGCGCCGCGCTCCGTCGCGTCGATGTCCTCGTGGGGGCGCGTGAGGTAGCCGCGCGCGAGCGGCGACCACGGGAGCACGCCGACGTCCTCCTTTTCACACAGGGGGAGCATCTCGCGCTCCTCCTCGCGGTAGACGAGGTTGTAGTGGTCCTGCATCGTCACGAAGCGCTCGAGGCCGAAGGCGTCGCTGGTGTGGAGGGCGTCGGCGAACTGGTGGGCCCACATCGACGACGCGCCGACGTAGCGCACCTGTCCACGGCGGACGGCGTCGTCGAGGGCCTTCAGCGTCTCCTCGATGGGCGTCTTCGGGTCCCAGCGGTGAATCTGGTAGAGATCGATGGTGTCCATGCCGAGCCTGTCGAGGGAGTTCTCTAACTCCTGCTCGATGGCCTTCCGGGAGAGGCCCTGCTTGTTCGGGTCCTCGCCCATCTCGCCGAACACCTTCGTCGCCACCACCTGCTCGTCGCGCTCATAATCGGACAGCACGTTCCCGAGAATCTCCTCGGACTCGCCGGTCGAGTAGACGTTCGCCGTGTCGAAGAAGTTGATCCCCAGGTCGATGGCCCGCTCGATTATCTCCCGCGACTCCTCCTCGTCGAGCACCCACGGCCGCCAGTCGCTCGACCCGAAGCTCATGCAGCCCAGACAGAGCTCGCTCACCGACGTGCCCGTCTTCCCGAGCGTCGTGTACTCCATGCGCGGGCCCACGCGCGGCTCCGGCAAAAGCCTACGCGCCGCCCGCGCGGGCTGCCGCGACTCGGGCCGCCGCGTAGCCCGCGACGCCGAGCGCGAGCGCGCCGGCGACGGAGAGCCACGTGACGGCCGTGGGCGAGCCGATGGCGAGCTTCGCGACGACGTTCTGCGGGCTCTCGGGAAGGAGGCTCGCCGCGCCGAACGCCGCGAGCGCGCCGAAGGAGTAGACGAGCTGTGCTTCGCGGCGCTTCGGCGCGAGGAGCGCGGTGGCGATGCCGGCGCCGACGAGCACCGCGGAGACGGCGGCGACGAGGCCGAGCACGGCGACCGGGTGGCTGAGCGGCGTGCCGTTCAGCGCGAGGAACGCGAACCAGCAGGCGGCCTGTGCGGGCGCGATGGCGACGAACGCGAGCGCCTTCCCGTCGACTATGTCGGCGACGGAGAGCGGTGCGACCCGGAGCAACTCGAACGTCCCGCGGTCGAGTTCCTCGGCGACGCTGTCGGCGGCGATGGAGCCGCTGATGAACGCCGGGAGGAAGGCGAGCACGGGCACGAGTACGGTGTAGGTGAACCCGTAGTAGGGGTTGCCGCCGCGCTCCGGCGGGAGATCGAGGGGCTGTCTGTCGAGGCGGTCGGCGAGCTCCGCGCGGCGCTGGCGCTCGTAGTCGGTGAGCGCGTCCTTCAACTGGGTGACGACGAGCGTCGTCTCGAAGGAGCCCTCTGGCGCGACGGCGTCGACGTGCGTCCGGCCGGACGGGGCGCGCTCCGCGACGACGTAGGCGTCCACGGTCCCGTCCTCGAAGGCGGCGCGCGCGAGCGCGGGGTTCTCGTACTCGATGGCGGTCCGCGCCCCGCCCGCGTCGACGACGGGCGCGAGGTCGCCGCTCGCGTTCCCGGCGACCCCCACGGTGACGACGTACGCGCCGGCGGTCGCGCCGGGCGCGTAGAGGCTGACGAGGCCGACGACGAGGAACGAGCTGAAGGCCGCGACGAAGAGCTGGATGGCGAGCGCGAGGACGATGGTCTTCTCGCGGCCGAGCGACGCGAGTTCCCGTCGCGCGACGACGAGGCGGCTATCCAAGGAGCACCACCACCGCGTAGTCGTAGGCGACGTGGAGGAGGACCGCCCCCAAGAGGCCGGCGGCGTACCACCGCCGCGAGCGCCGCGCGCCGAGCGCCGCGACGACGGCGGCGGCGACGTGGAGGGCGAGCGGCGCGAGGAGGAGCGCGGGGGAGCCGACGCCGAGTTCCGCGCTCCCGAAGGCGGCCCGCCCGACCGCGAGGTCGGAGAGGCCGACGAGACGCGTCAGCAGGAGGAGCTTCTCGCCGAGGAAGAAGCCGACGCCCGAGGCGACGCCGACGGCGACTGCGATGCGGTCGCGGCGCTCGAAGCGCCCGCTCGCGAAGCCGGCGTACGCGGGGAGGCTCTTCGCGCCCTCCTCGATGACGGCGACGAGGGCGAGGAGCGCGGGGACGGCGAGCGCGCCGGGGACGACGAAGAGGACGGCGACGCTGAACAGTTCGGCGACGAGGACGAACGGGATGAGGAGCGCGCTCCAGAGGCCGACGCGCCAGACGGACGTCAGCGGCGCGGCGAGGGCGTCGAGCGCCTTCGCGGGGAGCCGTTTCTGCGTGAAGAGGTCCTCCTCGCGGTAGACGCCGACGCCGAGCGCGTAGCAGACGGCGGCAGCGGTCGCGACGGGCACCGTGGAGAGGAGGAACCCGCCGAGGGCGATGGGGTCGCCACGGACGTCGCGGACGACGACGGAGAGCGGCGAGATGGCGGCGATGGGGTGGACCTCGGTGAACACCGCCGGCACGAAGGCGTAGGCGGTGAGGCCGACGCTGACGGCGACGGTGACGAAGGTGAGTTCCTTGTAGGAGCGCGCGAAGAGCGCGCCGAGGAAGGTCACGCCGAGGAAGAGGCCGGCGAGCGGGAGGACGGCGAGGACGGCGGGGACGCCGGCGCCGACGGCGAGCGCGATGACGGCGGTGATGGCGGCGGCGCCCGCGAAGTACGGGAGGGTCTTCCCGGCGACGATGTCGCCCCGGGAGGCGGGGGAGACGAGTAACGGTTCACCTCGTCGGCCGATGCGCTCGTCGATGACGCTGGAGCCGTAGGACTGGATGACGACGTTCAGCGGGAGGAGGAACGCGAACGCGAGCACGAGCGACTCGAGGGGGAACGGCGGGGAGAGGCCGCCCGGCGTCGTCGGGCGCGCGCCCCCACCAGACCCGGCGCCGGGGAGCGTGGTCGCCGGCGCGCCGGCCGTGTCCGCCGTCGTCTCACGGCCGGTGTCGCTCGCCGTAGTGTCCGTGCTCGTCGCGTCCGCACTCGTCGTGGTCGCCCCGCCGTCCGCGACGGTCGTCGGTGTCCCGCCGTCCGCGACCGGCGTCGTCCCGCGCGCGACGTACGCGAGGTCGACGGTGACGGGGAACGCGGCGGCCGGGTCGTCGTCGAGCGCCATGCGGCGGTCGTTGTACGCGGCGACCGCGCTCCGGAAGTCGGCGAGCGCCGCGCGCCCCTTCTCCGTATCGGCGACGCGGAACGCGCTCCCCGAGACCGCGACCTCGGCGCGGCCGCCCACGACGGCCTCGCTCCCGGGCGGGACGGCGCGCAGCTGGTCGTCGGCGGCGACCGGCGCGTAGTACGGACTCGACTCGGCGACGCTCACGCGATAGACACCCTCGCCGGGCGCGGGCGGGGACGCGACGAGGGCGGGCGCGAGCGCGGCGCACGAGAGGAGGACGACGGCGAGGACGGCGGCGGTCCGCCGGTCGAGCGCGCCCGCGCCGCGCGTCACCTCCCAGCGCGCGATCCGCAGGGTCCTGCGCGGGCTCACGGCTCGCTCCCCGTGACGGCGAGGAAGACGTCCTCGAGCGTGGACTCGCGCGTCCGGACGTCCACGACGTCGCCGCCCGCCGCTCGCGCGCGCTCGCGAAGCGCGTCCATCTCGGCCATCGACTCGACGGTCGTTCGGTGGCGTCCCGGTTCGACCTCCTCACTCGCGTCCAGCGCGACGTCCGTGAATACCCGGTACTCGACGCGGCCGTGTTCCTCGCGGATCTCCGCGAGCGTCCCCTGCGCGGCGATTCGCCCCGCCGAGAGGATGGCGACGCGGTCGCAGACGGACTCGACGTGGTGGAGGTCGTGCGCGCTGAAGACGACGGTCTTCCCGCGCTCGGCGAGCTCGCCGACGTACTCCACGACGACGTTCGTCGTCGTCGGGTCGAGGCCGGACGCGGGTTCGTCGTAGACGAGGACGTCCGGGTCGTTGACGAGCGAGCGCGCGAGCGCCACTTTCCGCTTCATCCCCTTCGAGAAGTCGCCGACGGGCCGGTCGCGGGCGTCGAGGGCGAGGCGGTCGAGCGTCGCGGCGATGCGCTCGTCCGCGACGTCGCGCGGGACGTCGTAGAGGTCCGCGAAGAACCGGAGGTACGAGCGCGGCGTCATGTCCTCGTAGAGCGGGGACTCCTCGGGGAGGAACCCCAGGGTGTGGCGCATCTCGGGGTCCGTGGAGTCGTAGCCGTTCACGACGACGTCGCCCGCGGTCGGTTCGAGGAGGCCGGCGAGCGTCTTCAGCGTCGACGTCTTCCCGGCGCCGTTCGGGCCGACGAGGCCGAACACCTCGCCGTCGGCGACCTCGAAGTCGATGCCGCGAACGGCCTCGACGCCGCCGTAGGTCTTCCGGAGGCCGGAGACGGAGAGCACGCCCTAGCGCGCGGACTCGACGCCCATGGTCGTTGCGGCGGCCTCGGCGCGTGAGTCGGCGCCGGACCGTGGGCGCTATCCGCGCGCGGACGCTATCGCGGGACGATGTCGTCGCTGCCCTTCGACTGGTCGTCGAGCGGTGAGTCCGAGGTCGGCCTCACGGGATACCGGGACCGCATCCGGCGCGTCGCCGGCCGGTCGTTCGTCCTCTACGCGAGCATCGTGGGCTTCGGGGTGCTCGTCGGCCTGACGTTCGTCGCCTACCTCGTCGGCGTCCTCCCCGCGAGTCGGACGCGCCTCCTCTTCGGCCTCTACGTCGTCCTCGCGACGGTCTGGTACGCGCTCGCCCTCGTCTGGGGGAACGTCGAACAGCGCCGAACGCGGCGCGCCGAGGCCGCCCCGGAGGTCGTCCTCGAGCCGGACGATGCCGGTCTCGCGGTCGCCAACGTCGGCGCAGGCCCCGCGATAGACGCCCGAATCGCGGTCGAGGTCGACGGCGAGCGGACGTACGACGAGCTCCTGCCGGTTCTGCGGGCGGGTGAGTCGCGCCGCGTCGTCGACCGGCACGTGGACGACGAGGCGACGGTCGTCCTCGGGGTGTGGGCGGGGACGCGACTGACGGACGTGGAGTACCGCGTCGAGCGCGACTACGACGGCGCGACGCTCGCCGGCCCCCGGGTCAGGTGAGCACGGTCGCGTCGTCCTCGAGGGCGTCGAGTCGGGTCTGCGCCCACGCGAGCGCGTCGGCGGTGTCGTTGACGAGGAGTTCGTCGACGCCGTGCGCGCCGTAGGCGATGGCGGTGACCTGCCGGCCGTCGGCGAGGTCGAAGCGCGCGAAGTCGAAGCAGTAGTCGGCGGCGGTTTCGGCGACGGTGACGCGGCTGCTGTCGAGGACGCGCGTCGCCGTCTCGCTGTGGTCGGCGAGGAGCGCGTCGAGGGCGGCACCGTTCAGGTAGGCGTCGACGGTGAGGCCCTCCTCGATGCGTCGCGCGATGGCGTCGACGACCGTCGGGAGGACCATCGTCGCGTAGAGCTCGACGTGGACGGCGTCCTCGACGAAGTCGACGAACGCGGAGACGGGCTGGTGTGGCGCGCCCGGCGAGGCGGTGACGGTGGTGGCGCCGCGAACGACGTCGAGCGTGACCGGCGTGTCGGCGTCGAGGTGCGTGAGGCCGTCGCACCCGGTGAGCGAGCGCAGGTCCGTCTGGAAGGCGTCGTAGGCTGTGAGCGCGAGGCGGCCGACAAGCGTGAGCGTGACGGTGCCGTCGCGGCGCTCGACGGCGTACACGGATTCGAGGTCCCGAACGGCGCGGTCGACGGTGGAGCGCGAGACGCCGAGGTCGTCCGCCAGCTCGGCTTTGCTCGCGTTCGCGCCGTCGAGCGAGTGGAGGACCGGCGCGCGCTGAACGAGCAGTCGGGCGAAGCGCTCGGGGTCGCCGGTCATACGGGTTCGTGGTGTCGGCCCGCGTATAAATACTCGCTTGTGTCACGACGGGCGCGATAGTATATAAAAGACAGGCAGTTTTATTATGTACGCCGAGTTGGTGATTCCGTCCGCAGTACGTGGGTTAATACGGGGCGGCCACCATGGTACGCGTGCTGGTGCACACGCACCGGCTGTGCCTCTGAACTGCTCTCGGTCGCCATCCGGCGACCGATGAGCGTTCGTCGCGAGACGCCGCGTACGACCGCCGCTTCGGCGACTTTTTCACGGGCCTACCGTAACCGAGCTATATGAGTCGTGGCCTCGTCCGAGAGAGCGTTCGGGCGCTCCGACACGGCGGTCCTTCGGTTCTCCTCGAACTCCTCTCGCGGACCTACTACACGTACGGCAAGCGGACGGACGCCGACGACGTCTTCGAGCGCGACTGGGACGTCCTCGTCGTCCTCGACGCGTGTCGCTCGGACCTGATGGCGGCCGTCGCCGACGACTACGACTGGCTCACCCACGAGGACGACGTCGACTCCGCTGGCGCGACCTCCAGCGAGTGGCTCACGGAGACGTTCGGGCGGCTCCCCACGGACGCGCTCGCCGACGTCGGCTACGTCACCGGCAACCCCTACTCGGACGACTACGTCGACCACGACGGCTTCGCGTTCGTCGACGAGGTCTGGCGGTACGGCTGGGACGACGACCTCGGGACGGTTCCGGCACGCCCGATCACGGACCGCGCAATCGCCGCCGGTCGCGAGCGCGACGCTGAGCGCCTCGTCGTCCACTACATGCAACCCCACTTCCCCTCCGTCCCGCGCGGCGACGGCGATGGCGTCTCGCTCGAACAGTTCGGCGACGTCTCCCTCTCAGTCTGGGAGGAACTGCGCTTCGGGTGGCGCGACCCCGACGACGTCTGGGCGGACTACGTCGCGAACCTCCGCTACGTCCTCGAGGAGGTCGCCTTGCTCGTCGAAAACCTCGATGCGGAGCGCGTCGCCGTCACCGCCGACCACGGGAACGCCCTCGGCGAGCGCCACCTCTACGGGCACGTCGGCGGCGTCTCGACCCCCGAACTCCGCGCGGTGCCGTGGTGTGTCACCGACGCGCGCGACACCGGAAGCCACGAACCCGCGTCGTACGACGACGGCACGGCGAGCGACGGCGGCGTCGTCTCCCGCCTCGAAGCGCTCGGATATCGCTAGTCGGTGGCCGGCCCCATGCGCCGGTCGAGCGACCAGAGATAGGCGGTCGCGCCGCCGCCGAGCGACGTCATCAGGAGGAAGCCGCCGACGCGGTGGACGGCGACGACGGCCGCAACCGTCGACGCCGGCACCGGGGTCGCGCCGGTGAGCAGGAGGACGTGGACGGCCTCGATAGCGCCGAGGCCGCCCGGCGTCGGCGACGCGCTCGCTATCGTGCCGATGGGGATGACGAAGAGCGCGATGTAGATGGGGACGGCGGCGCCGAACGCCCGGAACGCCACCCAGAGCCCGACCGCTTGGCAGAGCCAGCCGGCCGCCGAGAAGCCGAGCGCGAGCGCGAGGCGTCGCGGGCTCGTCGCGATGCGCTCGATTGCGTGGAAGAACCCCTCGATGCGTTCCTTCACGCCTGCCGGCGTCGGGAGCGAGAGCCACGGGAGCGCGGCGTCGAGGCGCGTGAGGGCCGGCGCGCTCGCACCGAGGAGGCCGGCCTCGACGGTGTAGCGATAGCGCCAGCCGACCGCGAGGAGGGCGGGCGCGGCGATTGCGAGCACGAGCACGCCGGTCGCGACGGTTTCGAGGCGCCCGGTGAGCCCGACCTGCGTCGCGTAGTACGCGACGCCGAGGACGGCAAGCAGGATGGAGGGCACGAAGTTGAGTGCGTCCGTGCTCGCGATGGTGGCGAGGCCGCGCTCGTACTCGACGTCCGCGGTGTCGGAGATGAGGAGCGCGGTGATGGGTTCGCCGCCCGCCTGCCCGAACGGCGTGACGTTGTTCGCGAACGTCGCGGCCGCGTAGACGAGCAGGGAGTCGCGGACGGAGAGCGTCCGGCCGAGCGCGCCGAGGACGGTGCGGAGGACGACCGTCCACGCGCAGAGCCACGCGACGGCCGTCGCGCCGACGAGCGCGACGAGGCCGAGGTCCGCGTCGGCGAGCTCCGCGAACACCTCGGCGGCGCCGACGTACCAGAAGAGCCCCGCGAGCAGGAGCGCCGCCACGAGGAACCCGACGCCGGCGGCCTGACGACGGTTGTCGAGCATGGCGACCTTTGGGTGAACGGGGACGTGAACCCCACGGCTTCGTCCCGTCGGCGCGGATTTGCTATCGCGGCATCCGATTTATCGGTGTGCTCGCGTCGGCGATCAGACGCGCTCGACGAGCGCCGGCCGGTCGTTCGCGGGGTCGTTCACCGCCCGAGACACCGGGCGGGCGGTGACGTCGAGCGCGTTCTCGTGCTCGCGGACGTCGAGGTCGCCGTCGAGCCAGCGCGCCTCCTCCGCGCGCGAGAGGACGACGGACTCGCGGTGGTGGTAGTCGGCGACGACGCCGGACGCCTCGGTGGTGAGTATCGCGAACGAGTGGACGGCGTCGGCCTCTTGGTCCGGTTCGCCGGCGTCCGCGAACTCCCCGAGGCCGGTCTGTTTCGTCTCGGGCTCGTAGCGCGCCCAGATGCCGGCCATCGCGAACGGCGCGCCGTCCGCGCGCGCGAAGAAGTAGGGCTGGTTCGTGCCGCCCTCCTCGCGCCACTCGTAGAAGCCGCCGCAGGGGACGAGGCAGCGCCGCGTCTCGACGCTCTCGGCGAACGTCGGTTTCTCGTGTGCCGTCTCGACGCGGGCGTTGATGGGGCCGGGGTCGGCGTCGTCCGCCCACGGCGGCACGAGGCCCCACTGGAACGACTGGAGCACGCCGGGGTCGTCGTTCGTCACGACGGGGAGCGACTGGGAGGGCGCGGCGTTGTACGTCGGCTCGTACTCCGCGACGGTGACGTCGAAGCGGTGGGCGAGCGTCTCCGAATCACTGAAGAGCGCGTAGCGGCCGCACATACGTCGCGATACGCGCGGAGCGCCTAAGCCTCGCCGGTCCGCTCGCCGCTCTCGAACTGAGAGGTATAGTGAATATCGCGATACAGAAGGTGGGGGTTACGACCGGAGCGCCTCGACGGGGTTGCGGTTCGCGGCCTTCCACGCGGGGTAGAGGCCGCTGAGGAGGCTGGTGACGAACGCGAACGCGAACGCGGCGCCGAAGTAGCCGAGGTTCGCGGCGCTGAACGTGAACAGCGGGTCGCCGAGGACGACCTGATTGATGACGAGGCCGGCGGCCATGCTGAGGAGGACGCCGACGCCACCGCCGACGATGCCGAGGAGGACGGCTTCGGCGAGCATGATGACGAGGACGTCGCGTTTCTGGTAGCCGACGGCGCGGAGGACGCCGATCTCCTGGCGGCGCTCGACGGCGCTCATCAGCATGACGTTGAGGATGCTGACGCCGGCGACGACGAGCGAGATGGAGCCGACGCCGATGAGGAAGGTGTTGACGACGCCGAAGACGTTCGATATCTGGCTCGTGAGCGACGCGTACTCGAAGACGTTGACGCGCTCCTGGCGGTCGTTCAGGCGCTCGCGGATGTTCTGTGCGGAGGCGTTCGCGGTGGCGGCGCTCTCCGCGCGGACGACGACCTGGTCGTAGCCCGCGTGGTCGATGGCGCCCGGCGGGACGACGAGGCCGCTCCCCGGATTGAGCGCGGTGATTCCACCCTGCGATTCGAGGACGGCCTTCACGCGGTAGGTCTTCCCGTCGACGCTCAGCGAGTTCCCGGCGTGCACGTCGAGGCTGTCCGCGAGCGTCGACCCGACGAGGACGCCGCTACGCAGGGGCGAGGGGATGCGGCCGTCGCGCGCCTCGAACAGCCGCCCGGGGCGTTCGATTCCGTACAGCGCCACCGCCGTCCGCTGTCTCCCGTAGGTGACGACGCCGCGGTCCTGCTTGACGGGGACGACGGTCTCGGTGGTGACGGCGCGCTCGATGTCCCGGACGTCCCGGTCGCTGAGGTACTGCTCGCCGGTGTCGGCGGCGGGCGAGACGGTGACGTCGTTGCCGACGTCGCCGAGGTTCTGCGTGACCGAGTACTGGAGCGTCGTCCCGAACACACCCAGTGAGGCGATTGCGAGGACGCCGATGACGATGCCGAGCGCGGCGAGCGCGGAGCGGACCGGAGTGCGCGAGACGTTCCGGCGCGCCATCAGCAGCCACGGGAAGCGCTCGTAGAGCGGGTTCATCGCGTGAGTTCACCGTCCACGATCTCGACCGTGCGGTCCACGTACTCCTCGAGCAGTTCGTCGTGCGTGACGGCGATGACGGCGACGCCCTCCCCGCAGATGCGCTGGAACTCCTCGAGTATCTTCGTGCTCGTGGTCCGGTCGAGGTTCCCGGTGGGTTCGTCCGCGAGCACGAGACGCGGGTCGTTGATGAGCGAGCGCGCGATGGCGACGCGCTGTTTCTGCCCGCCGGAGAGCTCGTCCGGGGTGTGGTCGAGGCGCTCGCCGAGGCCGAACTGCGTGAGGAGGTCGGCGGCGCGCTCGGCGGCGTGCGGGTCGCGTTCGAGGAGTCGCGGGACTTCGACGTTCTCCTGTGCGGTGAGCGTCGGGATGAGGAAGAACTGCTGGAAGACGAAGCCGATGAAGCGCTTGCGGGTACGGGTGCGCTCGCGCTCCTCGAGCGCGGTGGCGTCCTCGCCGGCGACGTAGAGGTCGCCGGAGGTCGGCTGGTCGAGGAGGCCGAGCATGTTGAGGAGCGTGGTCTTCCCGCTCCCGGACGGGCCGACGATGGAGACGAACTCGCCTTCCTCGACCGCGAAGTCGACGTCGACGAGGGCTTCGACGGTCTCGGGGCCGGACTCGTAGGTCTTCGTCAGGCCGCGGGTTTCGATGACGGGCACGAGCTACTCCCCGCGAGCGTAGTTCGTCCATCCGACGTAGACGGCGGCGCCGACGCCGGCGACGACGAGGAGGCCGACGAGACCAGGGACGAGCCAGCCGCCACCGCCGTCGCTCGACTCGGTGGGTTGGGTGGCGGGTCGGGCGTCGTCTATCGGCACCTCGACCGTGGTCGTCTGTCGCGCGCCGTCGGCGAGGTAGGTAACTTCGAGCGGGACGCTCGTCGCGTTCGCGCTCGTCGCCGCGTAGACGTCGAAGCTCACGAAGTCGCTCTCCGGGACGGTGCCGACGAAGTACTCCTTGCCGGGGTAGGCGGGTTGGACGCCCTCACCGGGGAGGACGCTGACGACGACGCTATCGACGGCGCCGAGGCCGACGTTGCTCGCGCTCCCGGTGATGTGGAGGTCGCCGTTCTCCCGTTCGAGCGAGAGGCCGGTGAGCCGGATCTGTCCGGGGTTCGCGGCGACGGTGGTGTCGGCGCTCGCGGTCCCGCTCCGTGTGTCGGGGCCGTAGTCGTAGGTGGCGACGACGCGGACGGGCGTCTCGCCGCTGAGGCCGCTCGCGTTCACGACGGCCGTCCGGGTCTCGCCGGCGGGGACGCTCGCGATGGTCGCGCCGGTGACGGTGGCGCGCTCGCTCTCCCCGCGAATCGAGACGTCGCGCAGGGCGGCGTTCCCGAGGTTGGTGACGGCGACGCTGAGCGCGCTCCCGTCGCCGACGCGCTCGGTCGTGAGCGCGACGTCCTCGCGGAGCGGCGCGAACGCGACGGGGACGGTGTAGGTGGTCTCGCGGTCGGCGTCGCTCGTGCTGTAGTGGACGGTGGCACTGAGGTTGTGCACGCCCGGGCCGGCGGCGATGGCGTCGAAGGTGACCGTCTCGCTCGCGCCGGACTCGACGGTGGCGGCGACGCGCTGCGGTTGGACGACGCGCACGCCCTCGCCCGAGAGGGTGACGCGGACGTTCCTGACGGCGGTGTCGAGGCCGTTCGCGACGGTGACGTCGACGGGAGAGGCGGCGCCCGCGACGGCGTTCGGCACGTCCACGTCGACGGCGGGTCCGCGCTCGCCGACGCGCACGACGACGGGGTATTTCACGGTCTTCTCCTCGCCGGTGTCGGTGGTGCCGTGCGCTTCGACGCGGAGGTGGTAGGTGCCGGCCGAGTCGAAGGTGGTGGTGAGCGGGACGCCGATTTCGCTCCCCGGCGCGAGCGTGCCGAGGTCGCCCGCGTACCCGCGAACGCGCCCGCTATCGGTCAGGAGGCGGACGTAGTCGATGCTGAAGCCCGACCCGCTCGACGCGAGGTTGCGGACGGTGGCGTCGACGGTGACGGTGTCGCCGGGCGCGGGTGACTCCGGCGTGACGGTCGCGTCCGTGATGGAGACGTAGGTGGCGCTCGCGCCGACGGCGGGCGCGACGGGCGCGACGAGGAGGGCGAGCAGGAGGGCGGCGACGACGGCGGTCCGCGAGCGCGAGCGGGTCATCGTCGTCTCCTCGCGTCGGGTGTGAACGCGCGTTCAATCATGTGCGTGACGTGACGCGCCAGCGCCAAAACGCTGCCGCCACCGGTCGCGCCCGTCATAGCCGGAGGTACGAGGAGAGTTGGTAGAGCGCGTAGAGGCCGACGGGGACGAACACCGAGATCGCGGCCTGCCGGACGTCGAGGTCACGCGCGTGCTTCAGCGCGAACGTCCAGACGAACCCCGCCCAGAGGAGGAAGACGACGCCGACGGCGGTGGAGACGAGGAATATCGGGCGCTGTTGGAGTTGCTGGACGAACGCCTGATACTGCGAGGCGTCGCTCGGCGGCGTGAGCCCACGGAGGCCGACGTAGGTGAGCGCGAGGCTGACGACCGAACCGACCAGCTGGGGCAGGTAGCCCCAGCCGACGTAGGCGAGCGTCTTCTTCAGCGACCCCTCGCCGTCGAAGAGCGCGCTGAGGGCGAAGAAGACGACTGCGAGGACGCCCCAGATGAGGAAGGTGCCGACGAAGGCGGCGAGCGCGCCGACGACGCCGATGAAGGCGCCGACGCCCTGGGCGTCCTCGGGGAGGGCGTTCACCACGAGACTCGTCATCAGGTAGGCCGAGGCCGCGCCGACGACGCCGGTGGCGGCGACGAGGAGCGCGGGACGGAGGAGTCCCCACTCCTCGGCGTCCTCCTTCGCGGCGAAGAAGCCGTTCGGGTCGGTGAGGAGCCTGCGGACCGTCGAGTTGGAGGGCATGTGGGTGCCGATTCGCCGGGTCGTCACTTGGCTCTTGTCCCGCGCACTCGCCACGGCTTTACGCCGCCCCGGCGTAGCGTCGCGCGTGCAGTTCGTGGGCTACCGGCCGAGCCGACCCGGGGACGACGCGGCGCTCCGCCTCGCGAGCGACGGCGACCTCACTCGCCTCATCCTCGAACCCGGCACCGACCTCGCGTACGCCCTCGGCGAGCGGCGCTGCGCGGGCACGATAACCGAGGGTCGCCACGTCGCCTGCGCGAACGCGGACGCGCCGTACTGTCGCGCGCACACCTCGACGTGGATCTGCGCGAAGTGCACGGGCGAGTGCCTGAAGGACGAGATGGACTGCCACGAGGCGCACGTGGTCTACCTCGCAGGCTTCGCGCCCGACACCGTGAAGGTCGGCGTGACGCGCGAGTGGCGCCTCGAGACTCGCCTGCGCGAGCAGGGCGCGGACGTCGCCGCCCACCTCCGAACGGTCGAGAACGGCCGGATCGCCCGCGAGATCGAGGCCGACATCGCGGCCGAGCACGGGATACCCGACCGCGTGCGCGTCCCGACGAAGGTCGCGGGCCTCCACGAGACGATGGACGACGCGGTCTGGCGCGACGCCCTCGCCGGCTTCGACCCCGTCGAGGTGCTCGAACTCGACTACGGGTTCGCCCTCGACAGCCAGCCCGTCCCCGAAGTGCTCGCCACCGGGACCGTTCGCGGCGTGCAGGGCCGCGTCTGCTGTCTCGAACGCGCGGGCACGACGTACGCGGTCGACCTCCGGGACCTCGTCGGCCACGAGGCGCGCGCGGAGGCGAGCGGGCGCGACCTGCAGGCGAGCCTCGGCGCGTTCTCCTGACACCCCGAAGACACTTATCGCTGGCTCGTGATTCGCCGCCGTGAACGCAGAGAGAGCCCTCCTCGGCGGCGCCGCCGCGCTCGTCGCGCTGTCGCTCGTCGCCGCCCTCGCCGTCCCCGGCGCGCTCGCGCCGCCCGACCGGGACCGCCCGCCCGCACGCATCGCGTACACGGAGATGACCGTCGCGCCGACCGCCGTCGCCGGCGACACCGTCACGCTCGGCGTGACGAACTACGTTAGCCACGACGGCGGCACCGCTCGGAACGTCACCGTGCTCACGCGCGCCATCGACCTCGAGAGCGGGTTCGTCGCGACGAGCACCACCGCTTCGCTCGGCACGCTCACCGCCGGTGGCGAGCGCGCCCCGACGGCGACCCTCACCGTCGAGCGCGCGGGCGGCTACCGGATCGAGACGGTCGTCTACGAGAACGGCAGTCGGGTCGCGACCGGCCACCGCTCGGTGCGCGGCGTCGGCGCGCTCACGCCCGCGTACGCGCGGAGTCCGATCCGCTTCCACGAGTTCGCCGGCGGGGTCATCCCGACGGTCGCCGTCGCCGTCCGCGAGGCGGGCGACGAGCGCACGACGCTCGACGTCGCCGCGCACGTGACGAACACGGGTGGGGAGAGCGAGCCCGTCACCGTCGAGTACGTCGCGCGACAGGCCGACTCGAACCTCGTCGCGGACCGCGCGAGCGTCGCCGTCTCGGACGTCGCGTCCGGGCACACCGTCACGCCGAACGCGACGCTCGCCGTCCCGAGCGGCTACAACTACTACGTGGACGCGATCCTCCGGAAGGACGGCGTCATCGTCGACTCGACGACGGCCGCCGCGAACCTCGACCCGTCGCGCACCATCAGCGTGAACGAGACCACCCGAGGCGTCGAGCTGGACGTCAGCGACTTCGAGACCGACCGCGAGGACGGGGAGCCGCCGCGGACGACCACCGAGACGAGCGGCGGGACGCCCGGCTTCGGCGTCCCCGCCGCGCTCGCCGCGCTCGCGGGCGTCGCCCTCCTCGCACGGAGGTGGTCGGCGTGAGCGACCCCGACCACGACGAACCGGCGGACGCCGTCGAACGCGTCGGCGCCGACGACGCATCGAAGGCGGAGGTCGACGACGGCGCGGAGCCGACCGGTTCGACCGACGCGTCCGGCCGCTCGCTGGTGCGCGTCGCGCGCTGGCTCGGCATCGCCATCGCGGGCGTGCTCGCGCTCGTCGCCGCCGTGAATCTCTACACGACCGTCGGCACGCTCATCGGCGTCTGGGCGAGCGCGCGCTACCAGCCGCTCTTCCGCGCGGGCTTCGACGTCGTCGTCCTCCTCGTCGCCGCCGCCGTCGTCGTCCGGCTCGCGCGCGACGCGGACGCGTTCTCGTAGCCCCCCTCACCGGCCGGTGACACAGGGCTTTTCACACCGACACGTGAAACACGGCGTATGGCAGACGACGACCACGAGAGCGAGGGCACCGACGCCGACACCGGCGAGGGAGACGACGAGACGAAGTCCTTCCGCGAGCGCGTCGAGGAGATCCGCGAGCAGCGCGAGGAGCGCGAGGGCGACGAGGGCGACCGTCGCGAGGAGCTCCGCGAGCGCATGGGCGGCGAAGGCGGCCCCGGCGGGATGGGTGGCGGTGGCGGCCCCGGCGGTGCCGGCGGCAACCCGTTCGCGCAGATGATGGGCGGCATGATGGGCGGCGGTGGCGGCCCCGGTGGGATGGGCGGCGGTCCCGGCGGCCGCGGCGGCGAGGAGGACTCCGGCGCGCAGAAGAAGATCGGCCGCGAGCTCGAGCAGCTCCGCAAGGAGGTCGAGCGAACGAACAACAAGCTCGACCGCATCGCGAACGCGCTCGAGGACCGCGACTAATCGAGAACGCGGGCGTACGCCGCCTCTAAGCGGTCGATGGCCCGCGAGACGCTCACTTCTTCACGCCGCGCGACGCACGCCTCGGAGAGCGACGCCCGTTCATCGAGCGCGCGCCGGATCGCGTCGCGGAACGCATCAACATCGCCAACCGGGTAGTGATAGCCGGTCTCCCCGTCGTCGACCGTCTCGACGAGCGCGCCGGCGTCCGCGCCGACGACCGGCGTCCCGCAGGCGTTCGCCTCCAGCGCGACGAGGCCCTCGGTCTCGACCGGGCTCGGGAACGCGAAGACGTCGAGCGCGCTGTAGAACGCCGGGAGCTCCTCGCGGTCGAGGAAGCCGAGGAAGCGCGCGTCGACGTCCCGCTCGCGGGCGCGGGCTTCCAGGTCGTCGCGCGCGGGGCCGTCCCCGCCGACGACGAGCGTCGCGTCGAGCCCCGCGACGGCGTCCACGAGGTCGCGCAGGCGCTTCTCGTAGCCGTGGCGGCCCGTGTAGCCGACGAGCGGGCCGTCGCCGAGGCCGTGGCGCTCGCGGAAGCCCGCGCTCTCGGTCGGCGCGAAGAACTCGACGTCCACGCCGTTCGAGAGCGCCTCGACGGACGTGGTGACGCCGAGGTCGCGGACGTGTGCGCAGGTGCGTTCGCTCGGCGCGAGCACGAGGTCAGCCCGGTCGAGGAAGAACCGCTCCCAGCGCTCGCTCGCGCGCTCGAGGGGCGCGACGAGCGCGTCCGGCGCGAGGTACTCGACGTACTCGCTCGTCGGCGTGTGGTAGGAGACGACGAACGGCGCGTCCTGACGCCGGGCGTAGCGGTAGCCCGCGAGCCCGACCGCGAACGGCGAGTGGGCGTGGACGACGTCCGGGGTGACGACGCCGCGCGGCGTGTGCGGGAGCGCGAGGCGATAGCCCTCGTAGAAGGGGAAGTCGAGGCTCGCCACGGGATGCTCGCCGGGGTCGGGCTCGTAGTCCGCGTCCGGGTAGACGACGTCCATCCGACCGCCGCGGGCCTGCCAGCGCTCGCGCCACGTCCGCACCGTGTAGGTCGCGCCGTTGACCGTCGGGAGGTAGGTGTCCGTGAACGCCGCGACGCGTGGCTGCATACGCCCGACTGTGGCGCGCGGGCCTATCCGTCCATCGGTTCGCTCGACTCGGGCGGCACCTCCCCGTTCAACAGCGCCCGATAGACGTCCGTGAGGCGCTCGCCGACGCGTGCGAGCGAGTGCTCGTTCGCCGTCTCGCGCGCGTTCGCACCGAGGCGCTCGCGCAGCTCGGGGTCGTCGGCGAGTCGCTCAAGGGCGTCGCGGAACTCCGCTTCGGTCTCGCACTTCAGGCAGTCGTGGCCGTCCTCGAAGAACTCCTCGAAGACCGGGATGTCCCGGAGCACGACCGGCTTCCCGGTCGCCATCGCCTCCAGGACGGCGATGCCCTGGTTCTCGTTCTTCGTCGGGAAGCAGTAGACGTCGCCCGCGCCGAACGCCATCCGCTTGTCCTCGACGAACCCCGTGAACGTCACGTTCTCCGGGGGGTTTTGCGTCCACTTCGTGACCTCGGCGCTCGCCGCCGCGCCCGTCTCGTAGTGGCCGAACCACGCGAAGTCGTAGTCGGTGCGCTCCGCGAGCCGGCAGAACGTCGAGAGGCCCTTGCGCTCGAAGACCTCGCCGACGGAGAAGACGACCATCCCCTCGAGGTCGAAGCGCTCGCGCGTCTCCTCGCGGAACGACTCGTACCCCTCGAGGCTCTCGACGTCCACGCCGTTCGACACCGTGCGTATCGGGGCGTCGACGGGGTAGGACTCGAGGACCGAGCGCGTGTAGTCGCTCGGGCAGAGCACGACGTCCGCCTGCGCGTAGAAGCGCGTCAGGTAGGCCTTCAGCGCGGGGACGGCGCGCTCGGAGTACCGGAAGGAGCCAGCGAAGTCCTCGCCCGTCGTGTGCGCGTGGAGGACGAGCGGGACGTCCTCGCGTTTCGCGTGCCGGGCGACCGCGAGCGACCCCGGGCCGATGGTGTTGCAGTGCGCGACGTCGTAGTCGTCGAAGTAGCCCAGCCCCGCGAACGCGGTGCCGAGCGAGCGCACCGGGTCGCCCGCCCGCCACGGCGACTCGGTGACGTCCACCCCCTGCCTGCGGAGGGCTTTGCGCTGCTGGCGGGTCGCCGTGACGATGCCGCCACGCAGGCGGTCCTCGAATTCGAGGTAGTCGAGGGTGCGCATACGGGGTGATGCGGGGCGGCGGCGAAAGGCCTACCGGAACGGTTTTCGGGCGCCGTCGCCGACTCTCGGGGTATGACCGTCGCGGAGGAACGCATCGAGCGACTCACCGCGCTCGCCGAAGCCGCCGCGCGCGACGGCGAGTACGAGCGCTCGCGCGAGTACGTCCGACTCGCCCGCCGCATCGCCGAGCGCAACCGCCTGCGCCTCCCCCGCGACCTCGTCCGCTTCACCTGCGACGCCTGCGACACCTACCTGATTCCCGGGCGGAACGCCCGCGTCCGCCTGCAGGACGGCCACGTCGTCGTCACCTGCGACTGCGGCGCGCAGGCGCGCTACCCGTATCACTGATCGCCACGGTCGGCGCGTGACGCGCCCAAAGGCCGAAGCTTCAAAGTCTCGCCGCGAGTTATCGAGGACGTAATGGCTGATCTACGCACGAAAGCCCACGAGGCGGACGTGACCGTCTGGGTCGGGAAGGCCGGAATCGCGTCCGTCGTCGACGAGCTCGACGACCAACTCGGCGACCGGGACGTGGTGAAGGTGAAGTTCCTCCGCGCGTCGCGGGGCGGGACGACCACCGAGGAACTCGCCGAGGACCTCGCCGAGAAGGCGAACGCGGAGGTCTTCGAGACGCGCGGGAACACCGCCGTCTACACCCGATGACGGGCGTCGCGCTCCCACTCCAGGCGTCCACCGGGAACGCCGTCGGCGACTTCCTCGCGCGCTACATCGACGCCTCCTACGCGGGGCCGCTCGGGAAGGCGATCACCTTCCTCGTCGTCGCCGCCGTCCTCTACTACGTCGGGAAGGCGGTCGTGCTCCCGCTCGTGAGCCGCGTCCTCGAACGGCGCGGTCTCGACGAGCACGCCAAACGCCCGCTCCGGAAGGTCACGGCAATCGTCGTGCTGTTCGTCGCCGTCGGCGTCGCGTTCGCGTTCGCCGGCTTCGGGAACATCCTCACCGCCGTCGCCACCATCGGCGCGGCCGCGACGCTCGCCATCGGCTTCGCGATGCAGGACGTCCTGAAGAACTTCGTCGCGGGCATCTTCATCTACACGGACAAGCCGTTCAAGATCGGCGACTGGATCGAGTGGGACGGCAACTCCGGCGTCGTCGAGGACATCAGCCTCCGCGTTAGTCGGGTGCGCACCTTCGACAACGAACTCCTCACCGTCCCGAACTCGAACCTCACCGACGGCGTCATCAAGAACCCCGTCGCGAAGGACAAACTCCGCGTCCAGTTCGAGTTCGGCATCGGCTACGACGACGACATCGAGAAGGCCACGGAGATCATCGTCGAGGAGGCCGAGAAGCGCGACGACATCCTCGACGACCCCGGCGTCTCCGTGCGCCTCACCCAGCTCGGCGATTCCTTCGTCGGCCTCAAGAGCCGCTTCTGGATCAGCGACCCCTCGCGCGCCGACTTCGTGAAGACCCGCAGCGAGTACGTGCAGGCCGTCAAGGAGCGCTTCGACGAGGAGGGCATCGACATCCCCTACCCGACGCGCACGCTCGAAGGTGCCGTCACCGTCAACGGCGAGGCCGTCGACCCCGAGGCCTTCGACGCCGAGTAGCGACGTCCGCCCCTCCCCGCTTCTGTGGCTCCACGCGTCGAGCACCAGCGCGAGCCGGCGGCTCGTGGGCAGTGAAAACCGGTATGAATGGTGGACGGGCCGTGGTCGCCTGACCGTTCCGGGACGGATAGTCCCGGTCGCCTCCTCCACCCCGCGACCCTTCGAGCGACGACCGTCCGGTGCTCCGCTGCTCACTTCCGTGCCTGGCGGGATCGCACCGACGAACCGTGCTACGACGCCCCTGCAGGCGCGTAGACGACGGACCGTCGCCCCCGAAGGACGAGGTTTCGACGTCGGCTTCCGGGGTCCGACCCGGGCGGGCCGGACTCCCACGGCGTTCGGTCCCCGCTGATGACCATTTCGCGGGCGAGGGGCGGGGCCAAACCGCCCGACCTAGTCCATCTCTGCGTAGTCGGGTTTCACATAAGGGCCTTTCGTTAACCCGGGCGACGGGGGAAGACCTTAGGGTCGGGACGGCCGAGAGTGGTGTATGGGACTGGCGAACACGGCGAGCAAGGTGAGCAAGCTGACGGACCTCGCGGAGAAGCTCTACAAGCGCGTGGAGTCGATGCGCGAGCAGATACACGAGATGCGCGACACCGTGAGCGAGACGAACGAGCGCGTCGCCGACCTCGACGCCGAACTCGCCGAGCAGCGCGCGCTCCTCGAAGCCATCGCCGCCGAGAACGGCGTGGACACGGAGGCGGTGCTCGCCGACCTCGACGACGCGGACCTCGACGACGCGGACGCGTAAGCCTACTTCAGGCGGCCGTGTTCGACCTTCAGACAGCGGTCCTGCACGACGAGCAGGCCCCCCTCCTCCGCACGACGCGCCGCCTCGTCGTCCTCGATGCCGAGTTGCGTCCAGACGACCCGCACGTCCTCGCGCGCGAGCGCCTCCTCGACGATGCCCGCGACCTCCTCGCTCGGCCGGAAGACGTCCACGACATCGACGTCCTCCTCGACGTCCGCGAGCGAGTCGTACGCGCGCTCCCCGAGCACCTCGTCGACCGTCGGGTTCACCGGGACGATGCGATAGCCGTGCTCCTGCAGGTACTTCGGGATCTCGTGGGCGGCCTTCCCGGGCGTGCTCGAACAGCCGACGACCGCAATCGTCTCGTAGTCGAGTATCTCCGCGAGCGTCTCGTCGTCCTCGACGGGCATACGTGGGCGTTCGCACGCGGCGCCGAAAAACCTAGAGGCCCCGACCCCCACTCACGCGAACGCCCGTCCGACGACGAACGCCGCCGCCGCGAGCACCATCCCATACTTCAGGAGCCCCTGCGCGCGAGTCGGATCCGAGAACGCCAGATACGCCGCGTACGCCATCACGGCGTCCGCCGGCACGACGACTGCGAGGTAGGCGACACCGAACAGGTCGGTGACGTAGGGGAGCGGGCTCGCCAGCACCGCGAGCGCCAGCACGCCCGCCGCAACGAGGAGCGCGGGACGCTCGCCGACCGCAATCGGGAGCGTGTTCAACCCCTCCTCGCGGTCGCCCGCGACGTCCTCGACGTCCTTCACCACCTCGCGCGCGAACGTCGAGAGCGCCGCGAGCAACGCGAGCACCGCCCCCGCGAGCGGGCGGCCGACCGCCGCCGCGCCGAAGAGGAACGTGCTCCCGCCGAGGTACGCGACGACAGCGTTCCCCGCACCCGGCAGGCCCTTGAAGAGCTTCGTGTACGCGACGAGCGCGACGAGGTTCACCGCCGCAATCGCGACCGCGACCACCGGGAGGGAGAGCGCGAACACCACCGCCACCGCGAAGAGGGCGACGCTGAACGCGAGTGCCCCGCGCGGCGACACCGCGCCGCGCGGAATTGGGCGCTCAGGTGCGTTGATCCGGTCGATCTCACGGTCGAAGTAGTCGTTGATCGCGTTCCCCGCCGCCACCGCGAACACCGTCGCGAGCGCCGCCACCAGCGCGGCGCCCGCGAACGGCCGGCCCGCGACGTACGCCCCGATGAGCGTCAACACGCCCGAGAGGACCGCGTTCAGCGGTCGACAGAGGTCCAAGAGTCCGCGCGCCCGCTCGCCGAGAGACATTACCGCAGCGTCGTCGGCCCACCCGCATAAACGCCCGCATCTCGTGCACGCCGAATCGCGGGACTTAAGCGCCACCGCCCGGAACGAACATACGCGGGCGTTTAGCTCAGCTTGGACAGAGCACTTGGCTTCGGACCAAGACGCCGCGGGTTCAAATCCTGCAACGCCCACTCGCAAACCTCCAGAATCGACGCCAAACCGATTCTGGCGTATCAAGCCTTCTTCGACACCTTCACGGCGTTTTAGCTTCGTCCGAGAACGACGTATATTCTGATCCAAACAGGTTAGCTTGCGCGCCCCGTCGCCCTCTGGCGATTAGCTTTGCAAAGGCCGGCCCTTCCGTACTCGAGTCCGGCCAGAATCTCGTCGATTTCTGCTCGGCCAGCGCGAGCGCTGCGCCGCGAGCGCGGACGGTACTGCCCAGCGGTAGTTGCTCGGTCCTCGACCTCCCACCGCATCAGTCCCGACCGGAGGGAGGGACCCCTCGTCGGCGTCGCCTAGGAGGTGATTCTCGTGTCTGATGCCTCCCAAGGGCCGAGCGGTTCACCTGAACCGGGTGACCCCTATTCGCGCTCCTCCGCTGCCGAGTTCCGCGCGGAGATCGAGGCGCGGCTCACCGCCGACCTCGACGCTGACCAGCGGGCCTACAAGTGCCGGAACTGCTGGACGCCCTGCATCAACCCCGCTGAGTCGATTCTGTTCCGCGCGCGGGTCTGCCTCGACTGCTACGCGCGATACCTCTCGGGTGAGACGCGGTGAACGTCGCGTACACCTGCGGGACCTGCGACGCGTACATCGTCGAGTACGCTCGCGACCTCGCAGTCCACCCCGGTAGCTGTCCCATCTGCCGTACTGGCGACTCTCCTTCTGACCTCGACTTATGAGTACCGGGCAATCAACCGGCGGTGCGGCTTGGCCAGCCAACCGGACTAACTCTTCGTCATCGTGTAGAGCGCTTCAGACGGCAATTCAGCGATACGGTCTCAACGACTTCGAGGACGTTGACCCGACGCGTGACCTGCCTCACCCGGCTCACCGGCTCGCACAGATATGGGACGAGTACGGCGAGCGGTTGATGACGCCGCTGTCCGAGACGGACGGTCGGAAGCTCCGCTCCGAGGTCGTCAATGAGACGTGGGTTGAGTACCGCGTCGACGAACCCGGTCCGACCGGTGACACGTTCAACGTGAGCGAGGTCGAAGAACGGCGCGCTGTCACTTGGTTGGACGCGATTGCCGCGATGCTCGCGTGGTACGAACGGGCTCGAGGACGACAGGGACGACTCGCTCGCGGATACGCAGGCGAGTCCGACTACGAGGAGTTCCTGATCGAACTCGAAAACTCGTGGCAGCCGAGCTACTGCAAGCGCGAGGTCGCCCGCCTGAAAGCGCTCGAACGCGAGACGGTCGGCGGCCAGCGTCCGTCTGGCGGTGACGCGGAGCCCGAGTACGAGAATCCACACTCGGTGATCCTCACGCTTTCAGGTACCTCGATGCCGAACGGCGACCGAATCGGCCCGGCCGACCACGACCGCGAGATCGCGGACTCGTGGACCGATGGCGTCTATCGAACTCTCCACTATCAGCTGGACAAGCTCGGTGTGATCGACTACCTGTACCACAAGCAAGGAGAGCCACACCCCGGTGACGGCCCGAACGTCGGCTACGGCCACCATCACGTGATGCTGATGGTCGACGCTGCACCACTCGGTACCGGCGACCAGACGCGCCGTCTCGAATCCGCGTTCCGCGAGGTGATCGACAAGCACGTAGACGTGTGCGACCTCGCCGGCTCGAGCGCGCACGGTGACGGCGCGATCTCGGTACGGCGTGTCGGTGACGACGAAGAAATCGAGTCGTGGTCCGCGTACGCCGCTGAGTATATCGCCTCGGCGGAAGAGGACTTGCTCGAACGGTCGGACCAGTACATCATGTGGGCCGCGACCCAGTGGGCGACCGGCTCGCAGAAGGCGACGCGGTCGATGACGGCGAACAGCGCGATAGCTGCTGATTCCTGTAAACAGCGCCACGAGTCAGAACGGTCGAACCAGAACGTCGGCCACGGTGAGCGAATCGTTCGCTCGTCGCGGCGCGGCGTTGATTTCGAGTGTTCGTGTTGTGGCTCGCCCTGGCAGATTCCGCAGCACTACGATACGCTGACTGAGGCTCGTCGAGAAACCGGCGCTCGCGTGCTCGCGGCTGATGGGTCCGGCGACGGGCTCGAGGACGACGGCGAATCAGACCGATGGGACGCCGGGAGTGTCGGCGACCGGTGGCCGTCTGCGCGCGCGGCTGCTTCGGCGTCGACGAAAGTCGACCCCCATTACGGTACGTGCGTCGAGTTCGACTCGGTTACTCGCGCGCCGTCGTGGCGGATGGACGCCATCATCGAGTCCTCCGGCGAGGAGAAGCCCGCAACGGGCGGTGGCGTCGATATGCGCGCGCTGCGGATACCGACGCGCCCGAAGACTCGCGGCGAGATTGCCGCGTTCCTGGGTGACCCGGCGACGTACGTTGTGTGTCGGTGCGACGTGCTCGCTCGGTCGCTCGAGTCTTGGCGTGGCGACGATCTCCCAGACCACTGCGAGTGTGACGGTGACGAACTCCGGTTCGCGAACGCGGCCGAAGACTGGTCGCTCGGTTCACTCTCAGTAGACGAGTGGCTGTCCTTCCTTGATCCGGACCCGGTCGTCCGTGAGCTGTCCTTCGAGGAGCAGCGCGAACTCGACGACGCCCTCGACCGCGTTCGCCACCTCGCTGAAAACACGTCACTCTCGCCGATGGGTGTTGTCGCACAGTCTGGTGTGCCGCCAAAGCATCTAGAAACGGCCTTCAGCGAGATTGAGAATACTCGTTCAAAGACGTGAGTTTATCGGCCTTGACTACGGTTCGCTGCTATATGGACTCTGACAGTGGCACGAATCTTGGAGTGCTGTATGCTACACTCGTTATCATCATCGGAACGGTGGTAACGGAATGGCCCCCCGAGAGAATAGATGGGATACTTCTTGCCAGCGGTTTGCTTACTGCCGGAATTATGGCTCGAATCATTCTGCTCATCTGGAAAATTGATCCGCTGTTCCCTTCTCAAGACTAGCTATTCCCCCTCAAACCGGTATAAATACTCTTTCCTCCCCCTAGGCCCCACTCTAGTCGTCTAGTTGATAGGGTGCCAAAATGCGCGCGTATGTCGCAAGGCAAACAGCCGAGTTGGGACGACCTCGCTGAGGTCTCCTCCGGTAACGACGACGAAGAGTACGACGATGTTCTGAATCTCGACCCCGGCGACTCGGTGGTCGCTGAAGTGCGGGCCATCGAGCGCGACGCCGACCGGTACGGACGTGATCGCTTCCACCTGACTCGCGTCGATGGTGAGGAGCCTCGGTACGTCTCCTACTTCGCGAGTGCGTCCGTCACGCGCCCGCTCGACAACGCCGACGTCGGACCCGGTGATGTCGTCGGCATCAAGAAGGACGAAGACTCGTACACCTTCGAGGACGAGAACGGCGAGGAGCAGGAGGCGTACGGGTTCGAGGTCCGCGTTCGGGACGGTGGTGACTGATGGCGTACTCGTCCTCGAGCGGCTGGTCGGGTGTGATTCGCGCGTACAAGCGCATCAGCATCCTGACCTCCTTCGGCCTGCTCGTGTTCGCGCTCTGCGGGCTCGTGATGACCGGGCTCGCGCAGGATGCTATCGACCTCCTCACGCGGTACAAGTACCTGCCGTGGGGTGCGTCGATGGCTGCGCTCTGCCTGATTTTCTTCTCGAGCTCGACTCGCGACCCACGGTACTACCATCCGAGCGAGTGGTTCATCGTCGCCGGCGTGATGGGCCTGCTCGCTGCGTACGCCTTCCTCACTCCTGTGCAGGACATGATGGCGACGTACTCGCCGTGGTCGGACGGCGTCGTGCTTAGCCTGCAAATCGTCGTCGGTGCAATCGTCGCGAGATAGGTGGTGAGAAGCATGGAAACTGAACTTCAGAACATCGACGGACGTGTTATGTACGTCGCTGGTGCGCTGGCGTCGCTCGCTGGCGTCGCTATCGCTAACACGGGTGTTCTCCCGTGACGCCGCTGCTCGCCTGCGCGAGCGCGGGTCATGCGCTCGCTGGCTCGCTCCCGTTCCTCGTCGCCGCCGTCGTCGCGATCTTCGCGTTCGTCGCGCTCGCGGACCACCACTCTCGGGGTGATGGACGATGACGCGCTCGCTTCCCCGTCGCGTCGCCGCGCTCGCGCTCGTCGTGCTCATCGTCTCCTCGACGGCGGCCGCTCCCGTCGCCGGCGCGACGTCGTCCTCGACGAGCGCCATCGACTCGCCGACGGTCGCGCCGTCGGTCACGTCCGGGACGTGCTCGCAGCTCGCGATTACGGCGTCGTGGACCGCGTTCGGCATGACCAACGGCCAGTGGGCGCTCAACGCGTCCGACCTCGAAAACGACTGTCAGGCCTATCTCGGCTCGACGTCGAGCGAAGTCGAGAACGTCCGCGACGCGAAGACGAACCAGACGAAGGTCGACATCGCGCTCGCTGCGCAGGCCCAGCGCGCGCAGTTCGAGACGACCAAGACCGTCTTCAACAATCACCTCAACGACTCGCAGAGCGCCGCGTGGATGCGCGCCGAGGTTGCCGTCGCGAAAGCGTGGGCCAACAACTCCTCAAAGACAGAAGCACGAGCGGCCGCTCGCGAGGCAATCAAGGACTACTGGAGCGCCAAGCAGTACAACCTCCTGTCCTCGAAGCGCACTCAGATCAGCGTCGCATGGACGCTTAGACAGCGAGCGGTTAACGAGTCGGACGTCTCCAATGACCTGATTCAAACTGACCCCTACGGCTACCCGCTCATCGGCATCTTCAACGACACCTACCAACTACCTAATGGGTCTACCGTCACAACTCTCTCTCCGCAATATCGTAATGGCGGCGAGCAGGAGGCCTCCCTCTACCTGCACAAACGCGTGGTTAGCGGGACTGAGTTTGACGACTCGATTAATAAGGCGTTTGTCGTCCCGTCGACCTCTCAAACTCCTCAGACTGTACTCTACGATAACCAGTGGTACCGGACACAATACGACCGCATCAATCAGCTCTCCGAGCAACAGCTCAACACCTCCTACGACTGGATCGACGGCATGTGGCCCGCCCTCGAAAACGGCACCGTCACGCCCTCCGAAATCACCAGTCGCACCACCGACCTCTACCGTACTAGTCCCGACTCGGACGGGAACGTGAACCTCTACGACGCCGTCGCGGCCCTCTCCGGCATGGGCCTCGCTGCGCCCGACATGGACGGCCTCGGGACGATGGAGGTCCGCCACAACACCACGACCGACTACGGCCTCCTACTCGCCGATGAAGCGCCCGGCGGCGCGTGGCAGTCCAACACGACCTACGCCGTCGGCGGCTCGAACACCTCGGCGGTGAACGTCTCCGCGCCGGTCTACCTCGCAACCACCGACGGCCGACATCTCTCCCTCAAGGGCGAGTTCAAGATCGGCAACATCACGTCGATGGACGGAGCGAGCGTCGCGAACGTCTCGGCGACCAAAACCACCTACCAGACGAGCAACACCACCGAGTACGTCGCGAAGATGGAGGCGTTGCTGAATCAGTCGAAGGCCATCAACGCCAGACTCGCCGCCGGCGGCTCCGGTAGTGGCTCCGGTTCCGGCTCGGGGGATAGTGGACCGCTCATCATCGTGGGGCTCGCGGTGGTCGCGATTGGCGCGGCGGCGGTCATGCAGAGGGACTAGCGATGGCGCGCCCGCTGCTCTCCCTCGTGCTCGTCTTCGTCGGCCTGCTCCTGCTCGGCTGGGCGCTCGGTGACGTCACCGGCTGGTGGTCGATGCAGGCTATCGTCGGCGACGCGATCTCCCAGACCGTCGGCGGGTTCGTCGACGCCATCGCCGACGGCGCGCAGGGCCTCGTCGATTGGTTCTTCACCCGCCTCGGCGACGCCCTCAACCCGGTCTAACGACCGGTAGCCGCTCGTGGTCGGCACCTGCGTCGGTTCGATTCCGGCGGCGGCTCTATGAGACGCTTCCTGCTGGTCGTCTTGCTCGTGACCGTCACGGTCACCGGCTCGGTAGCTGCAGCACCGAATGGGACGAACGCCTCGACGAACGGTTCGGCTCCAACGAACTCGTCGGCGTCCTCGTCGAACACGACTGTCGTGACCGGTGGTCCGGTTCCGATTGACGGCGTCGCGACGATTACCGGCTGGGCGTACTCCGACGGCGTCATGCGCGTCTCTTTGGAAGTCTCGCAATACCACGCTATCACGCTCTCCGGGTCTGCCGAACGCTCGGGTCGCGTCGCGCATACCGCGTTTCGGCGCGTGGTTCTACAGCGTGGTGAGACGACGACTGTTACCGTTCCTGCTGACCGTCTCGATGGGCGTGCATCCGTTGGTGTGACGACGGGCGCGTGCATCGAGTCGGGGAGCTGTCCGACCGTCTACTCGCGTGAGGATTCGTCGGGTTCACTCCTGCCCGGGACGCCGTCTAACGGCGACTGGATCGTGACGTTTGGTGCTGCGGCGCTCGCGGCGCTCCTCGGTGCGCTCGCTGCTGGCCTCGGCTACAAGCGGTACATCGGAGGTCGCCGCCATGTCTTCTGAGGAGACGGCCCGTGCCGAGTCCTCCTCGACGTGGCGCTCGAGTCTGACCGACGTACTGCGCGTCGCCGCGCTCCCCATCGCCATCGGTGTCGTCGGTCTGCTCGCTGTCGTCGTCGTGTGGGTCGCTGACGTTCCCTCTCGAGCGCTCGCGCTCTCCACGCTCGTCATGTCCGGGTTCGTGCCGTACGTCGCGACGCTCGTCTTCCTCTGCCTGTTCGTCCTCGCAGGGAAGACCTCGCGGCCCGTGTTGTACGTCGATGGTGATGGTCAAGAGGTCGGACTCGAACTCTGGAGCCCGTCGTTCTTCAGTACCGCTGAGACCGATGGCTCGCTCGACCGTCGTCACTCCACTCGCGACGGCCGGACGGTGCATATCGCCGAAGGCCTCCGTACCGAGTCGCGCGACCGCGTCCAAGACGACGGCTCGGTGTCGCCCGAGAAAGTCGTCGTGCTCGAAGGGACGTGGTCGGGTGCGGTGAGCTACTACCAGTTCCTCGAGGACAAGAGCGTGCTCGACCAGCAGCGCGACGAGATGGTGCCGCTCGTCCAGTCCGCTCTGCAGACGCGCGCGTCCGCGGACTCGAAGGTCGTTCGGAACTCCGTCTCTATCGGTCGGTCGCTGATCGCCGGTGCCGAGGCCGACGAGTTCGCGGTCGGGCTCGAGGACATGGCGAATCTCGACCTCGGTGTTCGCGACGACCTCACCTCGCTCGACGATCTTGCTGACGGTGCGCCGTCGACCGATTCGACGCGCCCACTCGAGCAACTGAGAGAGAACGGTGATCTCGACCTCTCGCTCGACCTCGACGACGATCTCGGTGGCGACGTTGATGGAGGTGTCGACGATGGACGGTAATGCCGACGGCGTTACTGCGGCCGAGTTCCGCGAGGTTTCCGAGGGAAAGCTCACGTCGAATCGTCGAACGCTCCCGCTCGCTCCCTTCCTCCAGGGCGAACCGCTGAAGCGGTACGTCTGGTACAAGCAACACTACTCGCAGATTCGCGAGTACCATGCGAACGTGGACGACGACGTGGACGTGCATCTCCCGCCGACGTTCGAGGACACTCGGTACTGTAAGCGGTTGATCGAGCGGTACGGTTCGGAACTCGCGACGTGGGCCGTCCGCGAGGGCCACCTCGCGACGCTGAACTACCTCTCTGGACTCACGTCTCGCGAGACGGACGTGTCCTCGCTGCAGGCGTTCGTGCGTGTCGTCGAGCGGATGCGGACGGACGGCTACCTCGGGCAGTTCGTCGGTGACACTGACGGCGGGAAGACGATGACTGCGCTCGCGATGGCCGAGCTCGGGCTCCGGGACGATGACGAGCTCGTGCTCGCGACGAACGTGACCTCGCTCGTCTGGCAAGACGACTGGCTCCAGGAGCGGACCGAGTTCGTCGAGTCGAAGAGCGAACTGCGCGCTGTCCTCGAGGAGCACGAGAAGACCATCGTGGTCCTCGACGAACTCTCGACCGTCCTCGACGGGCAGACGAACAGCTATGCCGCGAACGAGCAGATGTACCCGCTGATCACCGGGAAGGCGAAGGACGGTGCGCGCTACATCCTGATCGGCCACCGGAAGGACGGCAAGGACATCATCAAGTCCGTCCGCGAGCACGCCGACGACTTCATCGTTCAACACCGCGAGCGGCGGCGCGGCGACGACGATGTCTACTCCGCTGAGTTCTTCGACCGACTCGACGACGACGCCGGCGCTGTCGATCTCAAGTTTCCCCTCGGCCACGTGCCCCCGATCACCGGTACCTACGAGCCCGACGAGAAATCGACGTTCGACCTCGAAGCCTGACGTGCCGGGACACTCCTGCTCGCCCACTCGCTTCCGCGCGAGCGTCCGCGCCCGCGGCCCTCAACGGGCCCCGGCACGGGCGCGATGCGCTCCTCTATCTACTGCAACCCTCTATCCACCGTCAGGTGGTGCGGTCATATTGGTATGCGGACAAGCGTACGCGGCGGCGGTCTTTGCCCCCTCCCATGGGGGTAAACATCATTGCCGCGTTTCTGCTGTCGCTGAGAGCGATGAAATAGACTTTTGACCAATTGTTAGATAGATTCTATTTATATTTAACACCGATTCGGAACCCAATCTGAATAAAGAAGCCGTGCTGCCGGCTAGTGGCAATTAATGCGGCGGTGAGCTTCAGGTATATCAATCACCGCCTTTCGTCTCATCTTATTCGTCACTGTCCGGAACGGTCGATTCGTTGATTGATAGTCTGACCTCCACTTGGTTAAATAACTGTTGGTGGTCGTCTTCAGAATCGAAGTGGACAAGTAAGTAGTTGTAATCGACTTTCTTTACAATTCCAATGTACTCTTCATCTGGCTCAACTTCAAAGGTCCCATTCTCTGATGGCTCTTTTTCGAGCGTGCCATCACCCAGGGTGATTTCATCTCCTTCACTAGGAATCGGTGGGGCCTCACGCTCGGTAAATAATGAGAGACGTGAGCCGTCTTCATCATCAAGGAAGACGAGGTTCGTGTAGTTCGGAAGCGTGGTAACCTCAGGGTTGTGTTCAATTGGCATTGTTATGCCGGGTGCCCATTTTGCGGCATATCAGCTGATTGATCGTCAGCTAATTTATGGGCTAACTTCTCAGCTAACGATTCTTGGCTTTCAGTCATCTCATCCTCGTGAGAGTCACGTTGGATGGAAACCGTCCGATGTGAGGAACTGTTGTTGATGATTTGCTCATCGTGTTCCAACAGCTTGTGTTGCGTATCCGCGAGAATTTTGGTGACTGGGTTGTCCTTGTTCAGCTTGTAATGCTGACTCCCGTCATACTTTCCCGTTTCCTCAATGAGATCTAGTTCCAGTAGCTCCTCCACATTTCGGGTAAACGTTGATCTGGCAATCCCACTGAGGCGGGTTACATCAGCGGCAGTAAGCTCCGTGTAGTGCTTACCAAGGAACACGTCAAGGATTTTAGCTCTTCCCTCATGTCCGAGCACCCGGACTAGCGGTGAATCTTCACCATACGTCCCCTTTGCGCTCCGGGCAGGCTCTTGCACCATGGTTGACTCCAAACCCGCCAGCTATTTAGTAATTTCCACCGATGCAAATGGATTTGCAGGGGTGGAAATCGTTAGAGTGGGCGTAAGCTTAAGCGACTGGGAATTAACCATGGGCTAAGTGCGGGGGAAGAATCCATATGACGAAACGGTTGTCGCGATTGATCTCCTAGAGCGGCTGGGCCCAAAATTCAGGGAACAAAACAAAGTCTCACTCTCCACAATTAAATCGTGGTGTGCGGATAGCGAAGACGTTGAACAGATAATTGAGAAGTACATAATTACAGGTCCTGTTGAGTACTGTACAAGCAGGGAAGAATATCTACAGTCTGATGACCCAGATGCAGTTCTAGAACACGCCAGTAGTTTGGACGACGACCCTCCCTGGTACAAATCATAGGTTTAGATGGTGTGATTCTTTTCGGTCCACCATATGTGCAGTACGATCATTCGTCAGTAGTATCGTTTGTTCACTCCGTGGCGATAGTAAAACATATTTCTTCAGTGGCGGTCCTTGCTCCCCGCCGGAGGTAAACACGTCGACGGGTTTCCGGTTACGCGAACTCTAAGTTCGAGTGCTTGTACGTGTAGAGTTTGATGTCCTGGTCGTCGCAGTACGACGCCAGTTTCGCCGGGTGAATCGTCTCCCAGTCGCCCGGTCCGTCCTCGAGGTGACTCGGGAACGCGACGTTGACCGCTTCCTCCTCCATCGTGTTTCCGTAGATGCTCGCCTCCGTCTCCGGTGGGAGGACCTCGACGACGACGGCGGGATCGCCGCGATGGCCTTCGACCTTCTTGACGCGGTCACCCGGCCCGAACGGGTTCTCCGGCATCTGGTTCAGGTGCGCGGTGTTCGGCCCGAGGTCGATGAGTTCGTTCATCGGGCTCGCCGCGATGGGCTCGAGCTTTGCCGGTGTCTCGCCCGTGTACTTCTCCTCCATCTCGACTTTCGTCGTGATGCTGTGTACCCACTCCCAGCCGAGCAGGATCAGGGCGTCCTCGTTGTCCCGGTGCCACGCCATCACGATGATGTCGTCCTCGTCGTCGTTCTCCGCGAGCGCCTGCGGTGTGAACGCCGAGATGTCGCGCGAGGTCTTCACGTCCACCTCGTAGCCGAATATCTCGAAGTCGTACCCCGAGAAGCTCTCCGGGTTACAGCGACGAATCGCCTCCTCGTTCTCCCACGTCCACATCTCCGCCGGAAGGTACTCGCGACAGAAGCGCTCGAAGGCGATCTCCCCGAGGTTGCCGATTCGCTTCTGCTTCAGCTCCTCTCCTTCGCACCCCTGTAGAAGTGCTTGGTGGTGCGCGCGTTCACTATCAATCTCGTCGGGTTCGAATCGGTACATGTTATTTGAGTACGTAGCCGGGTCTCGCTGGGGACGGTTCAGGATACAGACAGTCGGCACGGACGCGTCCCTCCAGGTACCGCTGTCCCCAAATCGTGAGTTCGTAATTCTCGTAGTTCGGCCCCGGCTTGACGTATCCTGCTTGGGCCAGTGTCCGGAGACGGTTTCGGAGGACCAATTTCGGTATCTGCTCTGGGAGTGCCTTCGATACTTCTGCGGCTGTTCCAGTATCGTGTTCGTTGAGGTATTCTAAGAGGCGGTCGTCCCAGAGCCGTTGCCAGTCTCCGGTGTGCCGCATCATGTTAGACCGAATCTGCCCCCTTGTTGCTCACACCAGTGTTGTCGGCAGAATCGGATGTATACGCGCCTGCGGCTGCGTCGTATTCCTCTTCGAGGTATGCCTCTCCCTCGTCCGTGATCTCGTGAACTCCGTTCTCTATCTCTCGAACGAGATGGTGGTCTTTGAGCTTCCCCAGCCGGTCCGAAATCTGTCCGCGAGAGATATCAAAATATCCGCTGTTCTTCATCGTAGTGGCTCCAGCGGGCCCGTTCTCACGGAGGTACTCTAGGATTCGGTCGTCCCAGACACTCTGCCACTTACCAGATTTCCGCATTGCGCGTATTTCAGTCCTCCATTTGAAAGAGATGAGCGAATATCAGTTATAGCTACACTATGTGTGTATTCAATCAGTCCGTAGATTTATCTACAGCCGGGCTGTTGTTGGTGAGTATGAACCCGAGCCTAGGTGGTCCGCGTGAGTGACCTGAAACCGATTCCGCCGGAGAAGGCCGTGGAACTCCACCTCGAGGCGATGAAGCAGGACTCTGCGGAGTGGACGCGGATGTCGCACGAGAGTCACCTCCGTGCGTTCGTCGAGTGGTGTCGCGAGCACGGCGGGATCGACGACATGACCGAACTCGACGGGCGCGACCTCTACGAGTTCCGCATGTGGCGTCGGAACGGCGGCTACTCGAAGGGGAAGGACGGCGAGATCGCACCGAAGACCGTCCACTCGGTACTGACGACGGTGCGCTCGTTCCTCCGGTTCTGCGCGCAGATCGAGGCAGTCCCCGAGGACCTGTACGAGAAAGTGCCGCTACCGAACCTCTCGACGGCGGACGAAGTGAGCGATTCGACGATTTCGCCCGACCGAGTGCCGCCCATCATCGAGTACCTGCGTCGCTACGAGTACGCGAGTCGCGACCACGTGATCTGGATGCTCGTCTGGCATACGGGCGCGCGGCTCGGTGCCGTTCGCGCGCTCGACCTGCACGACTGCGAGCTCGAGGGCGAGAAGCCCGGCCTCGATTTCGTTCATCGGCCGAGTACCGGGACGCCGCTGAAGAACGACGAGGACGGCGAGCGGTTCAACCGAATCAGTCGCGACGTCGCGCAGACGCTCCGGGACTACATCGACGGTCCTCGGAAGAACGTCCAAGACGACGCCGGTCGGACGCCGCTGGTGACGACGAAGTACGGCCGCGTCTCGCACACGACGGTGCGAAACGCGTTCTATCGGTGGTCCCGTCCCTGCAAGGTCGGTGTCGTCTGTCCGCACGACAAGGAGCCGGACACCTGCGAGTACGCCCGTGACGACGGGATGACGAGCTGTCCGTCGTCGCGCTCGACGCACGACGTTCGGAAGGCGCGCGTGACGAAGTACCGCGACGACGGCGTTCCCCGTGGTGTCGTCTCCGACCGCCTCGACACCTCCGAGTCGATGATCGACAAGCACTACGACCGCGCGTCGAAGCGCGAGAAGGCTGACCGCCGGTGGGAGTTCCTATGACCGCCACCTGCCCGAACTGCGGAAGCGAGCACGTGCACGAGTCGGTGACTACGGAGAAAGACGCCGCCTGGTGTGGTGACTGTGGACTGAGGTGGACGCGATGACCGTAGAAACTTCTCGCGGCCGGGCGAGCGGCCGCTCCGGTTTCAGAGACCTGCAACGCCCATCAGTTCTGTCGAGCGAAGCGAGACCGACGGTCGTCGCTCAGGGCTTGAGCTACGGGAGTCGCGGCGCCGAGAGTCTCGGATAGCCCCTACCCGTCCATCCGTTCGGCACGAAGGACCAGTTCGCCCTTTTCGGTCACGCTGTAGACGACTCAGCGACCGTCTCCCTCGGACTCGATGCCCGTCCGGTACTACCTCGTGACGGTGTTCGTGGACCGTGACGACCCCGCACCGGGGCGATTTCGGAGCCGTGGCTCGGCTCTTCGGAGAGGAGGCGTATGGTTCGCGGCTTCGGCTTCGCCAGAGCGACTCCCACGTCTGGGGGTGTCTCAGTACGTGGGTGTGTTAGCTAGGGGGTGGCACTCCCTCTGCGTGGGTCCCGAGGTGTTCGGTCGTCGGGAACCGAATCGGAAAACACACAAAGCCACCTACGGAGAAGTAACTAACGCGATGAAGGTCCATACGGGGAGTCTCTATGTCTGACGAGATGGGCGATATCTCTTTTCGAGCGAACAAGCGCCTGCCGATTCACTCGTGGTTCGGGTACGTCGCGGGATACGACGCGGCGTTCGTTCGGAGCGTCATCGAGGAGTACGTCGGCGACCAGCCCGACGCCACCGTCTTCGACCCGTACACGGGAAGCGGGACGACGCTCGTGGAGGCAATCGACGCGGGTCGGGACGCTATCGGGACCGAGATAAACCCGTTCATGGCGTTCGTCGCCCGCAACAAGACCAGTTGGGACACGTACCCGTCGAACCTCGAAACGAAGGCGAGGGAGTTCCTCTCCGAGGTGAAGCCACAGGTTCTCTCGGCGTTCCCGAACACGACGCTCGACTCGTTCGGCCGTGGCGACGCCGGGGATGTCGCGATTCGAGCGAAGGCGGAGGTGCCGGGGCTGGCCAACATCGAGAACTGGTACACGGACGACGTCCTCGACCAGCTCCGTATCCTCAAGGGCAACATCATGCAGATCGAGGATGCGGGCTTCAAGAACCTCTGCCTGCTCGCGTTCGCGGCCATCCTCGTCGACGTCTCGAACGGTGGCTACGACCCGTCGCTGGGCTACCGGCGCGACTCCGACGGGGAGATAATCGAGAACCACGCGAACTGCGCTCGCGCCTTCGAGGAGCAACTCACCGAGTTCGTCACGGATATCGAGGAGATGGTGGGTAACCGGGAGGAACCGCACGGTCAAGCGCTCGTTCTGAACAGCGACGGCGAAGAGTTTCCCGGACTGGCGGACGAGTGTGTCGACCTGCTCGTCACCTCGCCGCCGTACTGTAACAACATGAACTACGTGCGTCAGACCCGCCCGCATCTCTACTGGCTCGACTACTGGGCCGACCGCTCCCGGCGGAAGTTCGAGGACAACATGATGGGGTCGTACTGGCAGATCGTCCGAAACGAGGAGATCGACATGCAGTACCCCACGGACACCCTCGAGGCGGTCACGGACGAGATCCGTCGGCAGGAACCCGAGCGCGAGGAACTCGGTGGCCCCGGTTGGGCACGCTACGTCGTCCGGTACTTCAACGACACGGGGAACGCCCTGCAGCAACACTATCGGTTGCTCACGCCGGACTCTTATGCGGTGTACGTCGTCGGCAACAGCGTCATCAAGGGAGTCAATACGCCCGTGGGGGACATCCTCGCGGAGATGGTGGACGAGCATTTCGACTTCGAGGTCGTCGAGTCGCCCGTCCACTCCACGAACAAGCGCAAGTCCTCCTCGCTTCGCACCGAAGACCTCGAAGATATCGTCGTCACGATTCACAAGCCCACGGAGTGATCCGATGCACGAGAAATTCACCAGCGTCCTCCGATGCCCCGAACCGGACTGTAACGGCGACCTCGAGATCACCGAGCGAACCACGACGATCAACGGCGAGGTCATCGACGGCACGCTCACCTGCCTCGACTGCGGGCGCGACCACCGCATCAGGGACGGCTTTCCGATCCTGCTCGCCGAGCAGATCGACGACGAGAACGCGCTGAGCTGACACCGCCGGTCAGCGACCGCCGCTGTCGACCCCGTTCGCCTGCGCGAACGATTTCACGGCCGCACGGCTCCACTCCCGCTCGACCTTCGGCTCGACCTCCTCTCCCCACGTGTTCGGCTCCGAGTCACGACGCGGGAGGTCGCGCTTCGCCACCCAGCCGCGACCGGGGTGGAGGGCGTCCCACATCGACCGCTCCTGGTTCGCTCGACCACTCCCGGGGTCGTGGTCGCCGAAGCCGTCGATATATCTGTTCCACCACGGCAGGTAGTACGAGATGAGCGTCTGCTCACAGTATCGGGTCCAGATGGAGCTCGTGATGAGGTATTTGACCCTGAACTCGTCTATCTCGAGGTTGTCCGCCTCGTCGATGCTTCGGTAGTGTTCTCGGAGTCGCTGATACAGCTTCTTCCCCGTCGACGATTCGAGGTGTGCGCCGCCCGTGCGGGACCCCTTGGGAACTGCCTTCCCGACGTATATCGGGAGGTCGTACTCGCCCTCGTCGTTCGAGATCGGTGCGTAGTGCTCGTAGTCGCCGTAGTAGTACAGCCCGTAGACACCACAGCCGTAGAACGTGCTGCGGGGCTCGGGAAGCCGCTCGCCCTCGTGCTTCTCGAACTCTTCGATGATGGTCTCGTTCAGCTCCCGCTGGGGGATGCCGAGGTCGTCCAGTGGGTTCCACGCGTCTACGACCGCTTCGTCAGCCATGCAGGGAGACGAGACGGGTGACCAGCGAAAAACCTTGGGTCCGGAAAGCGCCCGTGCAACGGCAACCGCCGGCGCGTGTTTCTGCGGCGTCACTCCCGGCCGTCTCCGCGTCGCGCTCGCCGAGGCGTCCGGTAGGGCTCGCTGGTTCCCCCCGCTCGACGCCGGTTCTCCGGGGGGCACGCCGGCGCGCCGGACCACCAATCCTTATACGGGTTTCGCGAGTCCCTGCGGGTATGTTCGGTCCCGTTCTCTCGGTGCTTCCAGCGCAGGCGGGCACCACGGGGTTGACGCCGTCCATCGTGGTCGTCCTCGTGGTCGTCCTGCTCGCGCTCGTGCTCTTCGTGACGGAGGCGCTCCCGATCGACGTCACCGCCATCACGATCATGGTGGTGTTGATGGTGCTGGGGCCGTGGACGGAGGTGTCCGTCGCGGAGGGTATCTCGGGGTTCTCGAACCCGGCGACGATAACGGTGCTCGCGATGCTCATCCTCTCCTCGGGCGTCTCGAAGACCGGGCTCGTCCAGTCCATCGGGAAGCGGATGGCGTCGTTCGCGGGCGACAACCCGATGAAGCAACTCGGGGCGACCATCGGCGTCGCGGGGCCGGTCTCGGGGTTCATCAACAACACGCCGGTCGTCGCCATCCTCGTCCCGGTCATCACGGACCTCGCGCACGAGGGGAACAGCTCCCCCTCGAAGCTCCTGATGCCGCTCTCCTTCGCGTCGATGTTCGGCGGGATGCTGACGCTCATCGGGACGTCGACGAACATCCTCGCGTCGAGCGTCGCGGCGGACCTCGGCGTCGCGGGCGCGCCCTTCTCGATGTTCGAGTTCACGTCGCTCGGCGTCGTGGTGCTCGTCGTCGGCTCGGTCTACCTGATGACGGTTGGCTATCGCCTCCTCCCGGAGCGCGTGCCGGCGCGCGACGACTACCTCGAGGAGTACGAGATTCAGGACTACGTGACGGAGGTCGTGGTCCGGGAGGACTCGCCGATAGTCGGCGAGACGGTGGCGCGTGCAATCGACGACGCGGTCTTCGACGCGGACATCCTCCAGATAACGCGCGACCACGAGACGTTCTTCGAGGGGATCGACAGCAAGCGCATCCGCGCGGGCGACGTCCTGATGTTGCGCACGGACCGGGAGACGCTCGCGACCATCGCGGAGCTCGACGGCCTCGACCTCACGGGCCTGCCGCGCACCGAGGCGGAGATGGAGGAGGGCCGCGACGAGCAGTCGCTCGTCGAGGTCGTCATCCAGTCGGGGTCGGCGCTCGTCGGCGAGACGCTCACGACGACGTCGTTTCGCCAGCGCTACGACGCGAACGTCCTCGCGTTCCGATCGCGCGGTGAGACGGTGCGCTCGCGTCTCGACAACGTCGAGTTGCGGATCGGGGACACGCTCCTCGTGCAGGCGCCGGCGGACAGCATCGACCGACTCGCGCAGAACCCGGACTTCATCGTCGCGCGCGAACCGGAGGAGCCGAGCTATCGGACGGGGAAGATCCCGCACGCGGTCGCGATCATCGTCGGCGTCGTCGCGCTCGCCTCCCAGCCGTTCCTCCCCGTGAACATCGTCGTGACGGCGCTCGGCGGCGTCGTCGCGATGGTCCTGACCGGCGTGTTGCGCCCGAGCGAGCTCTACGAGAGCGTCGACTGGGACGTCATCTTCCTGCTCGCGGGCGTCATCCCGCTCGGCATCGCAATCGAGCAGTCGGGCGCCGCCGCGCTCATCGGCCGACTCGTCGCGTCGACCGGCGAGTTACTCCCGCTCATCGGCGTCCTCTGGGTGTTCTACATCGTGACGGGGCTGGTGACGAGCGTCATCTCGAACAACGCCTCGGTGGTGTTGATGATTCCCGTCGCCGTCGAGACGGCGAGTCGCCTCGGCGCGAACGCGTTCGCGTTCGTCCTCGCGGTCACGTTCGCGGCGTCGACGGCGTTCCTGAGTCCCGTGGGCTACCAGACGAACCTCTTCGTCTACGGGCCGGGCGGCTACAAGTTCAGCGACTACGTCCGCGTCGGCGCCCCCCTGCAGGTGCTCCTCTCGGTGGTGACGGTGCTCGGCATCGTCTTCTTCTGGGGCGTCCGCCCCGCGTGAGCGGCGGCCTCGGGGACGACGCAGTCGCTACCGTTATATTTGGGCGCGGCTTGAGGCCGACACAGAATGGTGCGGAAGAAGACCCTGAGCCCGAGCGGGGCGAAGGGTGCCGACGGCGAGTACCACAACGCGCACGTGAACATCCACGAGGACGAACTCCTCGTCGCGGGACTGGACATCGGCGAGGAGGTCTTCGTGCAGACGCGCGACGGCCGCATCGTCATCCAGCGCGCCGACGCGGTGACCGACGACGTCTAGCTACTGATACATATTCGAGAGCGTGCTCGAGCGCGGCGGCGAGGCGGCGTGCTCCTCCGCCCCCGACATCTGTGCGCGTCGATACTGCTCGGCCATCTGCTCGAGTCGGTCCTCGATCTGGTGGGCGTCCGCTTCGAGTCCGGCGGTGTCGATGTCGAAGTCGACGAGCGGTTCGAGCGCGTCCTCGATGACGGCCCGTGCGGCGCGCGGGTCGGGGATGTAGGGGTTCGCACGAACCACGAGCGCCGCCGCCGGCACGCCGCGCTGGTGGCACGCGGCGAGGAGCGACCCGGTCGCGCCGCCGACGAGGCCCGACCCCTCGGCGAGCGCGATGCCGGCGTCCGAGAGGTCTCGTGCGACGCCGTCCGACGTCGCGATGCCGGCGACGTCACCGACCTGCTGTTGTGATTCGGCGGGCGCGCCGACGAGGAGCACCACGCGGTCGAGACGGTCGGCGAGGCCATCGAGGACGCCCTCGGCGAGCGCGCCGGCGCCGCTGTCGTCGAGCGCGACGTCGGACTGGAGCGTCATCACGGCGGGGTCGTCGCCCGCGTAGACGCGCACCGGGTCGCGAACGCGGCCGTCCGCGAACGAGGCGACGCGGGGGAACGCGGGCGACGTGACGGTGCCGTGGTGGTCGAGGTCGAGTTGGCGCGTGACGAGGTCGACGGCAATCGCGGCCACGAGGCCGTGGCCGGGCAGGCCCTCGACGAGCGTCGTGGGTTTCGCCGGGGTGTCGGTCAAGCGCTCGAACGACGCGTTCGGAGTCGCATCAGTCATGTACGTCCGTGGGTTCGCCGCGCTCTTAGAACCACTCCCCGGTCGCGCCGCTCGACGGGCGTTCGAGTCGCGCGGCGAGAAACGGGCGGGCGAGGCCTCCCCCCAGAGAGCGCTCGCCACCCGCGAGCGGGGCATTCAGACGTCGGAGGGTGGTGGTGATGGTCGAACCGACGTCCGGCCGAAGCGCCGGGCGAACCCGCCACCCCGGTCCGACCCGCCCCGAGGTCGGGCCTGATAGACAGGCACTCGGACGAAAGCCCGGCCCGTAGGTAGTGCTGTTCCCTGAGTGCCCAAGTCGTTTAGGTGGCGCGTGCGAGAGCCGCCGGCCGCGTCGCACGCCACGGGGCGGCTACGGCTCCGGGACGACGCGCTCGTCGCCGAGCTCCTCGCGGAGCACGCGGAGCGCGGCGCGCAGCGACCCGTGCTCGGCCAAGTAGGTGAGGCCGACGCTCGACTTCACGACGTTCGCCGCCGTCCCGCGGAAGACCTCGGGGCCGAGCTGCGCGACGGCGTCGTCGCCGACGCTGATGAGCCAGCCCGGCGTCTCGAACGCCCACTTTTCGAGGTGCTCGACCGCCTCGTCGTTGCGGGCGGCGTTCAGCACGCGCTCGACGTTCTTCGCGACCGTCGGCGACGCGCGCACCGCGGCCTGCGCGCTCGCGGGCACGCGCTCGCCGTCCGCGTCCACGACGCGCGCGGCGTCACCGACGACGAACGTCCGCTCGTCGAGGCGGAGGTCCGCGCGCACGTCGCGTCGCTCGCCGTCGAGCGCGTCCGGCCCGCGAATCCCGCCCGTCCACGCGAGCGCGTCGTATCGAAACGACCCCGCCTCGGTCTCGACGTCGTCCTCGCCGACCGCCGTCACGGTCGTCCCCGTCTCGACGCTGACGCCGCAGTCCGCGAGGGCGTCGTGCGCGGCCTCGCGGAAGCGCGCGGGGAAGGTGGGTGCGACCGCGTCCGCCTGCTCGACGAGTACGATTTCGACGGCGTCCGCGACGCCCTCCCCCTCGGCGAGCGCCGCGAGTTCGCCGGCCGTCTGGATGCCGGCGAGACCCGCGCCGGCGACGACGACGGTGCCGCCGCCGGTGTCGACGACGTCGAAGAACTCGCGGCGGAGCGCGGCGGCGTGCTCGATGCGCTTCAGCGGCGTCGCGTGCTCCGCGACGCCCGGGATGTCGTAGTCGGCCGTCTGCGAGCCGAGCGCGACGACGCCGACGTCGTAGTCGAGCGTCCCGTCGTCGAGGTGGACGACGCGCTCGTCGGTGTCGACGTCCTCGACGGTCGCCTCGCGCACGTCCGCGCGCTCGGTGAGTTCGGTGAGCGGGATCGAGACGTCGTCGACGAGGTCCGGATAGCGGAGGAGTCGGTGGAGCTCGTGCTGGACGAGGTGGTCGCCCGTCTCGTCCACGAGCACGAGTTCGTCCCCGGGCGGGAGGCGCTCTTCGAGCTTTCGCGTGACCAGCAGGCCGGCGTAGCCACCGCCGAGTACAGCGACGCGCATACTCGCACTTCGCGGGGGTGGGCCTTCGGGCTTCGGGCCCTAGAAGAGCGACTCGCTCGCGTCCAGCACGCGCGCGGGGCCGCCGACGCGCCAGACGCGCGTGTCGACGCCGGTCGCGGCGACCCGCTCCTCGACGGCGTCGACGTGCTCGGCGTCCGTGTTCACGTAGACGGTCGCGCCCGTGTCCGTGGAGAACCACGCGGGGACCCCCGAGTCTCGCAGCTCGCGCACGGCGTCGAACACCTCGAGCGTGTCCGGCTTCCAGTAGACCCACCCCTCGGGCCCCGTCATCGTCGTCGCGGCGAGCGAGAGCGAGTCGTGCTCCGCCGTCTCGAAGACGCGCGCCGTCTCGCCCTCGCGGACGGCGTCGCGCATCTCCGCGAGCTGGTCCTCGACGTGGACGCGCCGCGCGTCGAACATGTGGCTCTCCTCGGCCTCGTCGTGGGCGGCCTGGGTCTCCTTGTACGCGGGGACTTCCGCGATGACGATGCGGACGTCCTCCTCGAGCTCGTCGGCGGCGTCGAGGCGGTGGCTCCGGCACTCCGCGTCGCTCAGCCCGCCCCCGAGGTCGGAGTAGCCGCCGGTGACGGCGCGCGCGGCGGACGCGGAACCGCGTCGGGCGATGGTGGACATCTCGGGGTGCGAGAGGTCAAGCCCGGCGGCCTCGCAGGCGGCGACGGCGGCCGCCGCGAACCCCGACGCGGAGGAGCCGAGGCCGATGTTCGTCGGGAAGTCGTTCTCGCTCACGAGCCTCGCGCGCGTCTCGATGCCCGCGCGCTCGCGCACCTCGTCGAGGACGCTCGCGATGCGCTCGGCGCCCCGTCCCTCGACGGCGTCGCCGCCGATGACGTACTCGTCCGCCTCGAGGTCGTCGTCGAACGCGACGGTCGTCTTCGTGTGCGCGGGCGCGGTGCAGACGCTGATGCTGTCGTGGTACGGGTAGCGCGCGTCGTGGTCGCGCATCCCGTGGTACTTCACGAGGCCCTGAATCGGGTGGGCTTTCGCGGTCGCCTTCATACCACATCCGGCGGCGGACGCGGCCATAAAGCCCCCGAATCGCGCGTTTCGGGGCGTCGAACCGACAGGACGAAACCGGTCGCCGCCCGACTCTCGGGCATGGGCGAGCCACTGGAGACGCGCGCCGCACAGGCCGAGGAGGTCATCGACCGACTCAGCGAGGAGTACCCCGACCCCGAGATCTCCCTGAACTTCTCGAACCGCCTCGAGCTCCTCATCGCGGTCGTGCTCTCCGCGCAGTGCACGGACGAGCGCGTCAACAAGGTGACCGCGGAGCTCTTCGAGAAGTACGACGGCGCCGAGGACTACGCGAACGCCGACGTCGAGGCGCTCGCCTCCGACATCGACTCCATCACCTACTACAACAACAAGGCGGGCTACATCCACGACGCCTGCGAGACCATCATCGCGGAGCACGACGGCGAGGTGCCGGACACGATGAGCGAGCTGACGGACCTCCCCGGCGTCGGGCGCAAGACCGCGAACGTCGTCCTCCAGCACGGCCACGACATCACGGAGGGCATCGTCGTGGACACGCACGTCCAGCGGCTCAGCCGCCGGCTCGGCATCACCGACGAAGAGCGCCCGGAGAAGATCGAGCGGGACCTCATGGACGGCGTCGTCCCCGAGGAGCACTGGCAGAACTACACGCACTGGCTCATCAGCCACGGCCGCGACACGTGCACGGCGCGCAACCCGGACTGCGCGGACTGCGTCCTGGAGGACGTCTGCCCGTCCTCGAAGCTCGACTCGGACGTGGACCTCGCGGACGGCGAGGCGTGGTGAGCGGCGTCGGGGAGCGAGAGCGACGCGTCTCGACGGCTGACCGCCGCGAGCGGGGTCAGGCGTCCTCGCCGGTGACGGCGAGCGTAATGGGGTCGCCGTGCGTGATGTCGACGGGCGCGCCCGGTTCGACGAGGCCGACGTCCGCGTCATCAACGAGGAGGGCGACGTCCGTCTCGTCGCGTTCGACGCTGAGCGTCGCGGGGAGCGACACCACCCAGTCCGGGCACTCGACGCGGAACGGCGCGATGGGGACGACGGCGACGGCGTCGACGGCCGGCGAGAGGACGGGTCCGTCGTCCGTCCGCGTGTAGCCCCGGCTCCCCGCCGGGGTCGCGACGACGACGCCGTCGGCGCGCACCGCGTCCACGTGCTCGGTGCCCGACTCGCCCGTCGCGTCGATGGCGAACTCGGAGATGCGCGCGGCCTCTGCGGTGACGAGCATCACGTCAGCGAGCGCGCGGTACGTCTCGCGGCGCGCGTCCACGGCGAGCGTGGGGCGTTCGCGCTCGGCGTACTCGCCCCGGACGAGGCGTCGGAGCGCGCGGTCGCGGTCGGCCGTGGCGGCGGACGGGACGCCGTCGCCAGCGTTCACGGCGAGGACGGGCGTTCCGGTATCGAGGCCGGCGCGGACGAGCTCGTAGAGGGCGGACTCCGAGAGCGCGGCGACGGCGTCGACGCCGGCGGCGAGGACGTCGCTCGCGGTGCCGACGTGCGCGTGGCCGCCCGCGTTCCCCACGACGGCGGCGGCGCCGTCCGCGTCTGGGCCGACGAGCCCGACGTGTGCGTCGGTCATCGTCGGAGGGTCGCTTCCCGGGGGGAAAAAACTGCTGTCAGAAGGGCCAATCGCCGGTGACTCGCATGCCCTCGGCGAGGCCCTGTGCCTCGCAGGCCGCTGCGACATCCTCGGGGGCGGCGTGCGCGACGCCGAAGCCAGCGTCCGCGAGGTCCACGGCGAGTTCGGCGAGCAGGACCGCCTGCTCCCGGAAGGTCCGTTTCTCGAGTTTGTCGAGCGTGTCCGCTGCGGTGTGCGCCCATCCGCGACCCGCGTCCCCGGTGTCGCTCGACACCATGTACGCGGGGACGCCGTGGACGACGTACTCCCAGTGGTCGGAGTGCGGGCCGAGTTCGGGATTCGTCACCACCGGGTGCCCGAGGCGCTCGCCGACGGCGTCCGCCGCGTCCGTGAGCGCGTCGAAGCCGTTCGTCGTGAACGCGAGCGTGCGCGCCGCCGCGACGCCGTCGAGGTTCAGGACGGCGCGGACGGCGTCCGTGTCGCGCTCGGCGGCGTCGTGCGCGGAGCCGACGAGGCCGACTTCCTCGGCGCCGAAGACGACGAAGCGGACGCGCACGTCCAACTCGTCCTCGCGGGCGGCGAGCACGCGCGCGAGCTCGACGACCATCGCGGTGCCCGCGCCGTTGTCCACCGCGCCCTCGCTGATGTCGTGGGCGTCGACGTGCGCGGTGACGAGCAGTTCCTCGGCCGTGTCGGGGCCGAGTTCCGCGTGGACGTTCTGCGAGGTGGCGTCCGCGAGCGACGCGTCCACCGACACGGTGACAGCCTCGCCGTCGAAGCGCCGGGAGAGGCGCGCGCCGACCTCCTTCGAGACGCCGACCGCCGGGACGTCGCCGACGGGCGACTCCTCGGTGCCGACGCTCCCCGTCGGTGCCAGCCCGCCCGGATAGTGGTTCGCGAAGACGAAGCCGGCCGCGCCCGCCTCGACGGCGTGATAGTACTTCTCGCGGCGATGGACGACGCGCTCGTAGTGGTCGGGGACGTCCGAGGAGACCATCACGACCTTCCCGGAGAGGTCGCGGCCCGCGAACTCCTCGGGGAGGCCGTAGCCGAGGTCGACGAGTTCGCCCGACGCCTCGCCCGGCGGACTGCGCGGGAGCGCAATGCAGTCCTGCTCGGTGTCGCCCGCTTCGATGCGTGAGTCGCCGCGCTCCCAGCCCTGAATCCCGAACTCCTCGAGGCGCGCGTTCCGCGCGTGCTCGGCGAGCGCGTCGCGCGTCGCCACCGCCGCCGCCCGCTCGCCGTCGCTTCCCGCCATCCGGTTCCCGATGTCCACGAGCGTCTCGAGGTGGTTCCAGCCCGTCTCGCTCGTGACCGTCTCGCCGATCCACTCCGTCATGGCCGTGCGTCGGCGCGGCGGCTACCTAAGCGTTGGCTGTCGGTCGCGAGAGGTGGAGAACCCGTGGGCCTAACTCCCTCGGGGGGGCAACGGGACGTATGACCGACTCACCGCGCGCCGACACGGCCTCGAAACTGCTCGCCGTCGCCGGCCTCCTCGCCGTCGCGATCAGCGCCCTCACCGGCTACGCGCTCGTCGCGCTCGGCGACGGCACGCTCGGCGAACTCGGGCTCGGCGCGCTCGCGTTCGTCGTCGCGCTCGGCGAACTCGCGGCGTGCTGGATGCTCTACACCGGACGCGAGCACGCCCACGACGCCGCCATCATCGCCTTCGCCGTCGGGATGGCGCTCGCGTTCGTCGGCTGGAACGTCGTCGGCGTCGCCGTCTGCGGACTGCTCGCCGTCCTCGTCTACTGGCGACGCGACTAGAGCTCGCCCTCCGCTCTGAGGCCCGCGATCACGTCGTCGACGAGGCTCTCGACGTCCTCGTAGGGGAAGTCCTCGTGGCCGGAGAGGAGTTTCGCGAGCTCCATCGCGGAGTACGTCCGCTCGCCCGCGCTGAACTTCGTCATCGGGCCGCGCGAGAGTTCGGGGAGGAGACTCGTCATGCTCGTCACGGGGTAGTCCGCGCCCTCGAAGGCCGCCGTGAGCTCCTCGCGAAGGTCGGCTTCTGCATCGCTCATGGGCGTTCGTCGCCGAGAACCGGGAAAAGGATTGTGACTGGCCGTCGCGCGAAAACGCGCCCGTCGCCAAAGGCGACGTCCGAGCGACCGACTGCGGTGTGGGCGCACTCGACGTCTGCTCGACGGCACGCCCCTCGTCCCTACTCGCTCGCCCAGTCGCCCATTCGGGCGTCCTCGAGGATCGTCTCGCGGACGACGCGCGCGTCCTCGATGAGGCGGTTCTGGAGGTGGATGCCGCCCGCGCTCCCCTTGTTTATCTTCTCGATTTCGACGACGCCGAGGAACGCCTGCTCCTTCAGGATGTCCCGGAAGCGCCGCACGGAGAGGACGTCCATGTCGAGGAACTCGCAGACGCGCTCGTACTGGTCGTAGACCTGGCTCGTGAGGAAGGCGTCCCCGCTCGCGTTGATGGAGAGCTCGGTGAGCGCGAGGAGCGCGGCCTTCGCCTGCGTCGGCGCGCCGCTGACGAGCTCGCGAAAGCGGTCCTTCTCCGCGTGCTGTTGAGCCTGCCGGACGTGGCGCTCGCGGACGGTGTCGGCCTCCTCCTCGAAGGCGACTTCGCCGGCGTGCCGGAGGATGTCGATGGCCTTCCGGGCGTCCCCGTGCTCCTGTGCGGCGAACGCCGCCGAGAGCGGGATGACGTCCTCCGAGAGGACGCCCTCGCGGAAGGCGTCGCGCCGGTTGTACATGATCTCGCGGAGCTGGTTCGCGTCGTAGGGCTTGAAGAAGAGCTCCTTGTGCTGGAAGCTGCTCTTGACGCGCTCGTTCAGGTCGTCGATATATTGGATCTTGTTGCTGATGGCGATGATCCCGATGCTCCCCGTTATCTTCCCGGCCTCCTCGGCGCGCGAGAGCTTCATCAGGACGCTGTCGTCGTCCATCAGGTCGACCTCGTCGAGGACGACGATGGTCGAGTCGTACTGGGCGTCGAGCGTCTCCCAGAGGAGCTTGTAGTACTTCGACGTGCTGAGCCCGGTGTGCGGAACGGAGATGCCGGTCTCCGCCTCGTCGTTCAGTTTCGCGGCGAGCGAGGAGACGGCCTGCGTCTCCGTGTCGTCCTCCGCGCAGTCGACGTACGCCGTGCCGATGGTGACGCCGTCCTGTGCGGCGTTCCGCGCGCGCTGACAGACGTGCCGGGAGACGAGGGACTTCCCCGTCCCCGTCTTCCCGTAGACCATCACGTTCTCCGGGGAGTAGCCGTGGACGGCGCCGTTGAGGCGCGTCGCGAGCTTCGAAATCTCCTCGTCGCGGCCGACGATGCGGTCGGCTTCGGGGACGTGGCCGGTCTTCAGGAGGTCCTTGTTCGCGAAGATGTGGTGGCCGGCGTCGAAGAGGGGGTCGTCGATGGAGGAGGAGTCGGGCGCCATTCGCGTGTCCGTCCTGTGTCGACTCGCGGGCATAAACCCCGCGAAGTCGCCACCCCACGTTTCCGACGTATCCGTGGTTGAATGATCCGGTTTCGGAGCTCGTACGTGCGATATTCTGGACGACGGGCGTCGAGAAGGGGGTTTCTCACGCGGCGCAGGCGGTGAAACGATGGGGGACCCACCCACCCCACGTTTCCGACGTAGCGCGGCGTCGAGGGGGAGGGCGGGGGAAGACGGGGGCGGCGAGAAAGCGGACCGGCCGCTCGCCCGGTGAAGGGCGTGACCGAGAGCACACCGAAGACTCACCACTCGGTGGTGTGTTTCGCCCGTCTACACGAACCACGGTTCGTTCCGACAATACACGAAATAGAGCCAATGGGCGATACGTCGAGTGACTACTTGAAGATGTGTGGTTCACGCTCGTCATCGTGCTGTCTCCATCCCGGTCCGCTCGCCGTCCGACACCCCCACCCCGCTCGTGGCACATACGACGGAAACGTGGGGTGGGTGGGTCGGTGGGTGAATGGTCCCCTGCCCTCGCTCTTGGGAGAGGGACGTCGGAAACGTGGGGTGGGGGCAACTCCCACGCCCCCGGTCGCCGACGGGGAACGACGGAAACGCGGGGTGGGGGAGGGGCTATCGGCCACTCTCGCCCTCGACGGGCGGGCGGACAGTCCGCTGGTGTCCAGCCAGCCGGACGGACGCGGCGCCGAGAGTCCGGTGTTTATGTCTCGGCCCCGACTCGTCTCGCGTATGGACGCCAACTACGACCTGCTGCGCGAACTCACCGAGGCGCACGGCGCGCCCGGCCACGAGGACCGCATCCGCGAAATCGTCCGCCGCGAACTCGCCGCCGTCGCGGACGACGTCCGGACGGACGCGATGGGGAACGTCGTCGCCACCGTCGAGGGCGCAGAGAGCCCCGACTACGAGGTGGCGGTCGCCGCGCACATGGACGAGATCGGCTTCATGGTGACGCACGTCACCGACGCGGGCTTCCTGAAACTCGACGCGCTCGGCGGCTGGGACCCCCGCGTCCTGCGCGCACAGCGCGTCACCGTCCACGCGAGCGAGGGCGACCTCGAGGGGATAATCGGCTCACCGCCCCCGCACACGATGAGCGAGGAGGAGCGCGAGTCGACCGACGAAGTCGCGGACCTCTACGTCGACCTCGGCCGCGACGGCGAGGAGGTCGCGGACCTCGTCTCCGTGGGCGACGTCGTGACGATGGCACAGGACACGCGCGTGCTCGGCGACACCGTCACCGGGAAGTCGATGGACGACCGGGTCTGTCTCTTCGCGATGCTCGAGGCCGCCAAGCGCATCACCCCCGACGTCACCGTCCACTTCGCGGCGACCGTGCAGGAGGAAGTCGGTCTCCGGGGTGCGAAGGCGCTCGGCGTCGACCTCGACCCCGACCTCGCGCTCGCGCTCGACGTCACCGTCGCGAACGACATCCCGCAGTTCTCCGACGAGTCGAAGCACGTCACCGAGCTCGGTGCGGGTGCGGCGATCAAACTCAAGGACGGGAGCGTCATCACGAACCCGAAGGTCCACAAGCGCATGCAGTCCGTCGCGGAGACCCGCGACATCGCGCACCAGCTTGAGGTGCTCCCCGCCGGCGGGACGGACACCGCGGGCTTCCAGAACACGAACGGCGCGAAACCCGTCGGCGCGATCAGCGTCCCGCTCCGCTACATGCACACCGTGACGGAGGCCGCCCACGAGGACGACATCGACGCGACCGTCGACCTGCTCGCCGCCGTCCTCGACACCGAGGACGGCGCGCACGACTACCGCCTCTAGACGACCTTTTGCTGCGCTCCCTTCGGTCGCTTGCAAAAGCTCGAACAAAAGTCTGCGAGCCTCCCGCTGGTCGGCTCTTGACCTCGCCTACGGCGAGAGAACCGCGAACCTACCGGGTTCTTCGAACCACTCGGTTCGCGGACACCCTATCCGTGGATTGTTCAGCACCGCCACTGTCTCTATCGTTGGCTGCGACGCGGTCCAGCGTACTCGCACCCACAGGCGCGAGTTTCACGCGAAGCGTTCGCGCCTTCTCCATCCTTGTGGGACCTGCGGTCCCGCTAGTCCCGCGCGCTCCGCTCACCCGTCCCCCGAAAACATGATCAGTAGACCGAGACGTCGAGGTCGACCCTGCGGCGCTCCCCTTCGAGGTCGGCGACGACGCGCTCGACGACGCGCTCGCCCTCCTCGACGACGAGGTCGGCGACCTTCTCGATCACCCAGTCGAGCGAGACGAACATCGGGAGGTCGAGCACCCCGTCGGCCGAGTTCGGGTCGTAGGTGACGACGAGGCGGACGCGACACGCGTCGGCGTCCCCCGTCGCCCCCTCGCCGCCCGCGTCACCCTCGTCGGTCGCTCCACCGCCCGCGTCGCTCCGGCCATCATCGGCCTCCGGTTCCTCGACGAGCCACTGGCCGGCGGCGTCGAGGTCCTTCGTCACCTCCCAGTCGATGCGTTCGGGGCGCTCGACGTCCGTGACGCGCGAGTGGAGCGTGTAGTCGAGCTTCCACCACGCGAACGTGAGGTGGTACTCGGTTCCGGGGCCGCCGTCGCCGTCCGCGCGGACGGACTCGAGGTGCTTCGAGTAGTCGGCGTACCCGGGGAAGTCGAGCAGGAAGTCGTAGACCTCCTCGCGGGGGGCGTAGACGGTCGTACTGACCTCGACGGTCTTCACGCGTCTCCGTGCGCGCGCGACCGGCATAAGTGGTCGTGAATCCGTCGCGGTCCGTGAGACGACCGGGACGCGGCGTCGCGCCCGGGTCGCGTCGGCGCCGTCGCCGGGTCCGCAACCGTTGTAACCGCTGACTCCGTACTGCGGGCCATGAGCGACTCCACTTCGCGGCCGAGCGTCGTCGTCGTCGGCGGCGGCGTCGCCGGACTGAACGCCGCACTCTACACCGCGCGTGCGGGCTTCGAGACCACCGTCGTCAACGCCGACGAGTCCATCCTCCGGCGCAACGGCCACCTCGAGAACGTCCCCGGCTTCCCGGCGGGCGTGAACTCCCGGACGTTCCTCGACCTCCTCGAGGAGCAAGCGACGGAGGCGGGCGCCGACCTCGTCACCGGCGAAGTCGTCTCCCTGCGACGTTCTGAGGGTCGGTTCGTCGCCGACACGGCGGACGGCGAGGCCTACGCGGGCGACTACGCGGTCGCGGCGACGAAGTCGAACCCCGGCTACCTCGACGGCTTCGACCTCGACGTCGACCAGCACGGCTCGAAAACGTACGTTCGGGCCGACGACCGCGGGCGAACCGACGTGGCGGGCCTCTACGTCGCGGGCCGCCTCGCCGCCGAACCCCATCAGGCCGCCATCGTCGCCGGCCACGGCGCGAAGGTCGGCCTGTCCGTCGTCGAGGACTCCGACGTCCCCTACTACCACGACTGGGTCGCCCCGGAGGGCTACTTCACGGGTCGCGGGCGCGACGTCCCGCCGGGCGTCGAGGAGATCGACGAGGGCGAGCGCGCGGAACGCGAACGCGACGCGATGGCGCGCATGCGGGAGGCGTTCGACGAGCGCCACCCCGAGGAACCGACGATGCATCCGAGCGTCGCCGACGACGACGAGTAGGGCGGAAGGCGGACGGTTTTACTGTCGCGGACGCGGAGACTGAGCCATGCTAGAGGGTGTGAACGTCGCGCTCGGCGTCACCGGGAGCATCGCGGCGGTGAAGGTGGTCGAACTCGCACACGAGCTCCGGCGGCGCGGCGCGTCCGTCCGCGCCGTCATGTCGGAGAGCGCACGCGGTATCGTCCACCCGTGGGCCGTCGAGTTCGCCACCGAGCACGACGTCGTCACCGAGATCACGGGCGACGTCGAGCACGTCGAGCTCTGCGGGGTCGAGGGGTGGGCGGACGTCTACCTGATCGCGCCCGCGACCGCGAACACCGTCGGGAAGATGGCGGCCGCCATCGACGACACGCCCGTCACGACGACGGCGACGACGGCGCTCGGCGCGGGCGTCCCCGTCGTCGTCGCGCCCGCGATGCACGAGCCGATGTACGACCACCCCGGCGTGTTGGAGAGCATCGAGCGCGTCGAGTCGTGGGGCGTCGACTTCGTCGACCCGCGCGTCGAGGAGGGGAAGGCGAAGATCGCGAGCGTCGACGCCATCTGCCTCGACGTCGCGCGCGCCGCCGACGAGCGCCCCCTCGACGGCGAGCACGTCGTCGTCACGTCGGGCGCGACGAGCGAGCGCATCGACCCCGTGCGCGTGTTGACGAACCGCGCCTCGGGACGCACCGGCCGCGCCGTCGCGCGCGCCTGCTACGTCCGGGGCGCGGACGTCACGCTCGTCCACGACGGCGAGGACGTCCCCTACGCGGCCGTGAGGCACGTCGAGTCGGCCGAGGAGATGCTCGAGGCCGTCCTCGAGGCCTGCGCCGACGCCGACGCCGTCTGCTCCGTCGCCGCCATCTCCGACTACACCGTCGAACCGGCCGAGGAGAAGATACGGAGCGGCGGCGAACTCGTCCTCGAACTCGAGCCGACGCCGAAGCTCCTCGACTCCGTGCGCGAGGCCCACCCCGACCTCACCCTCGTCGGGTTCAAGGCCGAGACGAGCGGCGACGACGACGCGATGGTCGCCCAAGCGCGTCGCATCATGGAGCGCGCGGGCCTCGCGTTCGTCGTCGCGAACGACGCGAGCGTCATGGGCCGCGAGGAGACCCGGGCGCTGGTCGTGCGCGCGGACGGCTACGAGGAGTACACCGGAACGAAGGACGGACTGGGACTGCGCGTCGCGGACGAACTCGCGGCGGAGCGCTAGTTGTCGCCCGGGCTGTAGTTCGGCGCTTCGTCCGTGATCATCACGTCGTGGGCGTGGCCCTCGGTCTGGCCGGCCGAGGAGACGCGGACGAACTCGGAGTCGCTCTTGAACTCGGCGATGGTCGCGGCGCCGACGTAGCCCATCCCCGATTGGATGCCGCCGACGAGCTGGTGGAGCTCGCTCGCGAGCGGGCCCTTGTACGGCGTCGCGGCCTCGACGCCCTCGGGGACGTACTCCTCGTCCTCGTCGTCCTCCTTGAGGTAGCGCTCGCCGCCGCCGGACTGCATCGCGCCGACCGACCCCATGCCGCGGTACTGCTTGTACTTCTTGCCGTTCATGGTGATGACTCGCCCGGGGGCCTCGTCGGTGCCGGCGAAGTAGGAGCCGAGCATCACGGCGTCCGCCCCGGCGGCGAACGCCTTCGCGGCGTCGCCGGAGTAGCGAATGCCGCCGTCGGCGATGACGGGGACGTCGTAGTCGGCGGCGACGTCGGCGACCTGCGAGACGGCCGTGATCTGGGGCATCCCGGCGCCGGAGACGACGCGCGTCGTGCAGATGGAGCCGGGGCCGATGCCGACCTTGATGCCGTCCGCGAAGTCCACGATGTCCTCGGCGGCCTCGGCGGTGCCGACGTTCCCGACGACGACGTCCGCGTCGATCTCCGCCTTGATCTCGCGGGCGGAGTCGATGACGTTCAGGTTGTGCGCGTGCGCGCAGTCGATGAAGACGACGTCCGCGCCCGCCTCGTCGGCGGCTGTCGCGCGCTCGACGTCGAAGGGGCCGACGGCGACGCCGACGCGGAGGCCGCCCTCGTCGTCGCGCGCGGCGTCCTCGTGCTCGCGGCGTGCGAGGATGCCCTGCATCGTGACGAGGCCGACGAGGCGGTCGTCCTCGTCGACGATGGGGACGCGCTCGATCTTGTGCTCGTACATGAGTTCGAGCGCGTCTCGCGCGTCGACGTCCTCGCTCGCGGTGATGACCTCGTCCGTCATGGCCTCCCGGACGGTGTCCTCCTCGCCGACCTCGAGGTAGGGGCGGATGTCGGTGCCGGAGATGATTCCCAACACCGTGTCGTCGTCGTCGACGACGGGCGCGCCGGAAACGCCTTCGTGCTCCATCATCGCGTCGACCTCGTCGATGGTCTGCTCGGGGGCGGCGGTGACGACGTCCTCGCGGCGGATGACGAGCTCGTCCGCGCGCTTCACGCGCTCGATCTCGGCGACGAGCTCGTCGTCGTCGAGGTTCTGGTGGAGGACGCCGAGGCCGCCCTCGCGCGCCATCGCGATGGCGAGCTCGCTCTCCGTGACGGTGTCCATCGCGGCGGAGAGGATGGGGACGTTGATCGAGACGTTGCGCGAGACGCGCGTGGAGACGTCGGCCTCGTCCGGCTCGACGCGGCTCTCGGCGGGTCGGAGCAACACGTCGTCGAACGTGAGCGCTTCGGGGACGTCGAGTTTCTCGGAGAATCGGGTGCGTGATCGCTCGTCGTTCGCCATGTAAACCGTGTTCGCGCGATACGCAAAAACGTTCCGTAACCGGCGGAGAATCGGGTGTGATACTGTCACGGTCGTGTATATCCGGAGGCAAACGTTGCCGCACGAGCGTTCCACGTTCGCCCACCGTTCGTGAAGGAACGTGTACGATACCTCCGTAAACGGACGACGTTCGAGCAAACGGAATTATAGACGGTGCATTTGTGTAACATCGGCACCTGCAGGCGACGTTCCCGTGACGATTGGACGCTATGTGGCCACTCGTCTCACACAACGTTTATGCACGTGACTCGGGAATACTCACGTATGGACTCCCACGGTCCCGTCGCAGTCCGTATCGCCGGCAACCAGCCCCAGCGCTCCGGCGACTTTACAAAACTCTGCGAGACCACCGGGACATTTACGGGAGCCACCACCTTCTGGCGGCGGCAGATGGCTGTCGAGTCATCGCCGCATCGTCGGGGATATCACCGCTCGGCCGATGGTGACGGCCATCCAGCCTGAGCGATGAGCATCTCACGGCACCCCATCGCCCTTCGCTTAGAGCAGCGTGTCGGCGGCGCGACGCGACTCCTCGCCACCGTCATGCTCCTCCCGCTCGTCGACGGCATCTTCGCCGCGCTCGTCCTCAGCGGCGCGCTCACCCAGACGACGACCGTCGGGTCGCTCGTCATACCCACGGGCGTCCTCCAGATCGGCCTACTCGTCTTCGGCGGGAGCGCCACCGTCGCCGTCGTCCTCGTCGACATGCAGGGGAGCCGCCGCGAGAAGGCCCAGTCCGTCCTCCTCGTCGGCGTCCCGCTCATCCTCGGGTCGGTCGCCGTCGCCGCGCTCGCCCCCACCGTCGCGAGCCTCCTCGACACGGGCGTCTTCGAGCGCTTCGCCGCCTTCGTCGTGCTCGCCATCGCCGCGAAGACCGCGAGCACGCGCATCGGTGACTACCTCCCCAGCCCCGGCGTCATCGTCGCGCTCGGTCTCCTCGCGAGCGTCCGGCCGTCGTCGTTCGCCCTCGTCGTCGACGTCGACCCCACGGTCGTCGCCGGCGCCGCCGGCGCCGCCACCGTCGCCGTCGCGTTCGCGCTCGGCGTCGCGCTCCTCGAGCCCCACCTCCGGCGCCTCCTCGACATCGACCGCTTCCGCTTCGGGAGCGCCGTCGCCCTCGGCACCCTCGCGCTCTCGCTCTTCGGCATCGTCCCCGACGGCGCCGCACTCCCCGTCTTCGCGCTCGCCGGCCTCCTCGCCATCGAACCCGGCCAAACGGACGCCGTTCCCGCCGCCGCGACCACCGACGGCGGCGAAGAGGAACCCGCCGAGGACGGCCCCGCACCCTACGGGTACCCCGGCGAGGACGGCGCCGACGAACGCGCCCCCTGGCTGTAGACCGGAGCGGAGCGCTTACCCGCCTTCGGGTCGCACGCTACGCGTATGCCCGATACCCGCGTCGTGCAGGGCCGCATGGTCACGCCCCAGCACCTCGCCGAGCTCATCGAGGACGCCGACGTCATGGAAGCCGAAGCCATCGAAGACACCGACCGGGAGTGCCCGAACTGCGGTGGCGACGTCCTCGAAGTCGGCTACATGCCCAGCATCACCGAGTACGTCGTCGGCCGCAAATGCCAGGAGTGCGACTGGAGCGAGACCGACCGGGACTGAATCGAAACCCATTTAGGCAGAATCGGCATACGAAGCGATGCGAGGGGCTGTGGCCAAGCCAGGGATGGCGACTGACTCCAGAGGCCACGCGCCCGGGACGAAATTCCAGACTGGTATACCGAGCGACCGACTGATCATCGGCTCGCGACGACGACCCTCTGGAGTTCCGAGGCGCACCGGAGATATCAGTCGATCGGGGGTTCAAATCCCTCCGGCCCCATACTACATTTAACAAATTCGGAAGGTTCTGCCTCCTTCCGTTTACCTCACGTAAGCGCAGAGAGCCATCGCTGTCTCTCGGGGTGGTCCGCGTGAGCGAAGCCGTCGCGAGCGGCACGTGCGCCCTCTGTGGCGCGTCGCACGGCGTCACCCGCACCGACACTCCACAGCACGGTGTCGTCCCGCTCTGTCGCTCCTGCCGGCACCTCTGGGGTGAGAGCGAATGAGCGCCGACGCTCCGAGCGTCGGCGTCGAGGCGGACGACGATCTGCGTGCGCTCGTCGAGGACCTCGCCGACGAAGTACGCGAACTCCGCGCGGAGAACGACGCCCTCCGCGAGCGCGTCGCCGACCTGGAAGAGCAGCGCGAGCGGGAAGCCACCGTCCGATGGGCGGGACCGAATCCCGCCGACATCGAGATAGTCGCCAGCGAGACGGGGAACGGCGTCTATCCCTACCAGGCGATCACGGACAAGGTCGACCAGCGCGACGTCGAAGACCTCGAGGAGCGCCTCACGGACGTCGAGGAAGGTCGTGCGGACGTCGTGGTGCGTTCCGAAGCCGACCCCGACGCGCTCCCCATCGAGTCACGTATCGCCCGCCAGCAAGTCGGTGACGACGGCATGAGCGCCAACGAAGAGCGCGCCGCCGTCGTCTTCCCCACCTTCGGCGGGAAAGCGCGCACTGTGGGCGGCACGAAGCTCGTCATGTCCTCCGACGATGTCCGCCAGGCGCTCGACGAGAAGACCGACATCGACGCCGAGGACTGGCCCGACGAGACCGTCCGGCGCGTCATGCGGTGGACGGCGAAGCTCACCGCCCGGGACGACGGAGATCGAGACCCACGGGACGAAACGAACCTGCTCACGCTCACGAAGCGGAACGGACGCCTCACACTTCAGGCAGAACGTGACGAGTGGCTCGAGTGGAGCGAGGACGCCGCAGCTCGCCTCGACGGCGAGGGAGGGCCGAAATAACACCGTTGTGAGCACGGCCCGAGGAAGGGCCGTGAGCGCCACCACGGGGCCGTAGCCGCCCCACTACGGGTTTCACGCCCAACCCGTACGCAAGCAACACTCCACTACTGCTGGGTGTGTCTCTCCTGGCTGTCTCTCCTTGCTGTTTACGGCTCTTTCGACGTCGTAACAATCCCGTTTCTCCTCACACCCACTCTCTTGCCGGACTCACAACGGTGTGATTCTGGCCGAGATGCTGATCTCAATATGATGAGTTACATCGGTACAGCGGATATTCTGATGAAGTCTGAGGTATCAGCCCGATTCATTGTCGTCTGATTCTTTTGATCCATACTCCTCTTGGATCTCACCAATCGTATCTGTTATACCGAAGAAAACACCCATGAGTGAGGACATTATTACAAAATTTAGAACCCAATAAAGAGCGCCGCCGAGGGCTGGAAACAGGTTATTGAGCGAAAATAGAGCCGGGTCGCTAAAATCCGGGTGGTTGTTCAAATATTCTCGTAACTTAAGTGAAATCCAGAGAACGCCCACACTTGTGATCGCTATTTCAGCCGAAAACCACCTACCGGCATCCGGAGCCCGATCTATTATATTGTAGATAACACCAGCAAAAAGAGGAATTAGTACAAAAACGAATAGGATTTCTAGGATATAGTAAATGGCTGTTTCCCGACTCAGGATAGGGAGGGCAAGTGAAGGTACAATCGCGGACATGGACGTGGTGAACAAGACTAGATCGATATTATTCGCCTCAGCGTGCGCCTCAATGACCTCTCGTATTGAGCCGATCCTGTTGAGAAGACGTCGGTATATCTGAAGTAGAGTTAGTAATGCGAGGAGAAGTGACCCGACGAAACCAACTCGAACCCCAACATTAGGTGATTGCGTGATCGCTGAAGAGATATTGGAGATATAGATCGCAAGAGCGGAGAAAACTCCCAAAACGACGAATAGCTCCGAGTTCGCCTCAATGAAATCTGCGAGATTAACGTCTGACATAGTGGTTGAGATAGAATTGTTACGAGGTATCTAAAAGTCTGTTTGGAGTGACTCAGGGGCGAGGACTGCTCTGTGGGCGAGCTCAACGCACGGACGCCTGATAACAAGAACCGGGAACCAGAAGCGTCGGCTAGACCGAATACAAACTCAGCGCAAACCTCAACGAACCCCATCATCATAACATTTCTCCCCCTGCTCGGTGTGTTCCTGCAGTTTCTCTACGGTTCTACAAGCCCGGGAAAAATGAAGAATCGGACTTGATTAGAGGACGAACTGCAATCAGCACCATGTCAAAGGTCGTCATCCGCCACCCATTGTTTACAGATTGCTGTGGGCGGCGTTTATCTAAGATCAGCATTCCGCCCACGTCATTCAAGTCTCTATGGGCAGGGTATATAAAAGAAACCCCACTTTTCCCACAGGCTTATCAGCGGCGGCCTACAACAATTTGTGTATGGCGAGCAGTGAGAGCGGACACGGCGACAGCGAGGAGGACGCGGAAGTCCCCTCGGGTGTCCTCGACGGTCTCGATGACCTTGAGGAAGGCCGGACGCTCAGCGACGAGGAGTTCGAAGACGTCCTCAAGTTCTAATCGCGGTTCTCTCGTAGTGCTTTAGTGTTCGCTCGTTAGTCGTCAGTACGTGAGCGTCGTCCCACTCTCCGACGAGGAGAACTACGCGATCTTCACCGAGTCCTACGGGAAGTCGATGGCCGGGCTCGGACGGGACCAGCAACTCCAAGTTCTCAAACGTCTCTACAAGACGCTCGATAGCGACGCTCCGCAGCACTACATCTACGAGACAGTCGAGGGGTGCGACGAGCTCGAGGTCATCCGCGCCGGCAACTCACTTCGCATCTACTGCCGTCTCGTTATGGGCGTCCCGCACGGGAACAAGACGTACAACGTCCTCTTCGTCTTCTACGTCCACGACCACGACTATCGGGCGGGCGACCTCGAACGGTTCGACGAGCGTGCCGAGGAGCGACTCGTGAACCTCACCGACCTCTCGAGCGTCGACGACGTCGACGCCTACCTCGAGGAGCACGACGCGAAACAGGCCGAATTCCTGAAGAAACAGATCGACCGGGCGTAGCGCCCCCCTGCCTTGGCCCGCGAAGGTTCCGTTCCACCTCGTCCACCAGTTCGTCGCTCCCCGGGTGAGGGATTTTCGACGATGTCGTCGAAGCGGCTGCTCAGAACACGTCTCTCGGCCGTATCTTCGCCTCTCGACTGTCTCGATGCCCGCCGTTCGTGTACCACGTCGAGACGGGGATTTGCGTCGCGGGGAGCATCTGCATCCGCAGGACGGTTAGCCCACGCCCACGGCGCCGATAGAGGACGAAGACGTACTTCCCGCCGGCGGCGGCGAGGCGATCGTGGTACTCCTCGAAGACCTTGAATCGGGGGTAGTCCCGACTCGCGTCAGTGGCCTTGATCTCGACGGGCGTGCCGTCGTCGGCGACGGCGTCGCGCCAGCTCGTATGCACGCCCTCGCGACGGAGGCGGTAGCGGTTGCACGCCTTCCGCTCGGCGAGCGTCCCGTACCGGTTCGCCTTCCTCGAGGGCATCGCTATCGCGCCTCGCACGCGTCGCGCGTCTTATATATACACTCCGCCGGCCGACGCGACGTCGCGCCCATGGCTTCGTTCGGCGCGATAGCGCCGGACGAACGTGGCTGTGGGCGACCGTCTCCCCTCGCACGCGCGCGTATAGGGAGGGTCGGGAAGTGGGAAGTCATGGGATACAGGTGACTCAGGCGCTCAGAACCGAATCCACTTCCGCGACGACTTCCCGGTGCTCGCCGTCTTCGCGATATTCCTTCTGGCGATTTTGGACCCATTTGTAGCTGTAGTCGATGTATTCGGCGATTTCCCGGCTCGACATCCCGAGTTGCATCCCGTCGATGGCGGTTGCAATGCTGATTTTGCGCGCTTCAGCCTCGCTACTCGCGATATCCTCGACTGCGACCGACTTCCCACCGTCCGCTACTGCCTCGTGGTCGGCTTCCCACGACCACGTGCTCGCCTCCTTGTCGTTGTACCGCCAGTCCGTGGGTGGGACGCCCTCGATGGTGTAGCTCGGGTTCGTCGTCTCCCCGCCCTGGACGTCGACGTCGATCTCGGCGACCTTCCGGTCCGTCTTCCGGATGATGGTGCTCATGCGCCGGAGCATCGGGTGAATCGAGTGCGGGGTGTGAGCGATGTAGATGAGCGCACCGTTGTACTTCCGGATGAGGAAGAGCATCGGCCCCATCTTCTGGGCGGTCTCGTAGCCGGCCTTCCCGCGCCCGCTCGCGGAGATGGAGAACTCGTCGCCGATGAAGACCTTGCGCCGCTGCGCGTTCGTCGTCGGGTCGCCGTCCTGCTCGAGCCACTCCTTGAGCGTCGGGAAGTCGGGGATGAACGTGTCCGCCTCACGAAGCGTGCGGACGTTCGTCCCGACCAGGACGCGCTCGTCGGCGAGCGCGGTGAGTCGCTGGGCGAGCATGAACGCGAAGTCCGTCTTCCCCTTGCCCATCTTCCCGAGGAGGGTGAGCACGGGCGCGGGGTTGTCGAGGAGCTGGTCGATCTTCCCGATGGCCTTCAGCCCGGAGACGTCGGCCTGTTGGCCGGCGTCGCCGGTGAGGTGCTTGAGCGTCGCCATGTCTCCCGCCTCGAGGGCTTCCCGGCCGACGTCGGTCGCTTCGTTGCGGAGAATCGTCCGCGCGAGGTCGGTTTCGGCGGGGCTCCCGGGCATCTTCCCCGGGGTTTCTGCGTACGAAACCGGGTCGTAGGTGTTCGCCTGGATGGAGAGGAAGCGCGAGAGCTCGGGGTCGCGCGTGATGCCCGTGTGCTGGTGGACGAGCGGGTCGCGGTGGCCGTGCTCGGCCTGGTGCTCGCGGAACTGCGGGGGCGTGTACTGCTCGCCGTCCTCACTCACCGTCACCACCTCCGTCCGTCGTGACGGCGTCGGAGCCGCCCGCCGGCGAGTTCGCCCCGATCCCCTCGGTGACCGCGTCCGCGACGTCGTCGGGGTCGAAGGGGTCGACGTCGTCCTCGCGGAGATCGGCGAGGTCGTCACCAGTCACCTCCTCGATGTCGTCTTCGAACTCGTCGACGACGGCCGTGACCGCGTTCTTGTCGAGCAGTTCGCCGCGCTGTTTCGCTTCGGTGATCTTGTTCATGAGTCGGGATTGGAGAGCGGCCGCCATGTCCTCGAGATTGTCCGCGAAGAGGTCGAGACGGATGTGCGACTGTTGGAGGGTGTCGTAGACGCGGTTGAAGTGCGAGCGGGTGGTGAGGAGCTTCGTGTCCTCGAGCTCGGAGAGCCAACACCCGCGAACGACGAGCTGCCCGTTCGGGCCGGCGTCGGGGAGCCACTCGTACTCGCGCACGACCCAGGTGTCGCCGTCGTTCATCGGGTAGGGCGCGGGGCCTTCGACGATCTTCTCGCTCCAGACGTCCGGCGGGACCTTGTAGTCCTTCGCGACGTCCTCGACGGCGTTAATGTGCTGGACGTCCACCCAGTCGCGCCGGTCGAACCACCCGGCGAAGCGCACGCCCACCAGGAGGCAGGGCGGCGCGAGGACGAGCGACCCGACGAGCAGGTGGACGCTCCACGCGGGAAGGGCGGGGATAGAGGGCGAGAAGACCCAGAGGAGGACGCCGCTCGTGACGACGAGCGCCGCGACGAGCAGTTGCGCTTCGGCGAGCAGGTAGGTGAGTCGGTCCCACGCGCTCGCGAAGGTCGGCCGAAGGCCCATCAGCGGGCCTCCCGGGGTTCTGCGCCCCCGCGACGCACGACGTAGAGCGCGCCGGCGACCATCGAGAGGACGGCGATGCCGGCGCCGCCGAGCCACCCGAGCGTCGGCGACCCGCCGAACGGCGAGCCGAGGCTGGTGTCGTCGCTGTAGACGGTGGGACAGCTCCCCGACTGGATGCACGCGCCCGTCGTGACGCTCACGCTCGCCTCGCCGTCGACGCGGTCAGCGGGGATGGAGACCGTCGTCGATTCGCCGCCTTGGAGGACAACCTGTCGGTATGGGCTGTGGGCGACTCGATCGCTCGCACGCGCGGACGCCGCGAGCGTCGCGACGTGATACTGCGAGGCGGTGAGCGTGACGTTGAACCGCCCGTTCTCGTACTCCCAGCCCTGAATCGTCATCACGCCGTCGACGGCGACCGGGTGGCCGCCCGCAACGACGGTCGCGTTCGTCGATGTCGTCGTCGAGCCGTTCGGCGCGGCGGCCGCCGGCGCGACTGCGACGCCGAGCACGGCGATAACCAACAGTAGTCGTCTCATCTGAGGGCCGCCGCCGGAATCGAACCGACGCGAACCGACCACGGGCGGCTGCCGGTCGTTAGACCGGGTTGAGGGCGTCGCCGAGACGGTCGAAGAACCAATCGACGAGGCCCTGCGCGCCGTCGACGATGGCGTCGACGAACCCGCCGACCGTCTGGGAGATCGCGTCGCCGACGATGGCCTGCATCGACCACCAGCCGGTGACGTCACCGGCGACCCACGCGAGCGCGAGGAGACCGACGAAGACGAGCGCGAGGGAGAGCAACGGGCGCGCCATCGCTAGTCCCTCTGCATGACGGCCGCCGCGCCGATCGCGACCACGGCGAGCCCGATGATGATGAGCGGCCCACTACCGCCAGAACTGGACCCGGAGCCATTACCGGAGCCGCCGGTAGCCTGCCGACTCTCGATCTGCGCGATGAGTTGCTGGGTTTCGTTCATCTTCGCGATGAGTCCCGAGACGTTCGCCGTCTGGTAGGAGCGCCGTTCAGCGGAGACGTTCGCGATTTGCTCACCGTTCGTGTTCGTGATGTTGCCGACCTCGAACTCTCCGCTCAGTGTGACGACGTCGCCGCCGGTCGTCGCGAGCCGCACGGGGCCCTCGACGCCGATAGCCGACGTGTTCGCGTCGGGCGGCGTTTCGTAGGTCGTGTTCGCGCGCCACGTGCCGTTGGGCGCGCGCTCGGCGAGCAGGATGCCGTAGTCGGTCGTCCCGTCGTGGGAGACTTCCATCGTCCCGAGCCCGTCGAGCGACGGAGTCGCGAGGCCCATCGACGCGTAGAGCGCCACCGACCGGTAGAGATCGACCTCGCCGTCCGTGCTCGAGGACGCCGCGAGTTCGAACATCTTGGTCGTCCGCGACGTAATCTGACTCGACTCGATGGTGCCGTTGTCGAGCGCCGAGTAGACGCGCTCGGTGTAGTTTCCGGCCTCCGATTGGAGTTGCTCGGCCAGGGCTTCGGTGCGGTTCCAGCGGTCGTGATAGGTCTCTCCGTTGAGGACCATCTCCCGCGACTCGTTAAACGGCATAACTCCGACATACCGGTAGCTACCGCTCTGGTTCGCGGAGACAGTCAGATTCTGCGACAGTCCGTCTGCGGTTATGCCGACGGCGCCGTGAGTTGTGCCATTCGCGAGAGTGACCGTCTGGTCGCTCCGAGCAAACCGATAGCCGTAGCCTCCTAGTGACCCATCGTATTCAGGAAAACTAGTCGACATGAAGATGGTGTCGTCGGAGACTCCAGTCTCGTTAGTTGCTCGCTTCGAGAGCATGACCATCGACGTCGCGGACGCGTTCCACGACTCGATCTGATTCGCCTGATAGCGCGAGTAGTAATCGGCAATCGCGTCACGAGCAGCGTGCTTCGCAGTAGTCAGCGAGGAGTTATTCGCGTGAGCGTTCGCGATGGCGATTTCGGCCTTCGACCACGCGACGGATTGGGTGTCGTTGAGGTAGTTCGAGGAGACCGTGTTGAAGGTCTCAGAACTCGCTTTCTGTGCGAGTGCCGCGTTCTTGATGTCTAACTGCGTTTGGTTGTCCTCCGATGACGCCACCTCCTTGACGTCCTGCGTCGTGCTGACGCTACAGTTGAGCGAGGAGGAACCGAAGACGACCTCGGAGATTGCAGCCGTGACGCCACACCACGCGTCGCTCTGCGCTGACGGTGCGCCGTCCGGTGAGTCGATGGCGGCCGTCCCGGTCGGGACAGTCGATGCGCCCGCCACGGGCGCGGCCGCCGTTGAGGAGACAATGAGCACGACGAGCGCGACCGCCGCGAGCCGGCGAAGCCGTGCGGTCATCGACGATCCTCCCGCCGGAGTTTCTGTCCGGCGTGACTGAGGCCGCCGACGTCGCGACGCCCATGCCCATCGCGAGCGCGGCGAGACGATTCGTCCTCGAGGCGCGGATGGCGACGGCGGTCGTAGCGAACCCACGCGACACAGGCCACGGGAAGCGCGGCGCCGACGAGTGCCGTCCCGTCCGCGCCCGTCACGGAGGCGATCACCAGGAGGACACCGCTGGCGAGCGCGCTCTTCCAGAGCATCGCGTCGTTCACAGTCCCACCCCCGTCGCAGCGGCGAGGACGACGCCGGCGAAGCTGGCGAGCGACCCGAGGAGAAAGGCGAGACGTGCGTCGACGTCGCGCGTGTGGGCGGCGTCCAGCATTAGCGACCACCGTCCCAGTACGCGACGACGTAGTACGCGGCCGAGTTGAGGATGAGCACGAGCACGCCGATCCACTTCGAGCCCGTGACGACGTCACGGACGAGCGGCACCAGCGCGACGGAGACGTTCGAGACGACCATCGCGCTGACGAGCGCGGCCTCCCACTCGCTCCACTCCGACCAGTCCACCGACTCGTTCATCACGTACGCCGCCACCACGACGACGAGCGAGACGATGAGCGAGACGGAGATCTGCGAGCCGTTCGCCTCGACAAGCGTGTCCGCCATCGAGACGCCGAGCGCGGAGAACTGCCCGATCCCCACGAGCACCAGCGTCGCGATCACGAAGAACGGCGACAGCACGCCGTCGATTACCTGTACCAACCGTTCGCGGTCGAGATTGTACGCCATGCACGCGTACGATGGCGGTATGAGTGCCTAGTGTCGTCTTTCTGTCTGTTGCTTCGAGCGAAGGTATGGAGAAACGTCCATAGGCTTTTGGCTATGGAGGAAGAACCATAGGGTGACGGATGGCGTCCTACACCACGATTGCAGATTGGCGCGACGTCAGAGACGGCTACGTGGTGTCCGTCACCATCCGGCAGACCGAGCACGACGAATACCCGAGCGGATGGGACTACAGCCTCCACTTCGGCGAGGTCGGAGGCGACACCGTCCTCCGCTACGACAACGCCCACGAACGCACGAAGGGCCACGAGCGCCACACCCGGGACGACGTCGAGTACATCGACTTCCCCGGGATGCTCGAACTCTACGAGCGCTTCACGCGCGAAGTCGACGAACGCTCCGCAGTGTCGTGGGACTGGTCGCTCGAGTAGGACGTCACCCAGGGGGAACCACCATGCCAACGCTCAAAGTCACCGTCGGCGAAGCCGAGACGCTCCACGAACAGACGCGGAACCGTCTCAAGGCCGCACAGGCCGGCGAGGAACTCGAGGACGCCCAGCCCACGCTCAACTTCGAGTCCTACGCCGAACTCAGCCGACTCCTCAGCCCGAAGAACCTCGAGCTCCTCGAGGCCATCGCGAACCATCACCCTGAGAGCATTCGCGAAGCCGCCGAGCTCGTCGATCGGGACTACAAGCAGGTCCATAAGAACCTGAGCGAGCTCGCGGACCTCGGCGTCATCGAGTTCGAAAGCGACGGTGACGGTCACCCGAAGACGCCCACCCTCGCCTACGACGGCATCGAGATCGACATTCCCTTCGTCGACTCGTCGAACAACGTCGGCGCCGCCGCCCCGTAGCGTCGACGCTTCTTCTCGATGCCGTGCTGTGGGCTTTGGGCGTGACCCCGAGGGGTCGCACGTCCTCGAAACGGCGTTCCCGAATATGCACACGAACCTGGCCGCCGTCGCGACCGGCGTGTGTACGCGCCGCCGGTTCGACGTCGAGTATCGTTCGTCGACGACGCCGAATCGGGGGCGAATCGACCGAGGTAGATAAGGCGAAACTGTTTGAGCAATCGCAGCAGCCTCCCTCTCGCGCGTCGTGTGTACGAGTATGCGTATCCGAACCGACGGCGACTACGCGTACCGGAAGGACGTCATCGAGGACGCCGCCGACTTCTGGGGCGTCAACAAAACCGACGCCATCGTCAAGTCCTGCGACCTCGCCGGCCGACTGGTGCCGCAGCTCGAGGAAGCACTACAGGAAGCCGACATCCGACCGAGTGAAGCGGAGAAAATCACTCGCTCCGCCTCGAAGCCTGCCTCGTCGTTCATACGTCACCCTGACTGTGGAGTGTCATTCTGTCAGACATACCGTTCGAACTGACGAGCCTTTGCGGTTGGAAGGGCGCTAAATGATGTACCGTTCCGTAACCATCATTCCAGTTCGTTCTTTTTCAGGGTTGCATGAGACTCATAATACTATCACTGGCACCAATCATTCCGTTCGTCGCCGAGTAATATTTTCTCCAGAGAGCGTCTTCCCCCTTTTTGACTATTCCATCCCATTGATGCTGTTCGAATGACTCTAGCTGTGGATATTGTTCGACCAGCATATTGAATACTAATACAGGGTCCATCGGTGGATGTGGGAACCGTGGCTTATCCAGTCCATTCGAGCAGTAGTGATATGACTCCCAATCTCCAAATGCTGAATTAGATACCTCCCCACCCACCTGAAAATGACATGCTGGTTTCGTCTCATCTTTCTCGTCTCCAGTGTCGATATCCCAGTGGAACCGATCTAGGATATGGAAGTAGGGATCATCAGCCCTGTCGGCCTCAGTTATACCAGAATCAATGCAACAGTGCGATATGCTATCTGGTAGTGGCTCGTCTTTGGCAGATTGGTGTTGGACTGCGATAATTAAACTTGACGAGAACATTTTATATTCGCCCTCCTCCACGACAATATTCCCACCCAGTCGAACCTGACCATGACCACTAGCTAAGTCCCTCTTTCCACTGAGGTTGATTATAATATATGGATCCAGAACAAGTCTCCAGTTGTCCTTGTCTGCGCGACGGAGAGATTGATGTGCTCCGCTTAGCGCTTCTTCTGTACGGTATTCTGCATCTGGTATCTTATCGTAATTATTATCTAGCTTTTCGAAAGCTGTTTTGAGATAATTATACATTCTTCCTGTGTCAGGGATTTGGTTTTCTTCCCTGCTCATAATTTCACCATCATTCGGAAGTCTTCGAACGTCGACTCACGTGACTTCTCTATATCGCTACAGCGATAGTGGACTTGAAACTCCGCCTGCTCGCCTGGCTTACCAGCCGCCACCGTTTGAGGGGTGTGTTCGTCATCATTACAGGCTTGGCACTCCGATCGATCGCTATCTGGAATGTCTAATAGGTCGGGACCATCTTGCCACGTCCGACTCACTGTCGTTTCTTGTTCTGCAGCTAGTGTGTAAATCTGGTCACGGACTAACTCCCGCCACCATCGATCAATCCTGTGAGAGAATATGCCTGTATATCTAGCAGAGAAGAGCTGATCTTGGTACTGATCAAAGCAACGTACGTCAATCCCGACTTTGGTTGCAGTCCACACATCGTCCCAGAGCAGTCCCGGCTTCTCGAGGAGCTCGTGACGCACCCACCGTGCAAAGCGAAGAATGCTCCCCGGTTCGTACGAGTCCTTCGAGGGAATACCGTTTATAAATTCTTGGGGCAGGGTCGACTCTATTTTTTCTTGGAGTTCTCCTCCAATGTCGAAGAGGTTCAGTATGCCGTCGATCCCTTCTCCCTCTTGCTCTCGTATCTGCTCATAGTCTTGTAAATCATGGATAATGTCCTCATCGCGAAGCCTATCTGGACTCGTTATTAGCGCAAATCTGCTTTCACCCTGCTTTCGCTCTCGCTTGAACCTCCCGTCATCGTAGTTGCTACTGAACGCATATATTGGGATTTCTGGATATTTATCGCGAAGAATCCCCTCAATGGATGGACCATCCCCAGCATAATCACCGGTATGCAGATACCAGTCAACTAACGCTAAATCCGGCTCTGGGAAATCCTTTCCTTCATCAGACAGAATTCTCGAGGCCAACTCCATCGGGTCACAAGGGATAACATCAACTCTCTCGTCATCACCTACCCCTCCCCGTCCGGTTTCCCGCCGTTCCTTATCATCGTCAATCCATAGGATAGTGTATTCACTCACGGAGGATCACCTCGGCCGTAGTCTCCCAATCCTCTTCATCAACGAATCTAACAGTTCCGCCGTGTTTCTCAGCGATTTCAGAAACGATACTTAGACCGAGCCCAGAACCAGAGCCCAATTGGCTTGATAGCTGTTTCGGCATCTCGTCACTGAGGAGGTCATACAAATCGCCACCCGGGTCACTGACTAAGGGCTGAAGGATCTCTTCACGGTAGGCGTCCGGAACACCAATACCAGTATCGTGGACCCTGAGCACGACGTCATCTCCCGATTTAATACCTTCAATGACAATCTCCTTCTCGGATCCCGAGCCTGCGATGACTGCCTTGATGCTGTTAGTTATTAGATTCACGATGATGGAGTAGAGTTCGGTTTGGTGCATCGGTGGTGTGTACAAATTCACCGGAATGTCATACCGGAGATTAATACCATAGTCCTCTGAGATATATTCCACAGAGCTAATCAATTTTTCCACATGTTCCTCGACTCTTTGCTCCTCTTCCGCCATATCACCGTCAGAGTCCGCTAGTACTCCAAAGAGATTCATCTGCTGCTGGAATCTCTGCTTGAGTCCGTCGATGTCTTCTGCAATCGCCCGCACGCTATTTGCTTGCTCTCCCTCGATTTCGTTGGCGACGTTGTTTAGATCCGCTTTATTTGTCTCCAGCTCCAGGATCATATCCCGAAGCTCGTGCATGAATGAGAAGATAAACTGGTTGACTGAGAATGCTGATCGGTAGAACTCTATCTCCTTTCGATTCTTCTCTACCGACCGCTGAACGATTTCGGATGCTGCTTCGACTGCCTGGGTAACGTCTTCATCGTCTTGTTTACTTGTAGCAGTTTCACTCGCCTTCTGAATGACCGAAATCGCCCGATCAACGGTTTCAACATCTGAGGTCGTGGGTGACTTGGACGCTTCTACGTCCGATGAAGTGTTACTCGAGTCCCCCTCATCTGAGTCCGCCCATTCGGATAATGAGGTCGAGGATGATTCTCCACCTCCACTCTTCGAGCTAGATTTTGAGGACTCTCCTTCCTGTCCTAGTGCATTCAAGAGATCGTCCGTCTCTTGTTCGAGTTCCTCCTTTTCTTTGATCGCTTGATAATTGCTATATTGGAGAGTAAGCCACTGCAGAGCAAGACGGACCCCATCTTTCAGATCCTCAAATGTATCATTCTGTATGAAACCTTCTCGATCTGTTTTCATCTCTAGATTGGCGTCTGATGAGACATTAATTCGGCCAATCATGTTCTCATTCCGTGGATGGCTAAGCATAATTCGGTTGAAGTCATTATTGTACTCCAAGTCGCCTTTCAGGTCTTTGAGTTCATCCCTTGGCGAGCCAATACGCCGAGAATAATATCGGTCAATACCCAGCCAGTCATTGTCCGGCCCGCCATATGGATATACCCTAAACCCCCCTTTATATACTCTAATACCTCCGTACTCTGATGTGACCTCGCTCGCTCGTTCCAGACTTAGGGTATTAGGATCACGGAAATGTTCCTTAGCTTTTGGGATGAATGCAATCCTGAACGTTGTTCCTGCTAATCCGTCATATGAATTCTTCAGGGAATATGATCGTTTGCCTATTTTTTTCGCTTCTAGAGAGAGCTCAACGTCTCCATCTTCGCTAAATTCACCTTCCAATTCACACCACCCTGCCTCATAGACTTGCTCTGCGAGATTCCCCTCCCCCCGATCGAACTCGGAAGCATCAAATATGATCTCAAACCCAGGATCTTCCTGATATCCATCCCTCCGCTGCTGCTCGACGACTGATAAGGTGAGAACGTTCCGGCGTAGTGTGTTAAAATCTCGCTGAGTCCACTCATCTCGGAGGTCCATGATCCGGAGAGTGACCCCCGTTGTTGCTTCGTCAAGATACTCTACCTCCGAATACACGGGGATTTGGTTGACGTCCGTCTCTCGAGCAAACTCTTCCCAGGGAAACTCAACATACGTTTTCACGTATCCATCTGAGTCCGGATCTTCCGCAATGGACGTCAACTCGAGCCGGTTTCCTAATCTCCTGCAGGAGAATCGGCCAATCCCCTTATTACCCGTTTTCTCACGCCCGTAAATCTCTGTCTGTGGGTTACGAATCTTATCAGTAGTACCGATCCGCATCCAATTTTCATCAATCTCATCATATGTCATCCCGGTTCCGTTGTCAGTGATGCGGATCTCGCTCTGTTGGCCGTCTTCCCGCTGTCGAGTATTGGTGAACTGGAGTTCTACTTCGGTTGCATCCGCGTCGTAGGCGTTCTTGATCAACTCAGCTACTGCGACGTGGTTCCTAGTCACCAAGTTCTCGCCTAATTCCTCGAGGAGGCGGCTATCTATAGAGAAATTAAGACCCTCGGGTGTCTGAGACATAACAGCTAGTAGTAACGTGGATGACTAAAAAGAATCGGGTGAATTCAGATGCGAGCCTCTACTCCGCTATATCGACGCTCATCGCAATCGACTGGGGAACTGGTAGATTCTCGATTACGCGAGTCTGTAGACGTAGGAATCCATTTGCCGCTTTCTGGCAATTTGCCTCCATCCATACTCTCGCATCTGAGCTGTTAAGATAATCCAACAGGGACGAGAAAGAGACCCCCTCTTTCGGGATCATATAATATACCGAATGGCGAGGAATCACGTCACCATCTTCCTCTGCCCAGAACTTCGGGGTTTTTTCGATGTCTTTGAAAACGATCTTCGGTTGAAGAAGGTCCTTCATTGGTGGATTCTCGTGCCATGCGTACCACTCCTTGTTCGACTTTTTTACGCACGATCGGTCTTCCAGTCGTGATCTATGGAGTTTAGCCCACTCCCTGAACGCGCCTAGTTCGGCTTCCGGAACTAGCTCTCCCTCCTCATTGTACGGGCAGATGAATACAGACTCCGTTCTCGGACCGTCATTTGTAGTGAGTTGTGAGCCGGAGACAGTCGGATATACCCAGTCTGGAACGAGCTGGGGTGGAACCTCCTTGTGATCCTCTACAAATATGGCATCCGCACCGGTCGCCATACCTGGTGAAATCCGTTCTGTGACATCACCTAGTGTATAGCCAGTCTCCATCGAGGAAAGATCCTTCCCACGCACGCTCTCAGCCCAACTGGAACCATCCTGAGGGAGATTTGTAACATGCGAACTGCCATCCCGAAGGGTTATGCTTGTTCCCCGATCTGTCGACTTAGACCTAGTCAGGACCGTGACGCAGGGTATAGTGACGTGGCCATCAAGTGCGCTCTCACCAACGTGGTCAATCTCCTTAACATGAACATCCCCATTCGTGAGCATCTTCCGGAGAGGGATTGCAGCGTCAACGTATTCGTACTTCTCTGGTGTGATAAAGGCTAGCCTCCCACCTTTGGCGAGGAGATTTACTGCTTGCTCGAAAAATAATAAGTATAAATCGAACCTTCCCTCGGCAGTCCTGAACTTCTCCCGATATCTCAATTTCTCCTCGTCGCTAAGTCCCTCAATTGCGACGTATGGAGGATTTCCGATAATATAGTCGAACTCTCCGCTACTGTGCATATCATCCGCTAAAAAGTCCCGTTGTTCGAACTCGACGTGGTTTAAATCGTGCTCGCGCGCTTCCGAGAGGTGACGTGGGTCCAACTCAACACCCAGTCCGTCCGGCAGATCCCACCCCTCCTCTTCACAAATTTGTTCGACACTGGTAGCGAATGGTGCCGTACCAGAACCGGGATAGAGAATTCGATCTCCGGAAGAAGGGGGGTCAACTCTGAAGACTTTCCGAACGATCCGTTCGGAAATGTTCTTCGGAGTTGGGACGTGGCCTTTCATGCAACGATATATACAGCGAATGCACTTAACAGTATATAACACTCGAGCACATCTTAGACTTCACTGTCTGGTCCTCGATCATACAATGATATCTGAGAGGTCGCTATAGCTCAGGTAACGCGGCTAGCTGCATATCCGCTATTGCTTTCGTTTAATTGTCTCCGAGCACGCGAGCCGTTTGTATGTCTCCTCTTTCTCGAGAAGCTTGACGAGCTGGCTCACCGAAATCGGGGTATAATCAAGAACCTCTGCAGAGATGTTGATGGTCTGGTTCTCCGCGTCAATGAAGGGATAGTCATCGAGGTTTCCATTGTGGACGTGCCCATATATTCTCCATCCAGACCAATCGTCAGGCATCCACGCTAGTTTGTGAGCGCATATGAATTTGTACTCTCCTTGGCGGAATCTATGATGCATTCTCATAGGTAACTCTGTATTCGAAAATTCCGAGCGACCAATTGGATCATGGTTTCCCTTGATGAATGTAATCTCGCCGTTCAGTCGGGCGAACCAGCTCCAGAGCTCTTTTTGTTCTCTGCTTCGGCTAGGTCGCCCCCGAATATAACTCGATCACTGCCAGAAACTACTGAGTTCCACCGTTTCGTGAGTTCCTGGTTCATCTCATCGACGGTCTCAAATGGTCGATTGTATTCTTTCAATACATCGCAGTCGTCGAAATGGACGTCCGAGATCAGGAACGTACTCATCAATACGAGATGCTGTTGATGTCTCTGATATTAACTCTTCCTCGCCTTCGCGCACTCGGAACGGGAAGCTGCAGGTCCGCTCGAATCCGTCCCCTGCAACTAGCTGCGACTGAGCGACGTGATTTCGTAAAGGTCGTGGTCATTGTCAAGGGGATGTAGCGTAGCTGGCCTGCGAAAGAACTCGGAGGCGGCGACGGACGCGGTGAACCGGAATCGGGTACTGAAGGTCGCGGGCGATCTCGTGCGCGCCGGCGATGTCGTGTTCGCGGAGGTACTCGAGGATGCGGTCGTTGGGGTCACACTGCCACTCTCCAGTCCTTCGTATTCGCATGGCTACGCTCCGTTCACCTCCGTTTCTGCGGTGCTCGATTCGTTCTCCGCCTCTGAATTGACGTAGGCACCTGCCTCGGCGTCGTACTCCTCGTTGAGGTAGGCTTCTCCCTCGTCAGTGATCGAGTAGACTCCATTCCCGAGGTGGCGGACGAGATCGTGGTCGGCGAGCTTACTCAGTCGGCGGGACAACTGTGAGAGAGAGACGCTAAAGTACCCGCTCTGCTTCATCTCCGTGGCAGTACCCGTTTCGCATTCTCGAAGGTACTCAAGAATCCGGTCGTCCCACACGCTCTGCCACGACCCGGTTCTTCGAATACGCATGATTACGCTCCGTTTGCCTCCGTTCCTGCGGTACTCGATTCGCCTTCTGCCTCTGAGTTGACGTAGGCACCTGCCTCGGCGTCGTATTCTTCGTTGAGATAGGCCTCTCCTTCATCACTGATCTGATAAACCCCGTTTCCGATAGCGATAGCGAGGTCGTGCTCTGCGAGACGCTTTAGCCGACGAGATACCGTCGGTTGGGAGACGTGGATAACGTCGTGGTCGGTCAGGTCACCGACGCTCTTCGGGCCCTCCGCTCGTAGGATTTCGAGCAACCGGTCGTCCCAAATACTCATCCACGACGCGCTCTGTCTCATTAATTCATTGTTAGTGAGCACATTCATTTCACCCATGCTTTATTCCCCATGGCATCTACCATTCGCAGTAGAGTCACCAATGCAGTTTTGAATAAAGCATTCTAAACTGTTTTTGAGAGCGCCCCCGTTGGTCGAAGATGACTCTTGTTGGTTGGTGAAGACGGGGCCGTGCTGGAACACGGCCCCAGAAGGCCGTCTCACCCGTTAGCAATGAGAGACACCGCTACTGTGCGGCCGAAGCCGAACGACCGAGGAAGGGCTGTCGACCGAAAAAGCCCCCGACACGCCGTATGCGGTGTGCGAGGTGCGCGCCGCCAACGGCATCCTGCGGGACGGACGAAGCGCTGCGCCGTCTTGAGCGCTGGATTCGGCCGCGACGGTCTATACCGACCCAAGAGTTAGCCGAGCACGTACCCGGGACGTTCCTCGCTCGGCTCGGGGACGAGTAGATCGGGGCGTACCTCGCCGTCGAGGTAGAGCTGGCCCCAGACAGTAAGCGAGTAGTTCGTCCGGTCGGGTTGGTCGGGTTCGACATAGCCCGCTTGGGCGAGTACGCGGAGGCGTTCACGGACGCGACGTGGGGGCGCGAAGTGGTTGATGGTCCGCGTGATGGTCGTGACCGTGGCGTAGTCGTCGCGGTCGAGAGCTTCGAGGATGTACTCATCGGTGGTCGTCATCCATTCACCGTTAACGCGGACTGTGACGCTCATCAGACCTTCTCGTCGGCCTCCGGGGTTCCGTTTTGGTTCGAATGCTCTTCGATATATCTCTCTTCTCGGACGTCGTACTCTTCGTTCAGGTATGCCCGACCTTTATCGGTAATCTGGTAAATGGCGTTGTCTGGATGAACTCGCTGCAGAAGACCGGCATCTACGAGCCGGTTACAACGACGCCGAATATGGGTGGTAGAGTATTCGACGGTGAGTAGGCCCTGCAAATCGCCTGCAGAGAGAACCGAATCCTCGTCAGCCATAATCTCGAGGATTCGGTCGTCAAGTAGGACCTGCCACTCGGCACGGTGACGCATTACCCTCATATTTGGCGCGTGCTGAATACAACCGTTGGACTCAGGCACTATCTGTTTGTTAGAGGATGGAAATAGTTGGTCCGAACATTTATGTTCGAAGGGGCATATGGTTGAAACGCGAAGTCGTCGCTGGTCGAAGATGACTCTGGTTGGTTGATGAAGAACGGGGCGCGTCCTAGCGCGCCCCGAGGACGGTTTCGCGGATTTCCAATGTCCGAAACCGACACTGTGCGGCCGAAGCCGCACGACCGACCGGAAGTACTGCCGACGCAAAAAGCCCCCGACACGCCGTGTGCGGTGTGCGAGGTGCGCGCCGCCGCCGGCGTCCTGCCGGACGGCCGAAGCGCCTGCCGCGTGTGTGCGGCGTTCGAGGGAGGTGCGGACGAATGACCCGCACGCACGAGTGGCACGACCTGACGGGCTTCCAGCGCGATGTCCTGCTCGTCGCGGCGTCCCTCGAGGACGGCGAGGAGCAGGTGTACGGTCTGGCCATCAAGCGCGAGCTGGAAGCGCGCTACGGCTGTGAGGTGAACCACGGCCGCCTCTACCCGAACCTCGACACGCTCGTCGAGGCGGGCTTCATGGAGAAGTCCGCGCTCGATCGCCGGACGAACGAGTACCGCGTGACGCCGGCGGGCGCGTCGCTGCTCGACGTCGCCCACGACGAGATCGAGGACGCCCGCGACGGCCTCGACGCGCGCGTCGTCGCGGACGGCGAGGGAACGGAGGGAGACGCATGAGCGACGAGCACCCTCTCGACGCCGCTCAATCGGCGAACATCGACATCAACGACCGTCTCGCCGAGACGGACGGCACGATTACCGCGATGGAGTTCAGCGGCCGTATCGGCTACCACATCAACGTCGCGACGGGCGTGACGGACCCCGAATCCCTCTGGCGTGTCGCGCTCTTCCAGGCGCTCGACGAGACGCTCCTCGAGCAGATGTGGATCGACGGCGATACCCCGGCGGACGCACGCCGTGGCGTCGAGCGCGAACTCGAGGACGCGATGACGCCGTGGATGGCCGAGACAATCGCCGACCGCTTCGAGGCCAAACTTGAGTCGCTCATCGACGCACAGGAGGAGGTAGACGCATGAGCGGCGAGTCCTCGAAGCGCGGGAGCTACGAGCGCCACGCGCCGGACCTGCCGCGTCGCTACTCGGTCTTCGAGACGTCGACGGGCGGGAAGCACGTCACGCTCGCGGCACCCGCGCTCGACGCCATCGGCGCCGAGGTGGGCGACGAAGTCACCGTTCGCCGGAACGACGCGGGCGACGTCGTCCTCGAGGCCGACCCCGACGACGGACGCGACGAGTTCGTCCCGGCGAGCGATCTCGCGGACTGGTTGGGTGACGACGATGAGTAGCGACCAGCTCTACATCTGCCAGCGCTGCTCGGTCGTCACCTTCGACGACGTCGCCGAGTGCCCAGCCTGTGGCGACGAACGCGAGCCGGACGTCCTCATGTTCACGCGGAGGGCCGACCGATGAACGTCGCCGAACACCAGATCGAACGCCAGACGTGGGTCTCCGACATCGAAGTCTTCCGACTCGGCGACGACGGTGGTCTCGTCGTGGATCACAACGAGGCGCGCGGACCAGTCCGCAACGAGGACGGGTTTGAGTGCTCCTGTGGCCGCGAATTCGAGAGTCGGGAAATCGCTGCCGAGCATCTTCGCTCGACCGTCGCGGAGGCCGACCGATGAACGTCGCCGAGCGCCTCGGTGACCTATGGTTCGCGTTCAAGAGCGACCGGGACACGCTCGCGTGCTACCGCGACGTCCGCGCGAACAAGCGCGTCCTCTCGATGATGCGCGACATCGACGGCGACCGGAGGGCCGACCGGTGAGCGACCGAGACAGACGCCGCGACATCACGCCCGTGCAGGCGGCCGAGCGCTTCATCCGCAAGCGCGAGAACAAGAACACCGAGAACACGGTGCGAAGCTACCGCCAGCGGACGGAGGCGTTCGTGATGTGGGCGCACGAGCAGGGCATCGAGTCGATGCACGAACTCGACGGGTGGCTCATCGACGAGTACGAGCGCCACCTCGAGGAGCAGGGGAACGCGCCGGCGACGGTGAAGGGGAAGCTGAGCGCGCTGAAGGAACTCCTGAAGTACTGCGCCGACATCGAGGTGGTCGACGAAGAACTCCCGGAGAAGGTGACGCTCCCGCGTCTCTCGAAGGACGACCAGACGAACGACGACCTCCTCGCCGCCGACGACGCGCGCGGTCTTCTCGACTTCTACCGGGACAGCGTGAAGCACACGGGAACCGTCCAGCACGCGACACTCGAGGTGCTCTGGCACGTCGGCTGTCGGACGAGCTGCCTTCGGTCGCTCGACGTGGGCGACTGGGACCCTGAGGAGCGCGTGCTTCGCTTCCGGCACCGGCCGCCGGAGACGCGCCTGAAGGACGGGAAGGAGCACGAGCGGAACGTCGCCGTCCCGAAGCCCGTCGCGGACGCCCTCGAGCTGTTCGTCGCGCGCGAGCGCCCGGAGAAGCGCGACGACGCCGGCCGGAAGCCACTCTTCTCCACGACGCACGGGCGCGCGAGCGAGACGAGCATCCAGTGCTGGGCGTACCAAGCGACCCAGCCCTGCATCTTCGCCGGGTGTCCGCACAACCGCCGTCGCGACACCTGCGAGTACACGCAGCGCCAGCACTCGAGCAAGTGCCCGTCGTCGCGAAGCCCGCACGCGATCCGGACGGGGAGCATCACGTGGCAGTTGAACCAGGGGCTCAGCTACGTGAAGGTCGCGAAGCGCGTGGCGGCGAGCCCGGAGACGATCCGGCGCTACTACGACAAGCCCGACTTGGAGGAAGAGCTCGCGAGACGACGACCGGAGACGGAGCACCTCGACATCATGAACGACCTGACGACGGAGGACGAGAATGGCGCGTAAGACTCGGGAACTCGGTGGGATCGGTGGGTGTTCGAAAACACCCCGCGAGCCCTCCGGCCCCATTTCTACTCCGATACGGACCGTCGAGTGATGCGTGTCGCTCGGCGGCTCTTTTCGGGAGACGATTAGGCGCGCCCTCGGTAGATCGCGTCGGCGGAGGTGTGGCCGCTGTTGAAGGACGTGACCTTGGCGCGGATGACGTCGCCTTCGGTGAGGTCGTCGGGGACGTCTTCGGTGAAGAGGACGAACCCCTCGACCTTGCCGACGGCGACGCGCTCGCCGGAGTGGTGGTCGCTGAAGTCGGTGACGCCGAACTCGTAGGTCTCACCGATTTCGACGGGCGGGTCGCGTTCTTGGGCGGCGTCGTGCGCGCGCTTCGAGGCGCGTCGCTCGGCGGTTCGGCGGCGCCACCAGACGGCGAGGGCGGCGAGGAGGACGATTCCGACGCCGGCGCCGGCAGCGACCGTGAGGAGGTCCATACGGGCCCGTCGACCGGCGCTCACTTATCGCGAACGGTTCGCTCAAGCGGGGTCGTTGGTGAGGAGGAGGACGCCGAAGGCGAGTTGGAAGAGTGCGCCGAGTGGGACGTGGAGGCCGGCGAACCCCGTCCGATAGATGGCGGCGGCGGCGACGAGGTAGCCGAGGCCGGTGCAGCAGAGCGCGGCGCCGACGAGTCGCGCGGGGCGGTCGAGTCGGTCGGTGACGGCGTCCTCCTCGAGGTAGAAAGCGACGCTGAACGCGAGGAGCGCGAGGAAGGCGACGGAGACGACGGTCCAGACGAGGTAGCCGGTGGCGATGGTCGTCGCGCCCTGATACTGATAGGCGCCGATGGAGGTGGTGAACATGAGGTCGCTGGCGCCGTCGATGCGACTGGTGACGCGACGCACCTGGAAGAGCGGCCAGCGGACGAAGAGGACGGAGACGTCGGGACTCGAGAGGGTCGCGTGAGCGACTTCCCACGGGAGGAGTGCGCTCACCCAGACGAAGAGGACGGCGAGCGGGTTCTCGTACTCGGCGGCGGTCCAGCGAGGCATAGCGGAGGTATCCGCGACGGCGCCATAAACGTATCCGACTCGGGCGTCGGGCCCCTCCCACGAGGAGCGGACGGTGGAGCACCCATCGTCGCGCTGGGCGAGGCCGCGAGGGTGTCGCGTGCGGTAGTGACACTGCGCTACGGTACACGCTATCGAAGCGCCGAAAGTTCCGTCAGGCTTTATTGCTCGCGCGAGAAGAGGCGACATGGATAGACTGAAGCAGTCGCTGCTCGATGCGCCGATCATCGAGAAGGAAGGGTATCACTACTTCGTTCACCCGATCAGCGACGGCGTCCCGATGCTCGAACCCGAGCTCCTCCGGGAGATCGTCATCCGCATCATCCGGAAGGCCGAGATCGAGGACGTCGACAAGATCGTCACGCCCGCCGCGATGGGTATCCACATCTCGACGGCGGTGTCGCTGATGACCGACATCCCCCTGGTGGTCATCCGCAAGCGACAGTACGGTCTCGACGGCGAGGTCTCGCTCACGCAGCAGACGGGCTACTCGGAGTCCGAGATGTACATCAACGACGTCTTCGAGGGCGACCGCGTGCTCGTCCTCGACGACGTCCTCTCGACGGGTGGGACGCTGCGCGCGATCACGGACGCCCTCGACCACATCGGCGCGGACGTCTCCGACGTGGTCGCCGTCATCAAGAAGGAGGGCCCGAACGAACTCGACGACTCGGGCGTCGACGTGAAGACGCTCATCAACGTCGACGTCGTCGACGGCGAGGTCGTCATCACGGACGAGCACGGCGACGACTGACGCACGCGGAGACGCGCGCCGCCGACGCGTGGAGGCGGCAAGCGCCACGACCGAAGACACTGTTTTGCGCGGGACGCACGAACGGGTGCGTGTATGACCTCCGTTCTGTTCGTCGTCAGCGAAGAAGGCTACTGGGGCGAGGAGTGTATCGAGCCGCTCACGACGCTGGACGAGCGCGGCGCCGAAATCACGGTCGCGACGCCGACCGGTGAGCCGCCGGTGGTCGACGAGCGCTCGGTCGATCCGGAGAGCGTCGGCGCGGAGACGGCCGACTGGGTCCTCAACGTCCACGAGAGCGACGAGCGCCTGAACGACCCCGAACCGCTCGCCGCGGTGGACGCCGGCGACTACGACGCGGTCGTCTTCCCGGGCGGTCACGGGACGGCGTGGGACGTGAACCAGGACCGCGACGCCCGCCGCCTCCTCCGCGAGAGCGTCGCGGGCGACGACGGGAAGGCCCTCGTCGTCTGTCACGCCGTCGGCATCCTCGCGTTCACGCGCGACGCCGACGGCGGGTTCCTCGTCGCGGACCGGTCGGTCACGGGCTTCCCGAACGCGTGGGAGGAGGGGATCGTCGACGAGCACGACCGCCTCCCGGACGGGCGCAAGCTCCCCTACTGGGTGGAGGACGAGGTCGTCGCGGCGGGCGCCGAGTGGGACGCCGAACTCGACGCCGACGCGTCGGTCACGGTCGACGGCGACCTCGTCACCGCGCGCGGGCCCGAATCCTCGGCCGCCGCCGCCGAGGCGTTCGCGGACGAACTCGACCTCTGAGCCGAGGTAGAAACTGCCACACGGCACCGCCCTTCGCAAGCCTTATCCGCAGGAGGGCGTTACGAAGAATCAGCGGGATGGGATAGCCAGGAGATTCCGCCGGGCTCATAACCCGGAGATCGGTAGTTCAAATCTACCTCCCGCTACTTCTCCTGCACTCACGCCTCGAAGCACCGCGCTTCGACGTGCCATCACTCCGACGTTCCATCCGTTGAGGATTGACGCGTCGCCGCAGGCTCTTCGATTCGGTGTCGCCACTGCCCGTGTAGCGGCGTCCTCGCGGAAAGACCGCGTTCTCAGTCGAAGGAGAGCGACGTCTCCGACTCGGTGACGACGGTGACGTCCTCGGCGTCGACGGTTTCGACGTCGAGCCAGTGGGGGATGTAGTTGCGCTTCTCGTAGTCCTCGTACTCCTCGCGGTCGCCCATGACGCACCAGAGCTGGACGCGCTCGGGGCCGTGCCAGTCGCCGTTGCGGGTCACGCCGAACAGGACCTTCTCGTCGCCGTCGCGCTCGATGACGGCGCCGTTGCGCACGCCGGGGTCCCCGTGGATGATGAGCCGCTTCATGCACGGGGCTTCCGTGGGAGGTCGATTAAACGCTTCGCACTGGCGACGCTAGCGCACGCGTCGCGCGACGACGTGTACGCCGACGCCGACGAGCGAGACGGCGAGGCCGACGGCGGCGGCGAGCGTGAGGAAGAACGGGCCGAGGGTGCCCGCGACGACGCGTCCCGTCGCGGGGTAGTGCGCGACGGCCGCGCCGACGCCGACGCAGAGGACGACGGCGAGCGCGCTCGCGCGGACGTCTCGGCCGGGGCGGCCGGCGAGTCGCGGGACGCCGCTGAGGAGGAGGCCGAACGGGACGCCGACGAGGAGCGCGTAGACGCCGCCGACGCCGAGCGTCGGGAGGCCGTAGGTGGCGAGGACGGCGAGCGCCGCATGAACGCTCGGGAACGCCGCGTCCGCCGGCGCGAACGTCACGAGGCCGGGCGAGACGCCGGCGTCACCGACACCGGTCGATGCGTTCCAGCGGAGCGTCGTGTCGCCGTCCGCGGCGACCATCGCGTCCGGGTGGCTGGTGACTCGGGCACCTGCGGGCGCCTCGATGGTCACGTCCGCGTCGCCCGGGTAGTAGTCGTTGCGGTAGTCGGCGAACGGCGCGAGGAGGACGCCGCCACCGGCCTCGTGAACGACGCCGTCGAGGCGATAGGTGACGACGAGCGTGTCGTTCGCGACGCGCGAGCGGAGACGCGTGGTGTCGCGGTCGAACCGGTGGTCGAAGCGCGCGGTGACGACGGCGTCGCGGAGGCTCGCGTTCTCGCGGAAGGCGTCGACGGCGTCGGGGTCGGTGAGCGTCGCGGACTCCGTCCACGTGCTCGTGCCGTTCGCGTGGACGGCGACGTCAACGGTGACGTTCGCCGTGTCCGTCGACGGATAGTCCACGGGCGCGTACGCGTCGCTCCCGAACCCGTCGAAACCGGAGACGGGCTGTGGCGGTGGGCGTGCGGCGACGGGCGTCGCGACGACGGCGAGCCCCGCGACGAGGAGGACGCAACAGAGGAGGGCGCGGCGGGCCATACACGTTGGTGTGTCAGACGAACACAAATAGTTGCGGCCGTGTGAAGCGCCGACTGCACCGTGGGTCGTCGGGGGCGAACCGTGTCCATTTTAAGCGTCCGAATCGAACCGGTGAACAACAGAGCTGATTCGCTATGCAGATGCCACGACGATTCAACACCTACTGCCCGCACTGCAACGAGCATCACGAACACGAGGTCGAGCGCGTCCGCTCCGGCCGCACCTCCGGTATGACGAAGGTGCAGGGCCGCCAGCGCAAGCGCCAGACCTCCCGGATCGGGAACGCCGGCAAGTTCAGCAAGGTCCCGGGCGGTGACAAGCCCACGAAGAAGACGGACCTCAAGTACCGCTGCAGCGAATGCGGTAAGGCCCACCTCCGCGAGGGATGGCGCGCCGGCAAGCTGGAGTTCCAGGAGTAACCATGTCTGGAAACTTCTTCCGCGTCCAGTGCCCGGACTGTGAGAACGAACAGATCGTCTTCGAGAAGGCCTCCTCGACGGTCGCGTGCGCCGTCTGCGGCACGACGCTCGCGCGTCCGACCGGCGGGAAGGCGGTCCTCGAAGGCGAGGTCACGGAGACCGTCGAGGCCCGATGAAGTACGAGGGCTGGCCCGAGCCGGGCGAACTCGTCGTCGGGAAGGTCGACGAGATCGAGGACTTCGGCGTCTTCGTCGACCTCGAGGAGTACCGCGATAAGCGCGGGCTGGTCCACATCAGCGAGGTCGCGAGTGGCTGGATCAAGAACGTCCGCGACCACGTCCGCGAGGGGCAGACCGTCGTGGCGAAGGTCCTCGACATCGACCGCTCCTCCCAGCAGATCGACCTCTCGATCAAGGACGTCAACGACCACCAGCGCTCGGAGGCCATCCAGGACTGGAAGAACGAGCAGAAGGCGGACAAGTGGATGGAGCTCGCCTTCGGCGAGGAGGTCTCCGACGAGCAGTTCCGCGACGTCGCGGACGAGCTCGTCGCCGAGTTCGGCTCGCTCTACGACGGCTTCGAGCAGGCCGCCATCCACGGCGCCGAGGCCCTCGAGGGACTCGACCTCGAGGAGGACGAGGTCGACGCCGTCGTCTCGACGGCCCGCGAGAACGTCTCCGTCCCCTACGTCACGGTGACGGGCTACGTCCACCTCGAGTCGCCGGCGCCCGACGGCGTCGACGACATCAAGGAGTCGCTGAAGGCCGCGGAGAACGAGGACGTGGTCCCCGAGGAGGCCGACCTCGAAGTGACGTACGTCGGCGCGCCCGAGTACCGCATCCGCGTCGAGGCGCCGACCTACAAGACCGCCGAGGACGAACTCGAGGCGGCGGCCGCGCGCGCGGCAGACGACATCGAGTCGCGCGGTGGCGCGGGCGAGTTCCACCGCGAGCGCCAGCTCGAAGAAGAAGCGTAGGCTCGTGCACTCGGACATCCGGATCTGCCGCGAGCACGACGACCCGGTCTACACGCTTTCTGCGACCTGTCCGGAGTGTGGCGAGCGGACGGAGAACTCCGCGCCCGCGCCGTTCGATCCCGACGACCCGTACGGCGAGTACCGACGCAAACTTAAGCGCCGCGTCCGCGACTAGGACGCATGGACGAAGTCGACATCGAGGTCGTCGCGGACGTAGCACTGGACGACCCGGTTCTCGTCGAGGGGCTCCCCGGTGTGGGACACGTCGGGAAACTCGTCGCCGAGCATCTCGTCGAGGAGTCGGAGTCGACGCTCGTACGCCGCGTGCACTCCGAGCTGTTCCCGCCGCAGGTGACGGTGAGCGAGGAGAGCATCGCCTCGCTCGCGGACGCGGAGTTCCACGCGATCGAGTCCGATGAGCGCGACCTCCTCGTGCTGACGGGCGACCACCAGGCGACGGACAACCGGGGCCACTACCGGCTGACGGACGCGTTCCTCGACGTCGCCGAGGAGTTCGGCGTCACCGAGGTGTACGCGCTCGGCGGCGTCCCGACGGGCGAGCTCGTCGAGGACCACGCGGTCGTCGGCGCGGTCGGCGACGAACCCCAGAAGGACGCCCTCGAGGACGCCGGCGTGGAGTTCCGCGCGGAGGAACCCTCCGGCGGCATCGTCGGGACGTCCGGCCTCCTCGTGGGGCTCGGCGCGGAGCGCGGCTTCGAGGCCGCCTGCCTGATGGGCGAGACGTCGGGCTACCTCGTCGACCCGAAGAGCGCGCGCGCCGTCCTCGAGGTGCTGGAGAACCTCCTCGGGCTCACCGTCGACTTCGAAGCGCTTGACGAGCGCGCGGACGAGATGGAGGACGTCGTCGAGCAGATGCAGCAGATGGAGCAGGGGCCGAGCGCGGGCGCGGACGAGGACCTGCGCTACATCGGGTAACGGGCTACTTTTCGAGCAGGTCGTCGAGTCGCGCGTCGACGGCGGCTATCTCGCCGTCGGTGATGCGGTGGCCGGCGCCGGGGTACGTCTCGAGCGTGACGTCCGCATCCAGTTCGGCGAGGGCGTCGCCGGTGCGTTCGACGGCGTCGACGTCCACTTCGGGGTCGTTCTCGCCGACGCCGCAGAAGACCGGCGTCCCGTCGAGCGACCCCGCCGCCTCGCACGCGTCGCCCACGGGGAGTGCGCCCGCGAGGACGAACGCGCCGCCGTAGCGTCGCGGCCGTCGGCGGAGGAACGCGGCGGCGAGACAGGCGCCTTGGCTGAAGCCGAAGACGACGATTCTCTCGGGGGGGAGGCCGGCGTCGCCGGCGGTGTCAACGGCGCGCGCGACGGCGTCGACGCCCGAGGTGAGCCACGGCTCGTTCGCGTCGACGGGTGCGTCGTAGGCGTGCGGATACCACGTGTACGTCGCGGCTTGGGGCGCGAGGAAGGCGACGCCGTGGCGGTAGAACTCCTCGGCGACGCGCGTGATGCTCGCCGCGGACTCGCCGCGGCCGTGCAGGAGGACGACGCCGACGTCGGCGGCGGGGAGCGGCGCGCCGCTGGTGACGAGCGGCTGGTCGCGGTGGGGGTCCTCGGGCGTCGTCGGGAGGAAGCGCTCGCTCACGGCGTGTAGTCGAGTGCGGGGAGTTGGGATTCGACGAGGTCGCGGTCCTCCTCGTAGCGGCCGGGGAGGACGAGCTCCTCGCCGAGCCGGTCGCGGGGCTGGTCGACGGTGACGCCGGGGCCGTCCGTGGCGAGTTCGAAGAGGATACCGCCGGGTTCGCGGACGTAGAGCGAGTGGAAGACGTGGCGGTCCTTGACGCGTGAGACGCGGAGGTCGCGCTCGGCGAAGAGGTCGCGCCACTCGTGGAGCTCGGCCTCGTCGGCGACGCGGACGGCGACGTGGTGGAGGACGCCCGCGCCCTCGCGGCCGAACGGGACGTCGCGGTCGAGGACGTCGATGACGGCGCCGACGTCGCCGGGGGCGCGATAGCGTACGCGGTCGCCGTCCTGTGCGACGAGGTCGAACCCGAGGGTATCGAGGACGCTCGCGGTCGCGTAGGGCTCGACGGAGAGGACGGAGACGCCGAAGAACCCCCTGATGGCGTGCGCTTCGGGGACGCGACTCGTCCACGGCTCGACCGGCTGGTCGGCCTCGACGAGCTCGATGCGTGTGCCGTCGGGGTCGCTGAAGCGGAGGGCGGTCTCCGCGCCCGGCACGCGGCTCGCGTCGTCGGCGTACCGGGCGTCCGGCCCGAAGCGCGTCTCTTCCTCGGACGTGACGCCGCAGTCGGCGAGACGCTCGCGCCAGTAGCCGAGGGAGTCCTCGGGGACGGCGAACGCCATGCTCGCGGGCTGTGGCGGGCCGACGCGGCCGTCCTCGGCCTCGCGAGCGGGAAAGCTCGTGTAGACGGTGCCGGGTGCCCCGTCGGTGTTCCCGAAGAGGAGGTGGTACTGGAGGACGTCTTCGAGGTTGACGGTACGGCGGACGAGTCGGAGGCCCAACACCTCGGTGTAGAAGTCGAGGTTCGCCTGCGCGTCGCCGGCGAGTCCGGTGACGTGGTGGATGCCGGGCGTATCGGAGAGCACTACCCCGAGGTAGGGCGTCGCGGGCTTTCCGTGTTGTCCTAGGAGAGGTCCGCGACCTCGTAGCGGGCGTCCGCGTCACGGAGGGGGTCGGTGACGCGGCCGACGGCGTCGGCGGTGGCGACGACGACGACGTCAAGGCCGCGCCCGGCGGCGGCGGCGGCGACTTCGCCGACGGCGAACGTGACGGCGGGCGGGTGCTCGGCGCGCCGGAGGGCGACGACGGCCTCGATGCCGGTCGCGAGCACGAGGTCGGCGTCGGCGACGGCGTCCGCGAGCGCGTCGAGGTCGACGGCACCGCTGCCACCGGTGCGAACGGGCGGGACCTGATAGACGGTGACGGCGCCGGGTTCGAGGTCGATGATGCCCTCGAAGCCGGTGACGCCGACGTCCTCGCCGGCGGCGGCGTCCGTGGTGGCGACGCCGGACGCTGGGCCCTCGCCGTCCGGGTCGGCGTGCAGGAGCCCCTCGCGCATCGTGAGCGTGACGCTGTCGCCGGCTTCGACGTCGTCGACGGCGATTGCGGCGTCCTCGTGGACGCTCCCGAGGACGTCCTCGGTGACGCGGTCGGCGTAGCGCCGGACGTCGTCGGCGGTACGCAGGAGCCAGTCGACGCCCTCCTTGGTGACTCGGTAGCGCGAGCGGCCCTCCTTCTCGACGAGGCCGTCGTCGACGAGGTCGCGGATGTACTCGCTGACCGCCTGCGTCGTGACGCCGACGGCGTCGGCGATCTCCCCCTGACTGACCGCGGGCTGGCGGTCCGCGATCTCGACGAGCACGCGGAACCGCGTCGCGGTCCGTTTGTCCGCGAGGACGTCCGTCATACGCTGGCAGTCGGCCCTGAGGGGCAAAGAGCCACCGGTGTAGTGGGAGAAGGGCAGGGCTTAACGCCCGCCTCGCGCAACGTCGAGACATGGAGACGAACCCGGCGCTCGCTGGCGTGACGTGTACGGACTGCGACGAGTCGTTCGACGCGGCGGCGGCCACGGGCCGCTGTCCCGACTGCGGGGGCATCCTCGACGTCGAGTACGACCTCGACGCGCTCGACGTCTCGCGCGAGACGTTCGAGAACCGCGCCGAGCGCTCGCAGTGGCGCTATCGCGAACTCCTGCCGTTCGCGCGCGAGGCGGCGGTCACGACGAACGAGGGCGGGACGCCGCTCGTTCCGGTGCCGGAACTCGCCGACGAGTTCGGCGTCGAGGCGGTGTACGTGAAGGACGAGGGCCGCAACCCGACGGGGACGGTCGACGACCGCGCGCAGTCGGTGGCGGCGACGGCGGCGCGGGAGGCGGGCGCGACGGACGTGGCGCTGGCGTCGACGGGCGACGACGGCCAGTCGGCGGCGGCGTACGCGGCGCGCGCGGGCCTCGAGAGCCACACGTTCGTGCCGACGCGCGCGAGCTTCACGAACAAGGCGATGGTGAACGTCCACGGCGGGGACATGTCGGTCGTGGAGGGGCGTATCGGCGACGCGGACGCGGCGTTCGCGGACGCGGTCGCGGAGCACGACGACTGGCACCCGGTGCAGGTGTTCTCGACGCCGTTCGCGCACGAGGGCCTGAAGACGGCGTACTTCGAGGTCGCCGAGGCGCTCGACTGGTCGGCGCCCGACCACGTCATCCATCCGACGGGGCGCGGCGCGGGCCTCCACGCGACCGCCACGGCCGCACGCGAGTTCGCCGACCTCGGCCTCGTCGATGACGTGCCGGCGATTCACGCGGCGCAGGCGGAGGGCTGTGCGCCGGTCGTGCGCGCGTTCGAGGAGGGGCGCGACCGCCACGAGCCGTGGGAGGCCCCGGACACCATCTGCGGGCGCATCGAGATTCCCGACCCGACGGGCAGTCCGCTCGCTCTGGCGGCCGTCCGCGAGACGGGGGGCGACGCGGTGGCGGCGCCGGACCCCGAGATCCTGGAGGGCGCGACGTCACTCGCGGAATCCGCCGGCCTCGAACTCGGCGCGTCGAGCGGCGCGTCGGTCGCGGCGGCGTACGCGCTCGCCGAGCGCGACGCCTTCGCGTCGGACGACGTGCTCGTGCTCGTGAACGCGGGTGCGGGGAGCAAGGACGACGACATCCTCCGCTCCCACCTGATGGGCAAGGGCATCTGAACGGGCGGCAAAACTAAGTTTTAGACCAGTCTAATTCACGGTAGGATGCTGAGCGACGTCATGGAAGACTACCTGAAGGCAATCTACGTCCTCGAGCGCGAGGACGGCGCACCCGTTCGGACATCCGCGCTCGCGGAGTACTTGGGCGTAACGCCGCCGACGGTGACGAGCATGATCGAGAAACTCGAAGAGCGCGGCCTCCTCGACCGCGAGAAGTACAAGGGCGTCGAGCTCACCGAGGAGGGCGAGACAGTCGCGCTCGAAGTGCTGCGCCACCACCGCCTCATCGAGTCCTACCTCGCCGAGCACCTCGACTACGAGTGGAGCGAGGTCCACGAGGAGGCGGACGCCCTCGAACACCACATCAGCGAGGAGTTCGAGCGTCGCGTCGCCGCCGCGCTCGGCGACCCCCGCGTCGACCCGCACGGCGACCCCATCCCCACGGAGGACCTCTCTCCGCTCGCGGACGACGACACCGTCGCGCTCGCGTCCGTCTCCGAGGGCGACACCGTCGTCGTCGCGCGCGTCAGCGACCGGGACGACGACCACCTCGACTACCTCGCGGCGCGCGGCGTCGAACCCGGCGCACGCCTCGACGTCGTCGATATCGCGCCCATCGACCTCATCACGGTGCGCGTCGACGACCGCGACGTCCACCTCCCGACGAGCATCGCGTCCGCCATCCGCGTGCGCGCCCCCGATGACGCCGAGGCGGACGAGGTGCCCGCCTAAATGTACGCGCTCCCACTCGCCGCCGGAAACGGCCTCGACGCCGTCATCCAGCGCTACGCCGGCTACGGGCCCTTCCTCGCGGCCTTCCTCGCGAACTTCCTCGCGACCTTCGGCGACAAGGGCCAGCTCGTCGTCATCACGCTCGCGAGCCGGTACGACGCCAAACGCGTCTTCGCCGGTGCGATGGCGGCGTTCGCTGGGTGGAGCGCGCTCGAAGTTGTCTTCGGCGCGTGGCTGACGGGCGTCCTGCCGCAGGGCGCCATCGGCACCGTGACCGGCGTGCTCTTCCTCGCGTTCGGCCTCTGGACGGCGTACACCGTCTACGGTCGCTATCGGCGCGGCGGCGTCCCCGGCGCGTCCGCGGACGGCGGGACGGTCGCGATGCTCCCGGACCGCGTCGCGCGCTACACGCGCGGCTACGGCCCGGTCGCCACCGCGTTCTGCTTCATCGTCCTCGCCGAAGTCGGCGACAAGACCCAGTTGCTCACCATCAACCTCGCCGCGACGTTCCCCGACGCACCGGTCCCGGTCTTCCTCGGCGTCATCGCGGCGCTCGGCATCCGCACCGGAGTCGACGCCTTCCTCGGTGAGCGCGTCGAACGCCTCCTCCCGACCGCGTACATCGAGGTGGCGGCCGCCGTCGTCTTCGTCGCGTTCGGCGTCGTCGAACTCGGCGTCGTCGGCGAGAACGCCCTCTTCGGCGCACTCGCGCTCGCGCTCGCCATCGTCGGCTACGGCTCCGTCCGCCACCGGTAGACGACACGCGAACGCAGGCGTTTTCGCAATCTGGTGCCTACACACGGGTATGGCGCTTCTCTCTCTGCTCGCTGGCGTGGCGCTCGGCCTCTCGCTCGCCGCGCCACCCGGTCCGATGAACGCCCTCATCGCGAACGAGACGGTCGTTCGCGGGTGGAAAGCCGGCTTCCGCGCGGGCCTCGGCGCGATGGCGGCGGACGCCGTGTTCTTCGGCCTCGCGTACGGCGGCGTCGTCGCGTTCCTCCAGCACGCGCCCACGCTCCAAGCGGCGATGAAGGTCGCGGGCGGGGTGCTCCTCTGCTACTTCGCGTACGGTGCCGCGCGGAGCGCGCGCGCCGGCGCCGAACGCACCGATTCCGGGGCGGGCTTCCGGAAGACGTTCCTCGCCGCGCTCACGAACCCGATGCAGGTCGTCTGGTGGCTGACGGCGGGCGTCGCGCTGCTCGACCCCGGCACCGTCGAGGCGTTCGGCTACGCGCTCACCGTGTCGAACGGCGCGCTCACCATCGTCGGCTTCTTCGGCGGCATCCTCCTCTGGATCACGGGCTTCCCGGCGACGCTCCGAGCGGCGGGCGAGAAGGTGGCGTCGCTCGAACGCGTCGTCGGCTACGCGAGCGCCGTCGTGCTCGTCGCCTTCGGTGTGCTGTTCGTCGCGGGATCGCTCCCGGTGCTCCTGTAGCGCTCAGTCCATCCCCGGGACTTCGCCCTCGAGCCACTCGCGGAACCAGCGCACGCGCTTGAGGCGCTGGTGGGCGATGGACTCGGCGGTGTCGCTGTGCACGCGCGACTCGGCGTCGCGGCCCCGCTCGAGGACGCGCTCGACCATCTCGGCGGCGTCCATGTGGGTGCGCGCCTCGTAGCCCATCCGCAGGAGCATGAGCGCGGTGCCGTTCGCGCCGACCTTATCGAGCATGTCCGCCTCGACGAGACAGCGACTCTCCAAGTCGAGATCCGCGAGGTCGTCCGTGTGGGAGTGGCGCTCGACCGCGCGACAGACCCGGTCGACGAACGACGCGGGATACTCGCCGTGCGTCTCGAGGTACTGGCGCGCGACGCGCGCGCCCTCCTTTGCGTGGACCTCCTGGTCGGCGTCGAGTTTCGCGATGTCGTGGAAGAGCGCGGCGACGCGCACGACGTCGACGTCCGCCCCCTCCTTCTCGGCGATGTCGGCGGCGAGTTCGCGGACGTTGACGATGTGGTTGAAGCGGTACTCGGCGGAGTGCCACGGATACCAGCGCATCCGGCCGCCGTCGTCCTCGTTCTCGACGCTGGCGGCGAGGTAGTCGTAGACGAAGTCCTCCATCGCCGCGAGGTCGTCCTCGGAGACGCGGGATTCCTTTATCTCGACACCCATGCCGTCACCTCCGGCGGGGGTTCGTGTCGCGTTGTCATTGTTGTCTCAATAGAGGCCGGTTTCGCTCTTTAGCCTTTTGCAGGCGACGACCCCGGGAAAATCAGGCGTCGAGGTCGGCGCGTTCGCCGGGCTTGCGGGCGTCTTCGACGGCTTCCTCGCAGGTGAGCATCGCCTCGGTCCGGTCGTCGCCCTCGACGTCGACGTGCTCGACGACGCGCCAGCCGTCGGTTTCGTGGACGACGCCCTTCACCCAGTCGCCGGCGGCGAGCACGAGCGCTTCGGTGACCTCGACGGCCTCGGAGTCCTCGGTGCGGACGGCTTCCTCGCGCTCGACGGGGACGACGAGGTCGAAGGCGTCGGCGTCGTTGAGCGCGGCGACTTCGGTGGTCGTGAGCGGGCGACTCGGGAGCGACGAGAGCGTGGACATGACTCCTCGAACGGGCCGCGCGAAGAAAAGGCCATCAATCGAGCGGTGCAGTCACGCGCGCCGTCTCGCGGTGCGCGCCGCGAAACGGGGCGTGCGTTCGCTACTCCAGCGAGAGCTCGGGCGGCTCGCCGTTCCAGCCGTAGGAGAGGACGACGAACCCGACGGCGAGGAGGCCGACGAGCACGAACCCGGTTCGCGCCAGCTTCCAGAGTGTACGCAGTGCGCTCATATCCGCATGCCACAGCGACGAGGCACATAAGTCTGCCCGCTCCGAACCCGGCGATACGGCTATGCCTCCCGGGCACCGAGGGAGACGCATGAGCACCGAGCACGAAGCCGACATCGGCGCTGACGCCGAAGCCGCCCTCCGCGAGCGCGTCGAGACGTTCCTCGCGCGCAACTTCCCCCAGATATCGATGCACGGCGGGACCGCCGGCGTCGAGGCCGTCGACGCCGATGCCGGCGAGCTCTGGCTCGCCCTCGGCGGCGCGTGCTCGGGGTGCGGCATCTCCCCGATGACCGTCCAAGCCATCCAGGCCCGCCTCCCGCAGGAGATACCCGAACTCGACACCGTCCACGTGGACGAGGGTGGCACCGGCATGCACTTCTAGAGCGGTCGCAGAAATGTGAGAAAACCTATATAGTCCCGGGCGGATTCGAACCGCCGTCAACGGCTCTCTCCCGTGTCGGCCGGAACCGAACACGTCCAAAGGCCGCTATGATTGGCCACTACACCACGGGACTGCACTCACTTGGTTCGCTCGCCCCGTGTACCTCGCAGTTCCGATGGAACTGCCCACCACCACGGGGCTTCACTTCGATACTGTGGCCGAGTGCTACTAAGGGGTTACTCTTCGCGTCGCGCGGACGTGGGCGTCTCCTCGTCGGGAGCCCGGTGGAGAAGGGAGTACCGAGAGTCGCGCGTCGTGCACGCCGCGCACGCAGACGCCGCGTCAGTCGCCGGCTTCCGTGCCGGCGTCCGCCTCGCCGAGCTCCTCGACGAGGTGCGAGCAGGCGTCCGCGTCGGCGTCGAAGCAGTTCGGACAGTCGGGTTCGCGCTCGATGATCATGTCGAGGCGGTCCGCGACCGTCTCGTCGATGACCGCCTCGAGCTGGCCGGCTTCCGCCCGGTACTCCTCGACGTCGAGGACGTTCGCGAGGAAGCGCTCGAGGACGCAGTAAGTCGCGAGCGCGTCGCGAGCGCGTGCCTCGCCGTCGTCCGTCAGCGTCGCGCCCTTGTACTTCTCGTGCTCGAGGAGGCCGCGGTCCGCGAGCTTCCCGACCATCTCGTTCGCGGACGCGGGGCTGACGCCGAGTCTGTCCGCGAGCGCGCCCGTCGACGCCGGCCCGTCCTCGAGGCGCTGGACGAGGAAGACGGCCTTCAGGTACTGGTCGGCGGTGTTCACGATGCGGCCTCCGTGGTTGTGTGAGCGTTCATGCGCGGGACTCCATCAGTGCAGCGACCGCTTCGACGCCCTCGGCCTCCGCCGCGCGGATCTCCCGGAGCGTCGAGAGCAGTAGTTCGCGTTCGATACCGAACGTCGCGTCGCTCGCCTCGACGGCCTCGATGAGGTCGTCGTAGAACTTGTACGCGGTCTCCTCGCCGTTCAGCTGGTCGTAGAGAACGCCGTCGAAGTCCTCCGGGTCCGTCCGCCCGTAGTGCTCGCGCACGAGGTCCGTGACGTCCACCGTGGCGTCCTCGTCGCAGTCGAGGCGTTCGACGAGGTCCTCGAGGCGCTCGCGGTGCTCCGCGGACTCCTCCCGAGCCTCCTCGAGGAGCGCCTCGATGCGGGTGTCGCGTTCCGCGTCCGGCAGGCGCTGGTAGTGCTCGTACGCACGCGCCTCCACCACCTCCTCCAGCACGATCCCGATCTGGAGGAGTCGGGCGAGCTGGCCGTCCGAGCCGACGCGCGGCGCGACGCTCACGGTGCTCCCTCTCCGTGCGTTCCCAATCGCATATCCGGTACTTGGGCCGCGAGTACGTAAGGCTTTAACCTTCCGCCGGCGGCGTCGCGCCCGATACGACGGAGTGCGCATCAGCCAACTCACTGCTCGAGCGGGCGTTGCCACTCCGGGCGAGGAGTGTTGAAAATCGAGAGACGGTAGAACGGGGAGATGAGAGAACGGAAACCGGGAGAGCGGCGCGGCGTCGCGCTTACTCGCGGAGGAGTTCCGCGATGCGCTCCTCCAGGTCCTCGCGGAGCTCGTCGACCTCGACCTCCTCGAGGACGGGGACGAAGAAGCCCTCGACGAGCATGTTCTTCGCGGTCTGCTCGGGGATGGCGCGCCCCTCCATGTAGAAGAGGTCCTCCTCGTCGATCTGGCCGACCGTCGCGGAGTGGCTCGCCTCGGTGTCGTGGTTGTTGATGATGAGCTTCGGCGAAGCGTCGGCCTCGGACTCGTCACTGAGCATCAGCGTGTTCTCGCGCTGGTAGCTCGAGGTGTCCCACGCGTCGCGACCGACGTCCTGCACGCCCTCGTAGACGCTGCGTGCCTCGTCGTCGATGACGCCGCGCGTCACGAGGTCCGCCGTCGTGTGCTCGGCGCGGTGCCAGACCTTCGAGTCGAGGTCGAAGTGCTGGTCCTCGTGGCCGAAGAACGCGCCGACGATCTTCGTCTCCGAGGACTCGCCCTCGAGCAGGGTGGAGACCCCGGTCTTCGTGAGGCGGGAGCCGAGGTTGCCCTCGATCCAGTTCAGCGTCGAGTACGTGTCGGTGACGCCGCGCTTCAGCGTGTAGTTGTACGTGGACTGGTCGAAGTCCTGGAGCGAGCCGTACTGGACGTAGGCGTTCTCGCCGGCGGCGACTTCGACGATGCCGGAGTAGTAACGCTCCTCGGCGGCGGCGTCCGCTCCGGTGTCCTGGCGCTCGAGGATGGTGACGGAGGCGTTCTGGTCGGTGACGACGAGCGTGTAGTTGAACAGGGACGTCCCGTTCATCGTCGTCCGGATCTTCACGTCCTCGGCGTCGACGTTCGAGGGGACGTAGATGACCGTCCCGGTCGTGAAGAGCGCGGTGGAGAGCGCCGTGAGGCGGTTCTCCTCGGGGTCGACGACGCTCCCGAAGTGCTCCTTGACGAGCGCTTCGAGGTCCGCGTCGTTCAGCGCCTCGTGGAACGGCACCACGGTCGCCTGGTCGTCCGCGACCCAGTCCTTCTCCTCGGTCTGGTCGAACGGCTTGACGAGCGCCTCGAAGTCGAGGTCCGCGAGGTTCGTCCACGTCCGGCCCGGCGTCTGGATGACGTCCGGGTAGTCGAGGTCGGAGAGGGCCTCGAGGGCGTCGAGGCGCTTCGCGCGGAGCCACTCCGGCTCGTTGCGCTCCTCGGCGATCCGCTCGACCGTCTCCACGTCGATGCCGGCGTGGAACTGTTTCGCTCCGCTCATGTTACCCGAGGCTCCCCTCCATCTCGAGCTCGATGAGGCGGTTGAGCTCGACGGCGTACTCGATTGGCAGTTCTTCCGTGATCGGCTCGATGAAGCCGGCGACGATCATCTGCTTCGCGTCGTCGTCGTCGAGCCCACGGCTCTGGAGGTAGAAGACGTCCTCGTCGCCGATCTTCCCGACCGTCGCCTCGTGGGCGACGTCGACTTTGGACTCGTTGATCTCCATGTACGGCATGGTGTCGCTGGTCGACTCGTTGTCGAACATCAGCGCGTCACACTCGACGGACGTCGAGGAGTCCTCGGCGCCGTCCGCGATGTGGACGAGGCCACGGTAGTTCGTGCGGCCGCCGTCCTTGCTGATGGACTTGGACTCGATGGTGGACTTCGTGTCGGGCGCGTTGTGGTAGACCTTCGCGCCGGTGTCGATGTCCTGGCCCTCGCCCGCGAAGGCGATGGTGATGTGGTTGTCCGTCGCGCCACGACCCTTGAGGATGGTACACGGGTAGAGCATCGTGGCCTTCGAGCCCATACTGCCCGAGACCCACTCCATCGTGCCGTTCTCCTCGACGATGGCGCGCTTCGTGTTGAGGTTGAACGTGTTCTTCGACCAGTTCTGCACGGTCGAGTACTGCACGTGGGCGTCCTCCTTCACGAAGACCTCGACGCCACCACTGTGGAGGTTGTGCGTGCCGTACTTCGGCGCGCTACAGCCCTCGATGTAGTGGACCTCGGAGCCCTCTTCGGCGATGATGAGCGTGTGCTCGAACTGACCCATCCCCTCCGAGTTCATCCGGAAGTAGGCCTGCACGGGCATGTTCACCGTGACGTCCTCGGGGATGTAGACGAACGAGCCGCCGCTCCAGACCGCGCCGTGGAGCGCCGCGAACTTGTTGTCGCTGGCGGGGACGCACTTCGTCATGAAGTGCTCCTTGACGAGTTCCTCGTGCTCCTGGACGGCCTCGTCCATGTTGCAGAAGACCACGCCCTTCTCCTCCCAGCGCTCCTGCATGTTCTGGTAGACGACCTCGGACTCGTACTGCGCGCCGACGCCGCTGAGCGCCTCGCGCTCGGCCTCCGGGATACCGAGCTTCTCGAAGGTGTCCTGAATCTCGTCCGGGAGGTCCTCCCAGTTCTCCGCGCCGCCGCGCGTCTCGACGTCGGGGCGGATGTACGGGACGATCTCCTCGACGTCGAGCTCGGAGAGGTCGGGCTGGCCCGGCCAATCCGTCGGCATCGGCATCTTCTTGTACTGCTTGAGCGCGCGGAGGCGGCGTTCGAGCATCCAGTCGGGTTCGTCCTTGTCCTCGGAGATGAGTCGGATGGTCTCCTCGGTCAGTCCCTTCTCGGACTGGAAGGCCGAATGCTGCTCCTTCTTGAACTCGAAGCGCGCCTCGGTGTCGGTCTCTTGTAGGTTCTCTTCTGAACTCATGATTGTATCTTAAGCCGCGTTGTAGACCTGCTCGCGCACCCAGTCGTACCCCTTGTCCTCGAGCTTCTCGGCGAGTTCCGGACCGCCCTCCATGGCGATTTCGCCGTCGAGCATGATGTGGACGGTGTCGGGTTCGACGTAGTCGAGGATGCGCTGGTAGTGCGTGATCTGCAGGACGCCGGTGCCCTGCTCGTCGCGGAGGGCGTTGATGCCGTTCGCGACGTCCTGGAGGCGGTCGATGTCGAGACCGCTGTCGATCTCGTCGAGCACCGCGATGGTGGGCTCGAGCAGGGCCGCCTGCAGGACCTCGTTCTGTTTCTTCTCACCGCCGGAGAAGCCGGCGTTGAGGTAGCGGTGGGCGAACTTCTCGTCCATGTCGAGGAGCTCCATCGTCTCCTTGAGCTTCTGCTGGAACTCCGCGACGCCGATTTCGCCCTCGTCGGCGGGCCCCTCCATCGGGGAGGTCTCGTAGCCCGCGTCCTCCTCTTCGTCCTCCTCCTCGCCCTCGCCGAAGAGCAGTTCCTCGCGCTCCTCGACCTTCGCGTTCAGCGCGGTGCGGAGGAAGTTCGTCATCGTGACGCCCTCGATCTCTGCGGGATACTGGAAGGCGAGGAAGACGCCGAGCGCGGCGCGCTCGTTCGGTTCGAGTTCGAGGAGGTTCCACGTGCGGGCGTCCTCGGGGATCTCCTCGACGTCGTTGAAGTCGCCCTCCTCGAGGTGGAGGAGGATTTCGCCCTCCGTGACCTCGTAGGCCGGGTGGCCGGCGATGACCTTCGACGTGGTGGACTTCCCGCTCCCGTTCGGCCCCATCAGGGCGTGGATCTCGCCGGAGGAGACCTCTAGGTCGACGCCGTGAAGGATCTGTTCGTCCCCCTCGGCGACTTCCGCGTGGACGTTCTTGAGTTCGATCGTAGCCATTGGTTATGTCGTTCTAAACAACGCCCGCGCGCGGGATTAAGGTTACGCATTCTGCCCCCTCGAGTTCGCAGAGCGAAAAAACGTTTTTCGGTTCTGGAAACCTCCGCCTCAGTCGCGCGGTTCGTCGTCGTCGAGCAGGTCGAGGTACTGCGCGATCCACTCCGGGTGGTCCGGCCACGCCTGCCCCGTCACGAGGTTGCCGTCCGTCGTCACCTCGTCCACCCACGAGCAGCCGGCGGCCTCGCACTCCGGGCGGACCGCCGGGTAGCTCGTCATCTCGTAGCCCTCGAGGACGCCCGCGGCCGCGAGGATCTGCGGGCCGTGACAGAGCGCCGCCACCGGCTTCTCCGTCTCGAAGAAGTGCCGGACGGTGTCGAGGACGATGTCGTGCGTCCGCAGGTACTCGGGGGCGCGCCCGCCCGGCACGACGAGGCCGTCGTAGTCGGCGGGGTCGACGTCGCTCATCGTCGCGTTCAACTGAAAGTCGTGGCCGCGCTCCTCGAGGTAGGTCTGGTCGCCCCGGAAGTCGTGAATCGCCGTCTTCACGACGTCCCCGGCCGACTTCTCGGGGCAGACGGCGTCGACCTCGTGGCCGACCGCCTGAAGCGCCTGAAACGGCACCATGATCTCGTAGTCCTCGCCGAAGTCGCCGACGACCATCAGGAGTTTCTTTCCCATGAGTGTCACCCACACGACTGTAGGCGCCGCGCCGGCTTAGTCGTTCGCCCGCCTACATGTAGGAGCCGAGGCCGGTCTGGGTCTGTCCCGACTCGACCTCGTCCCACGTGACGCCGAGCGCTTCCGTGATGCGCTCGATGGGCCCCTTCAGCGTCTTCTCCAGCATCGTCTCCCAGTCCACCTCGAAGGCGGCCGGTATCTGGTCGGCGTACTCGTAGCAGATGACGTCCGGGTCGCGCTTGAACTCGATGTAGAGCGGGTCGTCCTGCAGCTCCGGGCGGTCGGCCTCGAGCTCGCGGAAGAACTCCGGATGCACCTTCTTCAGGTAGAGGCGCTTTGGCTTCGACCCGCGCTGGAAGTTCGTGCCGAGGAGGAGGTTCGCGTACTTCGCGCCCCGGACCTGCGCGGTGTCCGTGTCGTAGTTGTCGAGGCGCTTCCCGATCCCCCCCGGGATCCCGACGTCGTCGAGGTCGACGTCGCCGTCGCGGAACTCCTCGATGACGCCGTGGACGTGCTCCTTCACGGCGTCCGCTTTCTCCCCGTGGACGATCATGTCGATGACCTCCTTCTGGACGTCCTTGGTGATGGGCGCGATGTCGCTTCGCTTGTACTCGAAGCCCGTGATGTCGATGTCGTCGACGTGCTTGCCCTCCTTCCAGACGATGTGGCCGGCGTAGCGCTTCTTCTTGCCCGCTTGGAAGAACCGTCTATATAGCTTCTCGAACTCGATCTCGAAGAAGTGCTCCTCGGCGTCGAGTTCCTCGCGCGCGAACTCGTCGTAGCGGCCGTTGATGTACTCCTCTATCTCGAAGGACTGCTCGATGGCGTCCTCGGTCTCGACGTCGCCGCCGAGTTCGAGCATGACGGAGTCCGTGTCCCCGTAGGCGATCTCGTAGTCGAGTTCGCCCGCCGCGTCGGCGGTGAACTCGATGACGTCGCGGCCCGTCGCGGTGACGGCGGCGCCCATCTCCTTGTCGTAGAGGCGGAAGCGCTCCCAGCCCAGCACGCCGTAGAGCGAGTTCATGATGACCTTCACGGCGGCCTGCTGGCGGTCGTAGCGCTCGTACTCGTTCGTCCCGGGGTCGTGCTCGTTGCGGAGCCCCTTCTTCTCCTCGCGCTCTGAGAGCGTCTCGTCGATGATCTCGCGGATGATGCCGTCCGGCTCCTCCCGGAAGTGCGTCCCGTTGGGCGCGCGGAAGGTGTCGCCCGCGTACTCGTCGGGGTCGACCTTCGTCTCAGGAGAGGCGTTGATGGTCATCATCGACATCGGGTAGAGGCTCTTCAGGTCGAGCACCGTCACGTTCTCCTTCACGCCCGTGATCGGGTCGAAGACGGCGCCGCCCTCGTAGTCCTCGGACTCCTGGCGGCCCTTCGAGGGGAGCGCGAAGCGCCCGTGGGCCTTGTGGAGGACGTAGACGTCCACCGCGTCGCCCGGCGTCGTCGCGTCCTCGAGCTTGCAGCCGACGAACGTCGAGACCTCCTCCCAGAAGGAGACGACGTCCTGTTTGCTGTCGATCTCGACGCAGAGCTCGACGTCCCTGACGTTGTACTCCAGGAGGCGCTCGGGGTCGTCCTCCCAGAGGTCGCCGATGTCGCCCGCGTAGCGCTCCTTCCCGACGCCGAGTTCCGTCTCGGCGACGGCGTCGAGCCGGTAGGAGTCGAGTTCGGAGAACTGGGTGCGCTGGTAGGCGTAGAGGAGGTCGAAGACCACTCGGCCCTTGATGTTCGGGCCCTGCCAGTCCGAGCGCCACACTTCGTTCACGCGCGAGAGGCGGTGGTAGGAGAGGTCGTGGTCGGTGCCCGCGTCGAGTTCCTCGAGGCGGTCGATGAAGTAGGGCGCGTCGAAGTCCGAGAAGTTCCACCCGGTGAGGACGTCGGGGTCGGTCTCCGTGATGTAGGCGAGGAAGGCCTCGAGCATCGCCTCCTCCGTCTCGAAGACCCGGACGTCGACGGTGGCGCCGGCCTCGGCGTCGAGGAGGTCGTAGTCGGCGAGGTCGTCGGGCGCGGGCGCGTCGCCCTCGTTCGCCGTCTGGAGCCACGCGACGTACTCGTCGCGGTAGCTGTCGTGGCTGGTGAGGCAGACGATGGGTTCCTCGCCCTCCTCGGGGAAGCCGTTGCGGTCGTCGACCTCGATGTCGAAGGTGTTCACGCGGAGGTCGGCGGACGCCTCGACGGCCTCGACCTCGTCGTGGCGGACGACGAGGGCGCCGTCGCTCTCGGCGCGGCGGGCGGGCACGCGGACCCCGCTGTTGACGTCCTTGTCGATGAGGAAGCGGTTCGGGAAGAGGATGTCCGCCTCGTAGTGGTCGTACTCGTCGCGGATGTTCCCGACGTCGCGCGGGGTGCGACCGAATATCTTCGTGAGGTCGTCGCCGCGAATCGACTCGTAGCCCTCCTCGTGGCCGGTGATGACGTCCTTCGCGAGGTTGTCCTCGGTGAGGGAGTCGGTGGGCGCGTAGAAGTACGGGCGGAAGCCGTGGACGCGGACGTGCTCGACCGTGTTCTCGCTCGTCCGGCCGAAGACGTGGATCACGGGGCGCTCGCGGTCGCCGGAGCCCTCGACGGTGTAGTCGACCTGCGTCACCATCAGCTCGAGCGTGGCGTCGACGTCGGGGAGCGCGCCTGATTCGGCGTCGAACACCTCGCTGACGACGGGGTCGTCGTCGCCGGCGACGTATCGCGCCTCCTCTTCGGGGCGGGCGGCGGCGTCGCCGTCTGCGTCGCCGCCGTCGCCGCCGGCCGAGAAGTCCGTGAGGCTGGCGTTCGTCATTACCGTCTCGTAGCGTCTACGGTCCTAAAAGCCCGCGCCTTCGCCGTCGACGCGCGCCGCCGTCACGCCCACCCCGCCGAGAAATCGGCAGACGGCGCCGCGTCTTGCGGGAGTCATTCGGGGAAAGGTATATAACATGGTAACACATAGCATAGGGCAGAGGTGAAAGACGTGTCCGACAATGCCACGCAGGACGACGAGCGCGGGAATCACGTTCCCCAGCTCCCCGAAGGCGACGACCCCAGAGAAGGCATCGAGACGTACGAGACCGGTGATGGGGTCGTGCTCTACGACTCGGAGAACCCCCTCGCGTGGCTGAAGGCGACGCACGCGGTCCCCCTCGGTGATCAGCGCTAACTAGCAACGCTCTTAACGCGCCCCGCTCCTTCTTTCGCCCGTGAAGAACCCGCTGACGCCCGCCAGCGAGGCGGCCGACGACGAGCAGGACGAGGAGGAGTCGAACGTCGACCTCAGCGACCCGCTCCAGCGCCAGTTCGTCTACCTCGTCGTCGTCTTCAACGTCGCCGTCCTCGCCGCCGCCGTCGGCCTCATGCTCCTCTACTTCCGCGGCCAACTCCTCCTCGGGGGCGGCGTCGCGCTCTTCGGGTTCGCCGGACTCGCCTACGGCCTCTACACCTATCGCGGCGTCAAGCGCGAAATCGACGCCGGCGTCCACGACGCCCCCGAGGAGACGGACGCGGACGAGTCCGCGTGAGGCGACACGCCTAACCCGACGCCGACCCACCGTTCGAGCGATGCGGACCGTTCGCGACGCCGACGGCCACACCTACCTGCTCGTGAAAGAGTCCACGGAGAGCAGTCTCGTCCGCGACCCCGAGACCGGCGCGGAGACCCATCTCCCGAACGACGAACTCGAATCAGCGGGCGGTACCGACCCGCTCGAGGCCGCCGCGCGCGCCGTCCCCGAGCCGACGCGGCGCGTCCTCACCGTCGCGCGGACCGAGCGCGCGCTCGGCCTCCTCTGCGAACTCCGCGAACGCGGCCCCCTCCCCGTGCGCACCGTCCTCGCCGAGTATGACCTCTGCGAGAGCGACGTCCACGGCCTCTTCACGGAGTTCCGCGCCGCCGGTCTCGTCGCCGAGGCCGACGTGTACGGCGAGCGCGGCTACGAGCTCACCGACGCCGGCGCGGCCGGCGTCGACGCGCTCCGCGACTAGTCGAGAGTCGCCGCGCTCTCCGCCTCGATCCCCTCGGTGACGTGCGAGCGATTCGACGTCGCGTCCTTCTCGACGTGCAGGAGGTCGTCCGCCGCGCCGACGAGCTCGTCGTCGTGGCTCACCACGAGGATCTGCTCGACGCCGAGTTCGCGCATCGACTCCACGAGGTCGACGAGCCGGGAGACGTGCCCGGCGTCGAGGAAGACCGTGGGTTCGTCGAGGATGAGCGGCGGGAGCGGCGCCGACCCCTCGATGCCCTCCGCGAGCAAGCGGTAGACCGCACAGCGTAGCGAGAGGTTGAACAGCGCGCGCTCGCCCCCTGAGAGCTGGTCGGGTTCGAGCGTCTCGCCGTCCTTCTGGTAGACCGTGAGCTCGTAGTCGCCGTCGAGTTCGAGGCGCGCGTAGGAGTCGTTGCCGTAGACGAGGTCGAACGTCTCGTTCAGCAGACGCTCGAGTTTCTCGACGTTCCGCTGGCGGAGCTCGCTCCGGAGGGTGCCGTACATCGTCTCCAGCTCCTCGGACTCGTCGACGAGAGATTCGAGGGCGTCGACGCGCTCCTGTGCGGCGTCGCGCTCCTCGCGAAGTTCTTCGAGGTCCGCGATCTCCTTCTTCAGGACGGTGATCCGGTCGCGCACGTCGTCGCGTCGCTCGCCTAGCTCGTCGAGTTTCTCGGTGACCTGCTCGAGGTAGTCGGCGGCGCGCTCGCGCTCCGAGCGCGCGTCCGAGAGGCGCTCCTCGTCGAACTCCGCCTCGAGTTCGCGCTTGCGCTCGCGCTTCTCCGCGAGGCGCTCCCGGCGCTCGTCGTTCACCTCCGCGAGGTTCTCGCGGCGCTCGCGGGCGCCCTCGAGGTCGTTCGTCGCGCTCTCGCGGTCCGCGAGCGCGTCCGCGAGGTCGTCCAGCGTCGCCACGCGCGACTTCAGCTCCGCGAGGCGGCCGTTCAGCGTGCCGAGTCGCTCGCGCGCCTCGTCGGCGCGCTCCTCGGCGTCCGCCGCGGCCTCCCGTGCGTCCTCGGCGCGCTCTTCGAGGTCGGCGGCCTCCTCGCGCTTCGCGTCGGCGTCCGCGCGCGCCGACTCCACGGCGTCCGCGTGGCCGTCGCGGAGCTCCGCGACGTCGCGCTTCCGGGACGCGAGGCGCTCGATTTCGCTCTCCGCGTCCACGAGCGCGTCCGCGCGCTCGAGGCGCTCCTCGACCTCGGCTTTCTCCTCGCGGACGGCCTCCAGATCCGCCTCGAGCGACTCGACCTCGGCGCGGCGCTCCTCGAGCGCGTCCACGTGCGGGGAGCCCTCGACGGGTTGGCCGCACTCCGGGCACTTCCCGGCCTCGCGGAGGGCTTCGGCCTCCTCGACGGCCGAGCGCGCGGCCTGCAGGTCGCCGCGTATCTCGGACTCGCGCTCGCGAACGGCCTCGAGGTCCTCGCGGAGCGATTCGCGGTAGTCCGCCGCGTCGCCGACGTCGACGGGTGCGTCCGCGAACGCCTCGCGCTTCGCCTCGATGGCGTCCTCGACTTCCGCGATGCGCTCGTCGGCCTCGGCGACCTTCTCGGCGGCCTCGCGCGCCTCGCCGTCGAGCTCGGCCGCGCGTTCGCGCGCTTCCTCGGCGCGCTCGGCGAGGTCGGCGGCGCGCTCGCGCTCCGTCTCCGCCTCGCTCGCGTGCGACTGGATGGTCGTCCGGCAGTCGCCGTGCGCCTCCTGCACGTCGTCGCGCTCGGCGGCGACCGTGCTGCGGCGCTCGCGGACCGTCTCGACGGCCACCGCGTCCGGGTCGGCGTCGAGGTCGGTTTCGGCGAGCAGGTCGGCGACGCGTTCGTCCAGCGCCTCGACGCGCTCGCGGGCGTCCGTGACGGTCTCGCCGAGCGCCTCGCGCTCGCGCTCCGTCTCCGCGATGGCCTCCTTCAGCTCGTCGACCGCCTCGTCGAGGTCCGCGAGCTGCGCGCGCTTCTCGGCGTACTGCTCGACGACGCGCTCGGCCTCCTCCTTCGTCTGCTGGGCCTGCTCGCGGTTCGCCTCGAAGTCCGCGATGTCGTCCTCGATCTCCGCGAGCTCCGTCTCGCGCTCGTTCAACTCGGCGTGCAGGTCGCGCTCCTCGTACTCCGCGACTCGCTCGTCGAGGTCCGCGAGGCGCTCGCGCTGGCGGTCGCGGACCGACTGCACGCCCCGGCGGGCCTGCTCGGCGCGCTGGCGGTAGTCCTCGAGCTTGCCGAGCTGGAGGAGGTCGTCGATCATGTCCTGGCGCTCCTGCGGGCTGGCGTTGATGAGCTTGTTCACCTCGCCCTGCCGGACGTACGCGCAGTTGACGAAGGCGTCCGCGTCCATCCGCAGGAGGTCGACGACGTAGTCGCGGACGTCGCGCGCGCCCTCGATGGTGTCGGTCGGCGTCTCGAGCGTGCAGTCGGCGGTCGTCGCGCGCTCGCCGGTGTCCCGAACGCGCCGGTGGAGGTGGAAGGACGCACCGGCGTGCGTGAACCAGAGGTCGACCTCGGCCTCCTCGGCGCCGATGGTGACGATCTCGTCGAGGGTGCGGTCGAGCGGCGTCGCACCGTAGAGCGCGAAGAAACACGCCTCGAGGAGCGAGGACTTCCCGCTCCCGTTCAGGCCGTGGATGACGGTGACGCCCGCGTCGAGCGAGGCGTCCGCGTCGGCGTAGCACTTGAAGTTCGAGAGGCGAACGCGGTCGATCCTCACAGGTAGTCCTCCACGGTGGTGGTCGTCGGTTCGTCCTCGGGCGCGTCGGCCGCGCCCTCGGCCTCGCGGTCGTCCGTAGGCTCGGTCCCGGATTCGCCGTCGCGGCCGTCGTCGGCCGCCTCGAAGGCCGCGAGGTCGCCCGCGTCGACGAGGTTACGGACGCGCTCGGCGACGGCGTCCCGGACGTTCGAGTCCGCGACGTCGCCCTGCCGGACGGTGTCGTCGATGCCGCGCGCGGCCTCGCTCAACCCGAGGTCGCGGACGCGCTCGCGGACGGCCTCGTCGGGGTCGGCGAACGACACCTCGTAGTCGGCTTCGACGGACACCTCGCGGCGGTCGTTCACGCGCGTGACGAGCGCGCCCTGCTCGTCGCCGAAGCGCTCGACGTCCGCCGGCGTCACCTCGCCCCCGTCGCCCTCGATGGTGACGATGACGACGGCGTCCTCGAGGGACTCCTCGCGGAGTCGCTGCCGGACGCGCTCGCCGTCTTCGCCTTCGGCGAGCTCGAGGTCGACGAAGACGAACTCGCGGGTGTCGATGCCGCGCCGCCGGACGTGGACGCCCGCGCCCGTCTCGCCGGTATCGCCCTTCTCGGCGGTCGACGCCGCCTCGCTGTGCTCGGTGTCGTCCGCGAACTCGACGACGTTGTAGCCGCGCGGGTCGCGTTCGCTCGCGCTCGCGCGCTCGGTGGACCCGCAGTAGGTCGCCCACGTGCCGTCCAACCGGACGGTGTCGGCGGTGTGGTCGTCGCCGAGGAGGGCGGCGTCGAACTCGACGGTCGACTCCGCGAGGACCTCCTCCAAGTCCCAGTCGCCGTGGGGGAACGGCGCGAAGAGGCCGTGCGAGACGAGCGCGGCGTGCGCGGCGTCGCGCGGGGCGAACTCGTAGTCGAGGTCGTCGCGCTTGGACTTCGGGACGTGGTCCATGCCATAGAACACGGTGTCGCCGACGCGCCGCCCCTCGCTGTCGAGGCGTTCGGCGAGGCCGAGCGTCTCGAAGAGGTCGAGCCACTGGGCGTGGCGGGTGCCCTCGTGGTTGCCGACGACGGCGAGGAAGGGGATGTCGGCCTCGGCGAGGGGTCGGAGGACGTCGATGGTCCCCATGAGGTCCTCGAGGCCGGGCGTGCGGTCGTGGTAGAGGTCTCCGGCGTGGACGACGGCGTCGACGTCGTCCGCGATGGCGTCCTCGACGACCTGCCGGAAGGCGTCGAGGAAGTCCTGCCGGCGGACGGGGGAGTGGTACTGGCGGTACCCGAGATGGGTGTCCCCCGTGTGGATGACCTTCGTCATGTACCGGAGTTGGCCGCTCGGTCATAAGTATGCAGCGCCGACCGGCGGCCGTCTCGCGGCGCGCGTCAGGCGTCGAGGGAGAGCGTGTAGAGGCGCTTGCGGGCGTCGGTGAAGGAGAACCGGGACTCGACGACGTCCTCCTCTTCGAGGCGGTTCAGCGCGTAGCGGACGGTGCGCGGCGGCAGCAGCGTCTCCTCGGCGAGCTCGCTCTGCGTGAGCGTGTCGTTGTACTCCAGCACCTTCGCCACCAGCTTCGCGCTCGGCGGGAGGTCCCGAACCCGCTCGAGCGTCTCCTCGTCCGCGGCCTGTATCGCGCTCATTACTGGAGACGATGCGATACTCTAAGATAATATTTGTGCTTCTTCCGTATTACTGTGAGGCATTCACCCGTCGGGTCGTCATGAAGAACGTGGACCACCCGAAGCCTCTTAAGAATCTGCGCCCTAGCGAGTAGCGATGACTGACACCGTCGACGACGTCGAGCTCCCGTACGAGGAGGGGGCGCCTCAGCAGGAGAAGATCGAGGCACTCCGGGAGCGCCTCGACGTCCTCGAGGAGCAGAACGAGGAGATGCGGGACAAGCTCCTCGACGCGAACGCCGAGAACAACAAGTACCAGCAGAAGCTCGAGCGACTCACCCACGAGAACAAGAAGCTCAAGCAGTCCCCGCTGTTCGTCGCCACGGTCCAGGAGCTCAACGACCGGGGCGCCATCATCAAACAGCACGGGAACAACCAGGAGGCGCTCACCGAGGTCACCGAGGAGCTCCGCGAGGACCTCGAGCCCGGCGCGCGCGTCGCCGTCAACAACTCGCTCTCCATCGTCAAGCGCCTCTCCGACGAGGCGGACGTCCGCGCGCAGGTCATGCAGGTCGAGGAGTCCCCCGACGTCGGCTACGAGGACATCGGCGGCCTCGAGGAGCAGCTTCGGGAAGTCCGGGAGACCGTCGAGCTCCCGATGGAGGACCCCGAGCTCTTCGACACGGTCGGCATCAACCCGCCGAGCGGCGTGCTCCTGCACGGGCCGCCGGGGACGGGGAAGACGATGATGGCGAAGGCCGTCGCCGCACAGACCGACGCGACGTTCATCAAGATGGCCGGCAGCGAGCTCGTCCACAAGTTCATCGGCGAGGGCGCGAAGCTCGTCCGTGACCTCTTCCAGGTCGCGCGCGACCACGAGCCCGCCGTCGTCTTCATCGACGAGATCGACGCCATCGCCTCCAAGCGCACGGACTCGAAGACGTCGGGCGACGCGGAGGTCCAGCGCACGATGATGCAGCTCCTCTCAGAGATGGACGGCTTCGACGAGCGCGGGGACATCCGCATCATCGCCGCCACCAACCGCTTCGACATGCTCGATCGGGCCATCCTGCGCCCGGGCCGCTTCGACCGCCTCATCGAGGTCCCCAAGCCCGACGAGGTCGGTCGCGCGAAGATCTTCGCCATCCACGCGCGCGACATGAACGTCGCGGACGACGTGGACTTCGACGTCCTCGCCCGCGAGAGCGAGGAGCTCTCCGGCGCGGACGTGAAGGCCGTCACTACGGAGGCCGGCATGTACGCCATCCGCGACGACCGCACCGAAGTCCGGATGTCGGACTTCCGGAGCGCGATGGAGAAGCTCGACCACGACGACGAACCCGACATCTCGCAGACGTTCGCGTAAGCGGGACTCGACGGCCCGCATCTCCGTTTCTCTCCTCTCTCCGCGCCCGCGAGTCCGCCGACCGGGACGGGAGACAATTACTGGTAGCGTGTCACGGCCTCGTGGCCGTCGCGAGCGTCGCGACGGTGTGCGAAAGCGGTTCGCGAGAAGAGTCGGTCGCGCCGGCGCTCAGCGCTCGACGATGTCGCTGATCTGGCGGGCTTCGCCGCTGAGCTGGGGGTCGTCCTCGACCATCCTGAGGACTTCGTGGTCGGTGACGTCGAAGTAGTTCTTCTGCGTGGCGTCCTCGACGAGGTCGCGTTCGAGGCGGAACTCCGTGCCCTCGTAGACGACGTCGACGCCGTCCTCGCTGAAGGAGAGCGTGGTCATACGCCGAGCTATGTCGTCGCCGCGTAAAAGGGGCGCGTCGGACGAGCGACCGACGAGTCCTTTATGCCGATGGGGCGGTTCCGTACGGCCGTGCTCGGTTCGGACCCCCTCGACCGGTTGCGGATCCCCGACGGAACGACCGTCGAAGAACACGACGTCGTGAACGACGGCGACGTCCTCGTCGGCGGGCAGAGCGCGGTCGAACTCGGGGTCCGCGCGCAGAACGTCGTGGCGGGCGAGCGCGCGCGCTTCGGCGGCGACATCGAGGCGGAGGGCGACTGTCGCCTCGACATGTGGTGCGACGTCGAGGGGAACGTGCTCGCGGGCGGCGACGCCTACCTCGGCGAGCGCGTGCACGTCGGGGGCCGCCTCGTCGTCGGGGGCGACCTCGACATCGGCGACGACGTCGACATCGAGGAGGGCTTCGAGGCGAACGGCTGGATCGTCATCCGGAATCCGATGCCGACGGTGGTCTTCTTCATGGCGTACCTCGCCCAGCTCCTCCGACTCGGCGAGGAGGCCGAGGCCCAGGAGCTCATCGACGACCTGACGGCGGAGACGGAGGCCGACCCGATAACGATTCCGCGCGGGGCGCGCGTCAGCGACGACGCGTGGCGGGTGTCGACGCCGGCGGAGGTCGGCGCGGAGTGTCGCCTCCACGGCAACGTCCGCGCGACGGACATCAAGGTGGGCCGCGAGTCGAACCTCTTCGGGAGCCTGCGCGCGCAGGGGGACGTCGTCGTCGGCGAGGAGACGAAGGTCCACGGGGACGTGACGACGCGCGGCGGCGACGTCTACATCCGCGAGGGCGCGCTCGTCCTCGGCGACGTCTCCGGCCAGAACGTCGTCATCCACCCGGACGCGGACGTGGACGGCAGCATCCGGGCGCGCGGCGAGATGACGCTCGACCGGGACCCGACGCGGGACCCCGAGTAGGCCGCTCCAACGGAGTCGGACGGACACACGAACGGCGAGCGAAGCGAGTCGTGAGTGAGGGGCACGAGCGCGGGCGACGCGAGTGAGTCAGCTATTTGCGCGCCGCGACGAACACGCGACTATGAGCGACGGCGACGCGACACCGAGCGCGCACCACTACGGAATCACGGTCGCAGACCTCGAGGACTCGCTCGCGTTCTACCGCGACACGCTGGGCCTCGACGTCCTGAGCGAGTTCGAAGTCTCGGGCGAGGCGTTCGCCGAGGGCGTCGGCGTCGAGAACGCCAGCGCCGAGTTCGCGCACCTCGACGCCGGCGGCGCGCGCGTCGAACTCGTCTCCTACGCGCCCGAGGGCGCGGACGTGCGGGGCGGGATGGTGAACGACGCGGGCGCGAAGCACCTCGGCCTCTCCGTGCCGGATTTAGAGGCGTTCCACGACGCGCTCCCCGAGGACGTGGAGACGCTCGCGGACGGCCCGCGCACGACCGAGAGCGGGACGACCATCCTCTTCGTGCGCGACCCCGACGACAACCTCGTGGAGATCGTGGAGGCCTGAAGCGAAACGGCCTTCTCGCCCTGTCTGCTACTCGGGCGCATGCTCTCTCTGGCGCTCGCGGGGAAGCCGAACGCCGGCAAGTCCACCTTCTACACGGCGGCGACGATGGCGGAGGTCCAGATGGCGAACTACCCGTTCACGACCATCGACGCGAACCGGGGCGTCACGCACGTCCGCACGACGTGTCCGTGTACGAGTCGCGAGGAGCGCTGTGGGAACGAGAACTGCCACGACGGGAAGCGCTACGTCCCGGTCGAGTTGCTCGACGTCGCGGGCCTCGTCCCGGGCGCCCACGAGGGGCGCGGCCTCGGCAACCAGTTCCTCGACGAGCTGACGAACGCGGACGCCATCCTGAACGTCGTGGACGCCTCCGGGGGGACGGGCCCGGAGGGCGAACCCGTCGAGGTGGGGTCGCACGACCCGATGGCGGACATCGACTTCGTGGAGGAGGAGATGGACCTCTGGCTCGCGGGAATCGTGAACCGGAACTGGGAGTCCGTCGAGCGCAAGTCTCGAAGCCCCGGCTTCGACATGGAGGAGGCGCTCACCGACCTCCTGACGGGGTTCGGCGCGAGCGAGTACGAGGTGATGGCGACCCTGCGGGAGATCGACTACCCCGACGACCCCATCCAGTGGACGGACGCCGACCGCGAGGCGCTCGCGCGCGACCTCCGCGCGCGGACGAAACCCATCGTCGTCGTCGCGAACAAGATCGACGTCGCGCCGGCGGAGAACGTAGAGCGCCTCATGGCCCTCGACAAGCCCGTGATCCCGGCGACCGCACAGGGCGAACTCGCGCTACGACGAGGCGCGGAGGCGGGCGCCATCGACTACGACCCGGGCGACGAGTCCTTCGAGGACGTCGGTGACCTCCCTGCCGAGCAGGCGGAGTTGCTCTCGGCGCTCCGCGAGACGATGGCCGAGCACGGCGGGACGGGCGTCCAGCGCGCGCTCGACCACGCGGTCTACGACCTGCTCGACCACATCACCGCCTATCCGGTGCAGGACGCCTCGAAGTGGACGGACGGGACGGGGACCGTCCTCCCGGACGCCTTCCTCCTCCCCCGTGGCTCGACGCCGCCCGACCTCGCGTACGCCGTCCACTCGGACATCGGCGACGGCTACCTCCACGCGGTGAACGCCCGCACTTCGCGGGAGGTCGGCGAGGAGTACGAACTCGAGGAGGGCGACGTCATCAAAATCGTGAGCACGGCGAAATAGTCGGCGAGCGAGGCGCCTCGACCCGCACGCCTCAGGCCCCGCACGTCGGCGTCGGTGCGCTGTCCCGGTCGTCGTTTCCGCGGATGATGCGCCCAATGAGGTCGTCGATGTCGGGGGCACCACCGCGACGGTCCGGTTCGTCGCTCGGGTACGTGGGTACTGGCATGGTGAATCCCCCGTGATATACTTTCTGGTAGAGGAACGTAAAGCTATCCCCGGCGAACGCGCCGGAGACGCGGTGTGTCCGCGCCGGCGTCAGTCCGTCAGGTCGGCGACGCGGTCTTCGAGGTCGGCGAGCGCCGCCGCGACCTCGGCCTTGTCCTCCCCCGTGACCTTCAGGCGGTTCGGTCCCTCGCCGGAGGGGTAGCTCCCGACGGCGACGTCGAACGCGCCCCGAACGGCGTCGAGCGCCGGTCCGAGCGCGCCCTCGGGCGCGCCCGTGTATATCGTCTCGGAGACGACGCTCCCGCCGAAGTCCTCGGCGACGCGGTCGAACATCGCGTGCACCTCCTCGGGAACGCCCGGGAAGACGTAGACGGCGCCCGCGTCGCCCTCTGCGGGGACCTTCGTGCCGGGCGAGAGCCCGGGGTCGTTCGGGAGGACGCGGGCGTCCTCGGGGACGGCCGCCCACGCCTCCACGTCCAGGTCGAGGTCGAAGCGCTCGGCTTCCTCGGGGTTCGCGTCCCGGTAGGCCGCGGCGGCGCGCTCGACGGCCTCGCGGGACGCCTCGGGGACGTGGAGGTCGCGGCCGGTGGCGTCCGCGACGGCGTCCATCGTCACGTCGTCGTGCGTTCCGCCGAGGCCGCCGGTGACGAGGACGGCGTCGTAGGCGTCGCGCCACTTCCGGACGTAGTCGGCGATGGTCTCGCGCTCGTCCGGCACGACGAGCACGCGGCGGACGGACGCGCCGCGCGCGGAGAGCTGGCGGGCGAGCCACGTCGCGTTCGTGTTCTCGGTGTCGCCGGCGAGCAGCTCGTCGCCGACGGTGAGGAGTGTGACGTCCATACGGGAGTGGAGGCGGGCGCGACGATTAAGCGGTGCGGCGTCGGCACGTGACGGCCCCAAAACACGACACTCCGGCGCGCGTCCCCCGAGGCATGACGGAGTTCGGCTACGCGCTGTCGAGCGAGGAGCACAGCGGGAGCGACCTCGCGGCGCTCGCCGCCGAGGCCGAGCGGCGGGGGTTCGACTTCGCACCGATCTCGGACCACTACCACCCGTGGATCCGCCAGCAGGGCGAGGCGCCGTACGTCTGGAGCAGCCTCGGCGCCATCTCCGAGACCACCGACGGCCTCGAGGTTGGGACGGGCGTCACGGCGCCCATCAACCGCCAGCATCCGGTAACCCTCGCGCAGGCGACGGCGACGACGGCGTCGATGTTCGACGGCCGGTTCTTCTTCGGCGTCGGCACCGGCGAGCGCCTGAACGAGCACGTCACCGGCGAGCGCTGGCCGCCCCACCACGAGCGCCTCGCGATGCTCGAGGAGGCCGTCGCAGTCATACGGAAGCTCTGGAGCGGGGAGATGGTGAGCCACGACGGCGAGCACTTCACGGTGGAGAACGCCCAGCTGTTCACCCTCCCGGCCGAGGACCCGCCCATATACGTCTCCGCGTACGGCGACCGAACCGCGAAAAAGGCCGCCGAGATCGGCGACGGCCTCGTCTGCGTCGGCCCGCAGGAGCGCGTCGTCGAGACCTATCGCGACGCCGGCGGCGACGGCCCGACGTACGGGCAGCTCGCCGTCTGCTACGCGGAGACGGAGGAGGAAGCCGTCGAGACCGCCTACGAGTGGTGGCCGACGGGCGACCTCCCCGGTGGGGTGAGCTCGGAGCTGCCGACGCCCGCGCACTTCGAGCACGCCTGCGAGGACGTGACGCGCGCGGACATCCGGGACGGGCACACGCTCACCGACCCCGACCCGGCGGCGCACATCGACGCCCTCGAGGAGTTCGTGGACGCGGGCTACGACCACGTCTACGTCCACAACGTCGGGCCGAATCAGGCGGCCTTCTTCGACTTCTACGAGGAGGACGTCTTACCGGCGTTCTGAGCCTCGTGGGCCGCGTCGGCGAGGTCGTCGAGGTGGGCGCCCTGCTCGCGGACGAGCGCGTCCGCGGCCTCCTCGATGCGCGTCCAGTGGCAGGCGTAGCGCAGGCCGTCGTCCTCGCCGCCGCCCGTCACCTCGTGCGTCCACTCGTCGGGGGCGTCCGTGACGGCGACGTGGAAGAAGTGGCGGCGATACGTCTTCGGCTTCGAGGGGTGTCGCCACTCGTCGGTCGCGACGGCGTCGAGGAGCTGGGCGTCGGCGAGCCCCGTCTCCTCGCGCAGTTCGCGCACGACGGCGTCGGCGGGGTCCTCGCCAGCCTCGATGCCGCCCTTCGGCACCTGCGGCCCCTCGCCGTCCGGCGGCTCGAAGACCAGCAGCTCCGCGCCATCGGACCGGGTCACGTACGCGTACGCCTTCTCGACGACGCGTCTCCCCTCAGTCATATCTAGGGAGTTCGCGCGTCGCCGGTTAAAGTACTCCGGTCAGTGAGCCGCCCGCCCTCGGGCGACGCCGCGACTAGCGCGTCGCGGCCGTCGCGTCGCGCATCGCGTCGAGCGCCGCCTCGATGTTCTCCATGCTCGTCGCGTAGGAGATGCGCGCGGAGCCCGCGCCGCGCTCGCCGAACGCGTCACCGGGGACGACGACGACGCCGCGCTCGAGCACTTCCTCGACCCAGCCGTCGGGGACCTGCGGCATCGCGTAGAACGCGCCCCTCGGCGTCGGCACGTCCAGCCCCATGTCCTCGAGGCCGTCGAGGAGGACGTCGCGGCGCTCCTCGAACGCCGCCACCATCTCCTCGACGGGGTCCTGCGGGCCGGTGAGCGCGGCTTCGGCGGCGTACTGCGCGGGCGCGGAAGCACACGCCTGTGCGTACTGGTGGACGCGGAGCATCCGCTCGACGCGCTCGCTCGCGCCCGTCACCCAGCCGAGACGCCACCCGGTCATCGAGTACGTCTTCGAGCAGGCGTTCACGACGACGACGTTCCCCGCGTCGTCGAACTCCAGCGGGGAGCGGTGCTCGCCCTCGAAGACGATGTGCTCGTAGACTTCGTCGCTGATGCAGAGCACGTCGTACTCGGCGGCGATGCGCGCGAACTCGCGCATGTCCTCGGGCGAAGCCACCGCGCCCGTCGGGTTCGCCGGCGAGTTCACGACGAACGCCGCCGTATCCTCCGTGATGTGCTCTTCGACCGTCGCCGGGTCGAGCGTCAGGTCGTCGCGCAGCGGCAGCCCCACCGGTTCGCCGTCCGCGAGCTTCGTCAGCGCGTCGTAGGAGACGAAGCCCGGGTCGGGGAAGAGCACTTCCTCGCCCGCGTCGACGTGCGCCTCGATGGCGAGGTGGAGCGCCTCGCTCCCGCCGGAGGTGGCGATAATATCTTCCGGATCGATGTCGAGGCCGTTGTCGCGCGCGTGCTTCGCGGCGACCGCCTCGCGAAGGCTCCGCGTGCCCTTGTTGGACGTGTAGCCGTCAGCCTTCCCCGCCTCGATGGCGTCGATGGCGCCCCGTCGGGCGTGCTCGGGCGTCGGGAAGTCGGGTTGGCCGAGGCCGAGGTTGATCGCGTCCTCGTCCGCCGCCTCGAACACCTTCCGGATGCCGCTGATGTCGATGGCCTCCACGCGTCGGGAGAAGTCGCTCATACGCGAAGGGGCGGCACGGACCCGATTAAAGGGACCGGGTTCGACTCACAGCGAGCTCTTGATCTTCTCGAAGAAGCCCTGCTCGACGTCGACCTCCTCGCCGCCGGCTTCCGCGAACTGCTCCAGGGCCTCGCGCTGCTCCTCGTTCAGGGAGTCGGGCGTCACCACCTGCACGGTGACGTAGAGGTCGCCCTGCCCGCGCCCGCGCAGTCGCGGCATGCCCTTCCCGCGCAGGCGGAAGCGCTCGCCGCTCTGCGTCCCCTGCGGGACGTCGAGCTCGACGGCGCCGTCGAGCGTCGGCACCTCCACGCTCGCGCCGAAGACGGCCTGCGGGAAGGAGATTGCGTGGCGGTGCTCGAGGTCGTCGCCGTCGCGCTCGAACTCCGGGTGGTCGGCGACCGAGACCTCGATCAGGAGGTCGCCCTTCGGCCCGCCGTTCTCGCCGGGCGCGCCCTCGCGCTCCATGCGGAGCGTCTGGCCGTCCGCGATGCCGGCGGGCACCTCGACGGTGAGCGTCGCCTCCCGGCGGACGGTGCCCTGACCGCTGCACTCGCCGCAGTTCTCGCTGTATATCTCGCCCTCGCCGCCACAACGCCGACACTCCTGGCGCTGCTGGACGCGACCCAAGGGCGTCTGCTGGACACGCGTCGTCTGACCCTGCCCGTCGCACTCGGGGCAGGTGCGGACGTCCGCGTCGGCGGGGTGGCCGCTCCCGCCGCACTCCCCGCACGCCTCGGGTCGGCGCACCGTCACCTGCTTCGTGGCGCCGTCGTAGGCCTCCTGGAGGTCGATGCTGAGGCGGGTGCGGAGGTCCTGACCCTGTCGGGGGCGGTTCGGGTCCTGTCGACCGCCGCCGCCGAAGAACTGCTCGAAGATGTCGTTCATCCCGCCGGCACCGCCGCCGCCCATGCCGCCGAACGGGTTGCCCTGGCCGCCCATGCCGCCGGCGCCGCCCATCCCGCCGTCGCCGCCGGGGTCGGCTCCGTGCTTCTCGGCTTCCGTGTAGCGCTCGTGGCCGAGTCGGTCGTAGGCCTCGCGCTTGTCCTCGTCCGTGAGCACCTCCTTCGCCTTCTGGATCCGTTTGAACTTCTCCTCGGCGTCGGGCTCGTCGCTCACGTCCGGGTGGTACTGCTTGACCTGCTCGCGATACGCCTTCTTGATCTCGCTCTCGTCGGCGTCACGACTGACCCCGAGCGCGTCGTAGAAGTCCTGACTCATCGAAGTTCGTTAGCGAAGGGTAATGTGCGGAGGCGGTTAGGCGTTGGCTTCAGTTCTCCTCGGCGTCGTCGGACTCGTCGTCCCCATCCACATCTTCGAAGTCGGCGTCGACGAAGTCGTCGGCGTCGACGTCCTCGGGGTCCATGTCGCCCATGTCACCCATACCGCCCATGCCGCCCATGCCGGCGCCGGCACCGGCGCCGCCCGCGCCGGCCTGCGCCTGCTGCTGGTAGGCCTGCTTGCCGACCTCTTGGAGGTCCTCGCTGAGTGCCTCGGTGGCCGCTTCGATCTCCTCGGTGTCGGCGTCCTCGTCCTCGAGGACGGCCTCGACGTCCTCGATGGACGCCTCGATGGTCTCGCGCGTCTCGTCGTCGACCATCTCCTCGTTCTCCTCGAGGAGCGTCTCCGCGCGCTGGATCGTCGTCTCGGCCTCGTTGCGCGCCTCGATGCGCTCGCGGCGTTCCTCGTCCTCCTCGGCGTGCTGCTCGGCCTCCTCCTGCATGCGCTCGATCTCCTCGTCGCTGAGGCCGGCGCCGCCCTCGATGGTGATGTCCTCGGCGTTCCCCGAGCCCTGGTCCTCGGCGGAGACGTTGACGATGCCGTCCGCGTCGATGTCGAAGGACACCTCGATCTGCGGGGTGCCGGCGGGCGCGGGCGGGATGCCGGTGAGCTGGAACGCGCCCAGGAGTTCGTTCTCCTCGGCGATCTCGCGCTCGCCCTGGAAGACGCGAATCTGCACGCTCTGTTGGTTGTCGGCGGCGGTGGTGAACACCTTCGAGGCCTCCGTCGGAATCGTGGTGTTCTTCTCGACGAGGCGCTCGAAGAGCCCGCCCTTCACCTCGATGCCGAGACTCAGGGGCGTGACGTCGAGGAGGACGACGTCGTCGACGTCCCCGCTCAGAACGCCGCCCTGCACGGCCGCGCCGAGCGCGACGGCCTCGTCGGGGTTGACGGACTTGCGGGGCTCCTGCCCGGCGAGTTCCTCGACCTTCTCCTGGACCTGGGGCATCCGCGTCGACCCACCCACCAGAACGACGTCGTCGATGTCGTCCGTGTCGAGGCCGGCGTCGGCGAGCGCCTGCTCCGTCGGGCCGACGGTGCGCTCGATGAGGTCGCTCGTGACCTTCTCGAAGGTCGCGCGCGTCACGTCCTGTTCGAGGTGGACGGGGCCGTCGTCGGTCGCCGTGATGAACGGGAGGTTGACGGTCGTCTCCTTGCGGCTACTCAGTTCGATCTTCGCTTCCTCGGCGGCGTCCTTCAGGCGCTGGAGGGCCTGGCGGTCCTCGCGGAGGTCGATGCCGTGCTCGGCCTCGAACTCGTCGGCGAGGTGGTCGATGAGGGCTTCGTCCCAGTCGTCCCCACCGAGGTCGTTGTCGCCGTTCGTCGCGATGACGTCGTAGGCGCCCTCGGCGATGTCGAGGACGGAGACGTCGAACGTCCCGCCACCGAGGTCGTAGACGAGGACGGTGCCCTCGCCCTCGTCGTCGAGGCCGTACGCCATCGACGCCGCCGTGGGCTCGTTGACGATGCGCTCGACGTCGAAGCCCGCGATCTGGCCGGCGTTCTTCGTCGCCTGGCGCTGCTTGTCGTTGAAGTACGCGGGGACGGTGATGACCGCCTTCTCGACGTCGTCACCGAGGTAGTCCTCGGCGTCGCGCTTGATCTTCTGGAGGATGCGCGCCGAGATCTCCTCGGGCGTGTACTCGTCGTCGCCGAGCGCGACCGTGTAGTCCTCCTCGCCCATGTGGCGCTTGATGGACTGGACGGTGTGCTCGGGGTTCTGGACGGCCTGGTTCTTCGCGGGCTTGCCGACGAGGAGTTCGCCGTCGTCCCACGCGACCACCGAGGGCGTCGTCCGGTCGCCCTCGCTGTTCGGGATTATCTCGGGCTCGCCACCCTCCATGACCGCGAACGCGCTGTTCGTGGTACCGAGGTCGATACCGAGAATCTTCTGACTAGCCATCTTGGGAGAGAATGAACCGCTGTTTCGGTTTAAAGCTTGCTAGTGTGGACGGTTCCCACGGCGGCCAGCGAGCACGAAAACGGGAGTTTCAGACCCGTTGCGCACCGTAGAGCGCTGGATTTATGATGAACCGGTAGGCGAGCGCCGTCGCCCCTCGTGCCTACTCCCCGCCGTCGGCGCCCGAGCCGTCGCTCACGGTCACTTGCGCCGCGCGCAGGACCTTCCCGGCCATCTCGTAGCCGGGCCGATAGACCTCCGCGACCGTCCCCTCGGGCTCGTCGCTCGACACTTCGAGCATCACCTCGTGGCGGTGCGGGTCCGTCTCGGTGCCGGGCTCGGGCGCGATCTCCGCGACGCCCTCGTCCTCGAAGACGCGGTCGAGCTCGCGCTTCGTCATCTCCACGCCCTCGCGCAGGGAGTCCGTGTCACCCGTCTCCTCGGCGAGAGCGCGCGTCAGGTTGTCCCGAACGTCGAGGAGGCTCGTCACGAGGTCCTCGGTCGCGCGCTCCTCGGTCTCCTCCTGCTTGCGCTTCGCGCGCTTCTTGTAGTTCTGGAAATCCGCCTGCACGCGCTGGAGGCGCTCCTCGGTTTCCTCGAGTTCGGCTTCGAGGTCCTCGACGGTCTCCGCGAGCTCGTTCCGGTCGCCCACGACGTCCGCGACCTCCTCGGCGAGCTCCTCGTCGTACTCGGCGACGCGGTCCGCGAGCGTCGGCCCGCTTGCCGCGCCCTCGCCCTCGGACGGGTCGGCGTCGGTGCCCTCGGCCGCGTCGGCGTCCCCGTCCTCGATCTCGACTTCGACTCCGTCGGCGTCCTCGGTCATGCGTGTGAGAAGCGCCTTCCGCCGTAAAAGCGTTTCAGAACGCCCGTCGCGCCGCACGCACCGCCCGCCTGTCGCGCTCGCGAGACGCACGCGAGAGGGACGGAGATTTACGGCCCTACGCGCTACTCCCCGCCGATGACGGTCACGCTCGACTACGAGGACGGCACGGTGCGTGTCGGCGGCGACGCCGACGTCTACGGGCGACTCCCGTACGTCGAGCGCGACGACCGCACCGACTCGGGGCGGGTGCCCGGCCACCGGTACGGCCCGCTGCGCGCGCACTTGCGGACGCTCGGCACCACCGTCGAGGACTCGGTGCCGCGCTGGGAGCGCCTCGACGTCGCCTCCACCTACGACCTCCGGGAGTACCAGCGCGCGGCGCTCGACGCGTGGCGCGAGAACGACGAGCGCGGCGTCGTCGAACTCCCCACCGGCGCGGGCAAGACCGTGCTCGCGCTGAAGGCCATCGAGGCCGTGGGCGAGACGGCTCTCGTCGTCGTCCCCACCATCGACCTCCTCAACCAGTGGCGCGAGGAGTTGGAGCGCGAGTTCGACTGCGACGTCGGCCAACTCGGCGGCGGCGAGCAGTCCGTGGGGGCTGTCACCGTCGCCACGTACGACTCCGCGTACCTGCGCGCGGACGAACTCGGTGACCGCTTCGGCCTCGCCGTCTTCGACGAGGTCCACCACCTCGGCGGCGAGGGCTACCGCGACATCGCGCGCCTGCTCGCCGCGCCCGCGCGTCTCGGCCTCACCGCGACGTTCGAGCGCCCGGACGGCGCACACGAAGTCCTCGAAGAACTCGTCGGCGACGTGGTGTACCGCCTCGACGTCGACGACCTCGCGGGCGAGCACCTCGCCGCCTACGACGTCCGGCGCCTCGAAGTCCCGCTCACCGACGCGGAGCGCGAGCGCTACGAGGAGGCCCAGAGCACCTTCACGGACTACCTCCGGCAGGCGAACATCACGTTCACCTCGGGGAGCGACTACCAGGAGCTCGTGAAGCGCTCCGGGAACGACCCGCGCGCCCGGGAGGCCCTCCTCGCGAAGCAGCGCGCGCGCACCATCGTCCAGGAGTCGGACGCGAAGGTCGCCGAGCTCGAGTCGCTCCTCGAGCGCCACCGCGAGGACAGGGTCATCGTCTTCACGGCCTCGACGGACCTCGTCTACCGGCTCTCCGAGCGCTTCTTGATCCCGCCGATCACGCACGAGACGGGCGCGGCCGAGCGCCGCGAAATCCTCAGGAAGTTCCGCGAGGGCACCTACTCGCGCGTCGTAACCGCGAACGTCCTCGACGAGGGCGTCGACGTCCCGGACGCGAACGTCGCCGTCGTCTTCGCGGGCTCGGGGAGCGAGCGCGAGTTCACCCAGCGCCTCGGGCGCGTCCTCCGGCCGAAGGACGACGGCTCGCGCGCGACGCTCTACGAGCTCGTGAGCGCCGACACCGCCGAGGAGCGCGTCGCGAACCGGCGACGGTAGGCGACGGACCCGGCGGCAGTGTGGCTGACCTATCGGACGTCCTCGAGCGAGACGGACAGCTCGAGGCTGCTCACGTCCGCCTCGTCGACGTCGCCGTACGTCGTCTCGACGGCGCGCGTCTCGTGGGCGCCGAGTTCGACCTCGATGCGGCGCTCGACGAGCTCGCCGTTCACCTCGGGCGCGAAGACGACGGTCGCGCCGTGGCGGGCGTCGCCGACGTTCGAGACGACGGCGGTGACGACGAGCGCGCCGTCGTCGTCAAAGTGGAAGTCCTCGCTCGCGACGAGGAGCGACGACTCCGCACTCTCCGTCCCCGCACAGCCCGCGAGCGCGGCGAGCGCGACCGTTCCGGCCCCTCGGAGGAGCGTCCGGCGATCCATGGTGGCTATGCGCTTCCCCACCCCTTTTATCCGCCGGTCGCCAACGCGGATTCGTGCTCACGAAGGACCTGCTCCGCGTGTCGCGCGCCGGCGGCGGCTACCGCCCGCGATTCGCGGGCGGGGACGCCGACCGCGAGGCCGCACGCCGGGTCCTCGACACCTACCGCGAGCGCGTCGGCGACGACCGGCGCGCCCTCGACGACGCGCTCTCCGCCGTCGAGCGCGACGCGCCCGACTTCAAGCTCGTTCGCGGGCTCGCGAAGCTCGCGGAGCGCGACGCGACCTTCGAGGTACGCGCACCGGTCGACCCGGTGACGGCGCGACGCGTTGCGTTCGCCGCGGCCGAGGACGTCGGCGTCGTCACCGAGGCCGAACGCGACGCCGCGCTCGAGGCGGCGGGCGAGCGCCTCGACGCGCCGGCCGACGCCGTCGCGCGGAGCCTCCACGCCGACCGGGAGTCCCGCGAGGTGCTCGCGGGCTTCGATCCGCGCTGGACGCCCGCCGACCTGCTCGCGCAGTACAACCTCTCGCTCGCGCAGACCGCGCTCTTCGATGCGACGGAGGTCCGCGTCCGCACCGACGACCCGCGCTCGCTCGTCCTCGCGATCAAGCGCCTCGGCCTCCTCTACGAGGTCCACGAGGTCGAGGGCGGCGTCGGGCGCGAGGTCGTCCTCACGGGCCCGGACGCGCTCTTCACGCGCACACGGCGCTACGGCACGCGTTTCGCGCGCGTCCTCCGCGCCGTCGTCGGGCGCGAGACGTGGCGCCTCGAAGCCACCATCGACGACCGGGGGACCGAGCGCACGATGGTACTCGACGACTCGGACCCGCTCTCCGTCCCGGACGCCGACCCCGTCACCGAGGTGTCCTACGACAGCGGTGTCGAGCGCGAGTTCGCGGCGCGCTTCGAGGCCCTCGAGTTGGACTGGGACCTCGTGCGCGAACCCGACCTGCTCGACGCCGGCGAGCACCTGATGGTGCCGGACTTCGCCTTCGACTACCGCTACGCGGAGTTCCGGGTCTACTTCGAGATCATGGGGTTCTGGACGCCCGCGTACGTCGAGAAGAAACTCGCCCAACTCGAGGCGACGGACGTCGAGTTGCTCGTCGCCGTCGACGAATCCCTCGGCGTGGGCGAGGAGATCGAGACGCGCGACCACCGCGCCATCCCCTACACGGGGTCGGTGCGCGTGAAGGACGTCGTGGACGCCCTCCGGGAGTTCGAGGCCGGCCTCCGGGCGGACGCGAGCGCCGACCTCCCGGCCGCCCTCGTTCCCGACGCGGACGTCGTCTCGCTCGAGGCGCTCGCCGACGAATACGGCGTCCCCGTCGACGCCGTCGAGGACCGGGAGTTCCCCGAGCACGAGGTGGTCGGGCGGACGCTCGTCCGCCCCGCCGTGCTGGACGCGCTCGCCGAGGACGTCGCGGCGGGGATGGCGCTCTCCGAGGCCGAGGAGATCTGCGAAAAACGCGGCCTCACGGAGACGAGCGCGGTGCTCTCCCGCCTCGGCTATCGCGTCGAGTGGGAGGGCCTCGGCGGCGGCGTCCTCCGCGAGAAGGCCTAGAGGTCGCGCTGGCGGCCCTTCGGAATCATCGAGCGGAGCTCGCCGTGGAGGTAGAGGCCGACGCCGAGCGGTTCGCGCGCTCCCTCCATCTCGTGCGCGGCGATGAGGTAGCCCCAGTCGCCGTCCCACGCTATCTCTTGGTCCTCGCCGGCGACGAAGCGTTCGGCCTCCTCGCGCGTGAGGTCGACGACGCAGTCGGTGGCGTGGCGCCCGAAGCGCTGGGCGGCGTTCGTCGTCGGCTTCCAGTGCTCCTGGCGCGTGCGGAGGAACGTGATGCCGAGCGACTCGACTTCGAGGCCGTCCGGGACGGCGCTCGGGGACACCCAGATCTTGCCGGCGCCCTTCTCCCAGAACGCGTAGTCCTCGAACACCTCGGGGGGGACGCCGAATCGCTCCGTCCAGTAGTCGAGGACCGCCTCGCGGGTGGGACGGCCCTCGACCGTCTTCTCCGCGTCGCTCGCGGGCAGGCGCTCGAAGCGATGGCTCGTGTTCTCGCTCATCGCGCCACCTCCAGCTTCGCGCAGAAGAACCCGCCCGTGTCGTTCTGGTGGGGGTAGAAGCGCTTCGCGTCCGCGAGCGACTCGTCGTACGTCTCGCCCTCGAACTCGGTGAGGCCGGGCGAGTGCTCAAGGCCGACGTCGAACTCGACGAGGTCGACGGGTTCGTCGGCGAGGACGGCGTCGACGACGGCCTCGTTCTCCTCGGGCGCGAACGTGCACGTCGAGTAGACGACGTGGCCGCCGTCGCGCGTCAGCTCGACGGCGCGGCGCAGGATGTCCTCTTGGAGGCTCGCGATGTGCAGGCTCGCCTCGCGGCCGACGTCGTCGAGCGCGTCCGCGTTCTTGCGGACCGTCCCCTCGCACGTACAGGGGACGTCCGCGAGCACGGCGTCGAAGGCGTCGACGCCGAAGCCGTCGGTGGTGAAGCGCCGCGCGTCCCCGTTCGTCACGGCGACGCAGGTCGCGCCGAGGCGCTCGGCGTTCGAGCGGAGCGCGGAGAGCCGCCCCAGGTTGTCGTCGTTCGCGACGAGGAGCCCCGAGTCGTCGAGGCGGTCGGCGAGCTGCGTCGTCTTCGACCCGGGGGCCGCGCACGTGTCCCAGACCGCGTCGCCCGGGTCGGGGTCGAGCGCGACGGCGGGCACCGCCGACACCTCCTCCTGGCCGTGAATCCAGCCGTGGAAGTACGGCCACGTGTTGCCGGGTTTGTCCGTGTCCACTTCGAGGACCGACTCGTTCCACTCGCGGCGCGTCACCGCCACGCCCTCGGCTTCGAGGGCCGCCACCGCGCGCGCCGGGTCGGCCTTGATGCCGTTCACCCGGACCACCGACGGGAGCGGGCGCTCGCAGGCCGCGAGGAAGGCGTCGTAGTCGTCGATAATCGGCTCGTAGCGTTCGAGCGCGTCCATTCTCGTCTACTCTCTGGACGCGGGCCCGCTTGTGGGTTGCGTTCGAGCGCGACCCCGCCCCCGAGTTTATACACTGCCCGCGAGACACGACGCGTATGGCACGCGTCAGAGAGCGCGCCGAGTTCGACGTCGACGAACCGGTGCTCGTGGAGGGACTGCCCGGCGTCGGCCTCGTCGGGAAGATCGCGACCGACCACCTCGTCGACGAGTTCGACATGACGTACGTCGCGAACGTCGACTGCGACGGCCTCCCGGAGGTCGCCATCTACGACGAGGACGACTACACCGCGCGCCCGCCCGTCCGCCTCTACGCGGACGAGGAGCGCGACCTGCTCGCCCTTCAGGCGGACATCCCGGTGAACCGCGTCGCCGCCGCCGAGTTCGCCGACTCCGTCACCGACTGGGTGATGGACCTGAACGCGACGCCGCTCTACCTCAGCGGCTTCCCGACGCAGAACGAGGACCCCGGCCACGTCCCCGAGGTGTTCGGCGTCGCGACCGGCGACGGCGCGTCCCTCCTCGAGGCGCACGGCGTCGACACCCCGCCCGAGCAGGGCGTCGTCGGCGGCCCCACCGGCGCGCTCGTCAACCGCGCGGACGCCAACGACCTCACCGGCGTCGGCCTCGTCGTCGAGTCCGACCCCCAGTTCCCCGACCCCGCCGCCTCGAAGCAGCTCCTCGACAAGGGCATCGAGCCCATCGCGGACATCGCCGTCGAGACCGACACCCTCGTCGAGCAGGCCGAGCAGATCCGCGAGCAGAAACAGCAGCTCGCCGAGCGCATGCAACAGGCCAGCGAGGAGGAGTCGAGTCAGGCCACGCCCATGCGGATGTTCGAGTAGCGCTCGCGGGCGCGGGTCGCTCTCGCGAGACAGCTGCCGGCCGTCGTCGGGAGTGGGCGGTGCGTCCGCCGCGAACCGAAACGGACATATATTTTTAGGCCAGCCTAAAGACTGTGTCCGACGACGCTAACGACACCCTCGCACCGACCCGGCGCGACTACATCAAGTACGGCGGCGGCCTCGTGACGGCCGGCGCGCTCGCGGGCTGTACCGGCGATGGCGACGCCGAGACGACCACGAGCGGGACGTCCACGACCGCGACGACGACGACGGCGACCGACACGAGCTACTCGGTGACGATGGAACCGATGGGCGAGGTCACCTTCGAGGAGACCCCCGAGACGTGGATGTCCTTCCTCAGCACGTACGGCGACATGGGGATCGCCCTCGGGAAGGCCGACGGCCTCCGGGGCCTCTGGGACCCCTCGAACATGCCCGCCTTCTTCTACGACTACCTGCCGGGGGTGGACGTGTCCCTCGACGACGTCGAGACGGTCGCCGGCGACGGCGGGTTCGACAAGGAAATCTTCTACGCGCTCGACAGCGACCTCCACCTCGTCGACCCGAACTGGCTCGGCGTCCTCTCCGACAACTGGACGGCGGCCGACGCCGAGGAGATCGGTGACGCGGTCGGCCCCTTCCTCGGGAACTACATCCGCCGTCGCGGCGACGAGTGGCACGACTACCCGTACTACTCGCTCTACGAGGCGTTCGAAATCGTCGCCGACGCCTTCGACGAAGCGGAGCGCTACGAGGCGTACCGGGCCGTCCACGACGAGATGCAGGCGACGATCCAGTCGACGCTCCCGCCGGCGGAGGAGCGCCCGACGGTCGGGGTGCTCTCGGTGAACTCCGACTTCGAGAAGGGCGCGTTCTGGGCCTACCCCGTCCAGTCGGGCAACAACCACAAGCAGTACCGCGACCTGGAGATGCGCGGCGCCTTCGACGACCACATCGACGGCAGCTACGCCAAGTGGGACTACGAGCAACTGCTCGACGTCGACCCCGACGCCATCGTGTTCCAGTACGGCCTCACGCACGTCTCGACCGAGGAGTTCGAGGCGAAGGTCCAGCGGATGCGCGAGGACCCGGTCGGCAAGCAGCTGCGCGCCGTCCGGAACGACCGCCTCTATCGGGGCGGCGGCTCCTATCAGGGCCCGATAGTCAACCTGTTCCAGACCGAGGCGGCGGCGCGGCAGTTCTACCCCGACGCCTTCGGCGAGTGGAACGGCCTCGAGACGCTGTCGGAGGCGTCGCTGACGCTGTTCGAGCGCCAGCGCGTCGCGGACATCCTCAACGGCGACGTCTGACGGCCTCGGTGTACTACATCCCCATGTCGGCGGCGCTCTCGGGCACGGGGAGGTCAGTCGGCGAGACGCCGAGCAGTTCGGCGGCGTGGTCGAGGGCCATGTCGAAGCCGTAGTAGCGCTCGAGCTCGTCGCCGTCGGCGGTCGGGCGCACCTTGAGCATGGCGTATCCCTCGCGGTTCTGCGCGACGGCGGCGCTCCCGGTCCCGGACTCGAAGGTGAGCACGCGCTCCTCGTCGGTCTCGTAGTAGCGCGCGGTGATGCCGTTCGCTTCGGCGGTGTCGGCGTCCTCGGCGGCGTCGGCGTCGCTCATACGCGCCGTTCTCGCGCCCGGTAGTCGAAACTATCGGTCCCTCACGTCTCCTCGGCATCCGTGAGGACGGACTTGATGGGTGGCGACTCGTAGGACGCGTAGGCGTCGAGGAGGTCCTCGACGGAGTCCTCGACGACCACCATCTCGCGGTGCGTCTCCTCGACGAATCCTTCGTCCGTTTGGTGGTCGAAGAACGCCGCGAGGTCGTCGTAGTAGCCGGCGACGTTCAGGAGGCCACACGGCTTCTCGTGGAAGCCGAGTTGCGCCCACGTGAGCACCTCGACGATCTCCTCGAGCGTGCCGAAGCCGCCGGGGAGCGCGACGAAGCCGTCCGCGAGCTCGGCCATTCGGGCCTTCCGCTCGTGCATCGACGCCACGACGTCGAGGTCGGTGAGCCCGGAGTGCGCGACCTCCTTCGCTTCGAGCGACTCCGGGATAACGCCGTGCACGTCGCCGCCGGCGGCGAGCGCCGCGTCCGCGACGGCGCCCATCAGCCCGACGCGACCACCGCCGTAGACGAGCGTGACGTCCCGTTCGGCGAGCGCCGTCCCGAGGTCCGCGGCGGCCGCGGCGTACGCGGGGCGCTCGCCCGAGCTCGACCCGCAGTAGACACAGAGCGCGTCCATACTCGCCTCTGCGGACGTGCGGCGGATAAACCTCACTGGCCGACCCGAGGCCGACGCCGAACCCGGTGAGGGTTTAGGCCCGACCGCCCTACCTTCGGCCACGATGGCCGTGCCCGTCGCCCCTACGGAACTCGCGCTGTTCGCAGTCGTGGGCTTGCTCGGCGGCGCGCACTGCCTCGGGATGTGCGGCCCGCTCGTCACGACGTACGCGGACCGGATGCCCACAGACTCGCGTGGGCCGTCGTGGTTCGAGCTCCGTCAGCACGCCCTCTTCAACCTCGGCCGCACGGCGAGCTACGCGCTCGTCGGCGGCCTCCTCGGCCTCCTCGGCGCGACCGTCTACGCGGGCGCGTCGCTCGGCGGCGTCGGCGACGCCGTTCGCGGCGTCGCGGGCGTCCTCGTCGGCGCCCTCGTGATAACCGTCGGCGTCGGGCGCGTCCTCGGCCGCGAGCGCGTCGGCTCGCTCGCACCCGGCTCCCTCGGCGGCGGCGGGCTGTTCTCGCGCGTCGCCGGCGTCGCCACGTCGCGCGTCGACGACTACGCGAACTCCCCGCGAATCGCGCTCCTCGGCGCGATACACGCGTTCCTCCCGTGTCCCCTCCTCTACCCGGCGTTCGTCTACGCGCTCGGGAGCGGGGAGCCGGTCGCGGGCGCGCTGAACCTCGCGGCGCTCGGCGTCGGGACGATTCCGACGCTCTTCCTCTACGGCACGGTCCTCGGCTCGGTGCCCGCCGCGCGCCGCGCGGCCGCCCACCGCGTGCTCGGCGTCGCGTTCGTCTTCCTCGGGCTGCTCCCGCTCCTCCACGGCCTCGGCCTCCTCGGCGTGCCTGTCCCGATGCTCCACGTCCCCCACTACGTCCCGCCCTCCCTCACACCATGAGCGACGACTGCACCCTCTGCGAGCTACCGGTTCGCGGCGAGCCCCACACCGACCCCGACGTCGAGGGGTCCTTCTGCTGTCGGGGCTGCCTCGAAGTGTATCGGACGATGGGCGACGTCGACCCCGAGTCGGTGTCCGCGGACGACATCGACGCCGACGGCGAGCGCGATACTGAAATCCCCGACGACGCGGAGACGGCGTTCCTCGCGGTCGACGGGATGCACTGTACGGCCTGCGAGGCGTTCCTCGAGTCGACCGCGTCCGAGGTGGACGGCGTCTACGGCGTCGAGGCGAGCTACGCGACGGAGATGCTGAAGGTCTCCTATGACCCCGAGCGCACCGACCCCGGGGAAGTGGGCGAGTCGGTGAGCCGCCTCGGCTACCGGGCGAACACCCCGGAGGTCGGCACGGCCGTCGCGGCCGAGGAGCGCTTCGGGCGCGACGAACTCCGGACCGTCCTCGGCATCCTCGGCGGGATGGCGGTGATGATGATCTACGTCCTCTTCGTCTATCCCGCGTATCTCGGCATCTACCCCGAGTCCTTCCTCCACGAGTCCGCGACGAGCGTGATGGTGTTCGTCCCGATTCCGCTCATCTCGACGTTCGTCGTCTTCCTCGTCGGCTACCCCATCCTCCGCTCGGCGTACGTCAGCCTGCGCGCGGGCGAACCGAACATGGACGTCCTCATCGCGGGCGGCGCGCTCGCCGCGTACAGCTACTCGCTCTACGAGGTGCTCACCGGCGGCGTCGTCATCTACTTCGACGTCGCGGTCGCCATCGTCGCGGTCGTGACGCTCGGCGACTTCGTCCAGCGCCGCGTGAAGCGCCGCGCGCTCGGCTCCGTCGGCGACCTCGACTTCGACCGCGTCACCGAGGCGCTCGTCCGCGACGACGCGGGCACCCGCGAGGTGGACGTCGCCGACCTCGAACCGGGCGACGAGACGGTCGTGAAGCGCGGCGCGCGCGTCCCGCTCGACGGCACCGTCGTCGAGGGGGAGGCGGCCGTCGACGAGGCGCTCGTCACCGGCGAGTCCGTCCCGGAGACGAAGGGGCCGGGCGATTCGGTCATCGGCGGCTCCATCGCGACGGACGGCCGCCTCGTCGTGTCGGTCGGTGAGAAGACGACGAGCACCTACGACCGCCTGCTCGCACAGCTCTGGAACGTCCAGTCCGGGGGCGGCGGGAGTCAGCGCCTCGCGGACACCATCGCCGCGCTCTTCGTCCCGTTCGTCCTCGGCCTCGCCGTCGTCGTCGCGGGCGCGTGGCTCGCCCTCGGTGCGCCCGCCCGCGAAGCCGTCACCGTCGGCGTCTCCGTCCTCGTCGTCTCCTGTCCGTGCTCGTTCGGCCTCGCGACGCCCGTCGCGGTCGCCGCCGGCGTGAGCCGCGCCGCCGACGAGGGCGTCATCGTCACGAACACGGCCGCCGTCGAGGGGCTCGCGGACGTCGACGTCGTCGCCTTCGACAAGACCGGGACGCTCACCGAGGGCCGGATGCGCGTCACGGACGTCGCCGCACCCGAGGCCGACGAGGGTGCCCTGCTCCGGTACGCCGCCGCCGTCGAACGCGACGCGAACCACCCGGTCGCGGACGCCATCGTCGCGCGCGCCGACGGGAACGGGGACCGGCACGCGCTCGCGGACGGCGGCACGCTCGACGTCGACGCCACCGCCGGGGACGGGGGCGACGGGACCGGCGACGCTTCGACCGCGACCGTCGCCGACTTCGAGGAGCACCGGCGCGGTGCCGAAGGGACGGTCGACGGGACGCGCGTGCTCGTCGGCCACCCCGACCTCTTCGCGGGCGGCGACTGGGCGCTCCCCGCGAGCGTCGAGTCGGCGGTCGACGCCGTCCAGCGCGAGGGCGCAATCGCCACCGTCGTCGGCTGGGACGGGGCGGCGCGGGGCGTGCTCGGGACGCGCGACACGCCGCGCGAGGACTGGGCGGAGACCGTCGAAGCCCTCGCCGCCGACGGCCGGACGATCGTCGTCGTCACCGGCGACGACCAGTCCGAGACCGCCGCGTTCGAGGCGCACCCGGACGTCGAGGACGTCTTCGCGGGCGTGCTCCCGCAGGCGAAAGCCGCCGTCGTCGAGCGCCTCCGGGGCGCGGAGGGGACGGTCGCGATGGTGGGCGACGGGACGAACGACGCGCCCGCGCTCGCCGCCGCCGACTTGGGGGTGGCGTTCGCTTCCGGCACCGAGCTCGCGACCGAGGCGGCGGACGCCACCGTCACCGAGGGCGGCCTCCGGTCGGTGCGTCGGCTCTTCGACGTCGCGGAGACGACGCGCTCGCGCGTCCGCCAGAACTTCGGGTGGGCGCTCGGCTACAACGTCATCACGCTCCCGGCGGCCGCGCTCGGCTTCGTCGACCCGCTGCTCGCCGCCATCGCGATGGCGGCGTCCAGCCTCCTCGTCGTTGCGAACAGCGGACGGGACTTCGGAATCGGGGAGTAGGCCCTATCGCTCGGGCTCGAAGTAGTAGGAGTGCCGGAGGTCGACGTCGTAGAAGACGGCCTCGTCGTCTATTTCGCGGAGCCTCCAGAGCGCCCAGCAGTCGGCGGCGGCGCCGCCCGTGTTGAGCGTGAGGAGTGCCCAGCCGAAGAGCGCGAGGAACCAGCCGGGGCCGGCGAGGAGGAGGGCGAGCGCGACGGCGTCGAGGACGAGGAGCGGCGCGACGAGCACGCGGGCGGTGTCCCGGTGGCTGACGTACTCGTCGAAGGCGGCCGCGTAGAACCCGCCGACGGCGCTCGCGACGCCGAACGTCGGGTCGTAGCCGGAGAACCGGAGGACGGCGGCGTGGACGGCCTCGTGGCAGACGACGGTGAGGGCGACGGCGACGAGGAGGACGCCGAGCACTGCGCCGACGTGTATCGTCACCGCTTCGCCGGACGCCGTCGGCGCTATCGTCACGACGCCACGGAACGCCTCGCCCCCGCGTCGGGCGACGTGGAGCGCGCCGCCGCCGAGGAAGCCGACGAGGGTGAGCGCGAGCGCGAGCGCTTGGATGCGGACCGTCGGGTAGGTGAGCGTCTGCGCCGGCCCGTAGCCGTCCGGCGGGTCCGGGAGCGTCGCCGGCGCACGGTCCGGGTCGGTGACGGTGTCGTCGGAGGTCACGTCGGTGGTGTCGTGGCGCCGATAGAAGAACGCACCGGCGGCCGCGCCGCACCCGACGATTAACTCGTACTGTAGTTCCGTATTCTTTAGATAGAGGGGCTGTAAACGCTGAAATCGTCAGAATTTCGGAAAGGGTTAAGGTCGGCGAGCGACCAGTACGTGGTGATGGCGACGTCCGACGCCGACGACGTGCTCGACGCGCTCGCCGCGGCCGCCCTCGAAGTCCGCGCGGGCTTCGCGGGTCGTCGCGAGAAGACCGACGGCCAGAACGCCTCGGGCGACCAGCAGCTCCACGCCGACCTGCACGCCGACGACGTCCTCCGGAACTTCCTCGGCGGCCTCGACGCCGTCGGCGAGTACGCGAGCGAGGAAGCCGAGACCGTGCAGGACGTCGGCGACGGCCCGCTCTCGGTGTCCGTCGACCCGCTCGATGGCTCCTCGAACCTCACCGCGAACAACCCCACCGGCACCATCGTCGGCGTCTACGACGCGCCCCTCCCCGCGCCCGGTACCGACCTCGTCGCCGCCGCCTACGTCCTCTACGGTCCGCTCACCACGATGGTCGTCGCGCGCGACGGCGCCGTCACGCGCTACGCCGTCACCGAGACCGGCCGCGAGAACCCCGAGTGCGTCGACCTCCCGAGCGACCCGACCGTCTACGGCTTCGGCGGCCGCACCCCCGAGTGGCCCGAGCCGTTCGCCGACTACGCCGACGACGTCGAGGACGACCTCAAACTGCGCTACGGCGGCGCGATGGTCGCGGACGTCAACCAAGTGCTCACCTACGGCGGCGTCTTCGCCTACCCCGGCCTCCGCGAACGCCCCGAGGGCAAGCTCCGCGCGCAGTTCGAGGCCGCACCGATGGCCTACATCGTCGAGTGCGCGGGCGGCGCGTCCACCGACGGCAGCCACTCCGTCCTCGAAATCGAACCCGGCGACCTCCACGCGCGCACCCCCGTCTTCCTCGGGAACGACGAACTCATCCAGCAGGCCGAGCGCGCGCTCGCCTGAACCGCGCTCCACCGAGCACCACGACACGCGACCACCCGGACGACTCCACTTCTCGCCGACGAGTCACCCGACAGCCGCGTCGCCGTCCCGTTCGCCCCGCCGCCACCGCGCGCCGGCGCGAACCGCCGCGTCCCGACCATGTCCGACCGTAGCTTTATCGGCGCCCCGGGTGCACCGTCAGCGTATGAGTAGCGACGAGAACCCCTTCGAGAACCTTCAAGAGCAGATCGACGACGCCGCCTCCTACCTGCCCTCTAGCGTGAACGAGGACGTCCTCACGCGACTCAAGAACCCCGAGCGCGTCCTCGAGGCGAACCTCACCGTCGACATGGACGACGGCGGCCTCGAGACGTTCACCGCCTACCGCTCGCAGTTCAACGGCGACCGCGGGCCCTACAAGGGCGGCATCCGCTATCATCCGGGCGTCACCCGGGACGAGGTGAAGGCGCTCTCCGGGTGGATGGTCTACAAGTGCGCCGTCGTCGACATCCCCTACGGCGGCGGCAAGGGCGGCATCGTCGTCGACCCCAGCGAGTACAGCGCCGACGAGCTCGAGCGACTCACGCGCTCGTTCGCGAAAGAGCTCCGCCCCATCATCGGCGAGGACCAGGACATCCCTGCGCCCGACGTCAACACCGGCCAGCGGGAGATGAACTGGATCAAGAACACCTACGAGACGCTCGAGAACACCACCGAGCCCGGCGTCATCACCGGGAAATCCATCGCGAACGGCGGGAGCGAGGGCCGCGTCGAGGCTACCGGGCGCTCCGTCATGCTCGCCGCACGTGAGGTCTTCGACTACCTCGGGAAGGACATCGAGGACGCCACCGTCGCCGTCCAGGGCTACGGGAACGCCGGCAGCATCGCCGCCCGACTCCTCGCCGACCTCGGCGCCACCGTCGTCGCCGTCTCCGACTCCTCCGGCGGCATCCACGACGCGGACGGCCTCGACCCGCGCGCCGTCAAGGAGTTCAAGAACGAGACCGGCACCGTCTCCGACTACGAGGGCGCGGACGCCATCACCAACGAGGACCTCCTCACCCTCGACGTCGATCTCCTCGTCCCCGCCGCCCTCGAGAACGCCATCGACGGCGACCTCGCGCGCGACGTCCGCGCCGACGCCATCGTCGAAGCCGCCAACGGCCCGCTCACCCCCGACGCCGACGACGTCCTCCAGGAGCGCGACGTCACCGTCGTCCCCGACATCCTCGCGAACGCCGGCGGCGTCACCGTCAGCTACTTCGAGTGGGTGCAGAACCGCCAGCGCTTCCACTGGGGCGAGGAGCGCGTCAACGACGAACTCGAGACCGTCATCGTCGACGCCTTCGACGACCTCGTCGACGCCAAAGAGAGCCTCGACCTCCCGAGCTTCCGCGTCGCCGCCTACGTCGTCGGCATCCGCCGCGTCGTCGACGCCTACACCGGCAACGGGAACTGGCCCTGAAAGCCGGAGAGTGACCGGCGGTCCCGCCGGGGTCAGGTCCATTTTCCCCGGCTCACTTCCGGGCAGATAGCGCCCGGGAACCCGTTTCAGGTCCGGCTCTGGCCCGAGTCGGAGTCCGCTCCGACGTGCCCGCGTTCGCGCTCAGGCTCTCCGACAGACGCGTACGTGTGGGCGCGACGGCGTGAAGAATGACCGACCGCGTGAGCGTGCTACGCGGTCTTCTTGAGGGTGCGCTCGACCTTCTCGAGCAGGTCGCGCGAGCGCGAGAGCGCGATTTCGCGCGCGCCGGACGCCTCGCGCTGGGCGCTCGCGAGCTCGTCGTCGAGCGTCTCGAACGCGTCCCCGATTGCGCTCGACCCCCACTCGTCGTCGTCGGCGCCGGGTTCCGACGTCTGTGCAGACATGGCGTCCGGCGACAGGCTAGCGTCTGCGAGACGGAAAAGTCCCCTGACCGTCTCGATACCTGACCGGGCGGGCGGAAGGAACTATACGTCGCGCACGCCTTCCGGGGGTATGAGCGTCCGGCAGTTCGTCCGCGGGACGGTCCCGTGGCCGGCCCTCGAAGCGGTCGCCCGCGAAGTCGCCGACCGGTACGGCGAGCCTGTGGTCCACGTCGAGTTCCTGGAGGCGGACAACTGGTTCTCCACGCCGATGGTGGTGAACGAGCGCTGGTTCTGCAAGGTCGTCTCCGCGCAGAACGCCTTCGTCCACTCGCTGTTCACGGGCATGCGGAACCTCGGCGTCTTCTCCGCCGGCTCCGAGGGGTTCTTCGAGCCGTTCGACGGCCCCGTCGAGATGGCGGCTCACGAACTCGAGGCGACGCGGCGGATGCGCGACGCCGGCCTGAACGCCCCCGCCCCCATCGAGACGTTCGAGGTCGACGGCCTCGGCGTGCTCGTCATGGAGTACCTCCCGGAGTTCGAGACGCTGGACGACCTCTCGCCCGCCGAAATCGAGTCGCGCGCCCCGGAGCTCTTCGGCGCGCTGAAGACGATGCACGACAACGGCCTCGCCCACGGCGACCTCCGCGCGGAGAACGTCCTCGTCTACCGCGACGAACTCTACTTCATCGACGCGACGAAAGTCCGCGAGGCCGACGAGGAGGCGGCGGGCGTCGAGCGCCCCGCGCAGGCCTACGACCTCGCGTGCGCGCTCGCCGTCCTCGAACCGCTCGTCGGCGCGGACGCGGCGGTGCGCGCGGCCCGCGAGCGCTTCGATACGAACGAGCTGCTCGCCGCCCGCGAGTTCCTCGACTTCGTCGCGATCCGCCCCGACCACGACTTCGACGCCGCCGCCCTCCGGGGCGAACTCGAGGCCGCGGCGAGCGAGGGCGAACCGGTCTGAGCGCCGAAACCGGCACAGTATTTATCGGCAGGTGGAGAGAAGCGTCCGCATGGACGACGCCATCGACGCGGACGGCCGAGAGCCGATTCACGTCGTGCACGCGGACGACGACGCGGACTTCCTCGAGCTGACGAAGGCCGCCATCGAGCGCGACTTCCCGACGATCCGCATCACCTCCGAGACGAGCGCGAGCGCCGCCCTCGAACGCGTCGGGGCCAACGACGTCGACTGCGTCCTCCTCGACTACCGGATGCCGGAGATGGACGGCATCGCCTTCCTCGAACGCGTCCGCGACCTCGACGAGTCGCTCCCCGTCGTCTTCTTCACCGGGCAGGGCACCGAGGAGATCGCGAGCGAGGCGATCCGCGCGGGCGTCACCGACTACGTCCGCAAGGAAGCGAGCGCGTCGCGCTTCACCGTCCTCGGCAACCGCATCATCACGCTCGTCCTCAAGCGCCGCGCCGAGCAGGCGGTCGCGGACGCGACCGCGCGCGAACTCGAAGTGTACGAGCGCATCGACGCCGGCTTCCTCGGCCTCGACGCCGACTACGCCGTCACGTACGCGAACGAGCGCGCGAGCGAGGTCCTCGACGTCGACCACGATGCGCTCCTCGAGGCACCCCTCTTCGACGCCGTCCCCGGGTTCGCCGACTCCGTCTTCGAGACGGAACTCCGGCGCGCGCGGGACACCCAGCAGCCGACGTCCGTCGAGGGCTACTACGAGCCGCGCGAGCGCTGGTTCCAGCTCTTCGCCTACCCCGACGCTGCGGGCCTCTCCGTCTTCGTCGACGACGTCACCGATCAGGTCGTGACGAAGCAGGAACTCGAGCGCATCCGCGCGACTCTCGAACTCACCGAGTCCGAGTTCAGCTCGCTCCGCCAGACGCTCTCCCGGCCGCCGAGTCCGTTCCGGTAGTCGCATATCGCCGTCGCTGTGTGGGAGTGAAGGCGGGAGGCGATGGGGGTGGCCCCTTCCTGGTCGGAGGGGCCGGGGTGGTCGACCGGTGCGGGCTGGCCGGTCGACGATGGGGTCGGCGTGGAGACGAGGTGCGGACGTTGTTGTGCCAACACGCGACGAGAAAAGCGTCTCGCGTCGGCACCCGTAGGTTCGGTCTCCGTACTTAAAAAGGTATCCACCGATGCACGCGTCGAGTGTGCGACGTGGGGCCGCCGCGTCACCCCTTCTCGTGCCCGGCTCGGCGGTCCTCGAGCGCGGGGAACTCCGCGCGAACGTCGGCGACGCGCTCCGGGTCGACGTCCGCGTAGACGGTGGTCGCCTCGTCGTCGCTCGTCGTGACCGGCGTCCCCCACGGGTCGTAGACCGTCGAGCGCCCGAGGAGCGTCGTCCCGTCCTGCGTGCCGACGCCGTTGACGGCGCCGAGGTACCACTGGTTCTCGACGGCGCGGGCGCGGGCGAGCGTGCGCCAGTGCTCGACGCGCGGATACGGCCACGCGGACGGGACGAGAACGAGCGTCGCGCCCCGGTCGAGGAGGGCGCGGTAGAGCTCGGGAAAGCGGAGGTCGTAGCACGTCGTCGCGGCGACCGTGAACCCGCCGAGGTCGGCGGTTTCGAGGCGCTCGCCGGGAACGAGGCGGTCGGCTTCGGCGGAGTCGTAGCCGAAGAGGTGGTGTTTGCGGTAGACGAGGCGGCGCTCGCCCGTCGCGTCGAAGAGGACGCTCGTGTTCGCGTAGCCCGACTCGGCGGGCGTCTCGAAGCCGGCGCTCGCGCTCGCGGCGAGGTCCTCGACGACGCTGCCCGCGAGGACGGCGACGTCGTGTGCCGCGGCGAGGTCGGCGATGCGCCCGAGTCGCGCGCCGTCGAGCGGTTCGGCGGCCTCCGGGTAGGCGTCGAAGGCGAAGTAGCCGACGTCCCAGAGCTCGGGGAGGGCGACGCAGTCCGCGCCCGCGGCCGCCGCGTCCGCGATGGCGTCGCGGGCGGCGCGCTCGTTCGCCGACACGTCGCCCGTCGCGGACTCGAACTGGGCGAGCGCGAGGCGCATCTAGCTGTGGCCGCGCTCCTCGAGTTCGCGCTCGAGATTGTCGAGCTCGTCGTCGAACTTGCGCTCGAAGAAGCCCTCGACGCCCGGGAACTTGCCCTCGACGACGAAGGTGTTCGTGAGCGTACAGCCGTCGTCGGTGGGCGTGAGTTCGTGCTCGCCGGTGACGGTGAGCACCTTCGACTTCCCGACGAACTTCACGTACTCGCCGTCGCGGCGCTCGACGTCACGCGTCTCCACTTCGATGGTGCGTCGGAGAACCGGGAGCTCGACGAACCAGACGGTGACGTCGCCGCGCACCTCGTAGCCGGTGACGACGCTGATGGCCGACGCCCGCTTCGTCGGGTCGGCGATGAACTCCCAGACGTCCTCGGCGGACGCGTCCAACTCGAAGGTTCGTTCGACCCGAACGGTCATACGCGGACGTCGAGAGCGGTGAGGAAAAAACCGCCGGTCCGCGTCGCCCGCGCGTCAGGCGGGTTCGACGCGCCACGTCGTCGACTTCGAGCGACTCCACTTCTCGATGTCGACGTCCTCGGACTTCTCGGCGAGTCGCGGGAGGCGCGAGCCGACCTGCTTCGCGGTGAGGCCGAGCTGGCCGGCGATGGACTTCGCGCGGAAGTAGCGCTCGCCGGCCTCGACGCTCTCGTGGAGGTACTCGAGGATGCGGCGCTCTTCCTCGGTGTACTCCGTCATAGCTCTCTATAGGTGCGAGTCGTGCTTAACGGTTTCCGCTCGTCACTCGAAGACGTGAAACGCCGCGACGGCGAGCATCCCCGCGACCATCGCGACCGCGAAGCCGTTCGAGGACGCAACCTGCGCGTGACTGACGAGCATGTAGAGCGCGCCGAGCGTCGCGACGGCGCCGAACGCCAGTCCGATGCCGACCCCTTCGTCCGTGGTGGATTCAGCCATACCACACCCTATCGGCGGCCGTGCCTTATCGCCTGCGGTCCGCGCCGTCCCCCGACGCGCGCCGCGTGGCGAATGAGGTGAGTGTCGGAAGGCTTTCGCCGTTCTCGGCCGCCACTCCCCGCATGGACCTTCGCGCACTCGCGCTCGAGAGCACGCTCCGGGCGGCCGTCACCGTCGTCCTCGCGTTCGCCCTCGTGACCGGCGGGGCGTTCGCGCTCGGCTGGCTCGGCGTCCCGTCCGTCGTCGCGACCGAGAACGCCTTCGGCGGCGTGAACGAGACGACGACGACGGTCGACACGGCGGTCACGGTGCACAACCCGAACCCCGTCGGCGTCCGCTTCGGCGGCGTGCGCGTGAACTACACCGTGTCGATGAACGACATCGCGATGGCGCACGGGCGGACGGCGGGCGTCGGCCTCGACACGGGGAACACGACGCTGCGCTTCGAGAGCTACCTGCGGAACGAGCGCATCCCGGCGTGGTGGGCGAGCCACGTCCGGAACGGCGAGGAGACGACGGTACAGGTGGCCGCCGACGTCCGCTCGGGGACGCTCGGGCGGAGCGCGCACGTCGTCCCGGTGACGCGCACCGTCTCGACGAATATCAGCGGCCAGTTCAACTCCACCGAGAACCGCCCGATAAACGCCGGCCTCCCGCTCGTCTCCGACCCCGTGCTCGTCGTCCGCGAGACGCGCGCGCACTGGGGGCTGACGACGGACGCGGAGACGCCGCTCGAGACGACGTTCGTCGTCCACAACCCGAAGGCGACGCCGGTCACGTTCGGGTCGATCGGCTACGACGTCGCGATGAACGGCGTGGACGTCGGCGAGGGCGAGAGCGAGCGCGCGGTCGTCATCCCGGGCGGCGCGACGCGCACCGTTCGCGCGAGCACCGTCCTTGAGAACGACCGACTCGACGAGTGGTGGGTGACGCACCTCGAGCGGAATCAGACGACCGACCTCCGCATCGACTTCTACGCGCGGCTCTCGCTCGGCGGCGGCGAGTCAGTTCGCGTTCCGCTGCGCGGGCTGACGTTCGAGGAGACGATTCGCACGGACATCTTCGGGACGAAGAACGCGACGGACCGGACGGCGAGCGACGGCGGGTCGGCGGACGAGACGACGACAGGGCCGTCCACGACGGCGAGCGGCGAGTCACCGTCAACGACGGACGCCGAACCCACCACCGAGACGACGGCCCGCTCGACCACGACGACTGCGTCCACGAGCGAGCGCACGACGACCACCGCGTCGAGCGAGAACGGGAGCACGACGACGGCCGACGGTGGCCTGCTGGCGGTGTAGTTACTCGATGGTGGTGTGCGCGGACTGCTCGTTGAGCGCGAGGTTCGCGGCGATTTCGGCGTTGCGCATCGCGTACTCCGCGGTCTGCTGGAGGCTGACGAGGACGTCGCGGATGCGCAGGAGGCGCGTGTTCTCCATCTCCGTGAGGTCGTTCAGCATCTCCGCCTCGAGGTCGCCGATGTCCGCGAAGAGCTCGCGACACTGGACGTGCTTGTCGTAGTCACGCTCGACGACGGCTTCGACGGCGAGCGCGGTGAGCTCGTCGACTTGGTCCGTGAACTCGCGGATGCGGCGCATCGTCGCGGAGTCGACGTCGAGGGTGTGGCCGTCGGCTTCGAGGACGATTTCGGCGATGTCCTCGGCGTTGTCGGCGGTGAGTTCGAGGTTCTTCGCGACGCTCCGGTAGCCGATGAGGGGGAAGCCGTCGTCGAGGCCGACGGCGCGCGCGAGGTTCGGGTTCTCGTAGGCGGTGAAGATGAGGCGCAGGCAGAGGACGAAGATTTTGTTCGCCTGCCGCTCGCGGTTGAGCGCGCGCTGGGCGAGGTCGGGGTTGCCGTGCGCGAGCGCCTTCACGGCCTCGCCGCGCATCGTGCTCCCGGTGTTCTCGAGGCGCCGGAGGAGGTTGTCGAGCGTGAAGTCCTCGGGATCCACGGAACAGCGGATGGTGATGCGCTCGGGGGTCTCCTCGACGACGCCGAGGCCCATGAGCTGGGTTTCGGCCTTGTAGACGGCGTTGATGTGCGCGCTGTCGAGGGTGTTCTCGTCGGTGACGTGGATGACGCGCCGGCCGAGGACGTACTGGCCGACGATGGCGCGCTCGACGGCGGCGGCGTCGAAGTTCTCCGCGTGAATCGTCGCCTCGCTGTCGTCGTCGCGCGCGGACGCCGGCGTCACCGTCAGCGTCCCCTTCCCGCTCTCGCGGACCGTCACCTCGTCGCCCTTCTCGACGTTCTGCCCACGCGCCCACTCCGCCGGTAGTGTCATGGCCAGCGTCGACGGACCGAGACGCTGTACCTTCCGACTCTCCATGCGACTCTGCTAGCAACTCGACTACCTTAAACTTGCGCTCGATACATTATATTCACTAAATCGCGTCCAACGCGCCGAGTCACACAGTAGTGAGGCTATATCCGCGTTAGCGCCGCCATCGGTGGACGAACGGTCATCCGACAGTTCTCTCCCGTCCTCGAACCTGACGAACGTCCTTATACTCCGAATCCTGACTATTCTACCTTCACGAGCCGGCGCTCGTAGCGGCCCGTGCGGACCTTCACCCACCCCCGGAGGTCGGCGTCGAGCGCGTCGTCGCCGGTGTCGACGCGCAGGACGCCGATGCCGTCGAGCTTCGACGGCGACGCCACGACCTCGAGGTCACAGCGCCGGAGCACCGCCGGGCTCAACTGCTGGTTCCCGCGCCCGAGAACGAAGCCCTGACCGCCGATGGGCGAGACGACGACGACGTTGCGCTCGCCGAGCGCGTCGAGAATCTCGCGCTCGCTCCCGTCGCGCACCAGCACCTCGCCGTCCCGCCAGACGTCCACGCCGAGCGGCGACCCCTCGAAGCCGAGTTCGCGCTTGATGGTTCCGAGCGTGCCACCGGGTCCGAGGACGTACGTCACGCCGTCCTCGACCGAGTCCGCGAACCCCGCCGCGAGCGCCTCCACGCTCCCCGAGGAGAGTTGCTTGCTCGCCTGCAATGCCTCCGCGACCGGGACGGTCGCCACCGCGCGGAGGCGCGCGCGCACCTCGCCGTCGCGGTAGGCCGCCTCGTCGATGTCGTTCACCTCGCGGGCCTCCGTCCGCTCGAACGTCGCCGCGATCCGGCCCGCGTCGCGCGGGCGCACCGCGAACACCGACGAGTAGACCTTCACGCCCGCCGGCACGCCGAGCATCGGCGTCTCGCTCCCGCACGCGTCGAGCGTTCCCGCGACGTCCACCGCCGTCCCGTCGCCGCCGACGAAGAGGACCAGGTCGACGCCGCGTTCGACGAACGCCCGGACGGCGTCGGCGGTGTCGTCCGCCGTCGTCTCCGCGCCGTCCGGTTCGCCGACCACGTCCGGGTCGAAGCCCGCTTCGCGGGCCTCGTCGGTCCCCATCACGCCGCCGTACGCGAGGATGGCGAGGTCGGTGTTCGAGTCGCTCGCGGCCGTTCGGAGCGCTCGCAACGCCGCCACCGCTCGCTCCGGCGCGCGCGGTTCCGCGCCGCGCTCGCGGGCCTCCGCGACTTTCTCGTCTGTGCCCTTCAGGCCGACACGACCCCCCATCCCCGCGACCGGGTTCACGACGACGCCGATGGTTCGCATCTGTCGGGGGTTCACGCGCACCCCGTATAGGCCGTTCGACCCCCGCCGTCGGCGCGGACATGTGTAACGGTTAAGGGCGCGCCCGCAGAACCCGGGAGTATGTTCGTACCCCTCGCAGAAGCGCCCCTCTCGACGGGCGCGTACAGTTGGATCGTCCTCGTCCTCGGTCTCGTCCTCGCGGGCGCCTGGTGGGTGTACGCCGTCCGCTAGCGCTCGATCCGTTACTCGACCCGCTCGCGCAACCACGCCGCGGCCTCCCGAACCGTCGCCGCGTCCGACCCCTGCACTTTGAGTCGGACGCCGTCGCCCGGATAGCTCCCGACGGCGACGTCGAAGCGCTCGCGGACGCCCTCGATTCGCTCGACGAGCGCGCTCTCGGGTTCGGCCGCGTGAACGACTTCGACGTGTCGCGTCTCGCCCGCGAACTCCCCGGCGACGCGCTCGAACATCGACTTCATCTCCCCGGGCACGCCCGGGAGCACGTAGCAGTTCTCCACGACCGCGCCCGGCGCGACGCCCTCGTCGTTCGGGAGCAACCGGGCGCCCTCGGGGAGGTGGGTCGTCCCCTCGGTGAGGTCCGCGCGCGAGTAACTCGCGTGCTCGTCGAACCACGCGAGCGCGTCCGGATGCTCGCCCATCTCGCGCTCGAACGCCGCCGCGACGCCGTCCATCGTCACGTCGTCGTGCGTCGGCCCCAGTCCGCCCGTGACGATCACGGCGTCGTAGCGCTCCGCGAGCTCGCGGACGTCCGCCGCGATGACCGCGACGTCGTCCGGCACGACGACCGTCCGGCGCACCGTCGCGCCGCGCTCCGTGAGGCGGCGGCCGAGCCACGCCGCGTTCGTGTTCGTGGTGTCGCCCGCGAGGAGTTCGTCACCGACCGTCAACACTGCGACGTCCATACGGGTGCGTAGTCGTCACCCACTCAAAAAATCGCCGTCGACGGCGACGCGCCACTCGCACCGTCGTCGCGCGTGGCGCGGCGGTTACTCGTTCACGTCGAGGCCGCTCTCCTCGCGCTCGCGTTCGAGGCGGCGTATCTGGAGGCGGAAGTAGACGACGCCGCCGACCGCGACCAGCGCCGCGAGCGCGACGAGCCCCGCGAAGAGGTAGACGTCACGCTCGAGGTAGTACCGGACGCTGAGCTGGTTCGCCTCCACCGACGACCAGTGGAGGTGCGTGCGGTCGTCGACGACGGTGCGCTCGTAGCCGCTCGGACTCACCTGCCCGAACACGGGGAGGTTCGCGCGCATCCCCTCCGGAAGGACGACCTCGTGGGAGGCCCCGGAGAGGACGACCGGCACGCCGAGCGAGCGCGACCCCATCGGCGCCGTGTACGCGAACGTCCCGTTCTCGCCGGGGAGCGTCACCGTCACGGCGTCGCGGCCCTCGGAGACGTCAATCGCGGAGGCGTTCACGACCGTCCCGTTCGGGTGGCGGAACTGGACGGCGGCAATCGGCACGGGCTGGTCGCCGGTGAACGTGCTCGACTGCGAGAAACGCAGCTCCGTCTCGTTCGACCCGGTGACGTTCAGCACCGCCTGATAGCTCCCGCCGGTCGCGTTCACGACGACTGACGCGTTCGCCTCCTCGGTGGCGTTCCAGTCGTAGGTCGCGTTCTGCGCGAGCTGCTGGTCGCTCACCGTGCCCGAGCCGAGACAGCCGGCACCCGCCGCGAGCGCGACGACGGCGAGAGCGATGAGGAGCCAGCGCCGTCGCATGCTCAGGGGACCACGCAGAGCAGTTCCGCCGGCACGTACTGCCCGATGCTCGCGAGCAGGCCGGGCGGGTCCGTCTCCTCCCGGCAGACGATGCTCTGCTCGAGGAGGCCAAGGCGCTCGACGGTGACGATGTCGCGGGCGTGCCCCGCGCGGTTCACCGTCGCACGCACTTCGGCACGCGTGGCCGAGTTCACGTTCACCCGCCCCGTCTCCGCGCGCGTCCAGTCGAAGAGCCGGTCGCGCGTCTCGTCGGCGAGCTCGTGGCCCGACTCCTCGTCGTAGACGAACTCGAGGGGCACGTGCTGGACGAGCCCGAAGCGCGTGCGCACCTGCTCGGGCGACCCCGGACCGAGGCCGAGACCGTCGGCCGGGACACGGACGTCCTCGCCGGCGTCGAGGACGAAGCCGCCGTCGTCCCACGCCTCGAGCGTGCCGGTGTAGGTTTCGCCGTCCTCGAACGTCGGCGTGATCGCGCCCCACTCCTCGCGGAGGACGTTGCGCGCCACCCGCTCGTCGTCGCCGGTGACGGTCACGGACGGGAAGTCGTCGTCGCGGAGGCCGACCTCGAACTCGACGTCGAGGTCACCGAGGGCGTTGCCGACGAGCGAGCGCAGCGAGTCGAGCGCACGCTCGCGGGCGTCGCCCTCGACGTAGAGTTTGGTTGCGAGGACGACCATTCAGGCGATACCCAGTTCGGACTCGAGGTTCTCAAGGCGCTCGTCGATGGCCTCGAGCATCTCGTCGTTGCCCATCGCCTCGAGCGGCGACCCGCACTCGGGGCACTCGAAGCCGAAGTCCATCGCCTCGCCGAACTCGAAGCGGATGGAGTCCACCTCACAGAGGTAGAACTCGTTGTCGCGCTCGTACTCGCGGCGCTCCTCGAGCGCCTCGTGCAGGCGCTCCATCTCGTCGTGGAGATTCGACGGGATGTTCTCGTAGCGGAACGTCCAGAGGTAGGTGAGCCACCCGGAGTCCTCGTCGCGCACCCGCCGATAGGTGGCGAGGTCGTTCTCGTAGAGGATGAACAGCGCCCGGCGCACGTCGTTCAACTCGAGGTCCAACCGCTCTGCGAGTTCCTCGTCCGTCACTTCCCCGTCCGGGGGCGCCGCCGCGACCGGCATCCCCTTCGGGCCGACAAGCTCGTGGAGGTATTTCTGTACGACTGGGTCCTCCAACATCCCCTCGAAAGCCATGATGCGTGAAACTCGGGGCCGAACGACCCTTAATACCATCGGGTACGATACCGATCGAAGTGAGGTATCGGGACACACGAACGGGGAACGACTAGCGGGAGTGACCCGTGAGTGACCGGCCACGCGGCAACCGAGCGCTAGCGAGGTCGCCGCGTTCAGAGCGAACGGGGGGCGAAGCGACCCGTGAGTCGAGCGAAGTGAGGTATCGGGACACACGACCGCGGAGCGACCGCTGGGCTTTTCGCTCGATGCGCCGAAGGACGCGTGATGCCGACGCGAACGCTCGGATGGCGCGCGGCCGAAGCCGTCGTCCTCGGCGGGTTCGCGTACGTAGTGGGGTTCGACCTGACGCTCGCGCTCGTCGTCTCGCTCGTCGTGCTCGGGGTGAACGCCGCCGAGCTCGCCGGGGCGCGCTACGGCCACCCGGTGGTGGTCCGCCAGCTCGCGCTCGCCGGCGCGCTCCTCGCGTTCGCGGGACTCGCCGTCGCCGCCGGCGCCGTCTGGTTCCTCGCGGTGGCGCTCCCGAGTGCCGCGTGGTTCCTGCTCGACGCCGTCGCGCACGCCGTCGGGGCCGACGCCGCGAGCGAGCGCGACACCGCCACCGGCGTCGAGGCGGACCTCTCGGGCGAGCTCCTGCGCGAACTCCGCGCGGGGCCGCGGCGGCCCGCGAGCGTCGCCGCCGACCTCGACCGCTCGCCCGTCCGCGTCCGGCGCGCGCTCGACGCGCTGGCCGAGCGCGGCGTCGTCGAGCGGGCGTCGGCGGGCCGCTATCGCCTCGCCGAGCGCACGCGGCGGCCGGCGCTCGCCGACGTTCCGGCGCGCGTCGGCGCGCGGTTACTCGTCCCGCTCCGACTCCTCTAGCTCCTCCGGCGAAACGACGGTCTTGCCCGTCTCTTCGGGGAGGACGACCTGCTCTGCGTCCGCCCACTCGCGCTCGAGTTCGCGGCCGTCGAAGAGCCGGTCGAGGAAGACGGCGAGGCCGGCGACCTCCGAGTGGGGCTGGTTCGTCACGCCGACGTTCCAGTCCGCGTGGTCGTAGACTTCGAAGGGGACCTTCTCGCCGCCGACAACGACCAGGAGCGGTTCGTCGGCGTGCGCCTCACGCACGTCGCCCTCGACGTCCTGGACGCGCTCGCCGTACATCGTGAGGTGGACGACCGCGCCGTCCCAGTCGCGGATGAGCGCCCCCTGTTCGCCGTCGAGTTCGGCCGCGAAGGGGCCGCCGAATCTCGTCGTTATGTCCCGAACGGTCTCGAGGGACTGCCCGGCGTTCTCCGGGAAGACGACGCGGTCCGCGCCGAGCGCGCGCGCCGTCAGTCCGACGTGAGTCGTCATGCGCTCGTCGCGGCCGGGCCGGTGGCCGAGCCGGCAGACCACGACGTCGTGTTCGCCCTGCATGCGTCGGCGTTCGCGGCCCGCCGGGTAACGGCTTACGGAACGCGTGTCGCGTGCGTCGCCCACTCCGAATGCGGTGTGTGTACACTGCGTCCAGCGCCGGCGATCCGGGTGGGTGAGCTGAACCGTTATGTCTCGCCTTCGTGTTCTCGGAGTGTGACAGAGACAGTCGTCGTCACCGGTGCGCTCGGTGGCTCCGGCAGTTGGATCGTCGATTCGCTCCGCGCGGAGTACGACGTCGTCGCGCTCGACCGGGCCCTCCCCGACGACCGGGACGTCGACGGCGTGGACTTCCGGGCGGTGGACCTCACCGAGCAGGGCGAGGTGTTCGAGACGGTGCTCGACGCCGACCCGTCGCACGTCGTTCACTTCGGGAACATCCCGCACGAGGAGGACCACGCGGGCGGCCGCGTCTACGAGAACAACGCGCTGAGCACGTTCCACACGCTCGAAGCGGCGGGTCGGGCCGGCGCGGACGCCGTCTGGGCGTCGAGCGAGACGGTCTACGGGACGCACTGGCCGGAGCCGCGACTCCCCGACTACCTCCCGGTCGACGAGGCCCACGAAACGCGCCCGTGGAACGGCTACGAGACGTCGAAGCTCGCGGGCGAGGCGGCGGCCGAGCGCGTGACGAACGCGTTCGGCGTCTCCGTCGCGTCGATTCGGCCCTCGTGGATTCAGTATCCCGGCGACTATCAGATCACGCCGTTCCGGGAGTCATTCGACGTGGAGAGCGCGCCGCGCTTCGGGAACCTCTGGTCGTACATCGACATCCGCGACGTCGTCTCGCTGGTCGAGGCGGCGCTCGATGCGACGTTCGACGGCCACGAGGTGTTCAACGCGTTCGCCGCCGACAACTTCCTCGGCGTCGACACCGCGACGGCCGTCGAGGCGGGCTACGGCGCGCTCCCCGAGCGCGTCGAGCTGGCGGGCGACGAGTCGGCGTACTCGACGGCGAAGGCCGAGTCGATGCTCGGATGGGCACCCACCCACTCGTGGCGCGACGCCGAGGACGAGGACATAGACGGCCCGTCGTTCGCCTGATTAGTGGAGGCCGCCGAGCGTCTCGATGCCGTCGAGGCGCTCGAAGTCGCGTTCGTCGAGGTCGACGTCGAGGGCGGCGAGGTTCTCCTCGAGTTGCTCGACGGTGCTACAGCCGACGACGGGCACGGTCGGCGGGTCGCGCTGGGTGAGCCACGCGAGGGCGACCTGGTTGCCGGAGACGTCGTGTCGCTCGGCGACGTCCGCGACGGCGTCCATCTTCAGACGGTTCTCGGTGGTGACGTAGCGCTCGGGGATGCGCTTGTCCGCCCGGCCGTAACACCCGCCGAGGAGCGGCGAGTAGGGCAGCATCGTGAGGTCGTTGTCGTCGCAGTAGGTGACGGACTCGTCGGTCGCGGGACGCTGGCGTTCGAAGTCGGAGTTGCGGTGCGGAGTGAGGTAGGAGAAGCGGGGCTGGACGCAACTGAACGGCGTCAGCCCGCGCTCCTCGGCGATGGTGTTGGCGCGCGCGAGCCGCCAGCCGTAGTAGTTGCTCGCGCCGAGGTGGCGCACTTTCCCGGACTCGACGAGCCGGTCGAAGGCCGCCATCGTCTCCGCGAGCGGCGTGTCGCGGTCGTCGACGTGCGCGTACAGGAGGTCGATGTAGTCGGTGTCGAGTCGTTCGAGGCTCCTCTCGACCTCTCGCTCGATGACGTCCGGGTCGAGTGACTTCGGGACGTCGCCGTACTCGAAGCCGACTTTCGTCGCGAGGAAGAGGTCGTCGCGGTTGTCGCGCTCGGTCATCCACTCGCCGAGCAGGGGTTCGCTCTCCGGCTCGTCGTAGCCCTCGACCCACGTCGCGTAGATGTTGGCGGTGTCGAGGAACCGCCCGCCCGCGTCGTAGTAGGTGTCGAGGAGCGCGCGCGAGGTCTCCGGGTCGGTCCGGCTCCCGAAGTACATCGTTCCGAGGCAGAGCGGGCTCACGGTTTCGCCGGTCGTCCCGAGGGGGACTTCGTCCATGCCGACACCACGACGGTCGAGCATAAATAATCGGGAGGGTCGGGGGCCGAAAGCGCTGAGTCCCTCCCGGTACGACCGCTTCGAGTCGACGCCCACCTCGATGCGCTCCGTCGCGGCGCCGGCGCGGCCCGCTCGTCCATCGAAGGGAAAGACACTTGCGCCGTCTCGCGCACGAGTCGCTATGGACCTGACAGACAGGACAGTGGTCGTGACGGGCGCGGCCGGCCTCGTCGGCTCGCACCTCGCGGCGCGCCTCTGCGAGGAGAACCGCGTCGTCGGCGTCGACGACCTCTCGAAGGGGTCGCGCGAAGCCGTCCCCGAGGGCGTGGAGTTCGTCGAGGCGGACCTGCTCGACGAGGACGCCGTCGCGGACGCCATCCCCGAGGACACCGACGTCGTCTTCCACTTCGCGGCGTACACGGACACGAACTTCGACGACGACCGCACGCTCTTCGAGGAGAACCAGGAGATGACGTACAACGTCCTCGAGCGCATGGAAGCGGTCGGCGCCTCGAAGATCGCGTTCACGTCCTCCTCGACGGTGTACGGGGAGGCGCCGATGCCGACGCCGGAGGACTACGCGCCCCTCGAACCCATCAGCATCTACGGCGCGAGCAAACTCGCCGACGAGGGCCTGCTCTCCGTCTACGGCCACTCCTACGACTTCCAGGTGTGGACGTTCCGCTTCGCGAACATCGTCGGGCCCCGCCAGCGCGGCACCGTCATCCCGGACTTCATCGAGAAGCTCCTCGACGACCCGGAGACGCTCGAAATCCTCGGCGACGGCCGCCAGCAGAAGTCCTACATGCACGTCGAGGAGTGCGTCGAGGCCATCGAGTACGTCGTCGAGAACGCCGACGCGGACGTGAACACGTACAACCTCGGGACGAAGACGACGACGTCCGTGAACCGCATCGCGGACGTCGTCGCGGACGTCCTCGGCGTCGACCCGGCGTACGAGTACACGGGCGGGGCGCGCGGCTGGACGGGCGACGTGCCGAAGATGCGCCTCAGCATCGAGAAACTCGACGCGCTCGGGTGGCGTCCGAGTCAGTCGAGCGACGAAGCCGTCCGGGAGGCGACCGAACAGCTCGCGGCGGAGATTCGAGAGGAACGCGACGCCGACCGCTAGGGAGGCGTCGCGATGAGGCGAGCGGCGGGAGCCGCGAGCAGCGCGCGGTGGCGGTGCGGTCGAGTCGCCGAGACCGCTAGGGAGGCGTCGCGATGAGGCGAGCGACGACGCCGCGAGACTGCGGGTGCGGAGTGGGTCAGAGAGAGGGGTCGGTACGTTTTACACCCTGCCGGGCGAACACGGTGTCCGATGGCGGAACCCTACGACGTCGGCGATATCCTCCCGGTGGACGCCGTTCCTGCGGGGACGAACTTGATGGTCGGCGGGCCACCGATGACCGGGAAGCTTTCGCTCGCTCTCTCGCTCGTGGAGAGCGGCTGCCGGCGCGGGGAGGGTGCGCTCGTCGTTTCGACGCGCGACGGCGCGAACCGCCTGCTGTCGCGCTCGGAGCCGCTTGCGAACGCGGTCTCGGAGGGACGGGCGGGTATCGTGGACTGCGTGACGCGCGAGCGCGGCGAGGACGTCCGCGACACGCAGTGGGTCCGCTACGCGTCCTCACCGGGGGACGTGACCGATATCGGGATTCGGATGGCGGGGGTGTTTCGGGCGCTCGACGAGCACGACGTCGAGCGGGTGCGCTCGGGGATGGTGTCGATTCCGACGATGCTGATGTACACGGAGCCCCGGCGGGTGTTCCGCTTCCTCCACGTCTACACGGGCCGAGTGCAGGCGTCCGGGATGCTCGGCGTCGCGCTCACGGAGCTCGGCGACCAGGAGACGTTCGAGCGCTTCGCGCCGCTCTTCGACGGGATGGTGCAGACGCGCCTGAACGACGGGGACGAGCGCGAACTCCGCGTGGTCGGGGTGGAGTCGTCGCCGACGGCGTGGGTGCCGTACTAGCCGAACTGTTCTTCGACGGCGTCGTCGAGGTCGTCCTCGTCGTCGATGTCCGCCTCGCGCATCTCGGTGTCGGGGTCGTCGATGTAGTCGAGCGCGATATCCGTGAACGCGCCGGTGTCGACGACGGTGTCGCGGTCGAAGGCGACGATGACGCCGCTCCAGTCGCCGAGGGGGACTTGGAGGACGACGACGTCGTGGAACCAGCGCACGCTCATGTCGAGGTGGCCGAAGCGGGCGAACTCGGGCTGGTCACGCTCGTCGTCGAACCCCTTGAGGATGAGGTTCTTCGTCGTCTCGTCGATTTCTTCGGCCGTCATCGACTCCTCGACGTCGTCGCGCGTGTAGAGGACGTCGTACTCCTCGCCGTCGTAGGCGACGGCGCGTCGCATGCGCCCGACGTTCTCCTTGCGGAGGGTGGCCACGAACGCTTCGGCTTCCTCGTTCATACACCCATGGTGGGGCGGATGGGGGGTTAACGTTACCCCTAGTCGGCGCTCGTGGCGGGCGCGTCGGTCTTGGGGACGAAGTCGTAGCCGACGACGGCCATCACGAGGAGAACGAGGGGGCTGAGCATCCCGAAGAAGTAGTAGGGAGCGAAGGCCCACGACGTCTCGAAGTTGAGCGCGCCCGCCATGAAGACGGCGCCGGCGTGCCACGGGAAGAAGACGCCGGTGGGGGTGCCGGCGGCTTCGATGGCGCGCGAGAGGTTCGAGGAGTCGAGTTCGAAGTCGTCGTAGGCGTTCCGGAGGGTCATTCCGGGGACGACGATGCTCATGTACTGCTGGGCGCTGAGGGCGTTGACTGTGATGGCGGCGGCTTCGGTGCCGACGACGAGGCTGCCGGCGCTCCAGACGAGCTTCGTGAGGTGGTGTGCGAGGACGGCGAGGACGCCGGTGGCTTCGAGGACGCCGCCGAGGGTGAGCGCGAGGACGACGACGGTGATGGTCCACGCGCTCCCGGAGAGGCCGCCGGAGACGAGCAGGCCGTTCACGAGCTCCATGCCGGTCTCAGGGGCGGTGCCGCTGAGGAAGACGCCCCACGCGTCGACGAAGCCGACGCCCTGGAGGCCGACGGTGGTGAGGACGCCGGCGAAGACGCCGGCGACGAGCGTGGGGAGCGCGGGGTAGCCGCGAAGCGCGAGCGCGAACGTGACGACGAGCGGGAGGAACGCGAGAACGGAGAGGTCGTAGGTGGACGCGAGCGCGCCACGGATGGCCTCGAGCTGGCCGGCGGGGATGGCGCCGCCGGCGCGGAGACCGAGGGCGGCGAAGGCGACGACGGCGAGGCCGAACGCGATGAAGGTGCCGACGCGCATCCGCTCGATGTGGTCGTAGAGGTCGGTGTTGGTGACGGCGGCGGCGAGGTTGGTGGTGTCGGAGAGTGGGCTCTGTTTGTCGCCGGCGTACGCGCCGGAGACGATGGCGCCGGCGGTCATGGCGGACGGGATGCCGAGGCCGTGACCGATGCCGATGAACGCGACGCCGAGCGTCCCCACCGTGGTCCACGAGGAGCCGATGGCGAACGCGACGACGCCCGCGAAGAGCGCGGTGATGGGGAGGAAGACCTCGGGCGTGAGGAGGCCGAGGCCGTAGTACATGATGGCGGGAATCGTCCCCGCCGCGATCCACGTCGAGATGACGGCGTAGACGACGAAGATGATGAGGATGGCCTGCAGGCCCATGAGGAGGCTGCTGGCGACGCCGTCGTAGAGCTCCTCCCACGAGAAGCCGAGGACGGCGTACCCCACGAGGCCGGTGAGGACGATGGTCCAGAGGAGCGGTGCGTGCGGCGAGAGGCCGAGATAGCCCGAGCCGACGCCGAGGAAGACGACGAGCGCGAGGACGGGGACGAGCGCCCACCGGAGGCTCGGCCGTCGCTCGGGGTCGAACTCCTCGTAGCGGCGCGGGTCGACGTTCAGCGAGGGCATGCGTGTCCCCCGCGTATGCCCCTCGCGCATTAAAGCACGTCGAGATAATACCCATGAACATTCATCGGGGCGGGCACGGAGCCGGCGCGCGTCGCCGCGACCTGCGACGCGGCCTCTCGAGCGGGACGCTCTTGGGGCGGGCGCACCGAGGGGGAGTATGCACGCCGGAGTCGTCGTCGCGGGCGGGCGCTCCACCCGCTTCGACGGCGCGGACAAGGCCGTCGCGGAGCTCGCGGGCACCCCGATGATCCGACGCGTCGCCGACCGCATCGCCGGCCCCGTCGACGAACTCGTCGTGAACTGTCGGGCCGACCAGCGCGAGCGTATCGCGGACGCGCTCGCAGGCTACCCCCTCCCCGTGACGTACGCGCTCGACGACCGACCCGACGAGGGACCGCTCGCCGGACTGGCTTGCGGCCTCCGCGCGACCGACGCCGAGCGCGCGTTCGTGGTCGCCTGCGACGTCCCGTTCGTCGACCCCGCGTTCGTCCGCTACCTCTTCGACCGCGCGGCCGCACACGAGGCCGCCGTCCCGAAACCCGGCGGGTATCGCGAGGCCCTCCACGCCGTCTATCGCCCGGACGCGGCCGCGGACGCCGCAGTACGCGCGCTCGACAGCGGCGAGCGCCGGGCGGTCGCGCTCCTCGACGGTCTCGACGTCGCCTCCGTCACTGCCGAAGAAATCGATGCGCACGCCACGACCGGGTCGTTCGAGAGCCTGAACACGCGGACGGCGTTCGACGCGGCGGCCGAGCGCTTCGAGCCCTAGTGGGCGCGCTCGGCTTCCTCCTCGACGAGCTCCTCGATGTACTGGTGCTCCCAGCTCTCCCGGTCGAGGATCTCTCGGCGGCCGCGTCCCGTCAGCGAGTAGGCGTTCGTCCGCTCGTCCTGCTTTCGCTTGTCGACGAGACCCTTCTCGACGAGGGTGTCGAGGTTCGGGTAGAGGCGCCCGTGGTTGATCGCGGTCCCGTAGTAGTCCTCGAGCTCGTCCTTGATGTCGAGGCCGTTCGGTTCCTCGAGCCCGGCCGTCACGAAGAGGAGGTCGCGCTGGAACCCGGTGAGGTCGTGCATCGCTTGGATGGGACGATGGCCGTTCCCCGCTTAACTCCGGTGGCCACTCGGGGGCCCGTCAGTCGGGGAGACGGCCGATGGCGTCCTCGCCGCGCGCGGTGATGCGGTAGACGACTTCGCCGGTCACGGGTTCGAGGTGGCCGGTGCGCACGAGCGCCTCGCAGCGCCGCTCCGCGTACGGCGTGTGGATGCCCGTCCGCTGGGCGATGACGGCGGCGTACTGCGGCGCGCCGTCGGCGAGGAACTCGAGTATCGTTCGGTCGGCGCTCCGCAACTCTCCCCCGCCGGGAGCGCTCGCGTCACTCATACCACACCATGTGGTGTGCTACCAGTTAACACTTTCTACGGTGAGTGACCCGAACCGCGACGTCGCGATGCCGTCAGCGCTCGACGATGGTCCCGCTCGCGCCGGCGGCGACGTCCGGGCCGTCGCCGAAGCGGTTGAGCGCGACCTGGTTCAGGCCGCTCGAGTCCCGGTGTCGCGGCGGCGGACGGTGCCGCCCGACCCGACCGCGTACGGCCCGTCACTCGCGTACGCGGCGTCGTAGAGCGCGCCCCCGGTCGGTGTCTCGACGGCGCGCCACCCGTCGTTCGCCACCGCGCTCGACATCGCGCCCGCGCCGAGTACCACCGCTCCGGCGCCGCCGAGGGCACCGAGCAACCGCCACCGTGTGAGCCCCGAACCACCCATGTGACTGTCCGCGACCTCTCGGCTGCGTGGGAAAAACACGTCGGCCACACTCCCCGGCGAGTGACATCTCCACACCTGAATATATTTGTGCGGGGGCGACGAACGGCCGCGCATGCACGACCTCACCGGGTTCCAGCGCGACCTCCTCTACGTCGTCTACGGCCTCGAGGAGCCGAACGGCCTCGAAGTGAAGGAAGAGCTAGAGGAGTACTACGAGTCCGAGATTCACCACGGGCGCCTCTACCCGAACCTCGACACCCTCGTCGAGAAGGGCCTCGTCGAGAAGGGGCAACTCGACGAGCGCACGAACTACTACACGGTCACCCGTCGCGGCCGCCGCGAGCTCCGCGCGCGCCGCGAGTGGGAGAACGACTCCCTCCGCGCGAACGACCGCATCGACCTCCCCCGGAACGAGGCAGACGGCTGAGAGGTGGCAACGGTTGCTGTTAGGTCCGACGCCGCGTCGCGACTCCCAGCACGAACGCCTGCGATGCGGCCCGTTAAACCGCTCTACCGAATAGGTCGCGACCAGATGGTTTCACAGCTAGCCATCGCGGCCGTCGTTGGCCTCGGAATCGGCGCCTGCCTCCAGAAGGGCCGGTTCTGCTTCGTCAACGCCTTCCGCGACCTCTTCGCGTACAAGGACACCCGCGTCACGAAGGGCGTCGTCGCCGCCGTCCTCGTGACGATGGTGTTCTGGGGTACCGCCTATCAGCTCGGCTACTATCAGGGCTTCTGGACGCCCGGCTGGGGCCTCACCGGCCTCCTCGGCGGGTTCGTCTTCGGCATCGGCATGACGTACGCCGGCGGCTGCGCCTCCGGGACGCTCTACCGCGCCGGCGAGGGCTACGTCCAGTACTGGATCACCCTCCTGTTCATGGGCGTCGGCTACGTCGCGTTCACCGTCGCGTTCCCGACGCTCCAGTCCACCTACTTCGCCTCCCTGACGTTCGGCGAGGGCGTCTCGCTCTTCGAGATCTCCCCGGTGCCCGCCGGCCTCCTCGCCATCGCGGTCGCCGCCGTCGGCACGCTCGTCTACGCCACCGTCCTCGGCCGCGAGTACGACGGCGCGGCCGAGCGCGCGACCGCCGCGTCCGCCCGCCCCGCAACCATCGTTGGGACGCCCGTCGTCGGCCTCCAGCGACTCGCCGCCGGCACGCGCGCCTACGCCGCCGGCGTTCGGGACGCGTGGGCCGACCCGGTCGCCGCGAGCAAGCGCCCGTGGGACCCCCGGAGCGCCGCGCTCGGCATCTCCGTCTTCGCGCTCCTCTGGTTCACCTCCGTCTCCATCGTCGGCATCACCGGCCCCGAAGCCCGCTGGAGCGGCTACCTCCTCTCGCTCGTCGGCGTCGACGCCGGCTCGTTCACCTACTGGGGCTCCGTCCTCTTCCGCGGCGCCGGCGTCGGCCTCACCGTCGACATGGTGATGATCACGTTCCTCGTCGTCGGCGCCGGCCTCGCCGCCTACTGGAGCGGGGACTTCTCCCTCCGGATGCCGCGCAAGCGCCGCCTCCCCAACGCCGTCCTCGGCGGCTTCGCCATGGGCGCCGGCTCCCGCCTCGCGCCTGGCTGCAACATCGGGAACATCTACTCCGGGCTCGCCGAGCTCTCCGTCCACTCGTTCATCGCGACCATCGGCATCGTCGCCGGCGTCTACGTGATGACGCACTGGATCTACCGCGAAGTCGGCTGCGCCATCTGAGCGGAACCGCCAGACAGACACCACTCCACCGACTACGACACACCAATGCCATCCATTGACGACGTCATCGACTCCCCGGACGAACTGGACGACGAAGCAGCGGAGGACCTCTACGAGGCCGCCGACCTCACGCAGGACATGATGGGCGAGGTCTGCCCGTACCCACAGGTCGAGGCCCAGAAGGGCCTCCAGCAGATCGAGTCGGGCGACCTCCTCGTGCAGGAGACCGACCACGTCCCCTGCACGGAGAACGTCCCGAAGGCCGTCGGCGACGACGCCGACGCGAGCGTCTGGCGCAGCGGCGACGGCGTCTACCGCATCTACCTCCGCAAGAACTGACCCATGGCGCCCGAACTCCACCCCGACGACGTCGAATCGCGACTCGACGACGAGGACTTCACGCTTGTGGACATCCGCGACCCCGAGGCCTACGAGCAGGGCCACGTCCCCGGCGCGGAGAACCTCACGCTCGAGGAACTCGAGCAGATCGTCGAGGAGCGCGAGTGGAACGACACCGTCGCCTTCCTCTGCTACGTCGGGAAGTCCTCCCAGCAGGCCGCGCGCTTCGTCGAGCGCTACGGCGACGCCGACGACGTGTACAGCGTCGCCGGCGGTATCGACGCGTGGGACGGCCCTGTCGCGACGGAAGAGTAGCTTTTCCCCGCCTCCTCCCAACGGGGGCGTATGCGCTTTGGTGTCATCAGCACGGCCGACATCGCCCTGAAATCCTTCCTCCCCGGCGTCGCGCGCACCGACCACGACGTCGTCGCCATCGCCTCGCGCGACGCCGAGCGCGCCGCCGCCGTCGCCGCCGACCACGGCATCCCGGAGTCCTACGGGAGCTACGATGTGCTCCTCGATGCGGACATCGACGCCGTCTACAACCCGCTCCCGAACGGCCTCCACGCCGAGTGGACGACGCGCGCCGCCGACGCCGGCCTCGACGTCCTCTGCGAGAAACCGCTCGCGAGCGACGCCGCCGAAGCCCGCGCCGTCGCAGACCACTGCCGGGACGCCGGCGTCACCCTCATGGAGGCGTTCATGTACCGCTACCACCCCCGGACCGAGCGCGTCCGCGACCTGCTCGCCGAGATGGGCGACGTCGTCTCCGCCGAGGCGACGTTCGGCTTCCCGCTCTACGGGGCCCCCGAGGACGTCCGCCTCGACCCCGGACTCGCCGGCGGGTCGCTCATGGACGTCGGCTGCTACCCCGTCCACGCCCTGCGGACGTTCCTCGGCGACCCCGAGGCCGTCACCGCGAGCACGTACGACAGCCGCGACTGCGGCGTCGACACCCGCCTCGTCGGCACGTTCGAGTACGAGGACGGCGCGCGCGCCACGCTCCGCTCGTGGTTCGACGCGCCCGAGCGCCAGCAGTACCGCATCGAGACGACCGACGGCTGGGTCGAGGTCCCCGACCCCGCGTTCAACGTCCCGAGCGACGCGCCCGCCGAACTCCGCTACGCCGTCGACGGCCGCGAGGTCACCGAGTCCTTCGACCCCGTCGACCAGTACGCCCGCGAGGTCGAGCACTTCGCGGATCGCGTCGCGGCCGGCGAGACGCCCGCGACCGGTGGCGAGTCCGCGGTCGCGAACATGCGCGTCATCGACGCGCTCTACGAGGCCGCCGCCACCGGCGAGCGCGTCCGCCCCTGACGCGAGGCGGTCGCGCACGGCGGGTCGTCTGCCCGAAGTCGCCGTCGAGGCGTAAACGGTGCACAACGCGCGTTCGGTTTCAGCGAGCGTCGCGGACGCCACAACGCACGTCACGCTCCCGCCCCACGGGTGACGTATGGCGACAAACAGGCAGTTCGTGCTCGCACAGCGCCCCGACGGCGTCCCCGACGACGAGGACTTCGAACTCGTCGAAACCGACGTTCCCGAGCCCGGTCCGCACGAGGTACTCGTCCGCACGCGCTACCTCAGCGTCGACCCGTACATGCGCGACCGGATGCGCGAGGGCGAGTCCTACGCGGAACCGTGGGCGGTCGGCGACGCCCTCCGCGGCGCCGTCGTCGGCGAGGTCGTCGAGTCGAACCACCCCGACTACGAGGCGGGCGACACCGTCACCGGCAACCTCGTCTGGGCGGACTACGCCGTCGCCGACGGGGCCGACGTCGTCGCCGTCGAGACCGGCGACCTCCGCGAGTCCGTCGCGCTCGGCGTCCTCGGGATGCCCGGCCGAACGGCCTACTTCGGCGTCACGGACGTCCTCGACCCCGACCCCGGCGACACCGTCGTCGTCTCCGCCGCCGCCGGCGCCGTCGGGAGCGTCGTCGGCCAGATCGCGAAGCTGAACGGCTGTCGCGTCGTCGGCATCGCCGGCAGCGACGCCAAGGTCGAGTACCTCACCGACGACCTCGGCTTCGACGCCGGCATCAACTACGCGGACGAGGACGTCGCGGACGCGCTCGCCGACGCCGCCCCGCAGGGCGTCGACGCCTACTTCGACAACGTCGGCGGCGACATCACGGACGCCGTCTTCGCGCACCTGAACGTCCGCGCGAGCGTCGCCGTCTGCGGGCAGATCGCCCTCTACAACGAGGAGGGCGTCACGATGGGGCCGCGAAAGCTCCCGCGACTCGTCGAGACCCGCGCCCGCGTCGAGGGCTTCCTCGTCGGCGACTACGCCCCGCGCTTCGAGGAGGCGAGCGAGCGCCTCGCGCAGTGGGTGCAGTCCGGCGACGTCCAGTTCCGCGAGACCGTCGCGGACGGCCTCGAGAACGCCCCGGACGCCTTCGTCGGTCTCTTCGAGGGCGAGAACGTCGGGAAGCAGGTCGTGCGCGTCGAAGCCGAATTCGACGGGTCGTAGAGCCGTCGAGCACGCGGCGCGGAGTGACGCCCGGTTCGACGCGTGAGCCACACGTGCCCCAACGGCGGCTCGTCGCGCCGAAACGGGAGCGGTCGGGGCGTTCGGCCGTCCATGTTCGTCCGACGGTTCGCGTTTTCGGTCCGCCCTGCGGGCCGACCTACTCGAACCCCATCGCTTCGATCTGCTCCTGATAGCGGTTGCGGATGGTGACCTCGGTGACCTGCGCGACGTCCGCGACCTCGCGCTGGGTCTTCTTCTCGTTGCAGAGGAGGCTCGCGGCGTAGATGGCGGCCGCCGCGAAGCCGGTCGGGCTCTTCCCGGAGAGGAGGCCCTGCTCGGCGGAGATGTCGATTATCTCGTTCGCCTTCGCGATGGTCTCCTCGTTCAGGCCGAGTTCGCTCGCGAAGCGCGGGACGAACTGCTTCGGGTCCACGGGCTCCATCTCGAGGCTGAGCTCCTGGGCGACGTAGCGATACGTGCGCCCGATCTCCTTCTGGTCGACGCGGGAGACCTCCGCGACCTCCTCGAGCGAGCGCGGGATGCCCTCCTTGCGGCAGGCCGCGTAGAGACAGGAGGTGGCGACGCCCTCGATGGAGCGCCCGCGGATGAGGTCCTCCTTGAGCGCGCGCCGGTAGATGACCGAGGCGACCTCGCGCACGCTCCGGGGCACGCCGAGCGCCGACGCCATGCGGTCGATCTCGGAGAGCGCGAACTGGAGGTTGCGCTCGCCGGCGTCCTTCGTGCGGATGCGCTCCTGCCACTTGCGCAGGCGGTGCATCTGCGAGCGCTTCTTCGAGGAGATGGAGCGCCCGTAGGCGTCCTTGTCCTTCCAGTCGATCTGGGTGGTCAGACCCTTGTCGTGCATCGTCTGCGTGGTCGGCGCACCCACCCGACTCTTCTGCTGGCGCTCGGAGTGGTTGAACGCCCGCCACTCCGGCCCACGGTCGACGTTGTCCTCCTCCAGAACGAGGCCACAGTCCTCACAGATGAGCTCCCCCTGATCCGCACTCACCGAGAGGTTCTCCGACTCACACTCCGGACACGTGCGCGTCCCCTCCTGCTCCGCGTCTGTCGTCTCCGCCTCGACGTCTCGCTCCTGCTGGCGGCTGGGGCGTACCATGTATCCTTACCAAGAACAACGATAGATTTAAGCCCTTTGCCCATGCCCCCATAGTACTCTTTCGGCGTCTCGGGGTGGGATGGGCGCTCTCCGGCACGATTCACTGGTTTTGTGCCGGTTTCACACGGTTGTGAGAGGAGGACGTGCGATGCGGACGCACAGCGAAGCGGGGTGACTCGCGCGCCCGCCGCGCCGCCGAGGCGGTACCGAGTCGCGTCTCAGGCGGAGTCGTTCGTCGCGGCCGTCGTCGACTCGGTGTCGCGGACGACGATGTCGCCGACCATCCCCATGTTGACGTGGGGCTCACAGACGATGTGGTAGCGTCCCGGCACGGTGAACTCGTAGTCGTAGGTGTGACCCGTACCGACGATTTCGGGCTCGCCCTCCCAGTCGGAGTCGGCGGGCTTCTCCTCGGGGACGACGTTGTGCCCGTCGGTCTTCCAGACGAAGTGGACGGTCGTCCCGACGTCGATTTCGAGCGGGGAGTCGGTACCCGGTTCGAAGGCGTAGTCGACGAGGTCGCACTGGACGGTGTCCGGCGGGAGCGTCGTCGTCGACGTCTGGGAGTCCGAGCTTCCGCCACAACCGGCGAGCGCGGCGACACCCGCCGCGCCGACACTCGCGAGGTAGCTGCGTCGGTCCATACCGGCGGTTGGGACGCCGACAGAAAAGTCGTACCGGTCCGTCCCTCCCGCCTCGCGCGACCGGCCCGCCGACGCTACGACTGGCGGGCCGCCTCGATGGCGTCGCGAACCGTCCCGTACTCGTAGCCGTCGGTGGCCGACCCGTTCACGTACACCTCGGGCGTGCCGTCGAGGCCCATGTCCCGGCCGGCCTGCTTGTCCGCCCGGAGGACGGGGTCGTACTTCCCGCCCTTCGCCGCGCGAACCACGGCGTCCGCGTCCGCGCCGTACTCCTCGGCCGTCGACCCGAGGAAGTCGTAGCCCGCGTCGCCCTGCCCCACGTACGTGCCCTGGTTCGCGAACAGGTCGTGCGTGTACTCGAAGAAGGCCTCCGCGTCCACTTGGTCCTGCACCGCGCGCGCCGCGTTCGCGCCCGCCCACGACCACGTCTCGCTCACCGGAATCGGGAAGTCGTGGTGCTCGTAGCGGATCGTCCCCGGCGTCGCGTACTCCTCGAAGACGCGCGGTGCGACCTCCGTCGCGTACGTCGCGCAGTGCGGGCACGCGTAGTCCTCGAAGACCTGCACCGTCACGTCCGCGTCCGGGTCGCCCCGGACCGGCGTCGGCATCGACTCCACCACCTCGACGTCCACGCTCGACCCGTCGCCGCCCGAGCCCAGACAGCCCGCGAGGAGGCCGACACCGAGCGCGCCCGCCGTCGCGAGATAGTCGCGTCGCGTACTCATAGCTGGAGGGAGGGCCGACCGGCCCATAGTGTCACCGCTCCCCGACCGCCCCCACAGCTATATCTGTGTGTGAGAGAGACGGCCACCGTGGGACTCAGAGACGTCCTGGAGACGGTCCGCAGTCACGAGAAGACGCTGACCGTCTACGCCCAGCGCGACGCCATCGTCCCGGAGCTACGCGACTACTTCGCCTCCCAGAACGTCTCCGTCCGCTACAGTCGCTGTCCCCCCGACGCCGCCGAGCACGCCGTCCTCGCCCACGACGGCGCCTTCGAGGCCGCCGTCGGTCTCGCCGCCCTCCGCACGCTCGTCGACCCCGATGCGCCCCCGAAGCGCGTCGGCGAGCCCGCGCCCTACCAGCCGGTCCTCGAAGCGCTCGACGGCGCCACCTTCGCCTCCTACGACCACCGGCAGACGCTCCACGCGACGCGCGAGGTCGAGGACCGCGCGTGGCGCGCCGGCTCCGGCACCCTTCACGCGGGGTTCCAGCGGCTCTCCACGGTCCGCGAGCAGCGCGAAACCTACGAGCGCCTCGCGACACGCGACCTCGACGTCCACGTCTACGGCGCGCCCGACGCCGACGTCCGCATCGACGGCGTCACCGTTCACGCCGACGACTCCCCGGACGTCACCGAGACGTGGTTCGTCGTCTACGACGGCGGTCCCGACCCCCAGCAGAAGTCCGCGCTCGTCGCCGAGGAGCGCACGCCCGGGGCGTTCTACGGCGTCTGGACGTACGACGGCGCGCTCGTCGACCGCCTGCTCGCCGCGCTCGGAGACGACAGACTGACGACAAACTGACGCGGAGTTTCTGACCGTTGGGGACTGCTTATGTGATACCCGACACAAGTCGCGCGCAGAGACTCGCCTACTCATGAAACGCGCACTCCTCGTGTGTCTCCTCGTCGGCGTCGTCGCCGCGAGTGGTATCGCCGCCGCCGCCCCAGCCCCCAACCTCACGGCCGCGCTGGCCGACGACACCGTCGCTCCCGGTCAAGAGACCGACCTGACGGTCGTCGTCTCGAACGCCCCGGACGTCTCCGCGTCGGGGTACACGGGCGCGGAACTCAGTCAGGCCACGACGGCCCGTAACGTCCGCGTGACGATGGAGGACGACAGCGCCCCCATCGACGTGAAGACGGGGACGCAGGTCCTCCGGGCGAACGGCCAATCGCAACTCGCCGAGGGCGCGGCGCTCCCCACCTCCTTCCGCGTCGCCGTCGACCGGAACGCCGAGCCCGGCACCTACACCGTCCCCGTCGAAGTGACGTACATCTACTCCGTCTACGACGGCGGCGTCCGCGACGACAAGACGGTGACCGAGTCGCTCGACGTGACCCTCGAAGTGAAGGACGAACCGCGCTTCGAGGTCGTCGACACGTCCACGAACGCCTCCGTCGGCGACACCGGCACGACGCGGCTCACCCTCCAGAACGTCGGCTCCGAGCCCGCCGAGGACGCTCGCGTCACCGTCAGCCCGCAGGGCTCGCAGTTCGTCGTCGGCGGCGGCAACCCCGTCACCGCCTACGTCGGCTCGTGGGCCGTCGACCAGAACCGCACCGTCTCCGTCTCGAGTTCCGTCGCCGCCGACGCGGACGCGCGGAACTACACGCTCGACGCGCAGGTCACGTACGCGAACGAGAACGGCAACACCGAGCGGTCCGACAGCCTCCTCGCCGCCGTCCAGCCGCTCCCCGAGCAGACGTTCGAGCTCGACGACGTCTCGAGCACCCTCCGCGCCGGCGAGGAAGGGACGCTGAACGCGACCGTCACGAACACCGGGCCGACGGCCGTCTCGAACGCCGTCGTCACGCTCTCCTCGACCAGCGCGAACGTCGTTCCGGGTCGAAGCGAGTACGCGGTCGGCTCGGTCGCCGCCGGCGAGAGCGTCGGCGTCTCCTTCCCCGTCGACGTCACCGATAGCGCCGAAGCCGGCCCGCGCCAACTCGACCTCGGCGTCCGCTACAAGAACGACGCGGGCGACACCCGGCAGAGCGACGACCTCCCGGCGACCGTCGACATCGCGCCCGAGCGCGACCGCTTCGTCGTCGAACCCGTCGACGGCACGCTCGCCGCCGGCTCCGGCGAAACCGTCACCTTCCGCCTCACGAACAACGGCGACACCGCCGTCACGAACGTGGACGCGAAGGTGTACGCGGACGACCCGATATCCACCGGCGACGACCAAGCGTTCGTCTCCCACCTCGAGGCCGGCGAGACGACGAACGTGACGTTCTCGCTCTCCGCCTCCGGCTCCGCGCTCGAGAAGACCTACCCCGTCTCGATGGACTTCCAGTACGACACCGGCGGGGAGACGAAGCTCTCGAACTACTACCAGGTCCCGCTCTCCGTGACGGCGCCCGAAGGGGGTAGCGGGCCGCCCATCGCCCTCATCGGCGGCGTCGTCCTCATCGTCGTCGTCGCTGGCGGCTACCTCTACTACAGGCGTCAGTGATGGCTAGCTACGAGGACGTCATCGAGCGGATCGATCATCTCGTCGGGGAGCGACCCGGAACGGTCATCATCGCGTTCCTCCTCGTCACGGCGCTGCTCACCGCCGGCCTCGGGAACGTCTCCACGGAGTCCGGCACCAGCCAGTTCACCTCCGGGAGCCCCGCTCAGGAGGCGCTGAACGACGTCGACCGCGTCTTCGGGCAGTCGTTCTCCGAGGACGTCGCGAGCACGCAGCTCATCCAGCGCGACCAGAACGTCCTCGCCAAGCCCGCGCTCCTGCGGCTGCTCCGGGCCGAAGAGGAGTTGGCGTCGCGCGAGAGCCTCCGCGTGCAGAGCGCGTCCAGCGTCGCCGACACGGTCGCGCTCCTCATCGACCCGCAGGCGGACACGTACGCGGAGAAGATCGACGCCGTCGAGGGCGCGACGCCCGCCGAAATCGACGCCGCCGTCCGGCGGGCCGCCGAGAGCCCGGGCTTCGCCTCCTCGCTCAGCGACGACTTCAACTCGCAGGCCGCGAGCGCGAGCGCCACCGTCGCCGTCGTCACCCATCAGGTGCCCGGCGCGGGTGGCTCCTCCGCCGGCACGTCCGGCGGCTCCAGCCCGGTCTCCACCATCCAGCAGCGCGTCGAAGCCACGCTCGACCGGCAGGGCGCGCGAGACATCACCGTCTTCGGGAGCGGCATCCTCTCCGCCGAGTTCGCGAACGTAATCATGGACTCGCTGCTCATCGTCGTCCCCGCCGCCGCGCTGCTCATCCTCGTCTTCCTCGTCTTCAGCTACCGCGACCCCTTCGACCTCCTGCTCGGCGTCGTCTCGCTCGTCATGGCGATAATCTGGACGTTCGGGTTCATGGGCGTCGCCGGCATCCCGTTCAGCCAGATGCTCATCGCCGTCCCGCCGCTCCTCCTCGCGGTCGGCATCGACTTCGGCATCCACGCCGTCAACCGCTATCGCGAGGAGCGAACGGAGGGCCACGGCGTCGTCGAGTCCATGGAGATCGCGACCGACCAGTTGCTCGTCGCGTTCTTCATCGTCACCGGGACCACCGTGCTCGGGTTCCTCGCGAACCTCACGAGCAGCCTCGGGCCGATCCGTGACTTCGGCGTCGTCGCCGCCATCGGCATCACGTTCACCGTGCTCATCTTCGGCATCTTCCTCCCCGCCGCGAAGGTCTACACGGACCTCTGGCGCGAGCGCAACGGCATCCGGCAGTTCGGCACTCAGCCGCTCGGCGGCGAGGGCTCGATCACCGGGAAGTTCCTCGGCTATCCCGTCCTCATCGCGCGGAAGGCGCCCTACATCTTCCTCATCGTCATGGTCCTCTCGACGACGGTCGTCGCCGGCTACGGCACCGGCGTCAGCACCTCGTTCAACCAGGAGGACTTCCTCCCGCCAGAGGACACGCCCGCGTGGCTCGAGGACCTCCCCGAGCCGTTCGCGCCCCACGAGTACCAGGTCACGGGGACGCTGAACTTCCTCGAGGACAACTTCAACTCGATCGGCGGGAGCTCCGTGACGATGTACGTGAGAGGACCGTTGCGCCAAGACTCCGCCTTGGAGTCGATGCATCACGCCGCCTACGACCCGCCGAGTTCGTTCATCACCGAGGACGACAGCCGCTACGCCGACACCCAGAGCATCGTCGGCGTCATCGACAGCTACGCCGACCAGAACGCGGAATTCCGGGCGCTCGTCGCGCGCAACGACATCGACGACGACGGCATCCCCGACGACAACCTCGGCCTCATCTACGACCGCCTGCTCGACTCGCCCTACCACGACCAGGCACGCCAGTACATCTCGCACGACCAGCGCGGCGCGAAGGTCGTCTACTCCGCCGAGTCGAGCGCGACGCAGGCCGAAGTCGTCGCGGACGCCGAAGTCGTCGAGGACCGCTATCGCCTCACCGCGACCGCGACCGGCCAGGCCGTCGTCTTCGAGTACATCACGGACAGCATCCTCGACTCCGCGCTGACGAGCCTCGCCGTCGCGCTCCTACTGACCGCGCTCTTCTTGGTCTTCTGCTACTGGCTCTTCGAGCGCCGGCCGACGCTCGGCCTCGTCAACCTCTTCCCCATCGTGTTGACGGTCGCGTTCATCGCGGCGACGATGCGCTACTTCGACATCCCGCTGAACGCCCTCACCGCGACCATCCTCTCCATCAGCATCGGCCTCGGCGTCGACTACTCCGCGCACATCGTCCACCGCTTCGGCGACGAGTACCGCAAGCGCGACCTCTACGACGCCATCGAGGTCGCCGTTCGCGGCACCGGCGGGTCGCTCACCGGGAGCATGCTCACCACCGTCACCGGCATCGGCGTGCTCGTGCTCGCCATCACGCCCATCCTCGGGCAGTTCGGCGCCGTCACCGGCCTCAGCATCCTCCTCTCCTACCTGATGTCGGTCATCGTCACGCCCTCCGCGATGGCGGTCTGGGGGCACGCCGTCGAGCGCTACGAGGCCGCCTGAACCGGAGCGCTTTCTCGACGCCGTCCCCTCCGCCACGACGTGACCCGTTACGACCTCACGCACCCACTCACCGACGGCATGCCCGTCTACCCGGGCGACCCCGCCGTCTCGGTCTCGCCCGCCGCGACGATGGCCGCCGACGGGTATCGCGTCACCGGCCTCGCGCTCTCCACGCACAGCGGGACGCACGTCGACGCGCCGAGCCACCTGCTCGCCGACGGCCGGGGTCTCGACGCCTACGACGTCGGGACGTTCGCGATGGACGCCCACCTCGTCGGCGTCGAGGCCGGGCCGCGCGAGGCCATCACGCCCGACGCGCTCCCCGCCGACGACTCGGCGGACGTCGTCGTCCTCCGCACCGGCTTCGACGCCCACTGGGGGACGCCGCGCTACCGCGACCACCCGTATCTCGCGCCGGAAACCGCAGACGCACTCGCCGAACGCGGCCAGCACGTCGCCCTCGACGCCGCGAGCCCCGACCCGTCGCCGCCTACGGGCGACGCCGACGGCGAACCCGAGGGCTATCCCGCACACCGCGCGCTCTTCGAGGCGGGACTGCTCGTCTTCGAGAACCTCCGCGGCCTCGACGCGCTCCCGTCGCGCTTTCGCCTGACGGCGTCTCCGCTCCGCGTCGAGGGTGACGGCGCGCCCGTGCGTGCCGTGGCCGTCGTCGAGGACTAAGCGCGCTCGGCGACGATTCGGTCGATGATAGCGCCCGTCGAGAGGAGTTCCTCTTCGTACTCGGGGTCGCGCGCGGACGCCCGGCGGACGACGCAGTCGAGGCCGCGCTCCGCCAGCGAGGACTCGATGGCGTCCGCGTCGTGATGCTGGTCGTAGCCGAGCGCGATAACGTCCGGTTCGATTTCCTCGATGGGTGCGAAGATGTCCGTGGGGTGGCCGACGCGCGCGTCGTCGACGGCGTCGAGCGCCGCGACCATGTCGCGACGCTGGCGGTTCGAGAGGACGGGCGACTCCTTGTGCGTCACGTTGTCGCGGCGCGCGACGATGACGTGGAGTTCATCGCCCATCGCCGCCGCCTCCTCTAGGTAGTGGACGTGACCCGGGTGGAGCAAGTCGAAGGTGCCCTGCGCGACGACGCGCGCCGTCATAGTCGGTCCTCCTCCTCGAGCTCGGCGTCGATGTCCGCCTGCGTGAAGTCGAAGAAGTCCTCGGGCGCGGGGAGCGCCACGTCGTAGACGTCGAGGGTCGTCGGCTCGCCCTCGCGGTCGAACGCCCGCCAGCAGTCGCGCTCGTAGGGCGCGCCGAGGATGACGTGGACGGCGCCGCGCCCGAACATCTGGCGGTCCGCGTCGCTCGGGCGCAGGACGCCGTTCGGGTGGGAGTGTATCGTCCCGACGGTGTGGCTGTCGTTCGGGACGAGGTCCGACTGGAGGGTCGCCTGTACGGGACTCGACGTCGTCTTCGGGATGAAGAGGACGTCCGTGATGAGGTCGCCGTCGCCGTCGAGGTCGTACTCGGCGGCCGGCGTCCCGCGGAGGACGCCGAGGTACTCGTTCGGGTGGGAGTCCTCGGCCGCCTCGAGCGCGAACTCAAGGGTCTCCGCCGCGATGCCGAGCACCGGCCGCGAGCCAAACGCCATACTTCGAGGTGGTCGCCGGCGCGTGCTAAACCTTTCGAGGGCGCCGTCCGCGCACTCGCGGCGACGTGCGCCGCGACAGCCCCCGTGACGGGACGCGCGACGGTCACGGGAGCGACGCTGTCGGTAGCCGACCCGACCGTACCGCGTTCCGGTGACGGCGACGAGACGCCCCGAAACCCGCGAGAGCGACAATAAAGCCTTAAACACACCGGCGCCGAATCACGGAGCATGACTGACGGTTCTTCCGACGGAGGCGTTACCTCCGTCGTCTACCAGCTCGCCGCCGAGTGTACCGTCGAGGACATCGAGGCCGGCGAGTGCTACACCGCGACCGTGAACGGCGTGGTGGACTACGGCGTCTTCGTCGACCTCTCCGACCACGTCTCCGGACTGCTCCACGAGTCCGTCCTCCCGTCGGACTACGACGACGAGTACGGTGTCGGCGACGAACTCGTCGTCGAACTCACCGAGATCCGGGAGAACGGCGATCTCGGCTTCGAGGTCGCGGACCTCGACGACTACGAGATCGAGGAGCGCGCGTTCTCCTACGAGCGCGCCGCCGCCGGCGCCCTCGACGGGCGCGTCGGCGAGACCGTCCACCTCGAGGGCGAAGTCGTCCAAGTGAAGCAGACCGGCGGCCCCACCATCTTCCGCGTGCGCGACGAAACCGGCGCCGTCCCCTGCACCGCCTTCGAGGAGGCGGGCGTTCGGGCCTACCCCGACATCGACCTCGACGCCGTCGTCCACGTCACCGGCGAAGTCGAGGAGCGCGAGGGCGCGCTCCAGGTCGAAATCAGCGCTCTTGAGGAGCTCTCCGAGGGCGAGGCCACACACGTCCGCGAGCGCCTCGCCGCCGCCGTCGCCGAGCGCTCCGAGCCCGCCGACGTCGACCCGCTCGTCGAGTGGCCGGCGATGCAGGAGCTCTACCCCGACCTCCGCGAGGTCGCCCGCCAGCTCCGACGGACCGTCCTCGAGTCCCGGCCCATCCGGATGCGCCACCACGCCGACGGCGATGGCATGTGCGCGAGCGTCCCCGTCCAGCTCGCCCTCGAGCGCTTCATCGACGAGACCCACGAGGACGCCGAAGCCAAGCGCCACCTCCTCAAGCGCCTCCCGAGCAAGGCGCCCTACTACGAGATGGAGGACGCCACCCGCGACCTCAACTTCGCCCTGGAGGACCAGGCGCGCCACGGGCAGAAGCTCCCGCTCCTCCTCATGCTCGACAACGGCTCCACCGAGGAGGACACGCCCGCCTACGAGACGCTCACCCACTACGACATCCCCATCGTCGTCGTCGACCACCACCACCCCGACCCCGAGGCGGTCGACCCGCTCGTCGACGCGCACGTCAACCCCTACCTCCACGGCGAGGACTACCGCGTCACCACCGGCATGATGTGCGTCGAGCTCGCGCGCATGATCGACCCGAGCCTCGACGACGAACTCGACCACGTCCCCGCCGTCGCCGGCATCAGCGACCGCTCGAAGGCCGAGGCGATGAGCGACTACCTCGAGCTCGCGCACGACGCCGGCTACACCGACGAGTTCCTCCACGACGTCAGCGAAGCCCTCGACTACGAGGCGTTCTGGCTGCGATACAGCGCGGGCCGCGACCTCATCAACGACGTCCTGAACGTCGGGAGCGACGCCGAGCGCCACCGCGAACTCGTCCCGTGGCTCGCCGAGAAAGCCCAGCGCGACGTCGACCTCCAGCTCGACGCCGCGATGCCGCACGTCGAGCACGAGACCGTCGACTCCGGCGCGCACCTCTACCGCATCGACGTCGAGAACTACGCCCACCGCTTCACGTATCCCGCGCCCGGGAAGACCACGGGCGAGATACACGACCGGAAGGTCGAGGAGACCGGCGAACCCGTCATCACCATCGGCTACGGCCCCGACTTCGCCGTCCTTCGCAGTGACGGGGTGCGCATGGACATCCCGCAGATGGTGAGCGACCTCAACGACGAGTTCCCCGGCGCCGGCGTCAGTGGGGGCGGACACCTCGTCGTCGGCTCCATCCGCTTCGTGAACGGGATGCGCGAGGAGGTCCTCGACGCGCTCGTCGAGAAGATGGCGGACGCCGAAATCGACGAGGAACTCCACAGCACGCTGACGCGCTAGACCGCGACGCTACGGTTGCCAGCCGACGGCCGCGTCGGCGCGCTCGAACGCGATTTCTCGCCGCAGGTACCACGCCGCGAGCAGGGCGCCCGCGAGCGCGACGCCCGCGACGAGCACGGGGAGCGTCCAGACGCCGCCGCGCCAGTCGGCCAGAAAAAGGCGCGCGTAGTACGCACCGACCTCGGGGTCGGCGAGGACGAGTTCCGTCTCCCGGTTCCTGTTCACGGCGTTCTCGTTCCAGTTCACGCTCCCGACGAGGACGCGCTCCTCGTCCGCGACTGCGCCCTTCACGTGGAGCGTCCCGTAGCGCCCGCGCGGCGCGGCGAGTTTCGCGCGCAAGTCGAGGCCGTCGCGGCGCGCGCGCTCGTTCAGGCGCTCGACGAGCGCGGCGTTCTCCTCGCGGGCGTACCACGCGCCGCTCACGAGCACGCGGACCCGGACGCCGCGCTCCGCGGCGGCGACAGTCGCGTTCAACAGGACGGTGTCGGTGCCGATACCCATCTGCTCGACGAGCAGGCTCTCGTTCGCGCCCCGGACGAACCCGAGGAGCGCGTCCCGGGAGGTGTCGGGGGAGACGACGAGCGAGACGTCGTCCACGTCCGCGTCGAGCGGCGCGAAGACGCGCGGATACGTCGCGTTCGCCGGCTCGGACTCCTGAAACGTCGCGTTCTCTTTGTAGGTCTGCCACGGGACGCCGTCGACCCACTCGCTGTCCGCGCGGTGGACGGCGGCGAGCGAATCCGCGAGCGTCGCGTTCCGAACGAGCGCCCCCCACCCGCGCGTCCCGCGTCCGCCGATGCCGCTCGGCTTCCAGTTCTCCGAGGTGACCAGCACCGCGTCGTCCACGACGGCGTACTTCGCGTGATGGAACGGGTAGCGGGCGTACGGGCCGTCGAGGACCGTCACCTCGACCCCCGCCTCGACGAGGCCGTCGAGCACGCGCGCTTCGCGCTCGGCGACGCCGCCCACGGGGCCGCCCTCGACGAGGACGCGAACGTCGACACCGCGCGCGCTCGCGTTCGCCAGAATCGCGGCGACGCGCTCGGACGTGAAGGTGTAGCCGCCGACGAGGAGGCGGTCGTCCGCGCCGCGCAGCGACTCGCGGACGGCCTCGGGCGCGTCCGGGAGCGCGAACACCGTCGCGTCCGCGTTCGCGACGCTCGACACCGCGAACGCCGTCCGGCCGAGCACCCGCCACGCGCCGTCGCGGGACACCTCGCCCTCGGGCGCGTCTCGATAGCTCGCGGCGTCGACGACGGTACCGTCACAGAGGAGGACGAGGTCCTCGCCCGCGTTCGCGAGCGACGGCACCGCCGAGGCGAGCACGCGCCCCGGGACGAGTCGTCGAGTGCGATTCGGCGCGGTACTGAGCGTCACCGTCCCCGTGACGGTGCGCTCGGGAAGCGCGACGCGCCCCTCGTCGTCCGCGAGCGCGCACGACCCGAGCGCCGTCTCCTCCGGGAAGCGGACGGTGACGAACTCGCCAGCGTCGCGCTCGGCGACGGGGTTCGGGTAGACGGCGACGATGGTCGGCGTGCCGCTCGATGCGCCCGACGCGGGAGTCGCGACGGCGGGGGGCGACGCGGCGAGCGTCCCGGCGAGGAGGAGGAGACAGAGCGACGTGGCGAAGCGACGTGACACGGCACGCGGTGGCCCCGTCACCGTACGAGAAGGTTCGGCTCGCGTCGTCGCACGCGACGGGCGCCGTCGCGGCCGTCGGTCGGCACGTTTTAGCCGCCCCGACCCACAGACCGGCGTATGGTAGCGTTCACGCTCGTCGAGTCCGTCCGAATGGCGGGATACGCGCTCGCGACGCTCGGCGCGCTCCTCGTCTTCCTCGAGTTCTTCCAGCAGCCGAGCTACATCAACTACGACCCCGACTTCGACAGCTACAACGTCGACCTCTCACCGCAGGAGGTGCGCCAGTACACGTGGATCGGCCGCGTCGGCGCGCTCCTCGCGGCCGCCGGGTTCGCGATCCAGCTCCTCGCCTTCTTCCTCTAGTCCAGCGCCGCCGCCGCCTTCTCCGCTTCCGACTGCACGAGGAAGGACCGCGTCTCCGCCTGCTCGGCGGCGGCCGCGAGCGCTTCTGCGGTCCCGATCTGGTAGAGCGCCCACGCGGCGCTCGCGCGCACGCCCTCCGTCTCCCCGTCGTCCTCGAGGACGTCGCGGAGCGGGGCGACGGCGCGCGTGTCGCCGAGGAGGCCGAGCGCGCGGGCGGCCTGACTGCGGACGTCCTCGTTCTCCGCGACCAGCCACTGCGCGACGTCCTCGGTGTACTCGGTCGCGCCGAGTTCGCCGATGGCGCGCAGCGCGACGCGCTGGAGCTTCGGGTTCGACTCCGAGTCGATGTAGTCCGCGACGCCATCGACGGCGTCCGGGTGGCCGGTCTTCCCGAGCGCCTTCACGGCCGTGAGGTTGCGCCGCTGGGCCTTCTCCTTCAGCACGTCGATGGCGTCCGGGTTGCCCATGCGGACGAACGCCTCGAGACAGTGGTCCTCCATGTAGCCGGAGGTGAAGTGCTCCATGCAGAGCGCGACCATCTCGGCGTTGTCGCGCTTCGTCCACTCCTTGACCGCCGACCACTCGGGCGGGTAGTCCTTGTGCTTGTTCAGGACGTCGTAGAACCCCTCGTACTGGAGCTTCTGCCGGGAGGAGAGGTCGGCGAACGCCTGCGAGTCATCAATACCGGACTGGAGGTCGTCCGTGGCCTCGAGGAGGGCGGCGATTTCGGCTTCGTCCTCGTCGGCGTCGAGTTCGGCGTCCGCGACCGCGTCGGCGGCGGCTTCGAGCGCCGCGACGTCGTCGCCGGCGAGGTCGACACCGAGTACCTCGGCGGCGTCCGCGAGGAACGACTCGATGGCGGCCGCGACCTGTTCGTCGCCCGTGTCCGTCCAGCGCGTCCCCTCCACGGTCGACTTCGCGCTCTCGATTTCGGAGACGACGTCCTCGCCGTACGGCCCACGCTGCTCCTCGAGTTCGTCCTGGAGGTCCTGCAGTTCGTTCGTCAACTCCTCCTCGAAGTCGAGGAGTTCCTCGGGCTCCTCGTCCTCGTCGAGTTCCTCCTCGTCCGGCTGGAACTCCTCGGGGTCGGTGAACGCCGCGTCCTCGATTCCGGCCTCGATTTCCTCGAGCGAGGCCTCGACGTCGTCGAGGTCGGCTTCGGTCTCGGCGGCCTCGAGCGTCTCCTCGGCGGCTTCGAGGTCGGCGGCGAGTTCCTCGTAGCGCTCGCGCTCGGCCGCCCGAACGTCGACCTCACCGTCTTCTCCGGTGGTGTCGTCCTCGGGCGTTTCGGCGTCCTCCGAGGCCACCTCACCGGCGTCGCTCTCGCTGTCCCCGCTCTCGTCCTCGGCGGCGTCGCTTTCGTCCGCGCCTTCACCGTCTTCCGCCGCGTCGTCCGCGCTCTCCGCAGTGTCCGTGGCCTCTTCGGCCTCGGACGCGTCTGCGGCGTCGGCCGCTTCCTCGGGTTCGTCCGCCGATGCTTCGGCCGCGGTCTCGTCGGGGGCCGGCGACTCCGCCGCCTCGGAGTCGGCCGGCTCTTCGTCCCCGTCACTCATACGTCGTCCTTCCGCCAGCGCGCCTATGAGCGTTTCCCTTCGCCCGCCTCGCGCCAGTAGACCCACGGCCCGAGGAGGAAGTACGCGAGCGCGAACGCGAGCAGAACGCGGGGGAACGCCCGCCCGAACGCGGCCGGTGCGAGGAGCGCGAGCGCCTGCACGACGCCCATCGCGAGCGCGTCGCGCACGAGCAGGTCGGGATAGGGGAGCGTCGTCACCATCGCGAGCGCGAGGAGCGCCGTGAAGCCGACGACGACCGCCGGGGACGTGACACCCGCGAGCACCGTCGCCGCGAGGAGCGTGCCCGCGAGCGTCGTCGGCACGCCCTCCGTGTGTGCGTTCCCGACGTCGTTCGCCGTGTAGAAGCCGAGTCGGACGACCGCCATCGCGACGAACGCGGCGCCGACGGCGACAGCGAGGCCGACGCGGAGCGGGTCCCCGCCCCACGCGGCCCGCGCGGTGGCGAGGGCGAGCGCCGCAGGGGCGACGCCGAACGACGCGACGTCCGCGAGCGAGTCGAGATACGGGCCGACGTCCGTCCCGCCGTAGCGACGCGCGAGGATGCCGTCGATGGCGTCCGCAATCGCCGCGAGCAGGAGGACGCGCGCCGCGAGCGCGGGCGAGACCGTCGCCGCCGCGACCGCGCAGAACCCGAGTCCGGCGTTCGTCGCCGTGGCGACGTCCGCGATACCGAGACGACCCGCGAAGCGCGGGCGGAACCCGGCGCGGCGTCCCTCGTCGGACCCGGAAGGCATACGCGGTCGAACGACGAGGGCGTCCTTACGTGTTTATATCGGTGGCGAAGGGGGGTAGAAGAGCGGCGCCGCTCGCCGTGTGGCGTCGCGAAAAAGCGGGAGTTTCTGACCGCGCGAGGGGCGGCGTTAGGACTCGTCCTCGACGTCGACGGCGGACGTCTCCTCTTCCTCGTGGACCTCCTCGGGGTGCGCTTCGAGCGTGGCCTTCTCCACTTCGACCCGGCGGAGCGGGTAGATGGTGTTGGCCTCGCTGTAGATGGCGCTGGAGAGGCGGCCCTCGAGGATGGAGTCGATGAGGCCCTCGAAGGTCCGCTCTTCGGCGGCCTCCTCGACGAGGTCGATCATGAGGCGACGGATCGCCTTCTGCTGGCTGTCGTCCGCGCTCTTCGTCGTGTACGCCGTCGGCTGGAGGCGCACGCGGTAGTCGTCCGTCGTCCGGACCGTCAGGACGACGCCGATCTTCGAGGAGCCGCGACGGACGAGGCTGCGCTGGTAGTCGCGCGTGAGCGTGGACTCGACGAACTCGGTGTACGCCGAGTCGCTGCCGACGTCGGTCACCTGGAAGGTGAGCTTGAGGTTGTTCTCGCCGCCCTGGGCGTCAGTGATGTCGCCGAGGGTGGTTTCGATGGTGCGGTCGAGCACCTGTTCCGGTTCGTCCGCGAGGGTCTCACCGAGCTCCGCCCGGTCGAACTGCTCGGGGGCGAGCACGGTGTACCATCGCTTCTGCTGGTTTCGCTTGGAGACTGATCGTTCGCTCATTGGTTTCGTGTCGTGTGTCGTTCGGCTAGCTGTGCGAGTTCCTCGGCCACCGTGACGTTCACCACGTAGTCGTCCGTCGTCGCCCGCAGGCCGCCGGTGTCGTCGCGCTCGATGGTCGTGACGACCGCGCCGTCCGCGACCTCGGTGCGCATCGAGTCGGTGTTGTCCGGGCGGACGCTCGCCGCGACGAGCGCGGGGTCGTCGTGTTCCGTTCGGACCGTCGCCCGACGCGGGGCATCGGCGTCGCCGGTGTCGGCGCTCATGTCGAGAGCGCCCCCTGGACGCCCTCGCGGAGCGCCTCCGTGTCCGTCTCGGTCGTCAGCGCGCGCGTCGCGCTCCCCGAGACCGCGTCGTCGCCGACGGCCGCCGCCAACACCGCGCTGGCGTCCGGGCCGTCGGACGTACTCGCGAGCGCGGCGCCCGAGTCGCCGACGACGAGCGCCAGCGACTCCGGGGAGCGCCCGTCGCGAACGAGGCGCGCGAGCGGCCACGCGGGCGCGTCGACCTCGCAGACGACGACGCCGCTGTAGCGCGCCGGATCGTTCGCCCGGAGCGCGTCGTGGGTCGCCGTCGCGTGCTCGCGCCACGCGTCGAGCGCGTCGGCGCGGTCCGCGACGCCGAGCGCGAGCGCCGTCGCGAGGCCGGGCCGGGAGTACGCGAGGCAGTCGAGGACGTCCCCGTACCCCTCGGCGGTCTCGAACGGCCCGTCCGGGAGGACGTGCGGTCGGAGGACGCGCGAGAGCGCGTCCACGGAGTCGGGCGCCGCGTCCTCGGTCGCGTCGAGCGCGACCCGCGAGGCGAGACGCCGGTGGGAGTCCGCCTCAAGTTCCGCTGGGAGCTCGAGTTCGGCGAGCAGCGCGCCCGTCCGCCGGTCGTCGCCCGACCACGGGGCGTGACAGAGCGTCGTGTGCGCGAGGCCGTCCGAGAGGTCCGCGACCGGGAGGCCGACGCCGGGTCGGCGCTCCACGAGGTCGGCGAGCGCGCCCGAGGGAATCTCGTCGGCCGCGCGGACGCCCGCGAGCGCGAGCGCCGCACTCGGCGACGCGTCGAGGGCGCGGGCGGCGTCGAGCGCCGTCTCGGAGAGCACGCCGCCGCTGAGCGACGCGTCGCCGAGGCCGTCGAAGCCGACCGCGACCCCGGCGTCCCCGTCGGCGAGGCCCTCGAGGCGGGCGCTCGCGTCGCTGCGCGTCGCCGCGACGCTCACCTGGTACGGCGTGCTCGTCGCCGAGCACGCGCGCCCGAGGAGGCCGGCGGCCGCGAGCGCGTCACCGTCCGCTCGCGCGACGACGCGGACGAACGCCCCCTCGCGGAGGCAGTCCGTCAGCGTCGCGGCGTCGGCGGACGATCCGGAGCGACCCGTAGTGGACATTCGGTGTTACTCGAGGAGTTCGGCGGCGACGTCGTAGGAGTACGTGAAGTCCTCGTCGAGCTCGTCGCCGCGGTAGTAGTCCGCCAGACGGCGGATCTTCGACTCCGTGTTCTGGAGCGCGCGGCGGTTCTGGTGGTCCTGACCGTTCTCCTCGACGTGCTCGCGGAGGCGGACCGCCTGCTCGAGGAGGTTACGGAAGTCCTCGGGGAGGTCGGGCTTCGCGTCGTTCTCCTCGAGGATGGTCGTGACCTTCTTGTCCGTCACGAGCTTCACGTCGGGGATCGGCGTCCCCTGGACGCCCTCGTCCCGGAGCTTCATGCCGATCTGGCTGGGGTCGTAGCCCTCCTCTGCCAGTTCGACGACTCGCTCCTCGACGGCGTCCGCGTCCACGTCGCTCCACTCCGGGGGTTCGTCTGCCGCCGGCTTGTCCGAACCGGACGAGCCGCGACGGCGGGTGTGCATTCGTGCCATAGTGTGAATTGGAACGACACGAACCGCTGTGCGGCGCTGGGCGCGAAAACGCCCGAGCACTGCCACACTCCCGAGCCGCCCAAGCGGACGGCGAGTCAGATATGCGGCCGTGCAGTTCCCTACGGGTGAGTGTGGGCTTCGACCGGTAAAGGGTTTCTACTCTCGATGGGGTCGAATCGAAGGGTTCAATTACGTCCCCCGGATACGGAAGGATGCGTTCGAGGGCTCGTAGATCAGTGGTAGATCACTCCCTTGGCATGGGAGAGGCCCCGGGTTCAAATCCCGGCGAGTCCACTTCAGTTTTCTAACACGCTCGGTCCGCTAGGCGAGCGACATCGCTGCGCGCGAAAGAACGAGAGGAGGCCGTTAGTAGCCGAGTTCGTCGCCGAGGTCGAAGGACTCGTCGCCGTCGAGCACCACCACGTCGGCCTGCGCGCCGGCGGCGTCGACTTCGCGGACGAAGTCGTCGGTGTCCTGCTCGATGACGGGGAAGGAGTCGTAGTGCATGGGGATGGCGTAGTCGGCGCCGCTCCAGTCGACGGCGACGGCGGCCTGCCACGGGCCCATGGTGAAGTGGTCGCCGATGGGGACGGCGGCGACGTCCGGCTCGAGGTAGGGCGCGATGACCTCGCGGATCTCGGTGTGGAGGCTGGTGTCGCCGGCGTGGTAGAAGGTCTGCGACGCCTCGTCCGCGACCTGCGTGGGCTTGGTGTCGGAGACGACGTAGCCGGCGGGCATCCCGCCGCTGGCGCCGTAGTCGGTGTCGAGGCCGTTCGAGTGGTCGGCGCGGACCATCGTGACGTAGGCTTCCTCGGTCTCGAAGGTGCCGCCGAGGTTCATGCCGGTGCCGTTCTCGATGCCGTACTCGTCGGTGAGATAGCTGATGATCTCGGGCGTGGAGACGAAGTGCGCGCCACGGAACCGGTCGACGTCGCCGATGTGGTCGGCGTGGCCGTGCGTGATGAGGACGTGGTCGGGGTCGAGTTCTTCGGGGTCGGTGTCGGTCTTCGGGTTGTCGAAGAAGGGGTCGATGAGCAGCGATTCGCCGTCGACCTCGACGCTGAAGGTGGAGTGTCCGTACCAGGTAATCTGCATGACGGGAACGACTACTCACGGCGGGCGTATAAACCCTAGAGGCCGGGCGGGGGCGAGAGCCGGTCCGCGACCCGAACGGTTAGGGGCGACGCGCGAGGAGTGGGCGTATGGACGAACGCACGCTCGGTTCGACCGGGTTCGACGTGACGCCGGTCGGCCTCGGCACGTGGGAGATCGGGAGCGACTGGGGCGAGGTCGGCGAGGCGGAGGCGCGCGACGCCGTGCACGCGGCGCTCGACGAGGGGATCACGTTCCTCGACACGGCGGACGTCTACGGTGACGGCCGCTCGGAGCGCCTCATCGCGGAAGTGCTCGACGAGCGCGAGGAGGAGCCCGTGGTGGCGACGAAGGCGGGCCGCCGCCTCGACCCCCACGAGGCCGAGGGCTACACGGAGGCGAACCTGCGGCGCTTCGTCGAGCGCTCGCGCGAGAACCTCGACACCGAGACGCTCGACCTCCTCCAACTGCACTGTCCGCCGACGGACGTCTACTACGAGCCGGAGACGTTCGCGGCGCTCGACGCGCTCGTCGACGACGGTCTCATCGCGCACTACGGCGTCTCCGTCGAGCGCGTCGAGGAGGGCCTGAAGGCCATCGAGTACGACGGCGTCGAGTCCGTCCAGATCATCTTCAACCCGTTCCGCCAGCGGCCCGCCGAGCGCTTCCTCGAGCGGGCGAAACGCGAGGACGTCGGCGTCATCGTGCGCGTCCCGCTCGCCTCCGGGCTGCTGACGGGCGCGGTCGACGCCGAGACGTCGTTCCCCGAAGACGACCACCGGAACTACAACCGCGAGGGCGACGCCTTCGACGTCGGGGAGACGTTCGCGGGCGTCCCGCAGGACGTGGGCGCGCACGCGGCGGACGAACTCGAGGCGTACGCGCCGGCGGACGTGACGCTCGCGCAGTTCGCGCTCCGGTGGATCCTCGACCACGACGCGGTGTCGACCGTCATCCCGGGGAGCACGTCGCCCGAGCACATCGCGGAGAACGTCGCGGCCGCCGAGTTCGCGCCGCTGAGCCACCGCCAGCACGGCGCGGCCCGCGACGTTTACGAGGCGTACGTGAAGGAGTACGTCCACCACCGCTGGTAGTCGCGCGGACGGCGGAGACCGCAACGCTTAGCCTCCGGCGGGCGAACGCCGGCGTATGCGACACGTCAGGTTCCGCGATCCGGCGGGTGCGGTGCGCGAGGGCGAACACCACGGCGAGCACGTCTCCTTCGGCGGGCGCGACTACGACCTCTCGGCGGTCGACGTCTTGGCGCCGAGCACGCCGAGCAAGGTCGTCTGCGTCGGCCGGAACTACGCGAAGCACGCCGCCGAGCGCGGCGAGGACGTCCCGGACCGCCCGCTGCTCTTCCTGAAGCCGCCGAACGCCGTCGCGGGCCACGGCGACACGGTCACGCTCCCCGAGGGGAAGGAGACCGTCGAGCACGAGGTCGAGCTCGGCGTCGTGATCGGCGAGCAGTGCCGGAACGTCCCGAAAGCGGACGCGGCGGACGTCATCGCCGGTTACACGGTCGCCATCGACGTCTCGAACCGCGACGATCAGGACCGCGAGCAGAACTGGGTGCGCGGGAAGGCCTTCGACGGGTCGTGCCCGCTCGGGCCGGTCGTCGCCGACCCCGAGCACGTCCCCGAGAACGCGGCCATCTCGCTCCGCGTGAACGGCGAGACGCGACAGGACTCGAACACGGAGCACTTCATCTTCTCCGTGCCCGAGCTCGTCGCGGAGATAACGCGGTACATGACGCTCGAAGAAGGCGACGTGGTCATCACGGGGACGCCGGAGGGCGTCGGACCGCTCGCGGACGGCGACCACGTCGAGGCCGACGTCGAAGGCGTCGGCACGCTCGCCGTCGACGTCGAACGGGAGTAGGTCGCGTCAGGCCCCGGGGACGCCGATACCGGTGACGGGGACGCCGAGGGCGCCGAGGACGAAGACGGCGACGGCGGTGGCGATCCACGCGACGAGCGCGATGAGGATCGCGTTCACCCAGCCGCCCTTGTAGCGCCAGTTGATGACCCAGACGTAGGCGACGAGCGCGAGGAGGCCGCCGACGAGCGGGACCCACGAGAGCACCGCCCACGCGACGGCGCCGATGACGGCGGTGACGAGAGCGTGCGAGTAGTCCTCGACGCCGGCGACGACGCGCGCGCCGGCGTAGATGCCGAGGCCGCCGACGAGCAGGCTGACGACGAACAGGATGAGTGAGCCGAGTGCACTTGCCATGTGCTCCCCGAGACGGCGGAGGACGAAAAACAGCGGGGCCGATCTATCGATGGCGTGCCAGGTTCAGGCGAGGAGGAGGCCGGCGTCCACGAGGAGGAGGACGGCGACGGCGCTCGCCGCGTAGAGGAGGGTCGACGCGTCGCGGGCGGGCGTGCGGACCTTATCGACGTCGAGGCCGTCGCGGAGGCGCGACGCCGCCATCTCGGTGAACGCCGCGAGCAGGAGCCAGAGTACGACCATCGCGATGACGAGGTAGCCGCTCGTGCTCGACCAGTACGCGCTCGTCGTCCCGACGCCCATCGGGCTCGCGAGGTAGCCGCCGGTCAGGAGCTGGAGGACGGCACCGGCGCGCGAGACGGTCGTGAGCTTGCTCGTCGCGGCCGCGAGGACGTCCACGGAGACGTCGCCGCGTTTCGCGAGCGGGAGGTAGCTGTACGTGAAGAAGCAGACGCTCCCGGCCCACAGCGCGCCGGCGAGGAGGTGGATCGCGTACACGGCCGTCAGTGCTGTCGCCATGGGTGGACGTGCGGACGGTGGGTCCTAAGGCGTAGCGGTCCCCGCGAGCCCGGCCGGCGGAAACCCCAAGTCCCGACCGGGAGAAACGCCCGACATGACGCGACGCGTCCTGCTCGACGACGACCCGAAGCTCGCGCCTACCGTCTTCCGCGACCGCCTCGACGCCGCCGTCGACGTCACCGCGATGCCCTCGGCCGAGCGGTTTCGCGACGCGGTCCGCGAGCGCGAGGCGGACGCCGTCGTGACGAACGGCCGCATCACGTTCACGCGCGAGGTCCTCGCGGGCCTCGACTCGCTCGTCGCGCTCGGCCAGACGTCCATCGGCGTGGACAACGTCGACGTCGCGGCGGCCACGGACGAGGGAATCACCGTCCTGCGCGCGCCCGACTACTGCGTCGACGAGGTGGCGACGCACGCCGCGTCGCTCCTCCTCGCGTGCGTCCGGGACGTCCCCGCGCAGAACGACCGCGTCGCCGACGGCACGTGGGACCCGTGGGCGGGCCGCGAGCTCCACCGCCTCCGCGAGGACACCGTCGGCCTCGTCTCCTTCGGCGACATCGCGCGCGAGACGGCCGCGCGCCTCCGGGGTTTCGGCGTCGACGTCGCCGCCTACGACCCGTACGTGGACGCCGAGACGATGGCCGAGCACGGCGTGGAGAAGGTGGACGCCGGCGGCCTCCGCGAGGCCGCCGACCACCTCTCCGTGCACGCGCCGCTCACCGAGGAGACGCGCGGGCTCGTCGACGCCGCGTGGTTCGACGCGCTCCCCGAGCGCGGCGTCGTCGTCAACACCGGTCGCGGCGGCGTCGTCGACGAGGCCGACCTCCGGGCGGCGCTCGACGCGGGCGACATCGCGGCCGCCGGCCTCGACGTCTTCGCGGACGAACCGCCGACGGATTCGCCGCTCCCGGGCCGTGACGACGTGGTGGCGACGCCGCACTCGGGGTGGTACTCCGAGGAGGCCAGACGGGAGGCGAACGCCACGGTCGCCGCCGACCTCGCGCGCGTGTTCGCGGGCGAGACGCCGGCGAACGACGTCGCCCCGGACGGCTGGTAACGGGGCGCTCGCACGGTTCGCCCCGCCGTCTCGGTATAGCCGGGCGCACGGTGCATCGGCCCGTTTAAGTCGCGTCGGGGGCTTTCACCGGACATGCGACCACGGGACCTCTCGGACCACGTCGAGTACCGCGCGGGCCGCGGCATCGAGGAAGTCGCGCGGGAACTCGGCCGCGACCCCGAGGAGTTCGTCAAACTCGCGTCGAACGAGAACATGTTCGGGCCGAGTCCGGCGGCCACGGAGGCCATCGAGGCGAGCGCCGACGAGGTCCACCACTACCCGACCGCCGACCACCAGGACCTCACGGCGGCGCTCGCCGAGCAGTGGGGCGTCACGGACGAGCAGGTCTGGCTCGCGAACGGCGGCGACGGCGCGCTCGACTACCTCCACCGCGCGACGCTCGAACCCGGCGACGACGTGCTCGTCCCGACGCCCGGTTTCTCCTACTACGGGATGAGCGCGCGCTTCCACCACGGCGACGTGACCGAGTACGACGTCTCGAAACCGGACGGCTTCGAACTCTCCGCCGAGCGCGTCCTCGACGCCTACGACGGCGAGCGCGTCGTCTACCTCACGAGCCCGCACAACCCGAGCGGGGGGCGCTTCGCGCTCGACGACGTCGAGCGAATCGCCGACGAAACCGACGAAGAAACGCTCGTCGTCGTCGACGAGGCGTACGGCGAGTTCACCGAGGCGCCGAGCGCCGTCTCGCTCCTCGGGGAGCGCGACGACGTCGACGAGTCACACTCGTCGGCCAGTCGCGCACCGCGTGACGATGTCGCCGTCCTGCGGACGTTCTCGAAGGCGTACGGGCTCGCCGGCCTCCGCCTCGGCTACGCGCTCGTCCCCGAGGCGTGGGCGGACACCTACGCGCGCGTGAACACGCCGTTCGCGGCGAGCTTCCTCGCGTGTCGCGCGGGCCTCGCGGCGCTCGAGGACGGCGCGCACGTCGAGCGGACCGTCGACACCGCGCGCTGGAGTCGCGACTACATGGCCGAACACGTCGCGGCGCCGACCTACGAGAGCCACGGGAACTTCCTGCTCGTCGACGTCGGGGACGCGACGGCCGTCGCCGAGGCGATGCGCGAGCGCGGCGTCATCGTCCGGGACTGCTCGAGCTTCGGCCTCCCCGAGTGCGTCCGCATCACCTGCGGGACGAAGGCGGAGACGAAGCGCGCCGTCCGCGAACTCAACGAGGTCCTCGGCGAATGAGGGTCGTCCTCACCGGCACCCCCGGAACGGGCAAGACCACCGCGAGCGAGCACCTCGACACCGACCTCGACGTCGTCCACCTGAACGACGTCGTGAGAGACGAGGAGCTGTACACGGAGCGCGACGAGGCGCGCGACAGCCTCGTCGCCGACATCGACGCGCTCGTCGAGAAGTACGCCGCGGCCGACGACGTCCTCGTCGAGAGCCACCTCGCCCACCACCTCGACGACGCCGACGCGGTGATCGTGTTGCGCTGTGCGCCCGAGGCGCTCGAGGAGCGGCTCACGGAACGCGGCGAACCCGAGGCGAAGGCCCGCGAGAACGCGGAGTCCGAGGCGCTCGACGTCATCCTCTCCGAGGCCGTTCGTCGCCACGGCGAGGAGCGCGTCTACGAGATCGACACCACCGACCGAACGCCCGAGGCGGTCGCGGCGGAGATCGACGCCGTCGTGCGCGGCGAGCGCGAGCCGAGCGCGGGCGAGGTGGACTACACGGAGTACCTGCTGTGACGCTCGATCAGTTCCGCCCGCTGGCCTCGCGACTGCTTCGGCCGTTCGTCGCCGTGTCGGTCCGCCTCGGCCTCACGCCCGACGCGATCAGCGTCCTCGCGTTCGTCGTCGCCGTCGGCGCGGCGGGCGCGTTCTACCTCGGGACGGCCGTCTGGTACGTCGTCGGCGCGCTCCTCGTCTTCCTGAACGGCTGGTTCGACCTCCTCGACGGCGCGGTCGCGCGCGAGACCGGCGTCGACTCGGAGGGCGGCGACCTCCTCGACCACGTCCTCGACCGCTACGCGGACGTCGTCATCCTCGCCGGCCTCGCCGCCGGCATCGACTCGTGGCTCCTCGGCTTCGCCGCCGTCACCGGCGTCCTCCTCACCTCCTACCTCGGGACGCAGATTCAGGCGGTCGGCCTCGGCCGCCAGTACGGCGGCCTGCTCGGACGCGCGGACCGCCTCGCCCTGGTGGGAGTCGTCGGCGTGCTCTCCGCCGTGATTCCCGTCGTCGGGGGGTTCAGCCTCGTCGCGTGGCTCCTCGGCGTCTTCGCCGTCGTCGGTCACCTCACCGCCTTCCAGCGCTTCTGGGGCGCGTGGGGGGATCTACGCGACCCGTGAGCGCCGAGGCGGCGCGTAGCGCCGCCTCGGAACGGCGAGGGCGGAGCCGTGAGCACGGGCGGCGTGCGTTCGCGCGACGGCGAGAACCCCGCGACGTGCCCGCCTCGCCTCCGGCGTGTGCTTTATACACGCGGCCCGGTAAGCAACGGTATGGTTCAGTGCGAGATGTGCGGGGCCGAGACGGAGAACCCCAAGACCATCAAAGTCGAGGGGGCAGAACTCGACGTGTGTTCCGACTGTACCGACTTCGGTACGGAGGTTCGCACCGAGGAGTCCTCCTCCTCGACGTCGACGAAGTACTCGACGTCCTCCTCTTCCTCCGGTGGCTCCTCGGGGTCGAACTCCGGTGGGTCCTCCGGCGGCTCGAAGCGCCGTCGCCGCGACATGTTCGACGAGATGCAGGAGCTCGCCGGCGACTACGACGAGCGCATCCGGAAGGCCCGCGAGAACACGGGCCTCAGCCAAGAGGAGCTCGCCTCCGAACTCAACGAGAAGGCGAGCCTCGTGCGCAAGCTCGAGCGCGGCGACATCCTCCCGAGCGACGATGTCCGCGAGAAGCTCGAGAAGAAACTCGGCGTGAGCCTCCTCGAGGCCACGGACGGCGACGAGGAGTGGGAGAGCGGCTCCAGCGAGGGCGGCCTCACGCTCGGCGACATGGTCAAGCGCAAGGACTAGCGTTTTCTACGCCTGTAGTTCTCTCTTTGCGGATTCCGTAACCGGTAATGCGGCGGCGGCGGAACCGGGCTGTATGTTCGTTCTCGTCAACCTGAAGGCGTACCCCTGCGACCCCGTCGCGGTCGCGAAAGCCGCTCACGACGTCGCCGAGGAGTCCGGCGTCCGCATCGCCATCGCGCCGCAGGCCGCCGACATCGCCGCCGTCGCCGACACGGGCGTCGAGACGTGGGCGCAGCACGTCAGCCCGAACGACTACGGCAGTCACACCGGGAGCACGCTCGCCGAGCGCGCCGCCGCCGCAGGCGCGGAGGGGACGCTTCTCAACCACTCGGAGAACCGGATGAAGCTCGCGGACATCGACGCGTCCGTCGGGGCCGCTGAGCGCGCCGGCCTCGAGACCTGCGTCTGCGCGAACAACCCCGAGCAGATCGGCGCCGTCGCCGCGCTCGGCCCCGACTCCGTGGCGGTCGAACCCCCGGAGCTCATCGGCGGCGACGTCTCCGTCGCGAGCGCCGACCCCGATATCGTGACGGACGCCGTCGCGGCCGCCGAAGCCGTCGACGACGCCGTCGACGTCTACTGCGGCGCCGGCATCTCGACGGGCGACGACCTCACGGCCGCCGACGACCTCGGCGCGTCCGGCGTCCTCCTCGCGTCCGGCGTCGCGAAAGCCGACGACCCGAAGGCCGCCCTCGAGGACCTCGTCGCGCCGCTGCGCTAGTCGGGCGACTCGGGGCCGTCGGCGCCCTCGACACCGCCGTTCTCGACGAGCACCGACGTACAGCGCGTGACGAACGCGCCGAGGCCCTGTGCGACGTCCCGGTCGAGCGAGACGAGGATGCCGGTGTTCGGGCCCTCGCGAAAGTGGATGACCGCCGCGGCCTCGTAGAGTTCGACGCTCGCCTGCGTCGCCCCGAGGGTCGGGTAGCTCTCCGGGCGACTCAGCGGTTCGTACGCGCGCGCTCGCTCGATGAGGCCGTCGACGGCGTCGCGGAAGGCGTCCGTCGCGATGTCGTCGCGCAAGTAGAGGATGGTGTGGCCGCCCTCGTGATAGCGGATCGCGCCGCGAAAGGCGTCGCCCGCTCTGTTCTCGACCAGCCGGACGAGTCGCTCGTACTTCTCGGCCATGGTGCACCTAGACCGCCCTGCCGACTTATGGATGGGGGCGCGTCGGCCTGCGCGTGCTCCGCTTCCGGAGAGCGTATGAACGCGTGCTCTGTACGCGCAGGCATGGTCGAGCGACGCCACCAGCGACTCGTGCGATTCGTCGCGGAGCGAGCACGGCAGAACTTCCGAACGGCCGTCCGATTCACCGCCGACGACTGGGCGGTCATCTATCGGCGCGACGACCTGCCGAACGACCGCTCGCGGCGCCGGTCGGCCGATATCGTCCAGCGGATGCGCAACCGCGAGCCGCTGCGCGAACCCGATAGCCCGTTCGGCGACTTCGAGTCCTGCGTCGAGCTCTACGAGCACGGCGTCTTCGTCGTCATCAAGGAGTCCGCGACGGCCGGCGTCGTCCTCTCGCTCGAGCGCGAGGCCGCACAGAGCCTCGCGGGGTTCGTCGTCGAGTGCGAGCGCGTCCTCGACCGCTCGAGCTAGAAGTCGCCGAGAGACGCCTGCGCGTCGCCGTCCTCCGACTCGCCGCCGTCGCTCGTCGCGTCCTCGCTCGCGTCGCCGACCCCGTCATGTGCCGTCGCGTCCGCGAACCCGCCGAGCTTCGCCTGCTCGTTCGCGGTAAAGGAGAGGTTGGAGACGCGGACGCCGACCTTCCGAACGGGGTCGCCGTCGAACTCCGCGAGGAGCTCTGCTGCGACGTCGCGCACGAGCTCGGGTTCGTCGACCGGCCCGGGGAGCGAGCGGGCACGCGTGTTGATGTCGTACGGCGGGACGACGACCTTCACGCCGATGGTGCGATAGAGGGCGTCCTCGTGGGTCGCGCGCTCCGCGACGGCGTCCGCGAGCGCGAGCGCCTGCTCGACGACGCTGTCGTGGTCCTCGACGGCGCCGTCGAACGCGGACTCGCGGCTGAAGCTCTTCGGGTCGCCCGTCGGCTCGACCGGGCGGTCGTCGCGCCCGTTCGCCCGCTCGTGGAGTTCGCGGCCGCGCTCGCCGAACCGGTCGGTGAGCGCGTAGGGGTCGGCGTCCGCGAGGTCGCCCGCCGTCTCGATCCCCATCTCGGCGAGCTCGCGCGCCCGAATCGGCCCGACGCCGTGGACGGCCGCGACGTCGAGCGGCGCGAGGAACGCCGCGACCGACTCCGGCGGGACGACGACGAGCCCGTCCGGTTTGTCGTGGTCGCTCGCGATCTTCGCGGTGCTCATGTTCGGCGCGACGCCCACGCTCGCGGGCACGCCGACCTCCCGTTCGATGCGCTGTTTGACGTGCCGGGCGAACCCCTCCGCGACCGACCAGTCGGTGCGCTCGGTGACGTCGAGGTAGGCCTCGTCGATGCTCACTTCGCGGACGGTGTCCGCGAGGTCGTGCAGGATCGCCTTCACGTCCGCCGCGACGTCCTCGTAGTAGTCGAGATCGACCGGCCGATAGAACGCGCTCTCGGGGTCGTTCGGACGCTCCGCTCGACGGGGGAGGCGCTCGAGCGCGCTCGAGATGGCTTGCGCGCTCTCGACGCCGTACTCGCGGGCCTCGTAGCTCGCCGTCGCGACCGCGCCGACCGTCTCGCCGGCCTCGTAGCCCATGCCGACGACGACGGGTTCACCTCGAAGCGCCGGCTCTCGCTTGCGCTCACAGGAGGCGTAAAAACAGTCCATGTCCACGTGGAGGACGATGCGCTCTGTGGGGTCGGGAGCACCCGGCAGTCGCTCGCCCGTCGCCATGTATCAGGCTACGGGTCGGACGAGGGAATAGCTTCGCCTTAGAGGTCCGCGTCGCGGCCCTGCTCGTAGACGAGGTCCCAGAGCGCGCGTTCGATCTCGTCGTCGGAGGACTCCTCGAGCGCCGTCGCCAGGGTGTTCGGGACGTCGATTGACATCATCGGAGACGACGGGCGCTGGGAGTAAAAGCGTGGTGTGAGTACCGAACGAGTACAAAATTAGGGAGTACGCTCTGAGTTAATTCAGACGTCGCCCTCGACGGTTGTCCCGGCCTCGCGACAGCGTTCGAGCGCGTGCTTCGCCGCCAGCCCCGCGTCGGTCGCGGTGTGGCCGCTCCCGACGCCGACTTTCAGCGACATGTCGGCTTCCGCACGGACGTGCTCGATGACCGCCTCGTACGCCGCGCGGTCGAGTTCGGGGACGATCGCGACGACGTTGTCGCCGCCGACGAAGAACCCGAGACCGCCGTACTCGTCGTGGAGGACGCGCATCAGCGACGCGTACCCCTGCTCGATGCGGACGAACGTCGAGAACGCGTCGAGTTCGTCCGTGTACTTCCCGGTGGCGTCGTTCACGTCGAAGTGCGCGATGTGGACGTCGTCGTCGGCGCGCTCGCCGTCGTCGAGCGGCTGACCGCCCAACACTTCGCGGCGCTCCGCGTCCTGTGCGCTCCCGGCGGCCTGGAGGTGTGCAGTCGCGTCGACGAGCGCGTCCGTCGGGCTCGCGCCCGTCCCGATGCCGAGACTCACGGTGACGGGATAGCGGTTCCGGATGGACTCTTGCACCCGTGCGTGGTCCTCGAGGTCGGCGCCGTTCGTCACCGCGATCATGTTGTCGAAGCGCGTGAAGAAGACGTAGCCGTCGCGGGTGCCGAAGAACTGCGAGAGGTCCGCGAAGAGACGCGACTGCAGCGTCTGGAGGTCGGCCTCGCGGCGCGGTTCCGGCGTCACCGTCCACGGTCCGTAGTTGTCGAGTTGGACGAGGGTTATCTGGGCGTTCGTCACGAGTACGTCACCCTCGGCGCGCCCCTCGCTTATCGGTTTTGAATCGCATTCCAGAAGTGAATGTTACTCGTGGGTCTCCGGCGACGTGCTGTCGGCGAGCGCGCGGCGCGCGGAGGCGCGGACGTCAGCGGGCGTGAGTGCGCGGTCGTGTTGGATGGGGTCCCCGTTCAGTACGTAGACGCTATCGCGTTCCTCGATGAGGTCGGCGACTTCCTCGCTCGACAGCGATGCGGGCTGTTCGAGGATCGTTCCGGCGAGGCGCTGTGGGTGGACGACGTGCTCCGACACCAACCCGACGACCGTTCCGTTGTCGCCACCGAATCCCCACCATGCCCTGATCCAGACCTGGTGGCTGTCTGGCGCCGTCGATCGGAAGACGTGCTCCGGGAGCGTCGATCCGTCCTCGCGCACTATCGGACACGTCACGACGTCCCCCGCGAATCGGTACGCGTCGTCGTGGTCGGCCCAGCGGACGGACTGCGCGAACGGCGCGCCGGAGAGGAGACGGCCGAGCACGTGCCCGAGGGCACGGCTCGTGATGGAGGCGGAGGCGATGCCCATGGTCGCGCCACGCTCGACGAGCACGTCGAGAGCCGCGCCCGCCTCGGACAGCGGGCCGACGACTGAGGCGATCCCTACCGAGACGTCGTCGAGCGTCGCCGGGTCGAGGACGCCGTCGACGCACTCGATTCCGTCGTCGGTGATGGGTGCCTCGACGTGGACGAAGCCGTACCCGGAGGAGAGCGCGTCTTCGACGGCCGCCACCGTCGGCCGCGCGCGGTCGATGGTCGCCGCCTCGTAGGACGACCCGTCGCCGTGGCCGATGAAGACGGCGTCGAGTGCGTCCATCACGCCGTCCCCGACGCCGAGGAGCGCGATGCGTTCCGACGCGGCTGACCGGGGTGGCGCGTCGAGGGCGTGTTCGAAACCCGCGACGGAGAGCTTCGTCGCCCCCTCCGGAATCGGGTCCGTGCTGTACGCCGAATAGAGCGCGTCGCTCGCGTTCGCCCGTCGCGCCCCGGAGACGCGGACGGGCACGAAGTCGTCGAGGAGGAACGGGAGGAGTTCGGCGTCCGCCGGCTCCGCGCGAAGCGTCGCCTCGTACCGATGCATCGGGAGGTAGGGCGCGAGGAGCTCTGCCTCGACTTCGAGGTACTCCATCAGCTGTTCAGGAATCGTGGCGTCGTAGAGCTTCGGCGGGTAGAACGGGAGGTCGCCCGCGACGGCCTCGTACTCCTGTCGCTCCATCGTGTAGTAGCCACCGACGCGCACCAGCGAGTCCAAGAAGAGACAGTGCCGGAGGAGCGTCCGCGTGGCGTCCGCGAGCGACTCCCCGTGCTGTGCGAACGCCTCGCTGTAGCCGTTGTCGAGGTGGAGTTCGGGGTCCGTGGCGGGAACGACGTCGGCGCCGAGGTAGTAGGCGAGGGGCGCGACCGTGTAGAGCGCGGCGTACGTCTCCGGGACGGCGATCGTCACGCCCGTCTCCGGCTTCGAGAGCGCGTCGGGGATGTCGAGCGCGTCCCCGCGCTCGAGTCGCGGTGGGTGTCCGCGCAGCGTCGGCCACGAGCGCTCGCAGGACCACTCCTTCACACTCGACGCCAGATACGGCAGCGCTTCCCGCAGCGCGCTCGGCTCGTCCGGCACCGTTATCGTCGCTGCCGGCCGCTCGTGGAGCGAGCGCGCTCCGACCGCGACGCGTGCCGTCTCCTCGAACTCGACCGTCGTCGGTGCCGGCCCGTCACTCGGTTCGCCGCGAAGCGTGAACGCGGCATCGAACACCTTCAGATAGAGCTTGCAGCCCAGTGCCACCTCGACGTAGTAGACCCCGCGCGCGAAGGACTTGCGCTCGCCCGGGACCGACGCCACGACGTCGCCGGCCTCCGAGCGGACGTGCAGACCGGCGTGCGCCGGGAGCGTGAGTTCGTCCGTCTCCACGGAGACGGCGGCGTCGACCGGAAAGAGGAACCGATCCGCCGAGACTCGAACCGGGTCGAGCGGCCCGCTCGCCGTGAAGGTGCACGTCGCGTCCATCACCGTGTCGTGGACGTTGAGGCGGTCACCGTCCGCCTCGAAAGCGACCGGCTCGTCACGTGTCGTCACGACGCCTAGATACTTCTCGGGGCTATTTACGCACGCCGGTCCGCCCAATCGCGTGCGACGGCGACACGCCGGCGTGCCGCGCGCTCGCGTCGCTATCGGGCGTGAGAGAACGGAGAGGAGAGACCGTTAGTGGTCGCCCGCGTCCTCGTAGACCCAGGGCGCCTCGTTGGCGTCCCAGTCGACGAGTTCGTCCTCGTCGAAGAAGAGGGCGATCTCGCGCTCGTTCGCGCCCTCGTCCTCGTGGTCGCTGCCGTGGATGACGTTGTGCCCGAGGTCGTTCCCGAGGTCACCACGGATGGTGCCGGGAGCGGCCTCCTGCGCGTCCGTCGCGCCCATCATCTGGCGGACCTGCCGCGTCGCGTCCGCGCCCTCCCAGACCATCGCGAAGACCGGCCCGGAAGTGATGAACTCGACGAGGCCCTCGAAGAAGGGCTTGCCCTCGTGCTCGCCGTAATGCTCGTGGGCGAGCTCCTCGTCGATCTGCATGAACTTCCCGCCGACCATCTTCAGGCCCTTGTCTTCGAGGCGGCCGACGATCTCGCCGATGAGACCGCGCTGGACGCCGTCGGGCTTGACCATCACGAACGTCCGCTCGTCGTGGTGGCTCATCTATTCGCCCTCGCCGGCCTGCGCGTGGCCCTCGTCGGTCCACTCGAGCTCGCGGGGCTCGCGGCCGAGGTCGGCGTTCTTCTCGCACTTCGACGAGCAGAAGTGCACGGTGCGTCCGTCGTTGTAGACGAACATCGTACCCGTCCCGGGCTCGATGTCCGCCCCACAGTAGTCACACTCTCGGGTCTGGGGCATTACTGACCTCCGATGGAGTCGGCTTCGCGGGCCGTCTCACGCAGCTGGAGGACGTCGCCGACCCGCGTCGGGCCGAGGACGTTCCGCGTGATGATGCGGCCCTGGTTGGAGCCTTCCTGAAGTCGGCACTTCACCTGCATCGCCTCGCCGTGCATCCCGGTCTTGCCGACGACCTCGATGACTTCGGCGGACGTGGAATCCTGGGTTTCCGATTCCTCGGCACTCATGGGTCTACTTCAGCTCCTCGATCTTCGCGCCGATGTCCTCGACGTCGTCCTCCGCGTCGCCGGCGTCGACGACGGCGGCGGCGGCGGAGCCGACTTCGAGACCGGCGGCGACGCCGAGTTCGTCCTGCGTCTCGACGAAGATGTAGGGGATGCCCTTCTCGTCGGCGAGCTCGGGGAGGTGGAGGACGATCTCCTCGGGGGAGACGTCCTCGGCGACGAGGACGAGGTCCGCGTTGCCGCGCTCGACGGCCTTGGTCGTCTCGTTCGTACCCTTCTTGACACTACCGGTGTCGCGGGCGACCTCGAGCGCTTCGAGCGCTCGCTCCTGCAGGTCGGCCGGGACGTCGTAATCAACGTATACTGGCATTTTTACGTTCACCTACTCCCTCGGGCGGGCTTGCGCTCCGCCGCCGGCCGAAGTCCCGTGGCGACTAGGAGCATCATGACCCCCCGAAGGCTGTACCCCGTATTCCGAACCCCTCGGTTAAAAACGCTTTCAAAGCCCGCCGGAGTGCGAACGCGAGGCACGGACCGGACGCGGTCGCGACGCGGGCGCTGCGGCTCGGAAGGCAACGCCCTTCCTCCTCGCGCGCCAATTCCGCGTGATGACCGTCAGGGACGTCGCCAGTCGACTCCGCGCGGAGGCCCGCGCGACGAACGAGCGTCGCCTGCTCGTCCTCGCGGGAGCGGGCGACGCGGGCCTCGACGCCGCGCGCGAGGCGCTCGACGCCGCCGACGTCGCGATGGCGGACGCGACGCTCGTCGGCCACCGCGACGCGCTCGCCTGCGAGCACGTGACGCCGCGCGATGCGGGCGCCCTCCTCGGCACCACGCGTGAGGCCGTCGTCTACGACGCGCGCGAGGAGTGCCGGCCGAACGCCCTCGGACGCGTGACGGGCGCCGTCGACGGCGGCGGCCTCCTCGTGCTCGTCACGCCGTCGCTCGACGCGTGGCCGGCGCGACGCGACCGCTTCGACGAGGGGATGGCCGTCCCGCCGTTCGGCCGCGACGACGTCGCGGGTCGCTTTCGCGCCCGCCTCGTCGCGACGCTGCGCGCGCACCGGGGCGTCGCCATCGTCGACGTCGACACCGGAACCGTCGCCGACGACGGCCGCACGCATCCGGCGCCGCGACTGCCCCGCCCCGACCCGTCGCCGCCCGACGAGCACGCCTTCCCACGGGCGGCCTACGAGGCCTGCCGTACCCCCGACCAGGTCGATGCAGTCCACGCCTTCGAGGCGCTCCGCGACCCGGGGACGGCGGTCGTCGCGGAGGCCGACCGCGGCCGGGGGAAGTCGAGCGCGGCCGGCATCGCGGCGGCCTGCCTCGCGGACGAGGGGCTGGACGTCCTCGTCACCGCACCGTCGTTCCGGAGCGTCCGCGAACTCTACGCGCGCGCCGAGGGCGTCTGCGACCGCCTCGGCGTCGCCGCCGACCGCTCGGAGACGACGCGACTCGCCCTCGCGGACGGCGGCCGCGTCCGCTTCGCCAAGCCGCCGGCGGCCGCCGACCTGCCCGACGACCCGGACGTCGTCCTCGTCGACGAGGCCGCCGCGCTCCCCGTCCGCCTCCTCGAGGCGTTCCTCGACGCCCCCCGCGTCGCCTTCACCACGACCGTCCACGGCTACGAGGGCGCCGGACGCGGGTTCGACGTGCGCTTCCGGGAGACGCTTGCGGAGAGCGACCTCGACGTGGCGGACGTTCGGCTCGACGACCCCATCCGCTACGCCGCCGGCGACCCCGTAGAGGTGTGGGCGTTCCGCGCGCTCCTCCTGGACGCCCGCCCGCCCGTCGACCCGCTCGTCGCCGACGCCGACCCCGAGACCTGCGAGTACGCCGCCCTCGGGCAGGCGGCGCTCGCCGACGACGAACGCCTGCTCCGCGAAGCGTTCGGCCTGCTCGTCGCCGCGCACTACCGGACCGAGCCCGACGACCTCGCCCGCCTCCTCGACGCGCCGAACCTCCGCGTCCGCGCGCTGTGCCACGACGGCCACGTCGTCGCCGTCTGCCTCCTCGCCCGCGAGGGCGGCCTCGACGCCGAGACGCGCGAGGCGATGTACACCGGGAGCCGCGTGAAGGGGAACATGCTCCCGGACGTCCTCACGAGCCAGCTCCGCGACGAGGCGGCCGCCGCACCGGTCGGCCACCGCGTCGTCCGCATCGCCACCCACCACGCCGCGCGCTCGCGGGGACTGGGCTCCGCGCTCCTCGACGGCGTCCGAGAGGAGTTCCGGGAAGCGGACTGGCTCGGCGTCGGCTACGGCGCGACGCCCCAGTTGCTCTCCTTCTGGGCGCGAAACGGGTTCTCGACCGTCCACCTCTCCACGACGCGAAACGACACGAGCGGCGAGTACTCGGCGGTCATGCTCGACCCACTGAGCGAGCGCGGGGCGGCGCTGGCCGCGCGCCACGAGTCGTGGTTCGCGGAGCGCATCGCCGGCGTGCTCGCGGACAGCCTCACCGACCTCGACGCGGACGTCGCGCGCGCCGCGCTCGCCGCCTGCGACGCCACCCCCGAACCCGACCTCTCCGACGACCGGTGGCGCGTCGTCGCCGGCTCCGCGTACGGCTCCGCGATGTACAGCGTCGACCCCGAGCCATTCCGTCGCCTCGCCGTCTGCGCGCTCGTCCGCGACGACGCGCCGGCACTCGCCGCTGAAGAGCGCGACGCCGTCCGTCGCGAGCGCCTCCTCGTCCTGAAGCTCCTCCAGTGTCGGCCGTGGGACGACGTCGCCGACGAGCTCGGCTATCACTCGACGGGACAGGCGATGCGGGCGTTCGGCGACGCGCTCCGGCCGCTCTGTGACGCGTGGGGCGGCGACGCCGCCGAGCGCGAGCGCGAGCGCCACCGATGATGGACGCCGTCGTCCTCCTCGCGTTCGGCCTGCTCGCGCTCGGGATGGTCGGGAGCGTCCTCCCGCTCCTCCCGAGCGGCCTCGTCTCGCTCGCCGGCGTCGCCGTCTACTGGTGGCAGACCGGCGACCCGGGCGCGCTCGTCCTCGCGGCACTCGTCGCCCTCTGCGTCGTCGCGACCGCCGTCGACTGGTTCGGCGGCGCGCTCGCGGGCTACGCCGGCGGTGCCTCGACGCGGACCACCGTCCTCGCCGGCGTCGTCGGCCTCCTCCTGCTCCCGCTCGGCGGTCCCATCGGAATCGCCATCGGCGTCGTCGGCACTATCGTGGTCTGCGAGTACCGCCGCCACGGCGACGGCGAGAAGAGCGTTCGCGCGGCGCTCACCGCGAGCATCGGCATCCTCGCGTCCGTGCTCGTCCAACTCCTCTGCACGGGCGTCGTCTTCGGCGCGCTCCTCCTCGTCCACTACGTCTGAGGAGGCGTCGCGGCGGTCGCGTGGCTACTCGTGCGCGAAGTACGCGACAGTCTCCTCCTCACTTTCGCGGTCGTAGCGCGCGAAGCCGACGCGGACGAACTGCACGAGGTCGTCGGGTTCGTACGCCGCGTAGCCGGGTTCGGCGTAGCCGTGGACGTCGCCGTCCATGCGGCGCATCCGGACGGGCACGTTGTCGTCGGCGGGCACCCAGTGGACGACGTCGACGCCCTCCTCGCGCACGACGTCGATGTCGTCGTCCGTGTAGTTGAACTCCTCGCCGTCGTAGCGGACGGGGCCGTACCCCTTCAGCCAGACGCGCTCGCCCTCGGCGGGGAGGTCGCGGGACTCGACGAGCACCGCGTCGCCGACGGGGATGTCGCGCGTCCCGCGCTCCTCGTGGTTCGGGTGGACGGGCGGATGCGCGCTGTCGGGGCCGCCCGCGACGGGTACCTCGGTGGCCTCGTACGCCGTCTCGGCGTCGGGGTCGCGGGCGTCGAAGCCGTCGCGCACGAGGAACGCTCGCGCCGTCTCCTCGTCCACGAGGTCGCGGTTGTTCGCGTAGATGCTCGACATCGCGAGGTCGACGTCCGACGTCGAGGTGCCGAGTTCGACCATCGCGTCCACGATGGCGTCCCCCCGGATGCCGCGCCGGCGGACGCTCCGCAGGGTGGGCGCGCGCGGGTCGTCCCAGCCGTCGAGGTCGCCGGCGTCGATTCGCTCCTTGATGGTCGACGTGCTCATCTTCACGTCGTAGGCGTCGACCTGGACGTGGCCCCAGTGAACCACTTCAGGATACTCCCAGTCGAAGTAGTCGTAGACGAACTGCTGGCGCTTCGCGGAGTCCTGCAGGTCGATGCCGCGGATGATGTGCGTGATACCGAGGAGATGGTCGTCGATGCCGGACTGGAAGTCGAGCATCGGCCAGCACCGGTAGTCGCTCGCCGCCTCGCGCGGATGCGGCGTGTCCACCATGCGGAACGCGACGAAGTCGCGCAGCGCGGGGTTCTTGTGCTCGATGTCCGTCTTCACGCGCAGCACCATCTCCCCCGACTCGTACTCGCCCTCGACCATGTCCGCGAACTCCGCGCGGACGGTGTCGACGTCCTTCTCGCGGTGCGGGCAGGCCTCACCGGCGTTCTTCAGCTCGGAGAACGCCTCGCCCGAACAGCTACACGTGTAGGCCCCGCCCAGCTCGATGAGCTCGCGGGCGTGCTCGTAGTAGGTCTCCATCCGCTCGGAGGCTGTCACCACTTCGTCCGGCTCGAAGCCGAGGTAGTCGATGTCGTCGAGGATGGCGTCGTAGGCCTCGAGGTCGGGGCGTTTCGTCTCCGGGTCGGTGTCGTCGAAGCGCACCAGCATCCAGCCGTCGTAGCGCTCCTTGTACGTCCCGATGACCGAGGGCATCCGTGCGTGTCCGAGGTGCCACGGGCCGTTCGGGTTCGGCGCACAGCGCATCCGCACCTCCTCGTACTCCTCGGCGTTCGGGAGGTCGGGCAGCGGGTGCTCCTCGCCCTCGTCCTCGGCGTCGAGTTCCGCGAGGCGCTCGGGCGCGACCTCCTCGAGGCGCGCGCGCTTCTCCGCCTCGTCGAGGCCGTTCACCTCGTTCACGACGGGCGCGACGACGCCGGAGACCTCGTCGCCGTGCTCGCGGAACTCGGGGTTCTCGCCCATCAGCGGCCCGAGGATCGCGCCGACCTGGGCGTCGCTCTCGTGTTTCAGCGCGTTGAACAGCGCGTTCGCCTCGGCCTCCCGGCGAATCCGCTTGCGGAGGTCCTCGTCCATTAGGGGAGAATAGCCGGGGTACGAGGAAATTCGTTTGGATTCTCCGCCTCGCCGTCGCGAACGGCGGCGGTCCCGTGGGAGAGTCCCCACGACCGCGACGAAAGCCCGCCCGGCCTGCCGCCTCCCCAGCGACTTACCGGCGGCCGCTACAACCAGCGGTATGGTCAGCAACCAGAGCGACACCTTCGACATCGGCGGCGAGTTGACCGTCCACCGACTCGGCTTCGGCGCGATGCGCCTCTGCGGCCCCGACATCATCGGCCCGCCCGAGGACGAGGAAAACGCCCGCGACGTCCTCCGGCGCGCGGACGACGTCGGCGTCGACTTCATCGACACCGCCGACTCCTACGGTCCCGGCGTCTCCGAGCGCCTCATCGGCGAGGCGCTTGATGCGTCCCGCGACGACCTCGTCGTCGCGACGAAGGCCGGCCTCCTGCGGAACCGCGAGAGCGACTGGATCGCGCACGGCGACCCCGACTACATCCGCAATCAGGTGCTCGCGAGCCGCGACCGCCTCGGCGTCGAGACGATAGACCTCTACCAGTTCCACCGACCCGACCCGGACACCGAGTTCGAGGCGTCCGTGCAGGCGTTCGCCGAGCTGAAGGACGACGGCCTCGTGGAGCACGTCGGCCTCTCGAACGTCACCGTCGAGGAACTCGAGACCGCACGCGACCACGTCGAGGTCGCGACCGTCCAGAACGAGTACAACGTCGGCAACCGCGAGCACGAGGACGTCCTCGAGGCCTGCGAGGAGTACGACATCGGCTTCATCCCCTACGCGCCCGTCGGCTGGGGTGACGGCTTCGAGGGCGAGACGCGCGAGGCCGTCGAGTCCGTCGCGGACGCCCACGACGCCTCCGTCTACCAGATCGCGCTCGCGTGGCTCCTCGAGCACAGCGACGTCACGCTCCCGATTCCCGGCACCTCCAGCGTCGAGCACCTCGAAGCGAACGTCGCCGCGAGCGACATCGACCTCACCGACGACGAGCGCGCCACCCTCGGCGGCCTGTAGGGGCCCACACCCCCCACCGTTGCAAGTGTTTTCGCCGCTCAGTCCACGAGCGTTCCCGGTTCGCCGCCCGCGAGGAACTCCGCGAGCGCGTCCGGGCCGAAGAGCGAGACGGGCGCGTCGAGCGCGAGGAGCGCGCGGACCTTCCCCGCCATCCCGCCGGTGACGTCCGTCGCGTCGCTCCCGCCGAGGACGTCCGCGACGTCCGCGTACGCCGTTATCTCGGGAATCACGTCGCCGTCGTCGTCCAGTACGCCGGGAACCGTCGAGCAGACGCCGACGCGGTCCGCGTCGAGGCCGCGCGCGAGCGCCACGACGAGGTCGTCGCCGCTCACCACCGTCGCGCCAGCGCCGACGTGCGTCACGACGTCGCCGTGCAACACCGGCAGGAACCCCTCGTCGAGCTTCGCGCCGACGCCGTCCGGCGGGAGCGCCAGCGTCTCGTCGCCGTCGACGTATCCCGCCGAGTGCGGGTGGTGCGGGACCGCCGGGACGTCGCGCTCCCCGAGCGCCGCACACACCCGTTCGTTCAGCCGCCGCATCGCGCCGTGAATCTCCCGGACCGCGCCCGCGTCGTGCGTTCCCGACGCCGGCGAAACGTCGTGCTCGGCCGCATGCGGGTGCCCGAACGACCCGCCGCCGTGCACGAGCACGACGTCCGCGTCGTTCGAGGCGTCCGTCGCGTCCGCGAGCGCGTCCGCCGCCGCCGCGAGCGCGTCCGCGTCCACCGTCTCCGGCTCGTCCTTCGCCGTGACGACGCTTCCGCCGAGCTTCAGAACGGTCGTCACGCCCGACACCCCCGTCGACGGACGTGTTCGGCGTGCATCACTCCGCACGCACCCCCTCGTGGGCGAGCGACGCGCGGAACGCCTCCGCGCACGCCGGCGTCAGCGAGAGCGCGGTCTCCGTCGAATCGCCCGCGTCGAGCGCGACGATACAGCCGCCGCCGCCCGCGCCCGTCAGCTTCGCGCCGCTCGCGCCCGCGTCGCGCGCCGCCCACACCATCTCGTCCAGCGAGCGCGCGGAGACGCCGAGCGCCGACAGCAGCCCGTGATTGAAGTCCATCAGCCGCCCCAGCTCCGCGACGTCGCCCTCGGCGAGCGCGTCCTCGCCCTGCCGCACGAGGTCGCCGATGGCTTCGACGGTGTCTTCGGCGAAGTCGTACTCGTCCTTCAGCGCGCGCACCCCCGCGACGAGCGCGCCCGTGTCGTGACTCGCGCCGTCGTATCCGACGACGAACGGGAGGTCGGGCGCGTCCAGCGTCTCGCAGGCGTCGCCCTCCACGCGGACCGCACCGCCCATCGCCGAGCAGAACGTGTCCGCGCGGGAGGCCTCCCCGTCCTGCACCTCGTACTCCACCTCGTAGGCGTACTCGGCGACCTCTTCCGGCGCGAGCGCCACGCCGAGCTCGCGCGTCGCCGCGTCCACGGCCGCGACCACGACCGCCGCCGACGAGCCGAGGCCCGCGCCCAGCGGGATGTCGCTCTCGATTTCGACGTCGAAGCCCGCCTGCGGGCGACCCGCCGCGTCGCGCGCCGCCGCCACCGACGCGTCCACGTACCCCATCGCCGCCTCGATGAGCGGCGTCGGCACGTCCACGTCCGGCGACCCGCCGTCGACGCCGTACTCGACCGTGAACCCGTCCAGTGTCAAGTCGTCCGCGCTCACCCGCAGTCGGTCGTCGTCCCGCTCGCGGACCGTCACGGACGCCCGGCGCTCGATGGCGCACGGCACCGCCGGCTCGCCGTAGACGACCGCGTGCTCCCCGAAGAGGTAGACCTTCCCCGGAGCGCTCGAAGTGGTCGGCATACCCGAACACGCGGCGCCCCGCCGTAAGTACCCTTTCGGAATCCTCCCGGCCGCGCCGCCTATCACCCTCCGCGTGCAACCCGACGTATGCGCCCGGTCATCGACCACGTCCCCGTCGCCGGCTCCGACCTCGACACGCTCGTCACGCGCTTCGAGAACGCCGGCTTCGAGCCCCGCTACGGCGGTAAACACCCGACCATGGGTACCGAGATGGCGATGCTCGTCCTCCCGGACGGCTCCTACCTCGAGCTCCTCGCGCCCGTCGATACCGGCACACGGGCCGGCCACTGGCCGGAGTTCCTCGCCGCCGACGCCGGCCCCTGCGCGTGGTGCGTCGACGCCGGGAGCGTCCACAGCGAACTCCAGCGCGCCATCAGCCACGACGTCACCGTTCACGGTCCCGTTCGCGGCCGCCGCGAGACCGAGCACGGCGCCGCCGAGTGGGACGTCGGCTTCCTCGGCGGCGACGACAGCGTCCTCCCGTTCGTCATCTCCGACCGAACCCCCCGCGAGTACCGCGTTCCCGACAGCACCCTCTACGGCTCGCCCGTCTCCGGCATCGGCCGCGTCGTCCTCGCCGTCCACGACCTCGAGGCCGCCGTCGAGCGCTTCACCCGGCTCTACCGACTCCCCGCGCCCGAGCGCGACTACGACGACCGCTTCGGCGCGCTCGCCGCCTTCCCCGGACAGGACGCCGTCCTCTGCGAACCCGACACCGGACCCGTCCGCGAGCGCCTCGAGCGCTTCGGGCCGTGTCCCGCGTCCGTCCTCCTCAGCGCCGACGTCGAGGACGCCGCGACACGCCATCCGCTCGACGCCACGCGCACTCTCTTCGGGAAGCGCGTCCGCTTCGTCGAGGGCTTCGACTACCGGCTCGGCGTCGTCGAGCGCTAAGCCGCCTCGAAGCGCGCGAGCGCGTCGGCCTGCGCGTGCGGCATCACCTCCAACACGACGACGCCGTCGTAGCGCTCCTTCAGCGCCCGGGCGAGCGCGTCCATCGCTAGCTCGCCCTCCCCGAAGGGGACGCCGTCCGTCTCCGGCGTCGAATCCGTCAAGTGGACGACGCCGATCCGCTCGCCGTACGCCGCGAGCAACGCCTCGAAGCGCGACAGATAGTCCGCGTGCGCCATGAAGAGGTGTGCGGTGTCGAGCACCAACTCGTGGCCCCGCTCCAGTACCTGCGCCTCGACGTGCCGGACACTCGCGCCCGCCTGATTCTCGTAGCCGTGCGGTGCCTCGAAGCCCGCCGCCGCCAGCTCCGCCGTGTGCGTCATGTTCGCGTACTGCGTGTGGACGACGAGGTACGCGTCGAGCGCGCGCGCCAACCGATCCGCCGCCCGGAGCGGGCCGTGCTCGCTCGGCAGGACGTGTGGCGTATGGACGGAACAGACCGCCACGGGCGACGCCCGCACCGTCTCGGCGAGCGTCGCGACCCCCCTCTCCAAGAGCGCGGGCGTCACGTAGAGCTCGACCGCATCGAACCCGCGTCTCGCCGCAGCGGCGAGCGTCTCACGCGTCGGCCGGCACTTTCCAGCCACCTGCATACCGGCCCCCTCACGCCGCGCGGAGTTGTAACTACGGATTCGGCGTCGAAAGGAATGAGTCGGCCGTTAGATCTCGCTCTCGAAGTCCTCGAGACTGTAGGACGGCTCCGCGCCGCGCCGGTCGAGGACCTCGTTCGCGAGCAGCCAGTAGACGACCGAGAGCGCACGACGACCCTTGTTGTTCGTCGGAACGACGAGGTCGACGTTGCTCGTGGAGTTGTTCGAGTCACACATCGCGATCACGGGGATACCGACCGTGATCGCTTCCTTCACCGCCTGGCTGTCACCGATCGGGTCCGTGACGACCACGACGTCCGGCTCGATGTAGCCGTCGTACTGCGGGTTCGTCAGCGTCCCCGGGATGAAGCGACCCGTCCGGGCGCGCGCGCCGACCGCGTCCGCGAACTTCTCAGCGGGGAAGCGACCGTACTGGCGCGAGGACGTGACCAGGATCTGCTCGGGGTTGTAGTTCTCGAGGAAGTCCGCCGCAGTGCGGATGCGCTCGTCCGTCGTCGAGACGTCGAGCACGTAGAGACCGTCGGTCCGGACGCGGTGAATGAACCGCTCCATGTCCTTGGTCTTCTGCTGCGTGCCGATGTGGACACCCGCGGCCAGGTAGTCCTCGACCGGGATGAGGAGGTCGGCTTCCTCGTCGGGCATTACGTCTTCCGTCTGTGCGGCCGTCTCGGGTGCCTCCGTGGCGTCGTCGTCCGCAGACTCCGTCTGCTCGACGTCGACCTCCGCCGTCGTCTCGGACTCCTCGTCCGCGACCTCGGCGGCGTCCTCGGGGGCCTCCTCGAGTTCGGCCTCGCTGTCTTCGTTCTCGCTCATAGTGCCTCGTCCGCGATGCGGATGAGTTCGTTGAGTTTGGCGGTGCGCTCGCCCTGGACCGTCCCCGTCTTGATGAACGGGGCGTCGGTCGCCACGGCGAGGTGTGCGATAGTCGTGTCCTCGGTCTCGCCGCTCCGGTGGCTCACGACCGACTCGTAGCCGTTCCGGGTGGCGAGCTCGATGGCGTCGAAGGCGTCGGAGAGGGTGCCGATCTGGTTCGGCTTGATGAGGATGCTGTTCCCAGCGCCCTCCTCGATGCCGTCCTCCAGACGCTCGACGTTCGTGACGAACAGGTCGTCACCGCAGATGAGCGTCCGGTCACCGACGCGGTCGGTGAGTTCGGCGAACGCCTCGTAGGCGTCCTCGTCGAGCGGGTCCTCGACGTACGCGAGGTCGTACTCGTCGACCAGTCCGGCGACGTAGTCGATCTGCTCCTCCGTGGAGCGGACCTCGTCACCGTAGACGTACTCGCCGTCCTCGAAGGTCTCGGCGGCCGCCATGTCGAGGCCGAACTTGATCTCGAAGCCGACCTCGTCCTCGACGGTCTCGACGGCCTCCGCGACGAGATCGAACGCGTCCGCGTCCGAGATCGGGGGCGCCCACGCGCCCTCGTCGCCCTTCGCGGCGGGCGTGCCGCGCTCCTCGAGCAGTCGGCCGATTTCGGCGTGAACCTGCGCGTTCGCGAAGACCGCGTCCTTCACGCTCGGCGCACCGACCGGCGCGGCGAGGAACTCCTGGATGGCCGTCGCCTCCTGGGCGTGCTCGCCGCCGCCGACGACGTTCCCGAGGGGAACCGGGAAGTTCCCGCCACGGAAGGCGCCGCCGAGGTGCTGGTAGAGCGGCGCGCCGAGGACGTCCGCCCCCGCCTTCGCCGCCGCCATGCTGATCGCGACCGCGGAGTTCGCGCCGATCTCCGAGAAGTCCTCGGTGCCGTCGGCCGCACGAAGCGTCTCGTCCACTTCGCGCTGGTCGCCGGCGTAGACGCGCCCCTCGAGACGGGGGACCGCGTGCTCGCGGGCCGCCGCGATGGCCTCGTTGACCGGCAGCTCGATGGCTTCGTACTCACCGGTGGACGCCCCGGACGGGGCGGCCGCGCGGCCGAAGCCGCCGGATTCCGTGAGTACGTCCGCTTCCACGGTCTTGTTGCCGCGCGAGTCGAGGACTGCGCGCAGGCGGACGGTTTCGATTCGTGTCACTGTTTCTCCCTCCGGACGGTGAACGGGAGCGCGTTCGCGTCGTACTCCTCGGCGGCGATCAGTATCGGCTCCGTCTGGTCGGTGTCGACCAGCACGGGTGCGCCGTAGGAGACCTGGAGCGCTCGCGCCCCGATGATGCGTGCTTTCTCGTAGCGGTTGAAGTCGGGCATACTACTGGTAGGGTGAGACCACGTCGACGAGGTCCTGGTGCGAGACGAACATCCGGCGGCAGCAGTGCCGATCCAGACCGAGGTCGTCGAGGACCGCTGCGGGGTCCTCGTCGCCCTCCTTGCTCGCGGCTCGCGCCTTGAACTCCTCCCAGTGTTCACCGATGACTTTCCCGCACGTGAAACACCGGACTGGTACCATCATGGTTTGTATACCTCAGCGGTAGGACTTCTGGTAGCGCGCCCGAGCGCCGGGCCCGCCCCACTTCTTCGGCTCCTTGCGCCGGACGTCGTTGACCAGCAGCTGCCGGTCGAACTCCATGAACGCGTCACGGAGCTCCGCGTCGTTGCGGTGCTCGACGATGCCGCGCGCGATGGCCGTTCGGACGGCGTCCGCCTGGCCGGCGTAGCCGCCGCCGTCCACGGTGACGTCGATGTCGATCTCGTCGCGGATCTCCTCGCCCGCGATGCGGAACGGCTCCAGCATCTTGAGGCGGGACATCTCCGGCTCGACGAGCTCGACGGGCGTCGAGTTGATTCGCACGCGACCCTCGCCGTCGGAGACCGTCGCGCGAGCGACGGCCGTCTTCTTCTTACCGCTCGTGTTGGTTACCATGTCTTGTTAGCCCCCAGCTCCTCGGAGACCTCTCCGAGGGTGACGAACTTGATGTTCGAGAGCCGGTCGAGCGAGGTGCCTTCGAGCACCTCGCCCTCCTCGTCGACGTGGTTGCCGACGTAGAGGCGGACGTTCTCGAACGCCTCTCGACCGCGATCCGTCTTGTAGGGTAGCATCCCGCGCACCGCGCGCTTGAAGATGCGATCCGGGCGCTTCGGGTAGTACGGGCCGCTGTCCGAGCCGAGCTCGGCGCGCTTGCGGTACGTCCCGAAGACGTCCTCTTCGTTCCCCGTGATGACCGCGTCCTCGGTGTTGACGACTGCGACCGTCTTGCCGTCGAGCGCGAGCTCGGCGACGTTCGAGGCGACGCGACCCATGATACAGTCGCGGGCGTCGACGACGACGTCCGCGTCGAATTCTGCGGCGCTCATCGGATCACCCGGACGTTGGATCCTTCGGGGTTCTGTTCAACTGCTTGTGCCAACTGGACGACTTCGCCGTCCGCGTGCTCGATCTTCGTTTCCGCGCTGGACGAAAAGTCCACCGCGGCGACCGTCACGGACTTCCGGAGGGCACCCGAGCCGAGTACCTTGCCGGGGACGACGACTGTCTCGTCCTCGTTCGCATACCGTTCGATACGACTCAGATTCACCTCGGCGTGCGTCGAGCGCGGCTTCTCCAGCCGGCCGGCGACGTCGTGCCATACGTCCGCACCCGAATCGCGGGCGACGGACTTGAGTTGGGCGATGAGACTACTGAGTCTCGGGCTCGTCTTGCTCATGGTTCTGACTCCTGATGAGAGTATAAGGGTGTGGAGTGCAGGGAGCAGGATTTGAACCTGCGAACTCCTACGAGACAGCGCCCTGAACGCTGCGCCTTTGGCCAAACTTGGCTATCCCTGCACGCCCACTGAGAAGGCGCGGTCTTACCGACGATACACCGTTCCCGCCGCCACCTAAAGGGGCTTTCGATTGCCCCCTGCCGACGCGTACCCGTCGCTACGGGCGTCGGGCGCGCGTCGGTGGTGGTGTGGCGGGTCATGTGTTACGTCTTAGAGACTGACCTTCTCGCGTAGTTCGTCCGCACGCATGGAGAGTGACTCCACGGCGCGGAGCACCAGTTCGTCGACGGGCATCGACCCGTCGGACTCGACGTGGAAGACGAAGGCGTTCGGGACGTCCTCGACCGTGACCTCCTTCCCCGGATACCGGTTCGTGAGGTCGTGGCCGAACTCCGAGGTGGCGACGAGCTCGTCGCCGTCCTCGATGACGCCACGGACGATGTTCGGTTCGTCTTCAGCGTACTCGGAGGCGTCGTCACCGACCTCGACGTGCTGGAGGTGGCGATAGCCGACGGCCACCCCGCCTTGGAACTTCGCGTGGTCGCGACCCCGACCGAGTTTGGCCTCGGCCTCGGCTTCCAGACGCTGCCCGTCCTTCAGCTCGATGAGGGGAATGTTCTCGTCGGCGGGTTCGACTTGCGGGTCAGAGGAGACCAGATCACCGCTGTACGCGGTCTCCGGTCCCTCCACGTCGATGGCGAGGGTGACGACGTCGTCCTCGTCGAACTCGCCCTCCGGGGTCGTCAGCGGGACGAGCCCCATGCGGAGGGCGAGCACCTCGTCGAACAGGACGCTCGAGTTCTCGACGAACCGCACGGTGTCGATGGAGAGCGTCGGGACGTCCGCGAGGATCGCCCGGCGGATGCCGTTGGCGAACGCTGGCGTGATCCCTCTGACGAGGAATCGCGCGTCGCGGTCGCCCGTTTCGATGAATTCGACGTCGAAGTCCGTTGCCATGTCGTGTGGTTAGTAACCGCTGTTCTTCGGCGGGCGGGTCCCGTCGTGGGGGATCGGGGTGACGTCCTCGATGCGGCCGATCTCGAGGCCCGCGCGAGCGAGCGCTCGGATGGTGGCCTGCGCACCGGGGCCGGGGCTCCGCTGGAGGTTTCCACCGGGGCCACGGACGCGGACGTGGACGCCCTCGATACCCTGTTCTTTCAGGTCTTCGGCGAGCTGTTCGGCCATCTGCATCGCGGCGTAGGGGGACGCCTCGTCACGGTTCTGCTTGACGACGGCACCGCCGCTGGACTTGGCCAGCGTCTCGGCGCCGGTCTCGTCGGTGACCGTGAGCAGCGTGTTGTTGAACGAGGCGTGCACGTGTGCGATGCCCCACTTGCCGTCTGCGTCGTTCTCTGCCATTGGATTACTCCTGGTTGTCGGCGCGAGCCGGGTGGAGCTCGTCGGTGAGCGGGCTCGTCTCGTCGAACGCGATGGCGTCCTCCGTGGCGACGTCGACCTTCGTCGAGGGGGCCGTAACGCGGCTCCCGTCGACGGTGACGTGGCCGTGGACGATGAACTGGCGCGCCTGCTGCGGCGTGCTCGCCAGGCCCTTGCGGTAGGCGACGGTCTGGAGGCGGCGCTCGAGGACGTCCGTCACGTCCAGCGAGAGGACCGCGTCCAGTTCGTCGGACTCACCGAGGATGCCGAGGCGGCGGAGGCGGGAGACGAACTCCTCGCCCTCCGAGCCCTCCTCGGTCACGCGACCGAGGAGTTCACGGGCCTCGCGGCGGTAGGAACGCAGTTCGGACTGCGCTCGCCAGAGCTCCTCTTTGTTCTTCAGGCCGTAGCGCCCGAGGAGGTCGGCCTCCTCGGAGATGCGCTCGCCCTGGTAGGGGTGGTTCGGCGTCTCGTAGAACTTGGTGTTCTCACCGGGAAGCGCCATTATTCACCACCCTCCTCTTCTTCTGCTTCTTCCTTCAGGGCCTCGACGTTGACACCGATGGTGCCCTCCGTACGCCCGGTGGACTTCGTGCGCTGACCGCGGACCTTCTGTCCGCGCTCGTGGCGCACGCCCTTGTAGGACCGGATCATCCGCATCCGGTTAACGTCCTGATTCCGGGTGAGGGAGACGTCGTTGCCCGTGATGTGTTCGGTCTCGCCGGTGTAGAAGTCGTTCCGGCGGTTCGCCAGCCAGTCAGGAACTTCGTCGGCGAAGTTCTCCACTGCCTCGACGATGCGCTCGATAGGCTCATCGTCGAGACGGCCGAGCGTGGCGGTTCGGTCCACGTCGGCGTTGGCGGCGACCACGCGGGAGACCCGGCGGCCGATGCCGTCCATCTCGGAGAGGGCGCGCTCGACGGACTTGGTGCCGTCGAGGTCGGTCTGCCCGATGCGGACGAAGTATCGGATGTCCTCCTCTTCGTCCGTCTCCGCTTGTTGTTCTTCGCTCATGGTATGGTCGATGTGTGGAGAGGCGTCGTGGCGGGGATTTGAACCCCGGAGGCGGTGAGCCACAGAGTTAGCAACCCTGCGCCTTGACCAGGCTAGGCTACCACGACCCGCTCGATGGTTACTGTCGCCCTCTCGGACTCGGGACCGAACGCCCCTACAGTGACTGCACTCTATCCGAATCACCGACCCTACTTAACTATCACGAAACGGCGGAGGCGTGCGAACGACCGACGGGGAGTCAGGAAACGGCGCGGACGGCGGCCATCGGAGGCCCCTAGAGGTGCTCGGTCGGCGGCGGTAGCGCGTGGTCAGTCGTCGGCGGCGACCGGGGCGTCGCGGGGCGCGTCGAGGTACTCCTCGTTCACCGTCCAGCCGCCCTCGTCGTCGCGCACCATGTACTCGCCGTAGTAGGGGACGCGGTTCGCGACCGTTTCGCGGAACGCGTTCGCGATTTCCTCGCGGGACATCTCGCCCATCGAGCGGAGGTCGTCGTTCCGGTTCAGACAGCCCTTCAGGTACCCCTCATGTGTCACGCGCACGCGATGGCAGTTCGCGCAGAACTCCTCGTTGCCGACGGGGTCGACGATCTCGACCATCCCGCCGTCGACCCAGTAGCGCTTGCGGTCGTGCATCTCCCGGACCTCCACGCGGTCGGCCTCCCCTTCGAGCCAGTCGTGGACCTTCGCGACGTCGACGGCCCACTCGGGCTTCCCCACCAGTTCGGGCATGAACTCGATGAGCTGGAGCTGGAGGCCGTCGTTCTCGGCGACGTAATCGACCATCTCGGGGACGTAGCCCTTCGTCTGCTCGAAGAGCACCATGTTGAGCTTCACGGGGTCGAGGCCGGCGTCGACGGCGGCTTTCACGCCCTCGATGACCTGGTCGTACGCGCCGGACTGGGTGACGGCCTTGAACGCGTCGGCGTCGAGGGCGTCCTGCGAGACGTTCACGCGCTCGACGCCGGCCACGACGAGGTCCTCGGCGCGACCGGGGAGGAAGGTGCCGTTCGTGGTGAGCGACACCTCCATCGAGTCCGGCGTCCGACGGACGATCTCTTCGAGGTCGTCCCGGAGCATCGGCTCGCCGCCGGTGAACTTCACGGCGTCGACGCCGAACCCCTCCACGACCTCGAGGAAGCGGACGATGTCGTCCGCGCTCATCTCGTGGTCGCGCGCCGCCATCGGGCCACGGGTGTCGCCGAGTCCCTCGTTGTGACAGTAGACGCAGTCGAAGTTACAGCGGTCCGTCAGGGAGACCCGGACCCCGGTCACTTCGCGACCGAACCCATCCTCGAGCATGCGTTACGGTCGCACGCGTGGACAGATAAGCGCGCGGGTAGGGGCGGCGGTGCGCGCTATCCACGACTTGTGGAGGACGCACACGCGGGTGGCCAGCCGCACACGCGACACGCGAGCGTGCCCACGAGCCGCAAGTCCGTCCGCTCGGCTCCCGGAAGCGGCGGCGCGACCGGGCGTCACAACCCTTATTCACGCCACGGAGCGTAACGGCTCCATGAACGAAGCGGACGTCAAGGCCGCACTCCGTGAGGTCGAGGACCCGGACCTCGGGGACGACATCGTCTCGCTCGGCATCGTCAACGACGTCACCGTCGAGGACGGCGTCGCACACGTCTCACTCGCGCTCGGGACGCCGTACTCGCCGTCGGAGTCGGGCATCGCCGACCGCGTCCGCGAGGTCCTCAGCGCGGAGGGCCTCGAACCCGACCTCTCCGCGTACCACCCCGATCAGGACGCGGCGGCGGGCGAGGACGCCGTGCTGCCGAACGTGAAGAACGTCATCACCGTCGCGTCCGGGAAGGGCGGCGTGGGGAAGTCGACGGTCGCGGTGAACCTCGCGGCGGCGCTCTCGAAGCGCGGCGCGCGCGTCGGCCTCTTCGACGCGGACGTCTACGGGCCGAACGTCCCCCGAATGGTGTCGGCCGACGAGGCCCCGCAGGCGACCGAGGAGGAGACGCTCGTCCCGCCGGAGAAGTTCGGCGTGAAGCTGATGAGCATGGCCTTCCTCACGGGCGGGGACGACCCCGTCATCTGGCGCGGCCCGATGGTCCACAAGGTGCTCACGCAGCTCGTCGAGGACGTCGAGTGGGGCTACCTCGACTACCTCATCGTCGACCTCCCGCCCGGCACGGGGGACACGCAGCTCACGGTCCTCCAGACGATACCGGTGACGGGGTCGGTGGTGGTGACGACGCCGCAGGACGTCGCCATCGACGACGCGCAGAAGGGCCTCGAGATGTTCGGGACGCACGACACGCCCGTGTTGGGCATCGTGGAGAACATGAGCACGTTCGTCTGCCCGGACTGCGGGTCGACGCACGACGTCTTCGGGAGCGGCGGCGGCGAGGCGTTCGCCGAGGAGAACGACCTCCCCTTCCTCGGGTCCATCCCGCTCGACCCCAGCGTGCGTTCGGGCGGCGACCAAGGGAGTCCGGTCGCCCTCGACGACGAGAGCGACGTCGGCGAAGCCTTCCGCGACCTCGCCGCGAGCACCGCCGACATGGCGGGCATCCTGAACCGACAGAACCTCCGCTGATGGCCGAGTTCGACGACGAGACGAAACGCGACGTGCTCCGTGCCGTCGCCGAGGACCTCCGCGCGGAGGAGTCGAGCGAGGCGGAGAAGATCGCGGCGCTCGTCCACCGCGTCAGCGACCGCTACGACGAGTCGGAGGTGGCCTCGTCCGAGGCGCTCTATCGGAACATGCGCCACATCCTCGACGTCTCGGAGCGCGGCGGCCTGCGCCGGTAGCGCCACCCAACGCTACTTAGACGACCTCGCAGACGAGGACCGGCGGGAGCCACGTGATCGGGGTCGTCTCCGTACATTCGACGCGCGGCGAGCGCGCCTCGATAGTCACGTTCCGAGCGACGCGTGCGCTCTGTCCGCGCGCGTCGCTCGCGCTCACGACGACGTCGTGGGTTCCGGCGGCGACGGCGTACGTTCCGTTCAGTCGGGCCGCGCCGGCGTCGCGCGCGGCGTCGACGGGCTCGCCGTCGACGCTGAGCGCGAGGACGTCGAGGTCGCCGACGGGGTCGAACGCTCGCGCGTCCACGCTGAGCGCGTCACCGCCGTGGAGGACGGCCACGTCGAGCGTCGGCCCCGGGTCGACGACGACCTCCGTCTCGTTCCCGGCGAAGGTGAGCCTCACGGGGCCCTGCGAGGTCTGCCGGACGGCGTGGAGGTCGTGGGCGCCCGGCGTGAGCGAGACGGCGACGGCCGGTCCCTCCCCGACGCGCCGGTCGTCGAGGAACCAGTCGACGTACGAGCCGCCGGTCGAGTCGAGCCGATAGGTGGCGCTATCGGCGCCGCCCGTGAGGACGCGCGGGCCGGTGACGGTCGGCTGTGGCCCCTGCGGCACCCCGTCGGAGGCAGTTCCCGTCGCGGTCGCGTTCAGCGAGGCGGTCGCGCGGTCGCCGGCCGCGTCGGTCGCGGTGACGCTCACGCGATAGCGCCCCCGCTCCCGGACGGTGTAGTCGAGGACGGCGTCGTCGGCGGGCGCGTGCGTGCGAACGACTCGGCCGCCGATTCGCCATTCGAGGGACATCGGCCGCTCGGTCGCGTTGACGCGCGCACGGTAGCGGACGGTGTCGCCGACGGTCGCGGTCCGGGGGCCGTCGAGCGCGAGCGTGACGTCGCCGTCCGCGACGGCGGCCCCGCCCGCGCCGATGCGGACGTAGAGGCGGTCGGTGGCGGTGTCGCCGGCGTCGTCGGCGACGGTGAGCGACACGGTGTAGCGGCCGAGCGTTCGCGGCACGAAGTGCGTGCGGGCGCACGTCTCACAGTCGAGGGGAACGGCGGTTCCGCTCGGGCCCGCGACGCGCCAGCGGTAGTCGGCGAGCGCCCCGTCGGGGTCGGTGGCGCCCGTCCCGTCGAGGTAGACCGGTCGGTCGACGGTACCGCGCTGGTCGAGGCCGGCGTCGGCGAGCGGGGGGCCGTCGGTGGCGAGCACACCGGTGGGTGCGGCGAGGAGAACGAGGAGGCAGAGGAGGGCGACGCGCATCGTCTATGCTCGGCGACACGTGAGCATAAACTGCCCGCAGCGCGCCGTGGTAGCGCGTGGCTCAGCGGCCGTTCTGAGTGTTTACGCGCCGTCGGGTGGACGTTCGTCCGCGACGGTCCGGAGAAAACATCATCATTTTTCCTTGGTAATGGATGGCAAACGATTTAGTGAGTGACGTTCGAAGTCACCAGCAGCGTCCCACGCAGGGGGCGAGGACATACATTATGACTGACGACGAACTCATCTGGCGAATCGCGGGCGGTTCCGGAGACGGAATCGACTCGACGAGCCAGAATTTCGCGAAGGCTCTGATGCGCTCGGGGCTCAACGTTTTCACGCACCGACACTACCCCTCGCGCATCCGTGGCGGCCACACGTATGTGGAGATCCGTGCATCGTCGGAGGAGGTCAAGTCCCGAGGCGACGGGTACAACTTCCTCGTCGCGCTCGGTGACTCGTTCGCCCGGAACCCCAAGGAGAACGCCTACTACGGCGAGGAGGAGGTCAAGCCGCTCGCCGAGAACCTCGACGACCTCCGCGAGGGCGGAGTCATCGTCTACGACTCCGGGCTCCTCGACACCGCCGACATCGAGAACTTCGACCAGCGCGTCGAGGAGAACGACTGGCACGTCTACGACGTCGACCTCCGCGGCATCGCCAAGGAGCACGGCCGCGAGATCATGCGCAACACGGCCGGCGTCGGCGTCACCGCCGCGCTCACGGGCATCGACACCACCTACGTCGAGGACCTGATGGCCGAGGCGATGGGTGGCGACATCCTCGAGGCCAACCTGAACGTCCTCGAGGACGCCTACGAGCACGTCCAGGAGGAGTACGACCCGGACGCCCACGACGTCACCGTTCCCGAGGGCGAGCACGACGAGGAGCAGGTGCTCGTCTCCGGGAGCCACGGCATCGCGTACGGCGCCCTCGACGAGGGCTGTCGCTTCATCGCGGGCTACCCGATGACGCCGTGGACGGACGTCTTCACCATCCTGACGAACCTGATGCCCGACGTCGGCGGCATCAGCGAGCAGGTCGAGGACGAGATCGCGGCGGCCGCGCTCGCGGTCGGCGCCTCGCACGCCGGCGTGAAGGCCATGTCCGGCTCCTCGGGTGGCGGGTTCTCGCTGATGAGCGAGCCGCTCGGCCTCGCGGAGATGACCGAGACGCCGCTCGTGCTCGTCGAGTCGATGCGGGCCGGTCCCTCTACGGGGATGCCGACGAAGCCCGAGCAGGCCGACCTCGAGCACGTCCTCTACACGAGTCAGGGCGACAGCCACCGCGTCGTCTTCGCGCCCTCGAACCAGGTCGAGTGCTACGAGCAGACGCGCAAGGCGTTCCAGATCGCCTACGACTACCAGATTCCGGTCATGGTCATCTACGACCAGAAGCTCTCCGGGGAGCACCGGAACGTCCCGAAGAGCACCTTCGACCAGGCGCCGAACCCGGACCTCGGGAGCGTCCTGACCGAGGAGGAGCTGAAGGACCAGCCCCACGGCGAGACCGGCATCTATCACCGGTTCCAGCACGAGGGCGAGGACGGCGTCAGCCCGCGCTCCATCCCCGGGCAGAAGGGCGGTCGCTACCTCGCGACCGGCAACGAGCACACCCCCGAGGGCCACATCAGCGAGAGCCCCTCGAACCGGAAGGCGCAGGTCGACCGGCGCAACGAGAAGCTCGCGTCGATCCGCGAGAACCTCGACGCCGACGAGCGCCAGCAGGTCTACGGTGAGGAGTCCGCCGACTACGGCGTCATCTCGTGGGGCAGCCAGTCCGGCACCGTCGAGGAGGCCGTCGAGCGCCTGAACGAGAACGGCCACAGCGTGAAGGGGCTCAGCGTCTCCGAGATGGCGCCCTTCCCCAAGGAGTTCCTCTCCGAGTTCATCGAGAGCGTCGACGACGTGCTCGTCGTCGAGATGTCGTCGACGGCGCAGTTCCGTGGCGTCATCCAGAAGAACCTCGGGCAGTACGGCGAGAAGATCTCCTCGCTCCTGAAGTACGACGGCAACCCGTTCGAGCCCGCCGAGATCGTCGAGGCGGTCGAGGAGCACGGGAGCGGCGAGGAACTCTCCTCGAACACGCGGTTCGAAGCCGCGGCAGGTGGTGACTAATCATGAGTGCGTTTAGCGCAATCGGCGACGAACGAGAGGTAGCGCAGGACGAGTTCACGCCCAGCATCGAGCCCCAGCCGACGTGGTGTCCGGGCTGTGGTGACTACGGTGTGCTGAAGGCCCTGAAGGGCGCGATGGCGGAGCTCGGCAAGAACCCGGAGGAGATCCTCCTCGCGACGGGTATCGGCTGCTCGGGGAAGCTCAACAGCTACTTCGACAGCTACGGGTTCCACACGATCCACGGCCGCTCGCTGCCGGTCGCTCGCGCGGCGAAGCTCGCGAACGACGGCCTCGAGGTCATCGCGGCGGGCGGTGACGGCGACGGCTACGGGATCGGTGGGAACCACTTCATCCACACGGCCCGCGAGAACCACGACATGACGTACATCGTGTTCAACAACGAGGTCTTCGGGCTGACGAAGGGTCAGACCTCCCCGACCTCGCCGAAGGGCCACAAGTCGAAGACGCAGCCGAACGGCAACGCGAAGACGCCGATCCGCCCGCTCTCGATGAGCCTGACGGCGGGCTCGTCCTACGTCGCGCGGACGGCCGCCGTCAACCCGAACCAGGCGAAGGAGATCATCAAGGAGGCCATCCAGCACGACGGCTTCAGCCACGTCGACTTCCTGACGCAGTGCCCGACGTGGAACAAGGACGCGAAGCAGTACGTCCCCTACATCGACATTCAGGACTCCGAGGAGTACGACTTCGACATCCACGACCGTCGCGCCGCACAGGACGCGATGCACGAGACGGAGGACGCCCTCTACGAGGGGAAGGTCCTCACCGGTCGCTACTTCGTCGACGACGAGCGTCCGTCCTACCAGCAGGAGAAGCGCCAGCGCGGCGAGCTCCCGGAGCAGCCGCTCGCGGAGCGGTACTTCGAGGACGGCGAGTGGGAGCGCTCCTACGACTTCATCGACCGGCACGCCTAACCCGGTTTCCGCTTCGGAAGATATTTTTTCTCTCGTACCAAAGAGAGTGTCGTGAGTAGTGAATCGACGGAGGAACGAATCCTCGCGGCGCTCGAGGAGGACGCGCAGGCGTCGTACTCCGAGCTCGCCGAGCGCGCGAACGTCTCGAAGCCCACCGTCCGCAAGTACGTGAACGAACTCGAGGAGACGGGGGTCATCGTCGGCTACACGGCCGAGGTGGACCCGAAGAAGCTCTCCGGGCAGTCGATTGCGATGGTCGGCATCGACGTCGCGTCCGAGCGCTACGTGGAGGCGACGCGCGACCTCATCGACCTCGAGTCGGTGCGGTCGCTCTACACGTCCTCGGGCGACCACATGCTGATGGCGGAGGTCCGCGCGGCGGACGGGAACGCCCTCGGCGACGTCATCAGCGACGATATCCTCGGTATCGACGGTGTGACGGCCGCACACCCCTCGTTCCTGCAGGAGCGACTGAAGTAGGACCCCATCCGAGACGTTTTGGCGCAGGCGCGTCTCTGCACGGTATGGCGACTTTCGAGCACGAGTCGTGGGTATCGGCGCCGCTAGACGCGGTCTGGGCGTTCCACGACCGGGCGGACGGCCTCGTGGCGTTGACGCCGCGGTGGGCGAACCTGCGCGTCGAGCGCATCGTCGGCCCCGACGGCGAGCCGGACCCGGACGTCCTCGAAGTCGGGTCGCGTCTCGAGCTCTCGGTCCGTCCCTTCGGTGTCGGGCCGCCCCAGCGGACGGTCTCGGAGATTACGGCGCGCGAGCGCGACGGCGGGACGGCCTACTTCCGGGACGTGATGGTGGAGGGGCCGTTCCCGGAGTGGGAGCACACCCACCTCTTCTACGCGGAGGGCGGCCGGACGCTCTGCCGGGACCGCATCGAGTACCGGACGCCGACGGGGCCGCTCTCGCCCGTCGCGGACGAGGTCGCGAAGGCGGGGTTCGAGGCGGCGTTCCGGTATCGCCACCGGGCGCTTCGCGGACACGTCGAGTAGACGCGCGCCGCCGTGTGGTTTTATGCGTCGTGCGAACGCACGACACACCATGAGTGACGCAGACGTCATCGTCGTCGGCGGCGGTCCCGCCGGCCTCAGCGCCGCGCTCTTCTGCGCGAAGAACGACCTCGAAACCGTCGCGTTCGACGGCGACGGGACGTGGCTCCACAAGGCCCACCTCTTCAACTACCTCGGTATCCGCTCGATGGACGGCGACGTCTTCCTCGAACGGGCGCGCGAGCAGACGACCGCCGACCACGGTGCGACGCTCCACGAGGACACCGAGGTCGAGGCCGTCGAGCGCGACGGCGAGGCGTTCGTCGTCACCGCCGACGGCGAGGAGCACACCGCGACCTACGTCGTGCTCGCGACGGGCGCGAACCGCGACCTCGCGGAGGAACTCGGGTGCGCCCTCGACGAGGACGGCGTCGTCGAGGCGGACGTGACGATGGAGACGTCCGTGGCGGGCGTCTACGCGACGGGCGCGATGGTGCGTGCCGAGGAGTGGCAGGCGGTCATCTCCGCGGGCGACGGCGCGGCGGCCGCGCTCAACATCCTCTCGAAGGAGAAGGGCGAGCACTACCACGACTTCGACACGCCCGCCGACGTCTGAGGCGCCCGTGCGGTCGTGAGGCTGGGGCGGCGTCCCGACGGCTCGCGTCCGACGGGTCGCGGTTTCGAGCGTCGATTCGGCCGAGACGGTTTTCCCCGTGGACGACCCTAGGGTTCGATATGAGGTGGTCCCGTGGCCAGGCGTCCGTCGTGGGCGTCGCGCTCCTTCTGGGGTTCACGCTCGTCGTCGTCGGTGCGACGGTCGCGCTCGGATACGGGGCGATCTCTCAATCCACGGATAGAGTCGCGGTCGAGCAGGCGGAGAACGCGCTCTCGCAGTTCGACTCGGCGGCGAGCGAGGTCGCGCTCGGGGCCTCGGACACCAAGCGCGCCAACCTCGGGAGTGCGAGCGGGAACGTGCGCTTGAACGACGACTCCGGGCAGCTCGTCGTCACGGCCGCGAACCGCAGCGGGGGGAACGCGACGCCCCGTACGCTCGTCAACGTCTCGCTCGGGTCGGTCGTCTTCGAGCGCGGCGGTGAAACGGTCGCCTACCAGGGCGGCGGCGTCTGGCGGGACGGGCGCGTCGTCTCGCCGCCGGAAGTCCACTACCAGAACGAGACGCTCACCCTGCCGATAATCACGGTCTCGGGAGATGGCTCGGGCAACGGTGAGTTCGTCATCGAGAAGGCGGACGCGTCCGAGATCGCCTTCCCGAACGCGAACGGGTCGAACCCGCTCGAGGGGAAGCGCATCGAGGTCACCGTGACGGGGCCGTACTACCGCGGCTGGTACCAGTACTTCGAGACGCGGACGGGCGGTGCGGCGACGGTCAACCACAGCGCGCGCTCGACGACGATGACGCTGACGACGCCCGTTCCGCCGGTCCGCATCACGTCCGGCATCGTGAGCGGGTCCGCCGGGACGATGATGACGTTCTCAGAGAGCGCGACCATCGACGGCTACAACTCCAGCGCGGGCACGCTCTCGGAGACGGAGGGGGTTCCGGTGAACGTCACGTCGTTCGGTCCGGTGACCGTGAAGACGGCGACGCTCAACGGGAACCTGTTCTCGGAGGGGTCGGTGACGCTGGACTGGGGGAGCGGCAGTATCAAGGGCGCGATATACACGGACGCCGCGGTCAACCACCCGGACTACTACCCGGCACCGCCGGTGTACTCCCTCTCGTCGGACCTGCGCCCGCGACAGTACCCCTCGTCTGCGGGGCGCGTCGAGACGGCAATCACGGAGGCGACGGCGAGCAACGACAACGACGAAGCGAGCGTGGCGAGCGTCCGTAACGGGACGCTCTCCTGTATCAGCGACACCTGCGAGCTCGGCCCGGGGACGTACCTCGTCGACGAGATAGAGGTCCGCGATGGCGGTGACGTCACCCTGAACACGACGAACGGGGACGTCACGCTCGTCGTGGCCGGCGACGGCGACCCGGACGACGTCGACATCGACGTCGGGAACAACGGCTACCTCCGCGTCGTCGGCGAGAACCGCGCGAACGTCTACACGACCGGTGACACCGACATCTCCTCGGACGGGCACGTCGTGACGTACAACGAGACGGCGAACGAGGAGACGCATCGCGCGCCCGGGTTCTGGCTGTACACCGTTCCCGATTCGACGGTCGACATCAGGAGCTCCGGCTTCTTCACCGGCGTCGTCTACGGTGCGGGCGGCGGCTCACAGACCGGGTCGACGATAACCGTCCACAGTGACGGCCACGTCTACGGCGCGCTCGTCGGGAACGTCGAGGGGTTCGGGAACGGCGGCTACCTGCACTACGACCACGCGCTCGCGGACGAGATGACCGCGCTGAACGACGTGGACACGCAGACAGCGTCGGTCTCCTACCTCCACGTCTCCGTCGAGCGCCTGAACGTCACTCGGGCCGGCTGAACTGGCCGCCGAACGCGCGCTGGACGACTTCGTTGAGCGCGGGATGGACGTGGACGGTGTTGCGGATGTCGGCGACGGTGCCGGTGCCGGCGCGCATCGCGACGCAGACCTCGTGAATCAGCTGTGAGGCGTGCGGGCCGACGACGTGCGTGCCGAGGATGTCGCCGTCTGGGGCGGCGAGCACCTTCACGAACCCGGGCGGCTCGCCCATCGCGAGGCCCATCGCGGTGTCCGCGACGTCGTAGCGCCGCAGACGGTACTCGCGCTTCTCCTCGCGGAGTTCGTCCTCGGTGTAGCCGACGCCAGCGACCTGCGGGGAGGCGAAGACGGCGTGGGGCATCGCGGTGTAGTCGACGGGGTCGCGCTGGTCGCGGAGGGCGTTCGAGATGACGGTGCTCGCCTCGTGGTTCGCGGCGTGCTTGTAGAGGTAGCGCCCGACGATGTCGCCGAGCGCCCAGACGTTCTGGGCGCTCGTCTCGAGGTAGCGGTTCGTCGCGACGAAGCCGTCGTCGGTGGTCTCGATGCCGGCGGCCTCGACGTTCAGGCGGTCGGCGTTCGGGACGCGGCCGGTGGCGACGAGGAGGCGGGTGCCCGCGACGGCGAGTTCCCCATCATCGGCTTCGGCGTGGAGGACGACCGAGTCGCCGCTACCGTCGGCTTCGACGCGCGTCGCCTCGGAGCCCGTGTGGACGTCGAAGCGCTCCCGATAGCGCTCGGTGAACTGTTCGGCGACGGCGGGGTCCTCCTCGGGGAGGAGCGTGTCGGCGCGCCCGACGATGCTGACGTCGCTCCCGAACGTCCCGAAGTAGTGCGCGAGTTCGGCGGCGACGTAGCCCCCACCGACGATAACGAGCTCCTCGGGCGGGTCGCTCGCGCGGAGGGCGTCGGCGCTCGTCCAGTACGCGACCTCCTCGAGGCCGTCGACGTCGGGAACGGCGGGGCGGGTGCCGGCGGCGACGACGACCTTCCCGCCGCGAACCGTCGCGTCGCCGACGTCGAGGGTGCGCTCGTCGACGAAGCGGCCGGTGTCGTCGAAGAGCGTGTACTGGGGTGCGGATTCGAGGCCGCGACGGATGGAGTCGCTGTCGGCGTCGACGTGGCCGTTCACCTCGGCGACCATGCCGGCGAAGTCGACGTCGTGGACGCGCGCGTCGATGCCGAACTCGTCGGCGGACTCGACGGTCTCCTTCACGTCCGCGCGGTGGACGAGCATCTTCGAGGGGATACAGCCACGTGTGAGACAGGTCCCGCCGACGGGGCCGTCCTCGATGACGGCGACGTCCTGTCCCTGCTGTGCGGCGACGGCGGCGACGTCGAGGCCCGAACCGGAGCCGATGACGACGAGGTCGAACTCCTGCATACGCGGGACAGTGGAGCGCCGCCGGGATGTACGTTAGGAGAGGTCGACGACGACGGGGAGGTGATCGGAGGGGTAGCGCCCGTCGTCGTACTGGTCGCTGCAGGCGGCCCGACTCTCGACGGTCCAGTCGTCGCCGACGAAGACGTGGTCGATCGTCCAGTCGGCGATGAGGTCCCGAAAGTCGGTCCGCGAGGTGTTCGGGCCGTGGTCGTGAGGTGTGACGGCGCGCGCGTCGTCGAAGGAGGACGCGAGCAGGTCGTGGGGCGGGTCGCCGGCCTCGCAGTTGAAGTCGCCGAGAACGAGGACGCGCCCGGACTCGACGCCGACGGCGCGTTCGCGGACGAGTTCGGCACCGCGTTTTCGCGCCTCCCGGCCCTTGTGGTCGAGGTGGACGCAGAAGACGACGACGCTCTCGCCGCTCTCGCGGTCGCGAAGGGTGGCGCGCGTGCAGACGCGCGGGTGAGTGGCGTCCCAGCCGACGCTCCCCTCGATACCGGGCGTCTCGGAGAGCCAGAAGGTCTCCGAGTCCACGGCCTCGAAGCGCGCCGCGCGGTAGCCGACGGGCACGTACTCGCCGGCGGCCTCCGCGCTGGCGCGGGACTGACCGACGAACCGGTAGCCCTCGAGGCGCTCGCGGAGGTCGTCGAGTTGCGCCGCGAGCGGCTCCTGTAGGCCGACGACGTCGGGTGCGTGATAGCGGACGGTCGAGGCGACCGCGTCACGCCGGTGGCGCCAGACGTTCGCAGCGTCTTCGGGCGTGTCGACGCGGACATTGTACGTCATGGCGCGAACGGAATCCATCTGTGCTCGGATTCAGCGTCGACCCGTAAAAAGGTGAACCTCGACTCGCGCGCGCACCCTGGAAGCGGGCCCGGATCGCCCGAATCACGGTGTCAACCGCTGAACTCTTGTCCGTCGACATAGTACTGCCGGCGATGACACTCATCGCGGAACTCCGGCTCTCGAGCCCGGACCTGCCGCTCGTCGCGGCGCTGCGTGCGTCACCCGAGACGGCGCTGGAGGTGGAGTCCGCGATGGCGGACGATGCGGATCGCCCGGCGCTGTTCGTGTGGGCACGCGGCGGTGACCTCGACGCCTTCGAGCGCGCGGTACGCGGCGACGCGACGGTCGGCGACGTCCGGCGCCTCGAGGACTTCGGCGAGCGCCGACTCTATCGCGTCTGTGTGGCGGCCGACGCGCCGGTCGTCCTCTACCGCGAGACGGTCGCGGTCGGCGCGGCGCGCCTCGACGCCCGCGCGACGTCCGACGGCATCGACACCCGCATTCGCTTCCCGGACCGGGACGCGCTCCGCACGTTCCGCGCGCGTCTCGTCGAGCGCGGCGTCGACGTCTCCGTCCGCCGGCTCTACTCGGAGCGGGACGGCGACGCGGACGGCGACGCGGACGGTCTGACGGAGAAACAGTACGAGACGGTGGCGACGGCGCTCGACGCGGGCTACTTCGCGGTGCCGCGCGACGCGTCGCTCGCGGACATCGCGGACGACCTCGGCGTCTCGCGACAGGCGGCCTCCGAGCGCGTCCGGCGCGCGATGGCGACGCTCGCGGCGGACGCGGTCGAGGACGCGGGCGAGCGCTCGTGAGTCAGCGCCCGACGCGCGTCCGGAGCGCGCCCGCGAGGCGAGCGAGGCCGACGAGGACGGGGTAGCAGAGCGCGTAGCACGCGACGGCCCCGAGGGCGACGACCGCGCAGAGCGAGAGGAGGGCGAACGATCCCGCACCGCTCGCGATAGTCAACGCCTCCTCGAAGAGCGTCGGGTCCTCCGAGTACGACTCGTGCAGATAGGGGTGGAGCGCCGCACGCGGTCGTCCGACGAGCGCGCCGGAGAGCCGCCGAGCGACCGCGAGGGGGCCGGGAATCGCCATACGCGCCCCTGTGTGCGCGGCGGACAAAAACCCGGGTGGCACGCTTCGGGACGTGTCGCGACGCGGAGCTATTTGGCGGCGGCACGCGACGGGGGTGACGTGAACGCGATAGTCACGGCGGACCTCCGCAAGTCCTACGGCGACCTGACGGCGCTCGCCGGGTTGACGCTCGACGTCCCGTCGGGCGAGCTCTTCGCGCTGCTCGGGCCGAACGGCGCGGGCAAGAGCACCACCATCCGCATCCTCACCGGCCAGCTCCGCCCGGACGCGGGGTCGGCGTCCGTCCTCGGCGTCGACCCGGTCGAGGACCCGGTCGGGGTGCGCGAGCGCATCGGCGTCCTCCCGGAGCAGGAGTCGCCGCCGAGCTTCATGACGCCGCGCGAGTACTTCGACTTCGTCGCGAGCGTCCGGGGAATCGACGACGACGCCCTCTCCGAGCGCGTCGAGACGTGGGCGGAGCGGCTCTCCTTTCGCGAGAAGCTCGACACGCTGAACACCGACCTCTCGCGCGGCCAACAGCAGAAGGTGATGATCACTGGCGCGTTCCTCCACGACCCCGACCTCGTCTTCATCGACGAACCGCTCGTCAACCTCGACCCGATTGTCCAGGAGACCGTCAAGCGCTTCCTCGAGTCCTATCGCGACGACGGCAACACGGTCTTCCTCTCGACGCACGACATCGACGTCGCCGCCGAGCTCTGCGACCGCGTGGGAATCGTCCGCGAGGGCGACCTCGTGGCGACGCGCCGCCCCGCCGAGTTGGGCGAGGGCGAGCGCCTCCTCGACGTCTTCCTCCGCGAGGTCGGCGACGGCGCGGCGTCGGTCGACGGCCCGACGGGTTCGGGGGGAGCACAGGACCGATGAGCACGGCGCGAACGGTGCTCGCGGCGATGTTCCGCGAGGAGTGGCGCCTGCACAGCGAGCTCTTCGGCGGGCGGCGCTTCGCGGCCTTCCCCGTCTTCCTCGCGCTCGCGGGCGCGCTGACGACGTGGGCGCTCGGGACGACCGGGACCGACGCGGGGGCGGTGGTCGCGGGCGTGCACGTGCTCGTCCTCCTCTTCGGCCTCCAGACCGGGACGGTGGGCCTCGTCGGGCAGGACGCGATGCGCAACCTCCTCGGGGACGTGACGCTCGTCGTCTTCAGCGCGCACACGCTCCCGGTGAGCGAGCGCCTCCTCCTCGGGGCGTTCCTCGTGAAGGACGCCGCCTACTACGCGGTGCTCTTCTTGTTGCCGATCAGCGTCGCGTGCGCGCCGCTCCTCCCGCTCGCCTCGCTCCCGCTCCTCTGGGTGACGCTCACGTGGACGTTCGTCCTCGGCCTCCTCGGCACGCTCGCGGCCGTCTCGCTGGCGTCGCGCGGGCGTCCCGGAAAGGCGCTCGCGCTCGTCGGCGCCGCCGGCGTCGTCGCGGCGTTCCTCGCCGGCTCCCCGGTCGGCGACGCGACGCCGTACGCGGTGTTCGTCGCGCCCGGCGTCCGCAGCGTCGCGCTCGCGGCCCTCCCGCCCCTCCTGCTCGCGGGCGTCGCCGCCGTCACCTACGACTCCGAGTACGAGCCACCGGCGCGGACGGTCGGGAACGGCTTCCGCGCGTGGCGGCGGCGGATGCCCGCGTGGGACGACCCGGTGTTCGTGAAGACGATGCTGGACGTGGAGCGCTCGGCGGGCGGCTACTGGAAGGTGCTCTTCTCTGCGGGCGTCCTCTTCGCGGTGAGCGCCTTTCTCGTCGACCTCGCGAGCGGCCTCGTCGGCCTCCCCGTCCTCCCGGGCGTCGCGTTCGGCTCCATCCTCGGGCTGACGGCGTTCACGACCTACAACTGGCTCACGCAGTTCGACAGCCTCGAGACGTACGCGCAGTTCCCCATCGACGCGGGCGACGTCTTCCGCGCGAAGGCCCGCGCGTTCGCCGTCCTCGGCGTGCCCGTCGGCGTCGCCTTCTACGCCGGGGCCGTCATCTGGCAGGACGCGGCCGTCCTCGACGCGCTCTGCGGGCTCGTCCTCCTCGTCGGCCTCCAGGCGTACCTGTTCGGGCTGACGGTGGCGCTCGCGGGCTTCCAGCCCAACGAGTTCCTCTTCGACACGGTGCTGTTCGCGACGTTCACGCTCGCCGTCGTCGTCCCGCTGGTCCCCGTCCTCGTCGTCGGCTTCGTCGCCGCGCCGCTCGGCGCGCTCCCCGCGACCGGCCTCGCGCTCGTCGGCCTCCTGCTCGGTGCCGTCGGCGTCGTGCTCTACCGGCGCGCGGTGCCGCGCTGGCGCGAGCGCCTCCGCGAGTGACGCGACGCCACGCCTATACGCGCCGCGTGCCTTTCTGAGGGTATGAGCGACACCGAGACGAGCGACCTCCCGGAGACGGACGCGGAGTGGCGCGAGGTGCTCACCGACGAGGAGTACCGCGTCCTCCGCGAGCAGGGCACCGAGGCGAAGTTCACCGGCGAGTTCATCGGGAAGGACGACGACGGCACGTATCGGTGTGCGGGCTGTGGCGCCGTGCTCTTCGACTCGGAGACGAAGTTCGACTCCGAGGGGTCGGGGTGGCCGAGCTTCGACGACGCCGTCGAGGGCGCAGTCGAGCTCCGCCGCGACACGAGCCACGGGATGGTGCGCACCGAAGTCGTCTGCGCCGACTGTGGCGGCCACCTCGGACACGTCTTCGACGACGGCCCCACCGAGACGGGCAAGCGCTTCTGCATCAACTCGTGCGCGCTCGACTTCGAGGAAGGCGGCGACGACCGATAGGGAGTCACCTGTTACCGAGCGCGAGCGAGCGCGCCGCGATACTGCGAGCGGGGAGGACCGACCCGCGAGCGACGGCGAGAGCACCGCCGCTCGGTACCTCCGGTGTCTCCTGTCCCGTGGGCCGAACCGGATAGCCGTTGTGTGGCGACGCGTCGTCGCGCGCGGCGTCCACGCATCGGCCGCCTGCGTGTCGCCCCGGCTACGGGCCGGGCGCTACTCGAGGCCGACGGGCGGCAGGACGACGCAGGGGACGTCGACGTGCCCGACGAGGCCGGCGGCGGTGCTCCCGAGTCCGCCTTCCGCGCCCGACCCGGGGTGGTGGGCGCCGAGGACGAGTTCGTCGACGTCGCCGGCGTCGAGTTCGTCGCGGAGTTCCGCGAGCGGGTCGCCCTCGCGGACTGCGGTTTCGACGGTGGGCACGGCGAGGCGCGCGACGGCGACGTTCACGGCGTCGCCCGCATCACCGGAGCGCGGTGCGTTCTGGGTGGCTACCGACTCGCTCGGCGATTCGTGAGCATCTCGCGACCCGCCCTCGCTGACGCCGACGACGCGGACGACGTCGTCGCTCGTGAGGCGTCCCTGGAGGTAGTCGCAGGCCGCAGCGGTCGTGTGCACGGAGTCGGTGGCGAGGAGGTAGCGCGTCATATCGGTCGCTCGGGCGCGCGTGGTGAAAAAGCTACTCGGCCGTCGCGGCGCGGTAGCGCTCGAAGAGCGCGCGGGCGCGCTCGCTCTCGCCGGCCTCGGCTTCGACGCCGGACTCCTCGACGCGCTCGAACTCGCGGTCCTCGTGCCCCGCCCACTCCTGCAGGGCTTCGTTCGCGGCCTGCGCGTGGTCTTCGGCGTCCTCGATCCCCTCGAAGCGCTCGCGGTAGACGACCGTCCACTCGTCGGCGTTGAGGTCGAAGCCGACGCCGTGGACGACGCCGTCGCGCACGAGGACGAGCGCGGAGACGAGGCGTTCGTCCGCGTCGCGGGCGGTGTGCGCGCTCGCGGGCGCGACCATCCGGAAGGCGTCGCTTCGGTGGAGCGCCCGGCCCTCCGCGATGGTGAGCGGGCGGGACGGGAGTGAGTCCATCGACATACGCGTCTGGACGTACCCGACGAAGAAGAGCGGGGCGGTTCCGGGTGGCTTTATTCGGCGGGCGCGAGCACCGACGAGCGTGTCACTCTCCGCGTCGCGGTCCATGGGTTTCGGTTTCGCGCTCGGCGCGCTCCTCGGCCTGTCGGTCGCCGTCGTGACGGCCGTCACGGGCAGTCCGGTGTCCGACGCCGGGGTGGCGGCCGCGCTCGGCGTCGGAGTGGGGCTGGTGCTCGGTGCCGTCCTCGTTCCGGTGGCGGGATGGGCGGCGGGTCTCGAACGGGCGACGACGCCGCTCCTCGCGGCCGGGACGCTCGTCGGCCTCCTGTTCGGCGTCGGCGCGAGCGCGCTCGCGTGGTGGGCCGGGGTCGCGTCGCTCGTCGCCCTCGGTGGCGTGGCGCTCTGTGGCGGCGTCCTCGGACTGGTCCTCGGCGCGCGTCACGCGCTCGCGTGAGCGGTCGCTCACCGGGTAGCGTCGAAAGAAATGTCGGGTGCGCCGCGAGGGCGCTGAGTCGTCTACTTAAAGGCGCGTGACGTTCGTCGCGCGGGGGCCCTTCTCGGCCTCCTCGATGTCGAACTCGACCTCCTGACCCTCTTCGAGGTCGGGGCCGCCGACGTCCTCCATGTGGAAGAAGACGTCCTCGTCCGCGTCGTCAGTCTCGATGAATCCGTAACCGCCCGTGTCGTTGAAGAAGTCAACCTTACCGCTTGCCATTACAACACATCTTAGGTGGGTGTGAGGGATAAGGGTTCCGCGAGTCGCGCTACCATGGGGACGCTACGCGAGCCACCCCTCGGGCGTCGTGTCGTAGTCGACGGCGTCCGCCTGCAGGGACGCGACGTCCGCGTCGTCGAGCTCGACTTCGGTGAACTCCGTCCCGTCGTAGCGGATTTCGAGGCCGACCTCCTCCGGGTCGGGTTCGACGCCCTGCCGTCGCGCCCGCTCGAGCTCGCGCTCCGACACCTCCGTCACGATGGTGCGTAGTGCGACCGGGCGCCCCCAGAGGTCGAAGACGCGCACCAGCACGTCTTTCGCCTGCGGGAGGTCGAGCGCGACGCCGTTGTAGCGGTGGCCGAGGAGGAGCTCGCCACGGTTGCGGTGGTTCGCGTCGAGCGCGACGACCGTGGGCTTCCCGAAGTTCGCGAACTGGAGGAGGAGCTTCTTCTTCACCGCGTCTGCGTCCGTCGACGTCGCGTGATACCGGCCGGTCGAGCGCGAGAACTCGTAGGCGAAGTAGCCGTTCGCGTCCACGAACTCCTGCGTGAGGAACTCGTCGATGAACGTCACGTCGTTGTGGCTCTCGCGGACGGCGCGCATCCGGTCCCAGCCCGCACTAAAGTCGACGTCGGCGAGCGCCTCGGCGACGGACGCGTACCGGTCCGTCTCGAAGAGGTAGCGCGCCGTCTGCTCCAACTCCGCTCGCGACACGGCGCGGAGGAAGCCACGGTACTGGGGCTTTGCGAGCGAGTAGTGTCGGCGCGCGAGGCCCGCGTCCGTGAAGAGCTTCCACGGGTGTGCCGCGACGTCGAGTTCGCCGGCCGTCGCTCGCGCGAGCGCCTCGCGGTCGACGTACGCGTCGGGGAGGCCGCCGAGCGCGTCGAGGTCGGCGGGGTCGACGGCGTCGAGCGCCTCGGGCGGTTCGAGCGCCGCCTGCACCGCCTCGAAGTCGACGGCGTCGTGGAAGGTCCGCCACGTCACCCCCTCGACGCGCAGCAGGCGCTCGACGACCTCGCGGCGGTTCGCGGTGTTCTCGACGTACTCCCAGAGCGCCTTGCCGAGCGCGTATGGGTTCAGCCCCGGCGAGTTCAGCACGCGCGACTGGTGGTCGGCGTAGTCGACGAACTCGTCAGTCCCGGCGAACGCCTCCTCGCCCATCATCATCGACTCCCAGTACGCCGCCCAGCCCTCGTTCATCACCTTCGTGAGCTTCTGCGGGGCGAAGTAGTAGGCTTCGCGTCGCAGGGCCTCGAGGACGTCGCGCTGCCAGTCCGCGTACTCGACGGCCTTCCCCGACTCCGAGTCGTGGGCCTTCCCGTGGCGCGCGAGGAACGCGAGGAGGTCCGCGGCGGGCTCGGTATCGGTCGACGCGTCCTCGGCGTGCGCGTCGAGCCAGTCGTCGTCGAACACCTGCCGCGTGACGTCCTCGGAGAGGCCGATGTCGTCGAGGCGCGCCTCGATGTCGGTGCGGGACTCGTCGGCCTCGGGGAGGGCGTCCGTGTACGGCCGGTGCTGGTCGATGACGTCGGTGAGGCAGAGCACGCTGTCGACGAACGCCTCCACGTCGCGCCGGTCGACCTCGGGGTCGCTCATGTGGCCCTCGATGAGGTCGGCGTGGCGCTCGAGCGTCGCGGCGGCGTCCGGGTCGTCGGCGTAGAGGCCGAACCACTGGTTGTTCGCGAAGAAGTCCGCGTGCGCCTCGACGTGCGTGATGACGGCCTTCTGGTCGGCGAGCGCGTTCGACTCCTGGAGGAACGCCGCCGCCGGGTCGTCGTTGTTCACGATTTCGAAGGCCTTCCCGCCGAGGTACCGGCTCTGCTTCTGCTGGCGGTCGTACTGCATCCCCCAGCGCCAGTGCGGGTAGCGCGTCTGGAAGCCCCCGTACGCGATGAGCTCGTTCATCTCGTCGTGGTCGACGATCCAGTAGTTCACGTCGTAGGGCTCGAGGCCGAGTTTCTCGGCGAGCGCGCGGGCGTCGCGGGCGACGTCCGCTAACCCGGCGGCGATGCGTTGCTTGTCGCGTCTGTCGGTGTCGGTCGTCATTGGTTCGCCTCGGTCTCGGTGGTGAGGATCGTCTCGATGGCGTCGAGGACGTCGTCGTTGTCGTTGACGCGTGCGACGGCGACGTCGTCGGAGCCCTCGAAGGCGTCCGCGACGACGTCGCCGTGGTGGCTCCGCCCGGCCGTCCCGGGCTGGACCTCGACGTAGGCGTGGAGGTTCGCGTCGATCTCCTCCATGAGGGGGAGGACGCGCTCCTCGCTGTCGTTGTGGCTGTTCTCGCCGTCGCCCGCCGCGAAGACGTAGCGGTTCCACTCCGCGAAGGGGTACTCCTCGAGGAGGTCGGCGGCGAGCTCGTAGCCCGCCGAGATGCGGGTGCCGCCGCCGGACTGGAGGCCGAAGAACTCGGCGCGCTCGACCTCCCACGCGTCGGCGTCGTGCGTGACGTAGAGGAAGACGGCCTCGTCGTACTTCCCGGAGAGGTACCAGTCGAGCGGCGTGAGGACGCGCTCGACGAGCTCGCGTTTCTCCTCGCGCATCGACCCGGAGACGTCGCGGACGTTCACGACGACGACGCTCTTGCGCTTCTCCTCGACGACCTCGGGGTGGCGATAGCGCTCGTCGTCGCGGCGGAACGCGACGTCCTGCACGCCCTCGCGGCGGACGCGCGCGGCCGTCGACTCCATCTCGCAGGCGGCCTCCATCGCCTCGATGGAGTCCCAGCGCTCGGGCTCCGCGACGTCGGCGGCGCGGCGTTCGAGCCACGCCCGCGACACGGGGATGGACTGCGCGCGCGCCCAGCGGAAGGTGTCGTCGACGCCCCATCCGGCGACGCGCAGCGCCTCCGCGACGTACGCCTCGTCGAAGTCGGTCGCGAGCGTGCGCTTGAGGCCCTGCTTGAAGAGGCGCTCGAAGTCGAGCGTCCCCTTCGGGCCGTTGCGCGCGACGTCGGTGAAGTCGCCGGTGGTGCGCTCGCGCACCGTCTTCCCCTTCGGCTCGAGATCGAGGCCGAGCTCGTCGTCGAGCGCCTCGGCGAACTCCTCGGGGTCCATCTCGTAGTACTCGTGCTCGGCGTGGCCCTCGCCGGGGTCGTCGCCGTCGCCGGGGTCGTCGCCGTCGCCCTGCGCGGGCTCTGGCTCGCCGACGGGCTGGCCGGGCTGGGGCTGGCCGCCCTCCGCCTGCCCGACGCCGCCCTGGTCGCGGGGGTCGTACGCGAACTCCGGGAGGTCGACGAGTTTCACCGGGACGCTCACCGAGTCTGGGCCGGAGGGGCCGAGGTCGCCGTACTGCACGAACTCGGCGAGGTCCTCGCGGGCGCGCTCGCCGACCTCGCGGTAGCGCTCGAGGTCGTCCCTCAGCCCCATCGGTGACTCACCCCCTCCATCACGGCGGTGCTCGCCAACTCCGCCGACGCGCGCGTGTAGCCGCGTTCGTCGACGAGGTAGGTGAGGGCCTTCGCCTTCAGCTCGGCCGTGCGCGTCTCCTCGGGCGGGTCCGCCCACTGCGCGGGGTCGAGCGCGGGGTAGCGCCGCCGGACGTCCTCCCAGTCGGTCGCATCGAGCACTGCCGTGACGGCGGGAATCTCCGCGAGGTCGACGTCGCCCGCGTGGAAGCCCTCGTCGCGGCGCTCCCACGCGTGGCGGTTCAGCGCGGTGACGACCTTGTCGGTGCGGAACTCCGCGACGGCCGCGAGCGCGTCGGTGCCGTCGTAGTCTCCCTCCCCGAAGCGCCCGAGGTGCTCGGTTTCGAACACCTTCAGCAGGAGCGGGTCGGGCGCCTCGGCGCCGCGCGGCGTCTCGACGGTGCCGTCGGTCGCCCACGCGTAGACGTGCTCGACGTACTCGGCGACCGTGTCCTCGTCGACGGTGACGTCGTGCGTCAGCGCCTCGATGACGTCGTCCTCCTGTGCGGCGAACGCGTAGTCCTTCGCGAGCACGACGCGCCCCTCGTACTCGGTCGCCTCCGCCGTCGAGAAGACCGGGGCGTCAGCGAGGCCGGACGCCATCGCGTCCAGCACGTCGTCCGGCGTCAGCACGCCCGAGACGTCCACCTCGGCGTGGTGGCGCTCGGGCGGGTCGGCGAGCAGCTCGGCGAGGGCGTCCCGCGTGTACGTCACGGGGATGCCGGCCTCGCCGTCGCGGCCGCCGCCGACGTCGTAGTCCTCGCGGGTGCGCTCCTCGTCGCCCTCGCGGAGGAAACCACGGTCGTAGAGGACGGCCACGTCCACGAGGTCGAGGCTCGGCGGGAGCGCCTCGGCGTCGAGGCGCGTCACGACGCTGTACATCGCCGCCGCCTCCAGCGCGTGCGGGGCGAGTTCGACGGTCTCGGCGGGTTCGCCCGGGTCGCGTCGAACCGGCACCGTCGCGCCGGCGGCGACGCGCGCCTCCACCCGCTCGCGCTCGGCGTCGTCCCAGACGTCGGTCTCGCCGAGGAGTTCGCGGCGCAGGAGCTGCGTCTCGAGGCTGTAGTTCGTGAGGTAGCCGAACTCGTGGCGGTCGAGGCGGCGCTTCAGCGCCTTCAGCGGGTCGGCCTGCGAGCGCTCGGCGTGCTGGTCGAGCTGCGCCTCGAGGTCGGGGTTGGAGATGACGAGCAGCTGGGTGTCGACGTCCATTCCGATGCCCTTGTCGAGTTTCACGGCGCGCTCGTCGGGGACGTTCAGGAGCTTGCGCAGGAGGTCGGCGTGCTGGCTCGCGTCCTCGACGACGGTGACGCCGCCGTTGCCCTGACTGAGGACGCCGTCGTAGCTGAACGCCTGCGGGTTCTTGCGCCCCCTGCTGTCGAGGCGGGAGAGCATCTCGGGCATCCACGAGCCGACGAGGCGTTCTTTGGGGCTGCCGGCGTCCTCGGCGTGCAGGACGCCGATACCGCGTCCGACGTCCATCACGTAGTTCGTCACGCGGCAGTGCGCGGCGTCCGTGACGCGACTGAACAGGTCGTCGTGGGCGCGCTCGCGGTAGCGGTCGGCGAGGTAGTCGTAGGCCTCGCGGCTGAACGGGTCGAGGTCGGCCTCGACGCGCGACGGGACCGCGTCGCCGTCGTCGTTCGCGGCGGCGTCGTCGAGGACGCGCTCGCGGACGGCCGGCGGGAAGGCGGCGAGCGGGTTCACCTGCACGGGCGACTCCTCCCAGTTCGCGTCGCGCTCGGGCGCGCCGTCGCCGTACGTCATCGGGTCGCTCCCGCTCGTCCCCGCGACGTTCCACTCGAGCGTGTAGCGTCGGCCTGCGGGGGTCCGCGAGAACGCGCGGAGGCCGTCGACGAGACAGCGCTTGAACTCGGACTTCCCGGTCGCCGTCGGGCCGCTGAACCAGCAGATCTTCTCGGTCTTCGCGCGGCCCGCCGCGACGGCGCGCAGGTCGGCGACGAAGCCGTTCAGGACGTCCGTGTTCCCGAGGACGGCGTGCTCGCCGTCGCTCGCGGGGTCGTCGAAGAACCGGTATCGAACCCGCTCCTCGCCCTCCTCGACGACCGTCCGGGTACCCCGAGATTCGATGGCCGCGAGGAGGTACTTCGGGGCGTGTGCGGCGGCGAGCGGGTGCTCGACGACGTGGTCGGCGTACTCGCCGAGCGTCATCGGCTCGTCGAGCGCCGCGTCGAGTTCGCGGTCCGCCGCCGCGACGTAGTCGCTCATCCCACTCACGCGCCCTCCAGCTCGGACTTCGCGACTTCGGCGCCGGCGAACTCCAGCACTTCGAGCGCGCCCTCGCGGGAGTAGCCCCTGTCGCGGAGGGCGTCGACCCACCCGGAGCGCTCCTCGCCGAGGTCGTTCGCGGAGACGAGCGCGGAGAAGTTGATGTTGTGCTTCTTGTCCGCCCAGAGCTTGCGCTCGAGGGCGCGACGCAGGCGGTCGTTGTCCTGCGGGTCGAAGGCCGCGCCCTCGCGGGCCCGCCGGGAGACCCAGTTCGACACCTCCTGGCGGAAGTCGTCCTTCCTGTCCTCGGGGACGTCGAGTTGCTCCTCGACGGCGCGCAGGAACGTCTCGTCCGGGTCGACTGGTCGGCCGGTGAGGTCGTCCTCGACGGTGTCGTCGTCGATGTACGCCATCACGTGGTCCATGTACTTCTCGCCCTGCTGGCGGATCTCGTCGACGTCGTAGGCGAGCGCGTGCCGGACGTCCTCGATGGCGCGGTCCTTGTACTCCTCGCGCACGAGTTCGAGGTAGCGCTGGTAGCGCTCGACCTCCTCCTCGCCGATGGACCCGTGGCCGGGGAGGTGTGCCTCGAAGTGGGTGAAGACGAGGAGCGGGGAGAGGTACGCCCGCCCGCGATGCGTGGACTCCATGATGGCCTCGGCGATCTCGTCGCCGATGAAGCGCGCGCTGACGCCGTCCATCCCCTCGCCGAGGTCGGTTGCGTCGTCGCCCTCCTCGCGGAGTTTCTTCGCGTCCGCGTCCTCGAGGTCGTCCGTCTCGCCGTTGTAGGCCTTCGCCTTCGAGACGATGTCGACCGCGCCGGTGTCGGGTTCGGCGATGCGCGTGAGGACGCCGAAGAGACCCGCCATCTCGAGGGTGTGGGGTTCGACGTGGACGTCCGGGACGTCCGCGTTGCGGAGGAGCTTCGAGTAGATCTTCGCCTCCTCCTCGTACTCGAGGACGTACGGGAAGTCGACGCGCTTGGTGCGGTCGTTGAACGCCTCCATCTTCTCGTCGCCCTTCTTCTCGCGGTACTCGGGCATGTTCGTGCGCCCGACGATGACCTGGTCGATGTCGATGCGGGGGTTGTTCTTCGGCTTGATCGTCTGCTCCTGCGTGGCGTGCAGGAAGTCGTAGAGGAACTCGCGCTGGAGTTTCAACAGCTCCTCGCCGCTGAAGAGGCCGCGATTCGCGTTGCAAAAGGCCCCGGAGTAGTCGAACGCGCGCGGGTCGCTCTCGCCGTAGACGGCGAGCTTCGAGTAGTCGACGTCGCCGGTCAGTTCGGTTTCGTCCTGGTTCTTCTTGTCCTTCGGCTCGAAGGTCTCGATGCACTGGCGCTTGTTCTCGTCGGCGACGAGGCGGACGACCTCGACGTGTTCGCGGAGCACGCTCGCGAGGTCGTCGTCGTACTCCTCGAGCAGGCGGTCCATGTAGAACTCGCTCTCGGGGTCGAGGGACTGCTCGTTGCGGACGGTGTAGGGCTCCGCGAGCGCCTCGTTCACCTCCTCGAGGACGGCGTCGCGTTGGTCCTGCGGGAGGAGGGTCAGGGGGTCCTGGTTCATCGGCGAGCGGACGACGTCGTCGCCGGGGTCCTGGTCGGGGATGACGTCGCAGAGGCCGGTCCAACGGAAGGTGTACAGCCGGCCGGCGTCGCCGAGGGTGTAGTCCTCGAGATACCGGCGCACCTGCTTGTCGAAGTCGGACTTCCCGGAGCCGACGGGCCCGAGGAGGAGGAGGATGCGTTTCTCGGGGCCGAGGCCGCGCGAACCGGACTTGACCTTATTGACGAACTCGTGGATCGCCTCGTGGATCTCGCGACCGTAGAAGGTGTTCGCGCCGTCGCCGAGCGGGTCCTCGGTGGCGAGCGCGTACTCGACGAGGCCGCGCGACTCGTCGTAGCGCGTGCCGTAGTGGTCGAACATGTCCGCGAGTCGCTGGTGGGCGTTGCGGGTGACCCTCGGGTCCTCGCGCACGAGCTCTAAGTACCACCCGTAGTCGTGGGTCTCGCGGAGGTCGTCCGGTATCGATTGCCGGTACCGCTCGGAGAGCGCGTCGAGGGTGGTGGTGTCGCCGGTCATGATGTGTCTCGGATATCGGCCCACGGCCATCGCGGTGTGTTACCGTCACACACTTCCTGCGCGCCGCCGTCCCGTTCGGGGCGCGGTGCGTGTGAACGGGGGCGGAGGCAGGGGGTCCGGCCGGGAACCGATACTGTTACGTTATACCATACCAAAGCGGTTAAGGGTTTCGCGCAGCTACCCACCCCCTCCCCGACTCCGGAGGCCCGAAGGCGCCGCTCGCCGTCCTCGCGGACGCCGACGCCGTCGGCCACGACGCGGCCCACGCTCGACGGCTGGCGCGTCCTCCCGTGAGACTCACGGGTGCTACGGACGGCTCCGTACCCGAACGTATCCGTTCGTAGACAGGAATAAGGCGGTGGCGCGCCCACGTTTACGCGCGCCCATGCCCACACCCGAGCGCCCGCGCCACGACCGGTGGTCGCCGTGACGCCGCGTCCCGGCCCCGTCCTCGCACGCCTCGCCCGACCCGCCGGCCCGGAGACGACGCTCGCCGTCCTCGCGGACGTGCACGCCGACGCCGCGCGCGAATCCGGCTCGTGGAAGTGCCACGAGCACGCCCTCGACAGGTTGCGGACCGCGCTCGACGACGCCGGCCGCCTCGGCGCGGACGCCGTCCTCGTCGCCGGCGACCTCACCCGCGACGGCCGCCCCGACTCCTTCGACGCCGTCGACGCGGCGTTCGCGACCTTCGACGGACCCGTCCTCTGCGTCCCCGGGAACCACGACGTCCCCAAGACCTACCGGGACGCCCCGAGCGTCCACGCCTTCCGCGAGCGCTACACGCCCGGCGTCCTCCCCTACGTCCGGCGCGTCGGCTCCGTCCACGTCGTCGGCCTCGACACCGCGAGCGCCGTCGAGGACGGCTCGCACGGCCGCGTCACCGACGACCAGCTCGCGTGGCTCGACGCCGTCCTCCCGACCATCGGCGAGGCCGTCGTCGTCTGCCACCACAACCTCGCGGACGTCCTCGCCGACCACGACGTCCCGCTCGCCGTCTCCGGGCACGCCCACTGGCCCACCGTCGGCACCGCCGGGCGGGTCCGCGAACTCCTCGCGCCCGCCGTCTGCTCGTTCCCGCAGGCCGGCCTCCTCCTCGACGTCACCCCCGAGGGGACGACCGTCAGCATGCTCCCGCTCGCCGACCGCGACGGCCTCCGGGCCGCCCACGACGCCGCCCGCGACGGCACCGAGCGCTCGCGGCGCATCGTCGAGACCTTCCGCGACGGCTACCTCACGCGGTTCCCGCTGGTCGACGAGCGGACGAGGAACAACCCGAACGCGACGCGCCTCCCCCTCGAGCGCTAGCCCCGTCGCGCGAGGGCGACGCCCGCGAGGAGGAGCGCGAGGCCGGCACCGAGGACGCCGACGCCCGGAACGCCGCTCGACGTCGTCGGACTCGGGCTGTCCACGCCCGCGAGCGACGGCCGGATGGCGGTCACCGCCTCGACGTCCGGGCCGTTCACGACCGTCACCGTCTCGCCGTCCTGCACGACGCGGTACGCACCCCGATAGCCGTCATCCTCGGGGACGACCCACGTGCCGTTTCGCTTCGTCGCGTTGTGCGCCTTCAGCGAGAGCACGTAGGCGTCCGCGAACGCGCTCGCGTCCGCGCTCGTGTTCCACGCCGTCTTCCAGACGAAGCCGTTCTTCGCGTTCTTCCGGTAGGGGAGGACCGCGTCGCCCGACCATCCCGTCGTCGCCGCCGCGCTGTACCGGAGCGTGCGGTACTCCCCGTCGCCCTGAATCGCGCGCTGCGGGACCGCGCCCGCGCCGTACTCGTAGCTCTGCCACCAGAGGCCGACGAACGCCGACGCCTCGCCGAGCGTGTCCGTCCCGTTCACGCCCTGCTCCGGGTACGTCTCCCAGCCGTTCGTCGCCGCGTCGCGGTCCACGGAGACGGCCGTCCGCTCGGGCGCCGTCCCGTGAATCACCTCCGTCGTGGTGTTCGGCGGGCGCTCCCACGCGTCGTCTACGGCCGCCCAGCCGCCGCGCTCGACGAGGTCGGCGACGTAGCCCGGCCCGCTCGCGTACGGGAAGTAGAGCGTGAACTGGAGGCTGCGCGGCGGACTCGCCGACGTGGACTCCGAGGACGACTCCGAGCCCCCGTCGCTGCTCGAACCCTCATCGCCGCTCGAACTCGGCCCCGCGACGCAGTCCCACTCGCCGCTCGCGCAGTTCTCCTCGTAGCGCGACTCGACGTAGCGCGCCTCGCCCTCGACGAGCCCCGACGTCGCGAGCTGCGCGTCCTGCGTCTCGCCGCCGTACTTCGCCTTCGTCAGGTCGTACTGCTGGTCCTGGAGGGCGTGCTGGAGCTCGTGTGCGAGCGTGGCGTACTCGATGTGGGCGTTCTTCCCGTCCGGGACGACGATCTTGATCGCGTCGCTCGAGGGCGAGTAGTAGCCGAGGACGTTGTTCGAGTAGTAGGACTGCGTCGCCGCCGAGAGGTTCGTGTCCGAGCCGATTATCAGCGCGGCCTCCCAGACCTGCTGGTTCCACCGGCTGTACGCGCTGTCGCTCCCGCCGCTCGACTGGTTCGCCTGATAGGCCGCGCGCGAGATGACGTCGACCGGCACCGCTTCCTCGAAGTTGTGCTGGCGGACGTGCTCGACGCGCGCCATCGTCCGCCGGACGTACGCGTGCGTCTCGCTCGCGTTCAGCCCGTCGTCCTGAGTCACCGTGATGTTCGAGTCGTACCAGTAGCCGTCGAAGTAGCCGATGGTCGCGTTCTCCGCCGGGGCGTCGTGGGCGGCCGGCGCGGCCGATGCGGGTGCGGACGCCGTCGCCGCCGCGGGCGCGGCGAGCGCCGACGCGACGGGCGCGAGGAGGAGCGTCACCACGAAGACGGAGAGGAGCGTGCGCGAGGGCATTCACTCCCCGGTTGGCGTGGCCGCCACAAACAGTTGTGGGTCCGCCCGACCTCACTCGGGTTTCACGACGTCGCTGCACTCCGGGCAGTCGGCGTAGGCCGCCGTCCCGTCGCCGTCCTCGTACTCGATGAGCACCGCGCTCTCCGGGATGCGCGCACCACACTGCGGGCACTCCCCGAGCGTCCCGTCGGCACTGTCGACATCAGTCATTCCGAACACCTAGTGGGAGTTCCCGAACCGACATAACTGTTCGCCGCGAGGCCGGAGCCGCGACTCAGACGACGTCCTCGACGACGACGCGCTCGGCGGAGACGTCCTCGATAACCGCGCCGAACCCGCCGACCGTCACCTCCCCCTCGTCCGTCTCCACGACGAGCGAGGCCTGCCCCGCGAGGCTCTGGAGCGAGCGCGGCCCGTCGTCCTCGTCGTCGCGGCCCTCGTAGGCGATGTCGACGACGCGCCCCGCGAACTCGCAGTACTCGCCCGTCTCGACGCGGTGGCCCTCGACGTGCACGAGAACGTCCTCGCCGGCCTGCAGGTGCGGGGCGAACTCGTGGGCAGCGCGCCGGACGTCCACGTACGTCCGCGGGTACCCGCGGTCGGCCTCGAGCAGCGGCTCCCAGAGCTCCCAGAGCGTGCTCAAGTAGTACCAGACGAAGACGGCGGCGTGCGTCCGGTCGTTCACGACGACGCCGTACTCGCGCGGCGAGCCGACGTGCTCGGCGTAGCAGACGCGGTGCTGGTCGATGATCGCGAGGAAGGGCGCTTCGCGCTCGCGCCAGCGCGCCTCCGTCGCCACCGACTCGAGCGGGAGGTCGGTGGCGGCGTCGCGGGGACAGGAGTGAATCGACAGCTGGACCGCGACGCCGCGCTCGTGAGCGCCCGCGAGCGCGGCGCGCAGGTTGCGGAACTGCGCGGGCGTCACGGAGAGCTGGACGCGGTGCTCGGCGCTCCCGACGAACGCCTCTGCGCGATTGCGCAGGGTCGAGAAGCGCGACACCACCGACACCTCGTGGGTGCGTGGCTCCGGGCGCGTCCACCGGTTCTCGACCTCCGTCGCGGCCGCACGGAGGTCCTCGACGCGCTCGCGGAGCGTGGAGACGACGGCCTCCGGGGAGGGGACGCGCACGTGGAGGTGCTCGCGCTCGTACGTCTCGACGTAGCCCTCGTCCTCGAGCGACCGGACGACGTCGTAGATGCGGGGCTGGGGGACGTCGCTGGCGTCCGCGAGCGCGCTCGCCGACGTGGAGCCGAGTTCGAGGAGCGCGACGTACGCGCGGGCCTGATACGGCGAGAACCCCTCGCCTTCGAGCACGGACGCCAGCGCCTCAGTGTCCATACGTCCCCTGTGGCGCTCGCCGTCGTAAGTCCCTTTCTGCGTCCGCCCGCGAGGAGACAGCGCTTTCCGGCCGGGACGGCTTCCCGACACCATGCACGGAGTCACCCGCGTCGAGGACGACGCCGAACGCGCGGACGCGCTCGACGTCCGCTACGCCGTCTTCGTCGACGAGCAGGGCGTCCCCGAGGACGTCGAGGTCGACGAGCACGAGGCGGACGCCACGCATTACGTCGCGTACGTCGACGGGAACCCGGTGGGTGCCGCGCGCTACCGCGAGCACGACGACGAGACGGTCAAGGTCGAGCGCGTCGCCGTCCGCGAGTCGCACCGCGGCGAGGGATGGGGCGCACACCTGATGGACGCCGTCGAAACCGACGCCCGCGAGGCCGGCTACGAGCGCGCCGTCCTCCACGCGCAGACGCCCGTCGTCGGGTTCTACGAGGCGCGCGGCTACGAGGTAATCGGCGAGACGTTCGAGGAGGCCGGCATCCCGCACGTCGAGATGGCGAAGCCGCTCTGAGGCCGGCCCCGGTGGCGCGCGACGCCCACCACGACTACGGGCCTCGGCGTCGCACGCGAACGCATGAGAGACGACGCCGAGGAGACGGAGTCACCGCGCGGCCGACTCGACCCGGCGCGCATCGCGGACGCCGCGCGCGCGTTCCTGCGCGAGTACGCCGAGGAGTCCGGTGCGGGCGGCTACGTCGTCGGCGTCAGCGGCGGCCTCGACTCCGCGGTCGGCGTCACGCTCGCCGCCGACGCCGTCGGCCCCGAGAACGTCCGCGCGCTCGTCCTCCCGGGCGCGCCGAGCGACCCCGCGAACATGCGCGACGCCCGCGACCTCTGCGAGTCGCTCGGCGTCGACTGGCGCGAGGAATCCATCCAGAGACAGGTCGCGGCGTTCCGGGAGACGGGGGTCGACCTCGACGAGCGAGCGGTCGGGAACGTCCGCGCGCGGGTCCGAATGGTGCGCCTCTACGCGGCCGCGAACGAGCGCGGGCTGCTCGTCCTCGGGCCGGACAACCGCTCGGAGCACCTGCTCGGCTACTTCACCAAGCACGGCGACGGCGCCGTGGACGTCGCGCCGCTCCGCGACGCCTACAAGACGGAGGTCGTCGCCCTCGCGGAGCACCTCGACCTCGACGCGCGCTTCGTCGAGAAGGAGCCGACGGCGGGCCTCTGGGCGGGGCAGACCGACCGCGAGGAGCTGGGCGCGCCCTACGCGGAAATCGACCCCGTATTGCGCTGTCTCGTCGACGACGGCCTCGGCGTCGAGGCGACGGCGGCGCGCGTCGAGGCGGAGCGCGAGACGGTCGAGCGCCTCGCCGCCCTCCGCGAGTCGAGCACGCACAAACGCCGCGCGCCGCCGTCGCCCGGCCTCCGGTAGGCCTCCGGCTCAGTCCTCGTCCTCGACGGCGACGGTGAACTCGTCGACGGCTTCCTCGGCCACCTCGAAGGAGACCATCTCGAGGTCGGCCGCGAGCAGCTCGGGGAGGCGCTCGGTGAAGCGCTCGCAGTGGTCGGTCTCCTCGTGGGCGGCGTGCGCGGCCGCGTCCTCGTAGCGCTCGACGAACCGGAGCGTGTTCTCGTCGTGGACGTCGACGCCGGCGCGGTAGTCGATGACGCCGTCCTCGCGGCGTGAGGCCTCGACGAGCTCTCTGACAGCATCGAGGGCCGCTTCGCGGTGCGCGGGGTCGAGGTGGAAGGTCGCGTGCAGAACGAACATGCCTCGAACGGCGCGCGGGCGGCACAAAAGCCGTCCGGTGCCGGCCGGGTGGCTCGCGCCCGACGCCCGCTCTCGGCGTCCGGCCCCGCCGCCGAGAGAGTCAGACCTAAGAACGGACCCGTCCACCATGGGAGTATGGACGACGACGACCGCAGACGCGTCCTCGACCTGCTCTGCGAGGACGCCCGGTACACGCCCGAGGACGTCGCTCGACAGCTCGACCTCACGCCCGAGGAGGCCGAGGCACACATCGAGGCCCTCGAGAACGAGGGCGTGCTGCGGGGGTACACGGCGGTCGTGGACTGGGCGGCGCTCGACGACGGCATCGTCGAGGCGAAGGTGGAGTTGAACGTCGAGCTCGACCGCGAGACGGGCTACGAGGACATCTCGCGTCGCATCGCGAAGTTCCCGGAGGTCGCCGCGTTCCAGCTCGTCAGCGGCGACTACGACTTCGCCCTCGAGGTGCGCGCGGACTCGATGAACGCGGTCTCGCGCTTCGTCTCCGAGGAGATCGCGCCCATCCCCGAGGTCACGCAGACGGTGACGCACTACGTCATGGAGACGTACAAGGCCGAGGGCATCGAGTTCGGGGACGGCGAGGAGGACGACCGGCTCTCCTACTCGCCATGAGCCACCTCTCAGAGCGCGCCGAGCGGACGCCGCCCTCCGGGATTCGGCGCTTCTTCGAGATCGCCGAGGAGATGGAGGACGTCATCTCGCTCGGCGTCGGCGAACCCGACTTCAGCGCGCCGTGGCCCGCCCGCAAAGCCGCCATCGAGGCCCTCGAGCGCGGGCAGACCTCCTACACGTCGAACCGGGGGCGGCGCGACCTCCGCGAAGCCATCTCCGCGCACGTGACGCGCTACGGCCACGACTACGACGCCGAGGAGGAAATCCTCGTGACGACGGGCGTCAGCGAGGCGATGGACCTCGCGATGCGCGCGCTCGTCGACCCCGGCGACGTCGTCGCGGTCGCCGAACCCGCCTACATCTCCTACGGGCCGGACGCCTCCTTCTCCGGGGGCGAGGTCCTCCCGGTTCCGACCGAGGCGAGCGAGGAGTTCCGTCTCACCTACGACGCGTTGGAGCGCGCGGGCGCCGAGCGCGCGGACGTCCTCGTCTTCTGCTACCCGAACAACCCGACGGGCGCGACGATGGACGCGACCCACCTCGCGGAGGTCGCGGAGTTCGCGCGCGAGCACGACCTCTTCGTGCTCGCCGACGAGGTGTACGCCGCGCTCACCTACGAGGGCGACCACGACAGCATCGCCACCCAGCAGGGGATGCGCGAGCGCACCGTCGTCTTCAACGGCTTCTCGAAGGCGTACGCGATGACGGGCCTCCGGCTGGGGTACGCGATGGGGCCCCCGGAGGTGGTCGACGCGATGAACCGCATCCACCAGTACACGATGCTCTCCGCGCCGACGACGGCGCAGGCCGCCGCGCTTGAGGCTCTCGAGTCCTGTGACGACGCCGTCGCGGACATGCGCGAGCAGTACGACCGCCGCCGGCGCTTCGTCCTCTCGCGCTTCCGGGAGATGGGGCTGGACTGCTTCGAGGCGCAGGGCGCCTTCTACGTCTTCCCCTCGGTGCCGGGCGACGACGAGGCGTTCGCGGAGGACCTCCTGCGCGAGGCGGAGGTCGCCGTCGTCCCCGGGCGCGTCTTCGGCGACGGCGGCGAGGGCCACGTCCGAGTCTCCTACGCGCGCTCGCTCCCCGAGCTCCGGGAGGCGATGAACCGCATCGAGGCGTTCCTCGCGGAGTACTGATGGGCGAGGGCGCCGGCCGCTCGGGGCGCGCCGACCCCGAGCACGCGGACGCGGTGTCCCGGATCGCGAACTCGCTCGCCGACGCCGACACCGCGGTCGCGTTCACGGGCGCGGGCGTCAGCACCGCGTCCGGGGTCCCGTCCTTCCGCGGCGACGACGGCGTCTGGAACGCGGAGTACGACCCGGCCGATTTCCGCATCGAGCGCTTCCGCGCCGACCCGGTCGGCTTCTGGAAGGACCGCCTCGAACTCCACGAGACGATGTACGGTGTAGACGCCGCGAGAGCCGAGGGGGACGGCCACGCTGGCGACGCGGAGGCGCGGGACGCGCACGCCGTCGCGCCGAACGCCGCCCACGACGCGCTCGCGACGCTGGAGGACGCGGGCGTCCTCACCGCCGTGGTCACGCAGAACGTCGACGGCCTGCACGCGGCCGCCGGCACGGACTCCCTGCTGGAGATTCACGGGAACGCCCGCCGCAGCACCTGCGTCGACTGTGGTGCGACGACGCCGACGGACGCCGTCCGCGAGCGCGTCCGGGACGGCGAGACGCCACCGCGCTGTGACTGCGGCGGCCTCCTCAAGCCGGACGTCGTGCTGTTCGGTGAGCGCCTCCCGCCGGTCTTCGACGAGGCGCGACGACTCGCCCGCGAGGCCGACGCCTTCCTCGCCGCCGGGTCGTCACTCACCGTCGAGCCTGCGGCGTCGCTCCCGGTGACGGCGGCACGCGACGGCGACCTCCACGTGGTGAACTTCGACGAGACGCCACACGACGACATCGCGGCAACGGCCACGCGGGCGGACGTTACGGACGTGCTTCCGGCGGTGGCGGCGCGCGTTCTCAGCCACCGCTGACGTTTCGGGTGGCCATCACGTTTACCCGTGGATGGGCGGTACTTCCTTATCGAACGCGGGCGCTCACCCGTCCGTCACCGCTTCCCCCCAACTATGACACGAACATCCCGAGCCGTCGCGTTGAGCGCCATCGTCGTCCTCTCAGTGGTCGCATCGGTCGGCGTCGGTTTCGTCGGCACCGCCGCCGCCGCCGACGCCGCCACCATCGAGGCGACGCCCGCGAACGCGACCGCCACGGCCACGCACAACGTCTCGGTCTCCCCGGACTCGAACGAAGCGGGGAGTTCGCTGAGCTCGATTCAGGTACAGTACCCCGACTCGTCGGCGGACGCCGGTAACGTCACCGGTGACGACGTCGAGGCGGCCTACGTCGTCCGGAACGGCGACCGGACGAACGTCACGGATGACCTCCAGGCGGTCAAGCACAGCGACAACGGCAACACGGTGACGTTCACCTTCGGCGGGAGTTACGACGTGAAGGCCGGCGACACCTTCTACGTCACCTACAGCGACGTCGAGAACCCCGACTCGATGGGCACGTACTCGGTCAGTGTCGACCTGAACTCGCAGTCCTCCGGGTCGCCCGCGACCGACAGCCTGAACATCACGCAGGCGGCCGCGACGACGTCGCTCACCGCGACGCCGGACTGGGACGGGGCGAACGCGACGCACACGCTCTCCTACGCACCCGGGAGCGCACAGGACAACCGGACGCTCCGGAACGTCACGGTCGACTACGGTGAGAACGCGATGCTGTACGACCTGCCGGCCGAAAACGTCACCGCGTTCGTCGACGCGGACGCGGACGGCGAGAACGACAGCGCCGAATCCGGGCTGAACGTCACCGGCGTCACGGCGGCGAACCAGAACCTCACCGTCGCGTTCAACGGGAGCTACACGCTGAACGCGAGCGAGCCCGTCGTCGTCGCCTACGACCCGGTCGGGAACCCGGACGTCGCGGGCACGTACACGGAGCGCGTCACCGCGAACGGCGACTGGGAGAACGCGACGAGCGTCACCCTCGACGTCGTCGTGAGCTCGGAGACGAGCGCCGCCTCCGTCACGCCGTACCCGCCGTACGCGGGCGCACGGAGCACGCACGTCGCGACGGGTGAAGTCGGGTCGGACGACGCCTCCGATTCGCTGAACGAGTTCCGCGTCGACTACGCCGAGAACACGGGGGCGACCGACGTCTCCGAGGTCGGGCTGAGCGACGTGAACGCCGTCGGCATCAGCACCGACGGTGACCGGACCATCGAGACGAACGTCTCCGACGACCTCTCCTCGGTCAGCATCTCGAACGACGGCCACACGCTCCTCCTCGGCTTCGGCGGGAGCTACACCCTCGAACAGGGTGACGTCGTCGTCGCGAACTACAGCGATGTCGAAAACCCCGGGAGTAACGGCACGTACACGGCGGCCGTCGGCATCAACACGCAGAGCGACGACGCGGACGTCGCCGCCGACTTCGAGGTCTCGACCGGGCCCGCCGACGCGACGGTGACGGCGGCGAACGCGAGCGAGCACGCGAACACGACGCACACGCTCGCGTTCCGACCCGGTACGAGCCAGTACGGCGCGAACGTCACGAGCCTCGCCGCGAACTACACCGCGAGCGGGATCGGCGACGTGCCCGCGGACGCCACCGTCACGGGGGCCTTCATCGACACGGACGGCGACCTGGCGAACGAGTCCGGTGACCCGGCGCTGAACGTCACCGGCGTCGGCGTCACCGACGGCGTCGTGAACGCGACGTTCGAGGGGAACCACACCGTCGCCTCCGACGAGCGCGTCGTCCTCACCTACGCGAACGTCACGAACCCCGGCGACGGGTCGTACGCGATTCCGAGCGCGCTGAACGGTGAGTGGGCGAACGGCACCGACGCGACGCTCACCGTCACCACGGACACCGAGGCCGTGAACGCCTCGCTCACCGTGGACCCGGACAGCCCGGACGCGACGAGCACGCACACCGCGACCGTCGAAGTCGCGCCGAACGACGCCTCCGACTCGCTGAACAGCATCGAAGTCGATTACGCGGCGACCGAGACGGCGACCGACGTCTCCGGGGTCGGCACGAGCGACGTCGTCCGCGTCGGCATCAGCACCGACGGCGACGAGACCATCGAGACGAACGTCTCCGACGACCTCTCGGAGGTCGACGTCTCGAACGACGGCCACACGCTCACGTTCGGCTTCGGCGGAAGCTACTCCCTCGCGCAGGGTGACGTGGTCGTCGTCGAGTACCACGACGCCCAGAACCCCGTGAGTGAGAGCACCTACCACGCCGCAATCGGCGTGAACGTCCAGAGCACGGACGCGCCCGTCACTGCGGCCTTCGACATCACCGCGTCCTCGAGCGGCGACGATAGCGACACGAGCGACGGGAGCGACACCGACGACACCGACGACACCAGCGACGGGAGCGACAACGTCGACGACACCAGCGACACCGCTGGCGCGACGGACGGCGGGAGCGGCGACGGCGGACAGTCCACGACGACCACCACGTCGAGCACGACGACGACCACGTCGGACCAGACGCAGAACGTGACCTCGACCACGACGACCGCGACGACCACGACGACGACGGCCACGGGGACGACGTCCGCCGGCTCGCTCGGCTTCGGGTTCGCCGCCGCGAGCGTCGCGCTCGCCGCCGGCTTCCTCGCGCTGCGCCGCCGCGACTGACGCGCGGCGGGGCACGCCACCCGGTCACGGCGTCGCGCCCACCGTCCGCGACGGCCGACTCGCGAACGCGGTCGCTACGCGAGCGTCGTTCCGACCGGCGGAAAAGCGACCGCCTTAGAACTCGTACTCGTCGCCGAGCGAGCGCTCGCTCGTCTCCCGCATCTCCTCCTCGAAGCGCTCCTCTTCCTCCTCGCCGGCCGTGACGTCGTAGACGTTCAGCCCCGTGGAGAGAAGTTCTTCGACCGCTTCCTTCCGGTTGAGGAACTCGCCCTCGTCGACGAGGCGGTCGATCTCGACTTCGATATCGCTCGGGAGGTCGACTTCGGCGGTGGGCATATCGATGGAGGGTTCCCGGGCGAGACATTTCAAGGCTGTGGCTGCGATACCGGCCTCGGGCACCCGAGCGCTCTTTACCCGCCGGTTGCGTACTCCACGCGTATGCACGGGGAGTCCTCGGTGAAGGTCCCGGGTGGGAAACTCGTCCGCGCGGCGGTCACCTACGAGGCACACGTCCAATCGGTCGAGATTCGCGGCGACTTCTTCCTCGAACCACCGGAGGCGCTGGACGCGCTCGAACGCGCCGTCGAAGGCCTGCCACGCGACGCCCCACACGAGGAGTTCGCGACGGCCGTCGGCGCCGTCGACGCCACGCTCGTCGGCTTCGACGCGGACGACGTCGCCACCGCCGTCCGGGAGGCGATGGAATGACCGACGACCACCGCGGCCTCCGCGTCGTCGACCCCGAGGCGCTCTCGGAACCGGTCCACCACGCGCTCGACGAGGTGTTGACGAACCGCCTGCAGGCCGGCGAGACGCCCCCGACCCTCCGCGTGTGGCGTCGCGACACGCCCGCCGTCCCGTTCGGGCGCTTCCAGTCGTTCGACGACGAAGTCGAGGCCGAGTACGCCCGCGAGCACGGCATCGTGCCCGTGCGCCGCGTCACCGGCGGCGGGTCGATGTACGTCGCACCGGGCGACGTCGTCACCTACTCGCTCTACCTCCCGGCGTCGTGGGTGCCCGCCGACGTCGAGGCGAGCTACGCGGACCTCGATCGGAGCGCCATCGAGGCGCTTCGCGGGCTCGGCCTCGACGTCAGCCACGAGCCGCTGAACGACATCGAGCACGCCGACGGGAAGATCGGCGGCTCCGCCCAACTGCGCTCGGGGGACGCCGTCCTCCACCACGCGACGATGAGCTACGACCTCGACACCCGCGAGATGCTCCGCGTGCTCCGCATCGGCGCGGAGAAGGTCTCCGATAAGGCGGTGCGCTCGGCGGAGAAACGCGTCGCCGTCATGACCGACCACCTCGACGTCTCGCGCGAGGCCGTCATCGACGCCGTCGTCGACGCGTACGTCGCGCGCTTCGGCGGCGGGCGCGGCGAGTTGAGCGAGGACGAGCGCGAGGCCGCACTCGAGCTCGCGGACGCGAAGTTCTCGACGGCCGAGTGGAACGAGCGCCTGTGAGGCGCGCGGGCGAACGCGTCGAGGACGGCACCGACGGTCCGCTCACGACTCGGTCTCGCGCTCGACGGTGCTCCGGAACGCACGACCGGAGCGGTGCGTCGGGCGCAAGCGATAGAACTCGAAGTCGAGGTCGCTCGGCGGCGTCTCGGGGTGGACGTCGAGGGTCGGGATTTCGGCGTTCTCCGCGACCGCCGTCGCCGCGGCCGTTCGCTCGTCCGGCGGAACGCGCTCGATAGGCCCGTCGACGACGACGCTCCGCGAGGGGTCGGTCGTGTACACCGCGAACGACGCCGTCTCGGTCGCTTCGATGAACGCGAGTTTCCTGCTGTCAGCGTTCGCCGCGAGCTGGAAGTAGAGGACGTCGCCGTCGTAGCCGAAGGACTGCGGGACGGCGTACGCGTCCGCGCCGTTCGCCAGCGAGAGCACGCCTGTGCCGTGAGTCCGGAGGAGTCGGTCTATCGACCCCTGATCTAGTTCTTCTGTCACCACTCGCCGTAGCGTAGACCTCTCCTTAGAAGCACCCATACGGGCCTCCAGCCGACTCGCCCGACGGATATCCCTCATAACGTATCACCGGATGGGGCCGTCCCACCCAACTTAACATGCTGCCTCGTCTAATACAGACAATGAATTCCGAGAGGGGTGTTGCGGAGTCGGAGAACGCCACCGCTCGGGCGTTTCGGGAGGCCGTCGAGTGCAGCGGCCACTCGATCTACTGGACGGACACGACCGGTCGGATCGAGTACGTCAACGACGCGTTCGAGAAGCAGACGGGCTACACCGCCGAGGAAGCGGTCGGGAACAACGCGAACATCCTCCAGTCGGGCGTGCACGACGACCGGTTCTACGAGCGGCTCTGGGACACCATCCTCTCGGGCGAGGTCTGGGAGGGCGAAATCGTCAACGAGCGAAAGAACGGCGAGCGCTACGTCGCCAGACAGACGATCTCCCCGGTCACCGACGACGACGGCGACGTCGTCCGCTTCGTCGCGGTCAACGAGGACATCACCGACCTCCGGGAGTACCAGGAGCGCCTTGAACGCCAGCGCGACCGCTTGGCGACCGTCCTTGATGCCGTCCCCGTCCCGCTCGTTCTCACGGAGGCCGACCCGGACGAACCGGTCATAAAGCAGACGAACCGGGCGTTCCGCGAGACGTTCGGCTACACCGAGCGCGAACTCGGCGGGTCGCGACTCGACGACCGCATCGTCGACGACGACGACGCCGAGGAGGCGCGCGAAATCACCGCGCAGGCGGCCGACGGCGAGCGAGTGCGGCGCGAGGTGACGCGGCGGAGCGCGGCGGGCGAGTGCCGCACCTTCCTCCTCGAGGCGTCCACGGTCACGGGCGAGGCCGGCGACGAGGTGATCGCGACCTACCTCGACATCACCGACCGGAAGCGAGCGCAGGAGGAGCTCGAGCGCCAGACGGCCGAGCTCGAGCGGTTCGCGGACGTCGTCAGCCACGACCTCCGCAACCCCCTGAACGTCGCCGCCGGCCACCTCGACCTCCTCGACGCCGAGGTCGACAACGAGCACGTCGACACGATCCGGGCGGCGCACGGTCGCATGCGGGAGCTGATCGAGAACCTCCTGATGCTCGCCAAGCAGGGGCGGACGATCGACGAGACCGAGCCCGTGGCGGTCCGCGATGCCGCCCGGCGGAGTTGGGAGACGATCGGGACGGCCGAGGCGACGCTCCGCGTCGAGAGCACGGCGACCATCCGGGCGGACGAGAGTCGGCTCGGCCAGCTCTTCGGGAACCTCTTCCGGAACGCGGTCGAGCACGGCACGACCGGCGCGTCGCTCGCCCCGGGGGACTCGGTCGAGGACGGCGACGGCACGGTCACGGTCACGGTCGGCGACCTCGAGGACGGCTTCTACGTCGCGGACGACGGCCCGGGCATCCCCGAGGAGGAGCGCGGACGCGTCTTCGAGACCGGCCACACGAGCGCGGCGGACGGGACGGGGCTCGGGCTCTCCATCGTCGCGGAGATTGCGGACGCGCACGGCTGGGACGTCACCGTCACGGAGAGCGACACCGGCGGCGCCCGCTTCGAGTTCACGGGCGTGACCTGCCTCACGTGACCGCGCGGCCGCGTCGTCCCGCCCGTCGCGCAGCCGCAGTCGCGGCGACGCGCCGAACCGGTCGATACCTAAGGGGCGAGCGCGAACGGGCACGTAGCGACCCATACGGGCCCAGAATGAGCGCACCAGACGACGACCCCGACCTCTCACGCGTCCTCGACGCGCTCGATGATGCGGACTGTCGGGCGTTCCTGCGCGCTCTGGACGAACCAATGACGGCGAACGAACTCTCGGAGGCGTGTGACGTACCGCTCTCGACCACCTACCGGAAACTCGAGTCGCTGACGGAGGCGACGCTCGTCGCGGAGGAGACGGAGGTCCGCCCGGACGGCCGGCATCGCTCGCGCTATCGAGCGGACTTCGACGCCATCGAGGTGGCCTTCGACGACGAGCGCGAACTGACCGTGGAGATCGACCGCCCGCCGCGCGGGCCGTCCGAGCGCCTCGCGGACATCTGGTCGGAGGTGCAACGCGAGACGTGACCCCGACCGGACTCGGCCTCACGACGCTCGTCACGCTCCTGAAGACGGTGACGCTGCTGCTCGGCGGCGCCATCACCTACTTCGCCTACGAGGCGTCCGTCCGCACCGGCGCGCGCTCCATCCGCCTGCTCGCCGTCGGCTTCGGCGTCGTCACCGTCGGCGCGCTCGTTGCCGGCATCGTCGACACCCTCCTCCACGTCGGCACGATGCTCGCGCTCGTCGCCGAGGGCTCGTTCACCGCCGTCGGCTTCGCGGTCATCCTCTACTCGCTCTACGTGGAGGACTGAGCGAGGCACGCGGCGTCGCGAGCACCCGGGCGCGAAGCGACGTGCACGGCGGGCACGTGACACGCCACCGTCGCCCTCCCCGTATCCGCAGGTTCAAGTAATACCGAGCGAACCGTGGGGTATGAACCGAGTGCGGACTGACGAACACTCCGAGGCGTTCGCGGACGAGCGAACCCTCCGCGTCGGCGCCGAGCGTCCCATCCGGATCAGCGCCGGCCACCGTCTCCTCCACCACGACGGGAAGTGCGCGCGCCCACACGGGCACAACTACGAGCTCACCATCACCCTCCGCGGCGAACTCACCGACGAGGGCTGGGTGGCGGACAAAGGCGACGTGACGGACGTCGTCGAGCGCTGGGACCACCGCTTCCTCGTCGAGGCGGGCGACCCCCTGATCGAGGCCTTCGAAGCGAGCGGCGACGGCGACGCGCTCGTCGTCCTCGAACGCCCGCCGACGGCGGAAGTGATGGCGGCGACCCTCGAGGCCGAGCTCGCCGACGCGCTCCCCGACACCGTCAGCGAGGTGGCGGTCTCCGTCCGCGAGACGAGCGAGCTCGACGCCACCGGAGGGGCGACGCCGTGCCGGTGAACGACGCCGCGGGAGACAGCTCACCCGCCGACGCACCCGCCGAGAGCCTCCCCGTCAACGAGCTCTTCCACTCCCTCCAAGGCGAAGGAACGCTCGCCGGCGTCCCCTCCACGTTCGTTCGCACCGCCGGCTGTAACCTCCGGTGTTGGTTCTGCGACTCCTATCACACCTCGTGGGAGCCCACCGGCGACTGGATGAGCCTCTCGGAGATCGTCGCCGCCGTCGAGGAGCGCCCCGGCGAGCACGTCGTCCTCACCGGCGGCGAACCGCTGGTCCACGAGCGCGCCGTCGAGTTGCTCGAACGCCTCGACGAGTTGGGCTACCACACCACCGTCGAGACGAACGGCACCATCTACCGGGACGCGCCCATCGACCTCGCGAGCGTCAGCCCGAAACTCGCCTCCAGCACGCCAACCGCCGAGAACGCCCCCGAGGGCGTCGACCCCGGCGTCTGGACGGAGCGCCACGAGGAGCGCCGCGTCGACGTCGAGACGCTCGCCGACCTCTTCGCCGCCTACGACTGCCAGTTCAAGTTCGTCGTCACGGACGAATCGGACGTCGAGGACGTCGAGGACCTCGTCGCACGCGTCGCGGACGCCGCCGGCACGGACGCGGACGATATCGACGTGCTTCTCATGCCCGAGGGCCAAACACGAGACCAACTAGACGAAACCCGGAACGCCGTCGCCGAGCTCGCGATGGAGTACGGCTACCGCTACACGCCGCGCCTCCACGTCGACCTCTGGAACGACGCCCCCGGGACCTGAGACGATGACCGACGGAACACCGACATCCACCACCGACGCCGAATCGAACGCCGAGCACCCCGTGGACCGCGACCAGCTGAGTCACGCGACGCGACTCATCCTCGACGCGGTCGGCGAGGACCCCGAGCGCGACGGCCTCGTCGACACGTGGGAGCGCCGCGTCCCCGCCGCCTACGAGGAACTCACCGAGGGCTACCGCGAGGCCGAGAAGCCGACGATGCGGACCTTCGAGGCCGAGGGCGAGGACCTCGTCGTGAAGACGGGCATCCCCTTCTACTCGCTCTGCGAGCACCACCTCCTCCCCTTCCACGGCACCGCGCACGTCGCCTACCGGCCGGACGGCGAGGTCGTCGGCCTCTCGAAGCTCGTCCGCTACGTCAAGTGGGCGTCCCGACGCCTCACCATCCAAGAGCAGCTGACGCGCGATGTCGCCGAGGGCCTGCACGAGGAGATCGGCGCGGACGCCGTCCTCGTCGAGCTCTCTGCGACGCACATGTGCGAGGCGATGCGCGGCGTCGAAGCCCACACCACGACGACGTCGCGCGCGAGCGTCGGCGCGTTCGACGACGTCGAGCGCCAGCGCTTCCGCGACGCCATCGCGACGGAGGGCGGGCGATGAGCGCGAGCGACGACGGCACGGCCGCGAAGAGGGCGGTCGTCCTCGCGTCCGGCGGGATGGATTCCGCGACCGCCATCGCCGTCGCGAAGGAGCGCGGCTACGAGGTCTGCCTCCTCCACACGAGCTACGGTCAGCGCACCGAGGCCAAGGAGTACGAGTGCGCGACCGCGCAGGCCGAGCACTTCGACGCCGCCGACTTCCTCCACCTCAACCCCGACCACCTCTCGAAGATCGGCGGCTCCTCGCTCACCGACGAAGAGATGGACGTCGAAGAGGCGGACTTGGAGAGCGACGAGGTTCCGACCTCCTACGTCCCGTTCCGGAACGCGAACCTCCTCGCGATGGCCGTCTCCTACGCCGAAGCCCAGGACTGCGACGCCGTCTTCATCGGCGCACACTCCGAGGACTTCTCGGGCTACCCAGACTGCCGCCCCGAGTTCTTCGAGGCCTTCCAGCAGGTCGTCGACGTCGGCACCAAGGACGACACCGACATCAGCATCGAAGCGCCGTTCACCGAGTGGTCCAAGACCGACATCGCCGAGCGCGGCCTCAAACTCGACGTCCCCTACGAACTCACGTGGAGCTGTTACCGCGACGACGAACCCGCGTGTGGCACGTGTGACGCCTGCGCATTCCGCCTCGAAGCCTTCCGGAACGCCGGCGCGCGCGACCCCATCGACTACGCCGAGCGCCCCGACTACTGAGCGATGGAGCGGACCGTCGGCGGCGTCACCGTCTGCGGCGTCGACGTCGACGCCGCGACGCGCTGTGCGCACTACGGCGAGGCGTGGGACGTCGTCGCCATCCGCGCGGCGTGCTGTGACGCCTACTACCCGTGTCACGCCTGCCACGACGCGGTCGCCGACCACGAGCACGCCGTGCTCCCGCGCGAGTCGTTCGACGACCCCGCCGTGCTCTGCGGGGCGTGCGGCGAACTCCTCACCGTCCGCGAGTACGCCGCCTGCGACGACGCCTGCCCCGCGTGCGGCCACGCGTTCAACCCCGGCTGTACGCGTCACTGGGAGCGTTACTTCGCGCCCCGCGACTGACGCCGGATGCGTTAGCGCCCACCCAGAAACACTTGCAACGGTGGGGGGTGTTGTGACACGGGGACCGAGAGCGGAGACACGGAACCGGGGACTGAGCGACGCGCTCGTCGGGAAAACGGTCGAGACGTGAAGAGCACGCCTCAACGAGAACGTGGGCGGGACGGGGCCTCGCTGGCTCTCGCCTCGTCAGGCCTCGGCGAGAAGGTGAGCGAGGCGCAACGGCGCCTCGCTCGCGCTGTCCTCGGCTTACGCCTCGGCCAGCACGTCGTCGAACTCGCCGTCGTCGACGCGGGCCTTGAAGCCGCGGGCGTCCTCGCCCTCGATGGTGACACCGAGCGTGACGCAGGTGCCGGCGACTTCCTTCGCGGCGTTCTTCGTGTCGTACGCGAGCAGGTCGGGCTTCTTCTGCTCGGCGATGGACTTCAGCTGTTCGATGGAGAGGTCCGCGACGAAGTTCTCCTGGGGCTCGCCGCTCCCGGTCTCGAAGCCGGCTTCGTCCTTGATGAGCTCCGCCGTCGGCGGAACGCCGACCTCGATGCTGAAGGAGCCGTCCTCCTCGTACTCGATAGTGACGGGGACTTCCGTGCCGTCGAAGGCCGCCGTCTGGTCGTTGATCTCCTCGACGACTGCCTGCACGTCCACGGGCGTGGGACCGAGCTCGGGGCCGAGGGGCGGGCCGGGGTTGGCCTGCCCGCCGGGCACGAGTACTTCGATGGTATCAGCCATGCGTGAACGAAGTTTCGCGGCGGATTTAAACGGTTCGAATCGCGCTCATCCGAGCGCGGTTCGAATCAGTGAGGACGCACGGAGCGAAGCGAGCGGTCCGACCGTGGTTCGAATCGGGAGCGTGGTCGCTCGCGGTTCGCGGCCACCGCGCCGCCGCGACCGCGGTCGCGCTATGGGTCACGGGAGCGTGATGCCCTGTCGAGCGAGGAAGGCGCTGGCCTCCTGAATCTCGACCGGGCTCCCGATGACGCGGACGACGTCGTCGCGTTCGAAGACCGTGACGGTGAAGCGCTCGGTGAGTTCGGCCTCGACGCCGTCGAGCGCACCGGCCGGGAGGACGATCTCCGTGCTGTCGCGGTACGTCGACGGATCCGACATGTCGGCTACTCTCGGGAGGGCGGCTATGAACGTGTCGAAGTTCGCGACTGCACGCGGGGGACCGGACGAAAGTTCTTTCCGGCGAGACGGCCCAGTTCCGGGTAATGGGACTGGAGGAGGAGATCGAGGAACTCGAAGAGGAGATCGCCGACACTCCGTACAACAAGTCCACGGAGGCCCATATCGGCCGGCTGAAGGCGAAGCTCTCCGAGAAGAAGGAGAAGCTCGAGCAGCAACAGTCCGGCTCGGGCGGTGGCGGCGGCTACTCCGTCAAACAGCACGGCGACGCCACCGTCGCGCTCGTCGGTTTCCCCTCCGTCGGCAAGTCCACGCTCGTGAACGCGCTCACGAACGCCGGTAGCGAGGTCGGCGCCTACGAGTTCACGACGCTCGACGTCAACCCCGGGATGCTGAAGTATCGCGGCGCGGACATCCAGATCCTCGACGTTCCCGGACTCATCGAGGGCGCGGCGGGCGGGCGCGGCGGCGGGCGCGAGGTCCTCTCCGTCATCCGCTCTGCGGACCTCGTCGTCTTCGTCCTCTCCGCCTTCGAAATCGACCAGTACGACCGGCTCTACGACGAGCTCTACGACAACAAGATCCGCCTCGACACCGAGCCGCCGCACGTCCGCATCTCGAAGAAGATCAAGGGCGGCATCGACGTGAACACCTCGGGCGACCTCGAGCTCGACAACGACACCGTCCGGGAGGTGTTGCGCTCGCAGGGCTACGTGAACGCGGACGTCACCATTCGCGGGAACCCGGACGTGGACGAGCTCGTCGACGGCGTGATGGACAACCGCGTCTACCTCCCCTCCCTGACGGTCGTGAACAAGGTCGACCTCATCGAGCCCTCCTACGCGGAGACCGTCAAGAGCGAACTCCGCGAGCGCGACATCGACCCCGAGGAGGCGGTGTTCATCAGCGCGCACGAGGAGCGCGGCCTCGACGCGCTGAAGGACCGGCTGTGGGACGAGCTCGACCTCATCCGCATCTACATGGACAAGCCGGGTCGCGGTGTCGACTACGACGAGCCGCTCGTGTTGCGTCGCGGCGAGACGGTGGACGACGCGCTCGACCGGTTGGGCGGGGAGATGAGCGACCGCTTCCGTTTCGCGCGCGTCTCCGGCCCGTCCGCGAAGCACGACGACCAGCAGGTCGGGCGGGACCACGTCCTCGAGGACGAGGACGTCCTCCGCCTCATCGTGCGGCGCTGACACCGCGCTCTCCGTTCTCCATCCCCCGAGCGCCGCGTTTCTCGCTCGACCACCCCGTTCCGTTCGCGGAGACCGAAAGACCCTCACTCGACGCGCCGCACTCACCGATATGTCCGCGCGCCGCCCACTCCGACGTCTCCTCGTCCTCGTCGCCGTCGGGCTCCCGCCGTGGACGGTGATCCAGTGGTCGAGCGGCGCGAGCGCGAACGCCTACGGCGCCTACTTCGCGTACGGCATCGGCGACGTCGCGGGGCCGCTCGGCCCGCACTTCACGCCCCTCCCGACGTACGTCTCGCAGGCCGTCCTGAACGCCTACTGGCTCCAGGCGTGGCCGACGGCGGCGTTCCTCTACGGATGTGCGCTCGCGAGCGCCGCGCTCGCACTCGCCGACCGCGAGGACCGGCGCGTGACCGGCGGCCTGCTGGCGATGGCGGGCGCGAGCGCGGGTCTGCACGCGACCGGTCTCGCCGTCCACAACGCGCGCCTCGCCGTCCTTCCGCTCGGGACGCTCCTCCTGTGGACCGCCGCGCTCGCGCTCTACCGCGACGCCCTCCGGCGGCTCGTCTTCGTCCGGCCGGAGGCCACTTAATCGGCCGCCTCCGGTACGCTTACCTCCCGCGCGGTACACCACTCGTCCATGAGCGAGAGCGACCACGTGCTCGACCACGTGATGATCCGCGTCGGCGACCTCGAGGAATCGCTGGACTGGTATCGGACGCACCTCGACTACGTCGAGTATTCGCGCTGGGAGGCGGACACGTTCACGAACGTGAAGCTCGGCCCCGAGGACATGAGCGCGGACGGCGCGCTCCTCGAGCTCACCTACAACCACGGCGTCTCCGAGTACGAGATGGGCGACGCGTGGGGCCACATCGCGGTGCGCGTCGAGGACGTCGAGGAGGCGTACGCGGAGCTGATGGACGAGGGCGTCGAGGACTACCGACCGCCCGAGGAGAACCCCGGCTACGCGTTCGTGAAGGACCCAGACGGCCACGAGATCGAAATCGTCGAGCGCGACCACGGCGCGAAGTGGAGCCTCGACCACACGATGATCCGCGTCGAGGACGCCGACGAGGCCATCGGCTACTGGGCGCGCAAGTGGGAGTACGAGCCCGCGGGCCGCTGGGAGTCCGACACGTTCGCGAACTACTTCATGGCCCCGCAGGGCGACCACGAGAACGCCATGACCGTCGAGCTCACCTACAACTACGACGGCCGCGAGTACGAGATGGGCGACGCGTGGGGCCACCTCGCCGCGCGCGTCGGCGACCTCGAGGAGGGGTGGACGGCCCTGATGGAGCGCGAGTCCGAGGACTACCGCGACCCCGAGTCCTGCGACTGGAACTACGCGTTCACGAAGGACCAGGACGGCCACGAAATCGAGGTCGTCACCGCCGACGTCGAGGACCGCGTGGGGGAGTAGCGGGGCGAGCGGAGCGAGACCCGCCGAACAGCGAACGGGGAGCAACCGCGACCCGTGAGTAACGCGCTCCGCCGGGGGCGCGGAGAACCGAGCGGCGGTAGCCGCGAGTAGGCGAAGCCGACCCGAAGAGGCTTTGCGGAGCGACGACCGGAGCGTGGGCGCGGCCCGCGAGCCCCGCGCTCTGCGGTCGGTCGTCGCTCGGCGGGCGGTGGGACCGCCGGCGTGGCGTTAGGTCTCGATGTGTGAGCGCACCCAGTTCGTCTGGCGCTCGAGCCACTCGCGACCCGCGTCGGTGATGACGTAGGCGTTCGTTCGGCCGTCGGCGTGGTGTTTCTCGACGAAGCCGCGCTCGCAGAGCGAGTCGAGGTGGTGGTAGAGTTGCTCGCTGCGAATCGTGGCGTCGTGATACTCCTCCAGTTCCCGTTTGATGTCCTGCCCGCACGGGTCGCCGTAGTCGGCGACGAGGACGAGCATCTCGCGTTGCAGGGCGTGGAGCGTCCGCATCGACTACTGGATAGCCCCGCGTCGTAATCAACCTGTTGCGACTGGCGGCATCTCCGGTCCCCGCGAACCGCGCTCAGCCCGCTAAATACGGTAGTATGTGACGGAGTATCGACTTACTCGGGGAGGAGGTCGTCGGGAGCGCCGGCGAGACCGGCGAGGGCGTCGGCCTCGACGTGGTGGAGGTCGCCCGGGACGACGAGCATGTGGAGGGGGTCGCCGAACGACTCGTCGGCGAGGCGGTCGAGGCGGTCGGCGCGCACCACGGGGTCGGGGCTGCCGGCGCGCGCGACGACGACGCCGAGCGCGTCCGGGTCCCACGCCTCCGCGAGCAGGCCCGCCGCGTAGTCCGCGCTCATGTACTCCTCGAAGTCGGGGTCCTCGCCCTCGGGTCCCCTGCCGACCTTGATGTCGAGGTAGCAGAGCGTGTGGAGTCCGCGCTCGCGGTTGTCCTCGAGCGTCGCGATGACCGAGTCGGGAACGACGTCCGCGCCGTGCGCCCACTCGAAGGGGAGCGTCGTCGCCTTCCCGAAGCGGTAGTTCTGGAGTCCCGTGAGCGACGAGGCCGCGGACTCGGCCGTCGGCGCGTGAATCACGCGCGTCTCGATGCCGCGTTCGTGCGCGCGGAGTCGGAGGTCGACGTGCGTCGTCGAGATCATCGTGTCACCGGCGGTGAGGAAGACGGCGTCACCGGCCTCGGCGGCGTCGAGGATCGGCTCGGGGTGCTGTTCGACGCCCGCGCGGTCGCGGACCTCGATGTCGGTGTCGTGGTAGGCTTCGAGGTCCGCGACGTCCGCGCCGACGAGGTGGCTCGTGTAGAACTCCGCGAACGCCCGGTCCGCGGCGGCGATGGCGTCGCGCCCCTCGACGGTCACCGAGGACTCGTCGTAGAGGCCGAGGCCGACGAACGTGAGCATACGCGCCACTGGGTCGGCGGCGCGGATACGGGTTTCGTTGCGCTCGCACGCGAACGCCAGCGGTAAGGCCGACCGCGCCCTTCCCGTTCGTATGCACGCGCCCTGCGTCCGCGTCCCGACCGACGCGGGCGAGCGGACCCGCAAGCGCCTCGCGGACGCCGACCTCGTCGACGAGACGCTCGACATCGCCGTCGCGGACGGCAGCCTCTACATCCCCGTGAGCGACCGTGAGGCCGTCCCGGACGACCTCGCCGTCGTCGAGCACGACGTCCCCGAGCGCGAGACGCAGACGACGCCCGCCGACCTGCTGGGCTTCGAGCCGTCCTACGAGCGCCTCGGCGACGTCGTCATCCTCGACGAGGACGACCCGGAGCGCGCCGCCCGCATCGCGGACGCCGTCGTCGAATCGGACGTCCGCGCGCGGACCGTCGTCGACCGCGCCTCGAAAGTGAAGGGCGAGACCCGCGTGCGCGACTGGGACGTCCTCGCGTTCGAGGGCGGCGAGTCGGCGTCGCGCTCGCCGACGGCAACCGTCCATCGCGAGTACGGCTGTGAGTTCGCGCTCGACATCGCCGACGTCTACTTCTCGCCGCGACTCGCGACCGAACGCCATCGCGTCGTCCAGCAGGTGAGCGAGGGCGAGCACGCCTTCGATATGTTCGCCGGCGTCGGTCCCTACGCGGTTCCGATGGCGAAGGCCGGCGCGGACGTCGTCGCCACCGACATCAACGAGACCGCCATCGACTACCTCCGCGAGAACGCCGCGCGCAACGGCGTCGCCGACCGGATCACCGCCTACGCGGGCGACGTCCGGGACCTCGTCTCGGGCGCGGCGGGCGGGAAGCGAGGTGACGGAGACCGAGAGGTGGCCGAGACGTACGACGGGTGGGCCGACCGCCTCGTGATGAACCTCCCGCACACCGCCGACGAGTTCCTCGACACCGCCGTCGCGCTCGCCGGCGAGGAGTGCGTCCTCCACTACTACGACATCCAACACGAGGACGACCGCTACGCGCCCGGCGAGGCCGCGATTCGCGCCGCCGCCGAGCCCGAGTACGAGGTGTCCGTCGAGACGCGCCACACCGTGCGCTCCTACGCTCCTCACGAGTACAACGTCTGCCTCGACGTCCGCCTGCGGCGAGTCTGAGCGCGCGACCGCTCTCGGGCGGACGCCCCGACGATGCGATCCGATTCGCAAGCCTTATTTCTCCCATGCGGCTACGAAGAAGTGCACACACGGTGCCTGACGGCGTGGAGACAGGCACGGTGCGCGCCGGTGTAGCTCAGCTGGCAGAGCGATTCCTTCGTAAGGAATAGGTCGAGGGTTCAAATCCCTCCACCGGCTCTTCTCCGTTTCACCGCCTCTGTTAGCGGCGCCCTCGTCACTTCCGGCTGTTTCCTCGAACGGTTGCAACAGTAGGGGGTCGGCTCTGCTCAGCGGCGGGCGCTGCGTCTCGCAACGACCGGTGCGTTCTCGTGGAAGGTTGCGGGTGCACCCGCCGTCAACGTGGTCGGACAGGGTATCCGTTGCGGCAAGTGGCGAGACGTGACCAGTACCCACACACCCCACCGTTGCAAGTGTTCCACCGAGTTCCGTTGGGTGGGGACCAGTGGACGGTGGCCCCCCACACACCACCGCTGCAAGTGTTTCGCGGTGGACGGGTGCGGGTGGGGAGTGAGGATGACCGAGGGTGCGAGCGCGACCGTCGGCCGAGCGGGCGGAAGCACGACGGGTCGCCGACCATCCAGTCGGCACGAGTCCGGGGGAGGGGGACACCACTGCTGCAAGTGTTCCGTGACGGGAAGGGGCCACGGGGACCGGTGGTGACGTCGAGGTCCGCATCTCGATGCCGAGCGGGAAGCACCCGACGGGGCGCTGAAGGGGCGTATGACGGCGGATACCGATCACCGCTCGGATTCCGTTCGCTCTCCCGTCTCTTCTCTAGCTAGTTGTTAGCTAGTGCTAGTAGTAGTGTTAATTGCTGGTACCGAAAGATTGATTAACAGCTCGGAGTTCGTCACTGTGCGCTCCGAGTTCGTTTCGCGTCCTCCGTTCTGGCGTCACGATTCCGCTTCCGTCCCCCCGCCGTCGAACGTGGGCCGAGAAGGTGGTGCGGGCGGTTCCGATTCTCCGGCGTCGTGTTGCTTGCCGGTCGCCGGGAGCGCGTGTTCAGGTCGGGTCGGTCGGGTCGAGGAGGCCCTGTCGCTCGGCGGCCGCGCGGAGGCGGTCGGTCTTGAGGTTCTGCGTTATCGCGAGGCCGTCGAGCGTCGTCACGACGGCGTCGACGGCGACGCCGAGCTCGTACTCGTAGTATGCGCCGCCGCTCCGCCCCTCGTTTCGTTCGTGGCGCTTCAGGATGCCGAGCATCACGAGGTCGGAGAGGTGAGCGTGGAGGCTCCGCATCGCGAGGGGGTCGTGGCCGGTCGCTTCGGCGACCTCCTCGTAGCGGTCGTAGATAGTCTGGCGGCGTACCGGCATCTCCTCGCCGAACACCGTCAGGTAGGTGATTGTGTAGAGGGTGAGGTGGTCGTGACTCGTCAGGTCCTTCATCGACTCCTCGATCTGGCGTTTCTCGAGGCGCGAGCGCGCGTCCCGAACGTGCTCCTCGGTGACGCGCCGGTCGTCGCGACGTCGCGCGAGGTCACCCGCCTCGAAGAGGAGGTCGAGTGCTTGCCGGGCGCTGCCCCTGTCTTGGGCGGCGAGCGCCGAGCAGAGGGGAACGACGTCCTCGGAGAGCACGCCGTCGCGGAAGGCGAGGTCGGAGCGCTTCTCGAGGATGTTCCGGAGTTCGTTCCCGTCGTAGGGCGGGAAGTGGATCTCGCGCTCGCAGAGCGTGTCCTCGACGCGCGGGTCGAGTTGCTCGCGGAACTTGAAGTCGTTCGAGATGCCGATGATGCCCACCTTGGCGTCGTGGAGGTTCTCGTTCGAGCGGGCGCGCGGGATCTGGTAGAGGAGGCTGTCGTCGTCGCCGATGTAGTCGATCTCGTCGAGGACGACGAGGATGGTGCCGCCCACCGCCTCCAGTTCCTCCCACAGCATGTCGTAGACGGCGTCGCGGGGATAGCCCGTCGTCGAAATCTCCTCGCCGTCCTCGCGGAGTTCGTTGACGAGGTTTACGGCGACGCGGTAGGAGGAGGTGAGGTGCTCGCAGTTGAGGTAGACCGTCGTGATGTCGAGGTCGTCGTAGCGTTCGGCGTCGCGTTCGAGGTGCGAGAGGAGGTACTTCGTGGCCACGGTCTTCCCGACGCCGGTCTTCCCGTAGAGGAAGATGTTGCGGGGTTGTTTACCGTTGATGACGGGTTGGAAGTACGCCTTGTACTCCTCGAGCTCCTCGTCGCGCTCCTCGATGCGCTCCGGTTGGTAGTCATCGCGGAGCACGTCCTCGTCGGCGAAGATGGCGTGCGTCCGCTCGAAGACCGTCATGGACACCGGGTAGTCGCCCCTTTCGGTTAAAACCCACCGATGCGAGTGTTGCGTCTGTTGCACCTGTTGCGTCTGTTGTGCGCGGAGACCGGAGTGGTGCTGTGCGTCCCCTCCCACACGCGCCGTCGCGGCGAAACACTTGCAGCAGTGGTGTGTGGGTGTCGTGCGTCCGCGTCGGCGAAGCGGTGGTCCCCCCGGTGTGCCCCGCTCGCTGTTCCGTGAGGTGTAACGTCACACCGTCCGCCCACGCCCTCGTCCTCGCTCGGCAGAACACTTGCAGTAGTGGTGTGTGGGGGCACCTACTCGATTGGTCACTTCCTCCTCAACCCACCCTCCTCACGCCGGAACACTTGCAGCAGTGGTGTGTGTGGGGCCACCGTCCACCCGTCCCCCACCTGCACCCGTCCACCGCGAAACACTTGCAGCGGTGGTGTGTGGGGGCGACCTACGCGTACGTGTGACGCGCGAGTAGGGTGTCGTTCGCCGACCGGACGATGACCGTATCGCCGCCGTTGTTCCAGACCGGCCGCTCGCTCCCCCAGTAGTACTCCCCCGCCGCATCGTCGCCGCTCCCGGTGTGGAGCGTGAGCGACGCGCCCGCGTCGAGCGTCGCGTCCGCCGGGAACGTGTAGGTGTGGCCGGCCTCGTCCGCCACCGTCGCGCCGTCGAGGTCGATTGCGGCGTCGCCCCCGTTCCGCAGCACGACGTACTCGTCGTTCAGGTTGTCGCCGTCCGGGCCCGCCGCGTCGGCGTGGACGGACGCGACGGCGAGCGTACTCGCGTCGCCCGCCGTCTCCGTCGACGTGCGGTCCTTCGATCCGTCGTCACTACCCGTTCCGCCGCCGCCCGCCCCGCACTGCCAGAGGCCCGCGCGGGCGCCGTGAGCGGCGTCGGCCGCGTCGAGGAACGTCGCCTTCCGCGAGAAGTCGCTCTCCGTGTAGACGCGCGCGAGGCCGCGTTCGACGAGCGCGTAGTTCTGGTTCGTCCCGTTCGCGTAGACGTACGCGAGCAGGCGGCCGTAGTAGCCACGGCGGTCGGTGTTCGGGTCGAACGCGAGCGTCACCCGCTCGCCGTCGAGGCGTTTCGTGTAGTCGCTCGCGCGGTTCCCCCACGACCGCAGGCAGTCGCGGGTCGTAGACGTGTTCGCCATCCCGCGGAACTCCGCCGGCGTGTTCTGCACCCACACCTCCGGGGTGTCGACGCCGACGAGTCGGACGGTCTCCGTCGTCCCGTTCGCGAGTCGGACGTCCACCGTGTCGCCGTCCGCGACGTCGACGACCGTCGCGTTCAGCGTCGTGCCTTGCGGCGCGAGCGCGGTGTCGTTCGCGCCCGCGCCGGCCACTCCGGTGCTCGGCGTCGCGTCCGTCCCGCCCGTCGTCGGCGGCGACCCGACCGCGCCACAGCCCGCGAGCGCGCAGAGGGCGCAGAGGGCGACCGCGAGAAGCGTCCGTCTGTTCACTCCCGGTCGTTCTGCCGCGCGAGCCTTAACCACCCCGGCTATCGGCCGCTCGTCTCGCTCGCATCGGTGTCGCTCGTCGTCCCGCGCCCTCCTTCTCGCTTCGCGTCCCCATCGTGGTGTCGCTCGACCGTGCTCCCGCCCAACCGTGCTCTCGCTCGATAACGACAGCCCTCACTCGCGGTGCTGCCGCCGAGCCGCCACCGCGAGCGCGATTCCGAGGAGGACGCCGAGAGCGCCCGTGACGGGTCCGAACCCGGGAACGCCGGGAACGAGGCCGCCGCCGCTCACCTCGACGGTCGCGTTCCGCTCGCCGACGCGGACCGTGTGCGTGCCGCCGGACTCGAACGTCACCGTGAACGTGCCCGTCACCGACTCGTTCGGCGCGAGGTAGGGCGTCCACGTCCCCGTCTGCCGGCCGTCGACGGTGATCGCGTACGTCGCGTTCGCCGGATGCGACGACGGGTTCGCCACCTCGACGGTCACCTCGACCGGCTGACTCGCGTTCACCGCGCTCCGGTTCACCGAGAGCGAGCGCACCACTGGCGTCGCCGGGCGCACCACCTCGACGTCGATCTCGCGGTAGCCGAGGTCGAGGACGTAGTCGTCGGCCTCCGTGAGCGTCGCGTCGAGCGTGACGCGCGTCGACGCACCCCCGTCCAGTCGCCCGCCCGTCTCCGCGACGACGGTGCCGTTCCGGCGGAGCGTCGCCTCGTACTCCCCGGCGTGCTCCCCGTGGTTCGTGACCGTCGCGTTCAGGACGAGCGCCTCGCCGGTCGCGAGCGTCGTCGCACCCGTCGCCACGTCGAGCGTCGCGTTCCGCCACGGCCCGTGCGCCGCGAGCGCGTCGCCGTCGAGCGCGAACGCCATGCGCGGCGGGGACTCGCCGAACGCCCGCTCGTGTGCGGCGTACGACCACGTCTCGGGGACGGCGTCCGTCTCCGTGTAGCGCGCGGCGGCGTCGCGCGTCGCGTCGTCACCGGCCGCCGCGACGGCGGCGAGGAACTCCGCCTGCGTGACCCTGTCGTCGTCCGAGTTCAGTTGCGCGAGCACGGCGTCGAAGCTGTGCTCGCCGGCCGTCGCCGTGCGTATCCGCCGGTCGAGGGTGCCGACGACGAGCGCGCCCTTCAGGTAGTCCGCGAGACCACGCCACGTCGTCGGCTCGGCGAGCACCGCGCCCGCGTACGGGTCGCGTCTCCCGCGCGTGAGATACGACCGGAACTCCTCGTACGTGATGCGGCCCTGCTGGAGCGTGAGGAGGCCGGCGTAGTACTCCGCGCCGCCCTCCAGCGTCCACTTCGTCTCGTTCGTCGGCGTGTACGCCTGCCGGGTGTGGACGTACTCGTGGAGCCAGACGTTCTCCGGGGCGTCGAGGCGGCTGTCGGCGCGCACCCACGCGTCGCTCCCGCCGTACTCGAGACCGGACGGCCCCCAGTTCACGCTCGTCGGCGCGGCGACGACGCGGACTTCGGCGTCGCGCGCCCCGCCCGTCATCGCGCCGGAGGCGTCCGCGAGCGCGTCGAGGACCGACTCCGGGGACTCGCGTAACGACGCGGCGGCGGGCACGACGAGGCGGAGGCGCTGGCCGTGCGCGCGGCGCTCGTAGGTCTCGTGCGGGCCGAGGTACGCCATCGCGTTCCCGGCGACGCCCGGCCCGTCCACGGCCGTCCGGCGCTCGAGGCCGACGTGCTCGGTGCCGCGCCACGACCAGTGCGTGCCGAACTGGGGAATGGGTGTTATCGCCCACGACCCCGTGTCGACGAACGAGTACTCGCCGCCGTCGCTCGCGGCGCCGTCGGCGGTGTCAGCCGTGCGACTCCGAGCCCCCCCGTCGCGACCGGTCGTCGCGGCCATCGCGTCCGAAGCCGACGCGCTCGACACGCCCTCGGTGCGCGCGCTGTGCGGCCCCGTGACCGTCACGCCGCCGTCTCGCGCCCGGGCCGTGTCGAGCGCGCGGTTCCCGGTGAACGTCCGGTTCGCGGGCACGCGGAGCATGAGCGACGGCGACTCCGTCTCACCGTCCCACTCGTAGCTGTTCCCGCTCGTGTGCGCGAACCCCGACGTGGCCGCGACGCGCTGGCTCGACGGCACCGTGACGCTGAGCGCGGTGACGCTCTCCGGTAGGTCGTAGCGGACGGTCGCCGTGATCTCGCCCGCCGTCTCGGGTGTGAGCGAGAGGGTCGTCGTCTGTGTGATCGTCGAGGTATGCGACGCCTGCGCGGTTTCGGCGCCGACACCGACCCCGGCGACCGACGCGCAGACGAGGAGGAGAACGAGGGTGAGCGCGCGTGTCCGCATACCGGGAGGTGTCGAACGGGACCGGGAAAGGCGTACCTACTCGCCGTGACCCGAGCGCGACCGGGCGGCGCGCGCTGACCACCACGCGCTCGCGGCTCACGACGCTCGCCGTTCGTCTTCCCGCGGTGGCAGGGCCACTGCGGTGTCCGACACGCTTTACCCATCACGTCGGCTAGCGAGCGTATGGTCGAGAACGTCATCTGGCCCGCCTACTTCGACGCGACGCTCTCCCGTCGCGAGGGCCGCCGCGTCCCCCTCTCGCTCGCCGTCGAGGAGCCGACGGTGGACGAGGTCGCGAAGGCCGTCGGACAGGTCGGCTACGACGCCGTCATCGAGCGCGAGAAGGCCTACCCCCGGCGGGGCTGGACGGAGTCCGGGCGCGTCCTCGTGAAGGACGCCGACGACGCCGGGAAGTCCGACCTCCTGCAGGCCGTCGGCGCCTACGTGACGACGCTCCGCGAATGAAGCGCGCGGGCGACGTCGTCCGGAGCGCGCAGGGCCTCGCCATCGTCCGCTGTCCCGACGAGGAGCACCCCGACATCGGTGCGGAAGTCGTCGACGAACGCCTCAGCGACGTCGGGCGCGTCGTCGACGTCTTCGGTCCCGTCGAGCGGCCCTACCTCGCCGTCACGCCGGACTCGGGGACCCCCGCCGACCTCCTCGGCGCGAAGCTCTACACGCGATAGAGCACAGCATCTTTCCCGCCGCCGACACGTACCGACACGCGTGAGCGACTGCGTCTTCTGTGAGATCGTCGCCGACGCCGAGTCCGCGCACCGGCTCTACGAGGACGACCGGACGCTCGCCGTCCTCGACGACGCGCCCGCCGCGACGGGCCACGCGCTCGTCGTCCCGAAAGCCCACCACGAGACGCTGACGGACATGCCCGGCGACCTCGCGAGCGCGGTCTTCTGGACCGTCCAGCGCGTCGCCGCCGGGATCGAAGACGCTCTCGACCCGGACGGCGTGAGCGTCGTACAGTCGAACGGCGCCGCGGCCGGGCAGGAGATCGGGCACGCGCACGTTCACGTCGTCCCGCGCCACGGGGACGACGACGTCACCGTCTCGTGGCCCGACGACGGCGAGGTGGACGCGGAGACGGCGCGACGCCTCCGCGACGCGCTCTGACGGCGTCGCGCTCTCGAACCCGAAAGGGCGAAGGCGCGCGCGCCAGACGTCACGCCCATGGACCAACGCACGGGCGTGCTCGCCGCCTGCGGGGGCATCTTCCTCACCTTCCTCGCGATACAGGTCGGCGCGCTCGCACTCGTCGAGCCCTTCAAGCAGGCGGGCTACCAGACCGTTCAGGACCCGCAGAACCCCGCGAACAGCGCGCTCTACCTCGGCGTCCTCCTCGTCGCCACCGGCGCCATCCTCGCCGCGCTGAAGTACGGCGGCGAGCAGGTCCTCCGGGCGTTCATCCTCCTCACCGGCGCGATGATCACGGTGTACGTCGTCAGCGTCCTCCCCGCGCTCTCCCTCGCGGGCGTGAACGTCCTCCCGTGGGCCGCCGCCGCCCTCCTCGTCGTCGCGCTCCTCGCCTACCCCGAGTGGTGGGTCATCGACCTCGCCGGCGTCGTGATGGGCGTCGGCGCCGCCGCGCTCTTCGGCATCAGCTTCGGCGTCCTCCCCGCCATCGTCCTCCTCGTCGCGCTCGCCGTCTACGACGCCATCAGCGTCTACGGCACCGAGCACATGCTCACGCTCGCCTCCGGCGTCGTCGCGCTCAAACTCCCCGTCCTCCTCGTCTACCCGACGACCCGTGAGTTCTCCTTCCGCGAGCGCGCCGCCGAAGTCGCCGCCGAGGAAGCGGACGACGACGCCGAGACGGACTCGGACGCGGAAGCCACCGACGCCTCCGATGACCGCGACGCACCCGCGGGCGAGGCGGAGACGCACGGCGAGACGGGCCGCGACAGCATCATGATCGGCCTCGGGGACGCCGTCATGCCGACCATCATGGTCGCCTCCGCCGCGTTCTTCCTCACCGACGTCCCCACCGTCCTCGGGGTGGCGCTCCCCGCCGTCACCGCGCTCGTCGGCACGATGGTCGGGCTCTTCTTCCTCCTCCGCATGGTGCTGAAGGGCCGCGCGCACGCCGGCCTCCCGCTCCTCAACGGCGGCGCGATTCTGGGGTATCTGGTCGGCGCGCTCGCCTCCGGGCTCTCCGTCGTCGCCGCGCTCGGCCTCGACGCCTACGTCTGAGCGGCGACTCGCGACCGTCGACCCCGTGGGGGAACCAAAGGGTGTATGTCGGGCTCGGCCCCTTTGCGGTGACAATGACGAACACGAGTCGCACCACGACCAGCGAGGTGGCGGGGCGTGTCTGAGGCCCGCAACGCGGACGCGGCCGAGCGTGCCCGTCGGCGGGCCGCCGAGGCCGAGCGCGTCGTCGTGAAGGCCGGGACGAACTCGCTCACGGACGCGGAGTCGAACCTCGACGACGACAAACTCGACACGCTCGTCGACGACATCGCGGCGCTCCGCGCGCGCGGCAAGGAAGTCCTGCTCGTCTCCTCCGGCGCCGTGGGCGCCGGTCTGGGAATGATGGCGCTCGAGGAGGACCGCGAGACCGTCGAGGAGACCCAGGCGCTCTCCACCATCGGGCAGGGCCGCCTGATGCATCGCTACACGGAGAGTTTCGCGCGCTACGACACGCAGGTCGCCCAGCTCCTCCTCACCCAGCACGACCTCGAAGACCCCGAGCGCTACACGAACCTCCAGAACACCATCGAGACGCTCTTCGAGTGGGGCGTCGTCCCCATCGTGAACGAGAACGACGCCGTCGCGACCGAGGAGGTCCGCATCGGCGACAACGACATGCTCTCCTCGTCGCTCGCGGTCGGCATCGACGTCGACCTCCTCGTCACGCTCACGGACGTCGGCGGCGTCTACACCGGCAACCCGAAGCGCGACGGCGACGCCGAGCGCATCGCCGCCGTCGGCGAGAACTACGACGAGGTCTCGGACCTCGTCGACGAGACGGCGAGCGGCGCGTTCGGCGGCATCCAGACGAAGGTCGAGGGCGCGCGCAAGGTCGCCGAGCACGGCTCGCCCGCGATCATCGCGGCGTCGGAGGCGCCGGACGTCCTCGAGCGCGTCTCCGAGGCCGAACCCGTTGGAACGATATTCCTCCCCGTGGACGGTGTAGACGATGAGTGAGCCATCCACCGAGGCGAAGGTCGACGCCGCCGAGTCGGCCGCGCTCGACCTCGCGAACGTCTCCGACGAGGCGCGCAGCGACGCGCTGCACGCCATCGCCGACGCCATCGAGGACGCCGAAGCGGAGATCCTCGCGGCGAACGAGAAGGACGTCGAAGCGGGCGAGGAGAAACTCGAAGCCGGGGAGTACTCGCAGGCGCTCGTCGACCGCCTGAAGCTCTCGCCGTCGAAGCTCGAGAGCATCACCGAGATGGTGCGGAGCGTCGCCGACCAACGCGACCCGCTCGGCGAGACCCTCGAGGCGCGGCGGCTCGACGACGGCCTCGAACTCTACAAGGTCGGCGTCCCCATCGGTGTCGTCGCCACCGTCTTCGAGTCCCGGCCGGACGCGCTCGTCCAGATCGCCGCGCTCAGCCTCAAGTCCGGAAACGCCGCCATCCTGAAGGGCGGGAGCGAGGCCAGCCATTCGAACCGCGTCCTCTACGAGGTCATCCGCGATGCCACCGAGGGGATGCCCGAGGGCTGGGCGCAACTCATTGAGGCCCGCGAGGACGTCGACCGCCTCCTCGAGATGGACGAGTCGGTCGACCTCGTGATGCCGCGCGGGAGCTCGGCGTTCGTCCAGTACATCCAGGACAACACGAAGATCCCCGTCCTCGGGCACACCGAGGGCGTCTGCCACGTCTACGTCGACTCCGAGGCGGACCTCGAAATGGCGGCGGACGTCGCCTACGACGCGAAGGTGCAGTACCCCGCCGTCTGCAACGCCGTCGAGACCCTCCTCGTCCACGAGGCCGTCGCCGAGGACTTCCTCCCGGGAATGGTCGAGCGCTACGCGGACGCGGGCGTCGAACTCCGTGGCGACGAGCGAGTTCGGGACGTCGTCGACGTCGACGCCGCGAGCGAGGCGGACTGGACGCAGGAGTACGGCGACCTCGTGCTCTCGATGAAGGTCGTCGACTCGCTCGACGCGGCGGTGAGTCACGTCAACGCGAACGGCTCGAAGCACACCGAGTCCATCCTCACCGAGGACGCCGAGCGCGCGGGCGACTTCATGCGCCGCATCGACGCCGCGTCCGTCTTCCACAACGCCTCCACGCGCTTCGCGGACGGCTACCGCTACGGTCTCGGCGCCGAAGTCGGCATCAGCACGGGGAAGATTCACGCGCGCGGCCCCGTCGGCCTCGACGGGCTCACGACCTACAAGTACTACCTCGAAGGCGACGGCCACCTCGTCGCTTCCTACGCGGGCGAGAACCCGAAGCCGTTCCTCCACGAGGAGTTCGACGGCGAGTGGGTGCCGGGCCGGCTGGCGGACCGATAGGCCCGCCGAACGGACGCGCGGGAGGGGACGACCCGCGCGTCGAGAGACGGGTAGTCGACAAAACCGCTCGACACTTCTCAAATTCATTCAAGTAACCGGGTATTATAATCCCTCGAAAGGTTCCGAATTAGCCAGAATGCTTCCGCTATTCCTTCTATAAATTGATCGGTCTCTTCAGCTGTGACTGTCTGCTGTCTCCTCTCCATGTAATGGGCGTATTCGTCGCGACGTTGGATTACTTCCTGATCGATTTTATCCAAGTCGAAGTCAGAGGAATCAGGATACCGTTTCTCAATTAAATCAAGGATCTTTCCCACCCGTGTCTCGTCTGGGTTGATACACTCCTCTCCAGGTTCCCGGTATTTGTTTATATAAATACACCCTACATCTTCTAAAACAGCGGTACACGACAGGGTTGCTGTGATGAGTGGAGGAAATGCGACCAATCCAAATCCTTCAACGCCGAGATCATCATAGTACCCATGTTCAGCCATTAAACATCTTATTCTCGACACATGGTTAGCCGATGAACTGATCCACAAGAGCCAAAGATGGGTATGTAAATACATTGTAAGTCCATTTGAAAGCTCTCGGGCGAGGTTAAGATCTGATTTAACTAAGTCGAGATAGTACCCATCCTGATCAAAATCGATATTGGATGAGTGATTGTCTAATTCGACTTGACAAGATTGTAATTCTCTCTCCGTTCTCATCGTGATTTCCGCAATTCGAATGATCTCGGAATCTATGTGATACGGTTCTGACAAAGATACGATGTGCCCAGACGTGCCCTGATCCGGGTTCAAATGCTCATCAAGAATCTCATCGACTGATTGGGCCGTATCAAGAAAAGTGCGTATAATCCGTTGGCTAGTCCGTAGTGTTCGAGCGACCCAATAATCGTCTATCTGAGGAGCATCAAGCCCCTGTAACTGATCGTGGTCGGCCCCCAAGTTGATCGCATGTTGATAGATCCACCGAATAGCCTCTAGCTTCCGTGGAGGTTGCATCGCGTTCTAACATACCTTTACCATTCTATGTCAATATATTGCAGCCAGAACCCGGGGGGGTATGCCGTTTTACTCGCCGGTGAGCGCGTCGCTCGCGGGCGCGAAGTCGATGCTCTTCCCGCGTCCGCGCTCGCTCGCGCGCTCGTAGAGCATGTGCGCGGCGGCGACGGTCTCGATGGCGGTGCCGCCGGAGTCGAAGACGGTGATCTCCTCCGCGCTCTCGCGGCCCGCGATGCGGTTGACGATGACGTCACCGAGCTCGCCGTGGACGTCCTCGTCGTCGACGACGCCCTCCTCCTTCGCGCGGATGAACGACCCGGCGTCGGTGTCGGCGCGCGCTTCGAGGTCGAGGACGTACGTCGCGCGTTCGAGCGTGCGGGCGTCGAGTTCGCGCTTCTCGGGGTCGTACTGGCCCATCGCGGTGACGTGCGTCCCGGGCTCGAGGTGGTCGCCGTCGAAGACCGGGTCCGAGGCGTTCGTGGCGGTGACGACGATGTCGGCGTCCTCGACGGCGGCGGCCGAGGAGGCGACGGCGGCGACGCTCGCGTCGAGGCGCTTGTTCATCTCGCCCGCGAAGTCCTCGCGGTGCTCCTTGGTGGGCGAGTAGACCCAGACGGTTTCGAGGTCGCGGACGGTGTCGATGGCGCGGAGTTGGCCGCGCGCCTGCGCGCCGCTCCCGATGACGGCGAGCGAGGAGGCGTCGTGGCGCGCGAGGACGTCGGTGCCGACGGCGCCCGCCGCCCCGGTCTTGTAGGGGTTCATGCTCGCGCCGTCGAGGAGCGCGAGCGGCTCGCCGGACTCCGCGTCGAAGAGCGGCGTCATGAACCAGGCGTCGCGCTCGCCGAAGCCCGCGCCGTACATGTAGCCCCCCATCGCGCCCGTCTCGGGGAGGACGGCGGCGTACGTGGTGAGCATGCCCGGCGGGTCGTCGTTGACGAGCTTCGTCCGTGGCTCTGCGGGCGCGCCCTCGCCGCGCTGGCGATAGGCGTCGCGGACGGCCTCGACGTAGTCGCCGGGGCCGGCGAGGTCGGAGACGTCGTCACTCGTGAGGAACAGGGCGTCGGTCATACTCCCGCGTTAGGGGAGGGACCGGAAAAGGATTGAGGCGTCGTTAGTCGGCGGCGGGAGCGGGGCTTCCGTCCTCGACGGGGCCGACGGGCGCGGCGTGCTGGTACTGGGTGGAGGCGGTGGCGTTGGGCGCGTCGTCGACGGGGCCGTTGACGAAGAGGGCGTGTCCGACGAGCACGACGGCCACACCACCCGCAACGGGTATCGCGAGCGCCGACTGGAGGCCAGTGAAGTAGAGGGTGGCTGCGACGGCGGCGAACGCGACGGGGATGAGCCCCAGGATGTGGTCGTAATAACTCGTCATAATGTATTGTATACAATGCCCCATAGTCATATAAGTGTTTTCCATGGTTGACTAGTTGCGTATCCATAAGTTATGAGTGCGTAATACGGCGGGACCACGGCGCGAAGAGCGTGACGGCGCCGATTAGCGCCACGTCGCGACGGCGAACGCGAGACCGCGCGCGACGAGCAAGAAGAGCGTGCCGAAAACCGCCACCACGACCGCGAAGATCGGGTCGAAGTCGATGGGGAAGACCCCGCTGGCGAGGAGGAGTTGGGCGAGGGCGTCCGCGACGAGCCACGAAAGCACCGTCCACCCGAGGAGCCCGCGCCACGAGCGCGCCCGCGGGCTGTACGCCCGGAGCGCCGGCGCAACCACCGCCCACGCGCCCACGAACGGCAGGAGGACGCCGACGAGGCGGAGCGGATGCGTCAGGCTGTACGCGAGCATGCTGTGCTGGTACTCGCCGACGAGCACGAACGCGAGTATCGCGGCGGCGTCCGGGAGCGCGAACAACCGGAGCGTCCGCCGGTCCACGTCGAGGAGCGACATACGCGCGGGTTGGCCCGGCGGCGTTAACCGCGTACCGGTTCGCCGCGCTCTCGCCCCTCTCGCGAGTCGCGCTCCGCTCGCTCCGCCGGCGTCACGCCCACGAGCGCGTACGCGAACCCTGCCTCGAGCGCGTGCACGTCGAGACCCGCCCCCGCGAGGACGGCGGCCAGCTCGCCCCGCGCGTAGAACGTCGAGTCGAACCCGGCGGCGTGCTCGGCCGCGACGAGCGCGCGCCCGAGCGGCCCGCGCGGGTCGTAGTCGCACGCGACCAGCACGCCGCCCGGCCGGAGCACGCGCGCCGCCTCCCCTATCGCCGCCGGCGCGTCGAGGTGGTGGAGCGCGTCCGTCACCACCACCGCGTCGACGCTCCCGGTCGCGACCGGGAGGCGCGTCGCGTCACCCCGTACGACGGGGAGCCCCTTCGCGCGCGCCTCGCGGAGCATCCCTGCGGCGGCGTCGAGCACCGTCACGTCGTAGTCGGGGAGCGCGGCGGCCGTCCGGCCCGTCCCGCCCGCGAGGTCCAGCACGCGCTCGACGTCCCGCTCCGCGTACGCGAACCCCGACGCGACGTCCGGGCGCGGGATAGCGCCCGCGAACCAATCGTAGACGGCCGCCAGCCGGTCGAAACGCGCGACGTCAGCCATACGCCTCTCCTCGAAGGCCACCACAGTAGTACCTAAGGCCGTCCGGGCGCTTCGACGACGCGTGCAGTTCGCCGTCCTCGGAGCGCCCCCCGACGCCCCCCGCATCCGCCTCGACTGGCGGCGCTTTCGCTACGCCGGGAAGTTCGTCACCCGCGACGCGGGCAAGGCCGTCGCCGTCGAGGACGGCGTCCTCGAGCGCGCAGGCTGGCCGCCGGACGCCCGGGACGCCGAAGCCGAGGGCGTCCTCGGCGCCGTCTCGTTCAGCCCCTCCCGCGACGACGCCGACACCGCAGTCCTCCGCTACGTCACCGTGCGCGACGACCGGCGCGGCGACGGCATCGGCGCGCGCCTCTGTGCGTTCGCCGCCGACCGTCTTCTGGGGGCCCACGAGCGCGTCCGCATCGACGTCAACAACCCCTACGCCTACGAGGCCGCGTACAAGGCCGGCTTCGGCTACACCGGCGAGCGCGTCGGCCGCCACGAACTCACACTCGTGCGGCCCTGTGCGGCGCGCGCCGAGAACTACTCGGCGGGACTCGACGCCTACCGGGAGCGCGGCCTCACGCCCGACGAGGTCGCCTTCCTCGACGCGCGCGACGGCCCGCCCGACGTCGTCGACGCCCCGGAAGGCGAGCGTTAAGGCCCACCGGCCGATAGCGACCCCATGGGAAACGCGGACCTCCGCCAGCTCGCCGCGATCGAGGAGGTCGCCTTCGACGACCTCGACGGTGACGTCGTCGCCGTCGACGCGCACAACTGGCTCTACAAGTACCTCACCACGACCGTTCGATTCACCCGCGACGACGCCTACACGACGAGCGAGGGCGTCGAAGTCCCGAACCTCATCGGCGTCGTGCAGGGCCTCCCGAAGTTCTTCGAGAACGACCTCACGCCCGTCTTCGTCTTCGACGGCCGCGTCGTCGGCCTCAAGGACGAGGAGGTCGAGGAGCGCCGCGCGGAGCGCGAGAAACGCGAGGAACGCCTCGAGGAAGCCCGCGAGGCCGGTGACGCGCTGGAGGTCGCGCGCCTCGACTCGCAGACTCAGCGCCTCACCGAGACCATCCACGAGACGACGCGGGAACTGCTCTCGCTCCTCGACGTCCCGGTCGTTGAGGCGCCCGCCGAGGGCGAAGCCCAGGCCTCCTACATGGCCCGGACGGACGGCGACGTCGACTACGTCGGGAGCGACGACTACGACTGCCTCCTGTTGGGCGCGCCCGTCACCCTCCGCCAACTCACGAGCTCGGGCGCCGTCGAGCGCATGGACTTCGAGGCCACCCTCGAGGAGCACGACGTGACGTGGGAGCAACTCGTCGACGTCGGCATCCTCTGCGGGACGGACTTCAACGACGGCCTCTCGGGGTACGGCCCGAAGACCGCACTCCAAGCCGTACGGGAGCACGGCGACCTCTGGGGCGTCCTCGACGCCGAGGACGCCTACATCGACGACGCCGACCGCATCCGCGACCTCTTCCTCGACCCGGACGTCACGGACGACTACGACTACGACGAGTCCGTCGACCCGGACCTCGACGCCGCGCGCGACTACCTCGCGGAGGAGTGGGAGATTCCCGCCGAGGAGACCGAGCGCGCCTTCGAGCGCATCGAGGAGTCGCTCACGCAGACCGGCCTCGACGACTGGCTATAGGCATCCCGCCCACGCCCTGCGCCGCCTCCGCGTCCCTTTTACTCTCCCGCCCCCACTCTCGACGTATGGAACCCGAGGACGTCGAGGCACTCATCGAGGAGGCACTGCCGGAGAGCACAGCGGACGTCTTCCGCGCGCGCGGCGAGCACGACGACGACCACCTCGCCGCCGAAGTCACCTCGCCCGCCTTCGAGGGCGAGACCATCGTCGACCAGCACCAGATGGTCTACGACGCGCTCGGCGACGCGATGACGACGGACATCCACGCGCTCGAACTGACGACGAAGACGCCCGACGAGGAGTAAGCGACTCGGGTCGGACGCGCGGCTCCACGGCTATCGTCGGACTCCAGAAACGAGAAGCGCGAGCGCTGTCCGCTACAGCGTGAGGTCTGCGGTTTCGTCGTCGAACTCGCGGTTGCGGAGCGCCTCCCCGGTGTGCCGGTCGAAGAAGTGAACGGCCTGCTCGGGGATGCGCGCGACGACCTCGTCGTCCGCCTCGACCGGCGCGCGGCCGTCGACGTTCGCGATGAACGTCTCGCCCTCGTGGGCGTCCGGCAGGGTGAGGTAGACGTTGTTCTCGTCGCCCATCGGCTCGACGACGTCGACCGTGACGGGGATGTCGTGGTCGGATTCGACGTCGCCGACGATTTCGACGTCCTGCGGGCGAATCCCGAGGACGAGCTCGTCCGACGTGAGCTTCTCGCGGACCGACTCGCTCACCGCGTAGTCGAGGCCGTCGCCGACGACGGACTCGCCCTGCAGGTCGACGTCGAAGAAGTTCATCGACGGCTCGCCGATGAACCCCGCGACGAACTGGTTCGCGGGCGTGTGGTACGCCTCGAGCGGCGTCGCGACCTGCTGGAGGACGCCGTCGTTCAGGATGGCGATGCGGTCGCCCATCGTCATCGCCTCCGTCTGGTCGTGCGTCACGTACACCGTCGTGGTGTCGAGGTCCTCCTGGAGGCGCTGGAGCTCCGTCCGCATCTGCGCGCGGAGCTTCGCGTCCAGGTTCGAGAGGGGCTCGTCCATGAGGAAGACCTCGGGCTCGCGGACGATGGCGCGCCCGAGCGCGACGCGCTGCTGCTGGCCGCCCGAGAGCTCGGAGGGCTTGCGGTCCAAGAGGTCCTTGATGCCCATGGTAGCCGTCGCGGATTCGACGCGCTCGGAGATCTCCCCGTCGGAGAGGTCCGTGGACTCCTCGAGCCCGAAGCTCATGTTCTCCCGCACGGTCATGTGCGGGTAGAGCGCGTAGGACTGGAACACCATCGCGATGTCCCGGTCGCGGGGCTTGGCCTCGTTGACGCGCCGGCCGCCGATGCGGAGCTCGCCGTCCGTGATGCTCTCGAGGCCGGCGATCATCCGCAGGGTCGTGGACTTCCCACACCCCGAGGGGCCGACGAGCACGAGGAACTCGCCGTCGTCGATGTCGATGCTGGCGTCGTCGACGGCGACGATCGTCTGACCGTCGTCGTCGAAGTGCTTCGTGATGTTGTCGAGTTCGAGTCGAGCCATAGTGTCAGGTAGCCACCCCCTTCGCGAACTGTTCGCCGAACAGGACGTAGACGATGATCGTCGGGAGTGCGGCGACGAACGCGCCAGCCATGCGGATGCCGAAACCGACCTCGGAGAGGCTCGCGCCGAGCTGGCTGAGCGGCACCGTCACGGGTGCGCCCGCGCCGGGGCCGACGAGCACGAGTGCGAACAGGAGGTCGTTCCAGATCTGCGTGAACTGGTAGATGAGCGTCACGGCGAACATCGGCACGGAGAGGGGGAGGATGATGCGCCGATAGATGCGGTGCGTGCTCGCGCCGTCGATGCGCGCGGCCTCCACCATCTCGTCGTTGAAGTCCTTGTAGTACGTGCGGAACAGCAGCGTACAGATGGGGATACCGTAGGCGACGTGCGTGATGATGAGGCCGATGAGGTCGCCGACCCATCCCTGAAGGCCGACGATGCCCACGAGGTCGCTGATCGGGACGATGGACGCCCAGAACTTCGAGAGCGGGATGAGGACGGCCTGATACGGGATGAAGATGCCCGCGATGAAGAGCATGAGCACGGGGACCTGATAGCGCCAGTCGAGCGTCGTCAGGCCGTAGGCGGCCATGCTCCCGAGGAGCGCGGAGAGGATCGTCGCCGGGACGGCGAGGATCAGGCTGTTCATCAGCCCGCCCGCGAGCGCGTTCGCGGCGCGCGTCCAGTGGATGGTCGTGAACCCGCCAGGCGCGGGCGGGAGGAACGGTGCGGTGGCGAGCACGTCTGCCTTGATGGACGCCATCAGCCCCGTCCAAAGGGGCATCAGGTAGAAGACCACCAGGAGGACGAGGACGGCGTAGAGCGCCGTCCGCCGCCAGCTATCGCCGGTGAGGGAAGTCGTGTCTGTCATAGTTCACCTGCGCGGTACTGGTAGAGGAGGTACGGTGCGATGATGACGAGCGCGAGCGCGAACAGCATGATACCGATCGCCGCCGCGTACGCGCGGTTGTTCGCGACGAACGCCTGTCGGACCATCATCGTCGCGAGGATGTCGGAGCCCTTCGGCGGGTAGTAGCTCCCGGTGAGCGAGTAGAGGAAGTCGAACGCCTTCAGCGCGAACACCATCAGGACGACGGACGCGCTGATCGTCGCGCCCTTCAGCTGGGGGACGATGACGCGCCAGTACATCCGGAGGGTGCTCGCGCCGTCGACGCGCGCGGCCTCGAACTGCTCGGTCGGGATCGCTCGCAGACCCGCGAGGTAGACGACCATCGCGTAGCCGCTGAACTGCCAGATGAGCGCGAAGACGACGGCGCCGAGGACGAGCTGGGGGTTCGCGATCCACTCGTAGGGACCCAGCCCGACGACGTCGAGGACGAGGTTGATCAGCCCGTTCTGCTCGTTGTACATCCAGAGCCAGAACTGGGCGGTGACCACGAACGAGAGCGCCATCGGCAGCAGGTAGATGGTCCGGAAGGTGTTCTCGTAGCGTATCCCCTGGTCGACGAGTATCGCCACGAGCATTCCGACGACGAGGCAGAGCAGCGTGAACGCGATGAGGAGCGCGAACGTGTTCTGGAGCGCGCCGAGGAAGACCGGGTCGCCGAACGCCCGCGTGTACATCTCGAAGTCGAGGTCCGCGTAGTTCGGCGTCGCGAAGCCCGTGGTGTTCGTGAGGCTCAGGAAGAAGTTCCAGAGGATCGCCCCGTAGACCGCCAGCCCCATGAGTACGAACGGTGGCAGCCAGTAGGGGAGCGAGGAGGTGAACTCGTCGCTGAGGAACCCCTCCGAGCGGGAGGTCGTGGCGACCTCGCCGCCGTCGGTGCGGGCTCGCTTCCGGCGGAGCGCGCGCCGGACGAACGTCGCTAGCTTTCCACGCATCGCTCGTTAGTTGCTGAACGCGTCCACGAACGCCTGCGCGGTGTCCTCCGCCGCAGAGTCCGTGTAACCGGAGTAGTTCTGGCTGATCGCGGTCTTGAGGTCGCTGAGGACGCCCGGCGTGGTGGCGAGGCCGTGCGCGACGCTCGGCGGCTGTGCGGTCGAGTCCTGGAAGTCGCTGTACTGGTTCGTCTGGAACTCGCTGAACTCGTCCATGGGGACGTCGCTACGCGGCGGGATGGAGCCCTTCTCCGTGTTGAAGCGGACCTGGGCGTCCTTCGAGCCGACGTAGGTGAGCCACTTCTCCGTCGCCTCGGGCGACGGGTTGTTGGCCGGGTACGTCCACGAGTCCATGTTGAGCGAGTAGAGCCCGTCCGTCCCGGGGAAGACCGCCTGGTTCCAGTCGGTCTTGTACTCGAAGTCCTCGGTGCCGGAGTACATGCCGGCGGCCCAGTCGCCCTGGTGGAAGAAGCCGGCCCCACCGTTGATGATGAGGTTGTTGGCTTCCTGCCAGCCGACGGTGCCGGCGTCGCTGTTGAAGTACTCGCTGTACTCGTTGATGGTCTTGAAGGCGTCGGCGATGGGGCCGGCCTCGGCCTCGCCCGCGACGAAGTCCTGGTAGGTGTCCCAGCCGGCCTGTCCGAGGTAGACGGCCGCCCAGAGCTGGAGCGTCGTCCACGGGGACTGACTGGACTGGGCCATCCCGATGGCGTCCGTGTTCTCCTCAACCTTCTGCAGGGCGGCGGTGAGGTCGCTCGGCGTCTCGATGGACGCGATGTCGACCCCGGCCTCGTCGATGACCTGCTGGTTGTAGAAGAGGTTGTTCATCCGGTGGATGTTCGTCGGGACGGCGACGTACGTTCCGGCGGGCTTGGCGGCGTCCTTCGGCCCCTGGAGGTACGCCTCCTTCATGTTGTTCTGGCTCCAGACGGACTCCTCGATGTCGCCGAGGAGGTCGGCGTCGGTGAACTGGATGAGGTTCTTGCCGGGCCACTCCGCCCACGAACTGGGCGGGTTGTTGTTGCCGAGACGCGTGTTGATGCGCGTGTTGAGGCTGGTGTTCCCGCCACCGCCGATGGCCTTGTCGTTCACCGTGACGTCCGGGTAGGCCTCCTTGAAGCCCTCAAGCATGCTGTCGAAGGCGGCCGCGCCGTCGCCGCCGCTCCAGCCGTGGAGGATTTCGAGTTCGTTCGACCCGCCGCTGCCGCCGTTAGTACAGCCCGCGAGGGCTGCGACGCCGGTCGCGCCCGCTGCGGTCAGATACCGGCGCCGCGTCATCGAGCTGTCAGTGTTTTTCTCTGTCATAGGCTTCCGTTTCCGTACTCCACTCCGTCTCTCTGGTACTAAATAGTTATTATTAACCACAGATCGAGTAAACGGTGAGACTCCCTGCCAAACTTGCCAGTCGGGTCGACCGGGACCGGTGGGTTTTACGCGCGCCGCCGCGAGTCACCCGCATATGAGCGAAGACGACGACTACCGCATCGAGTCCGACAGCCTCGGCGAGATGGAGGTCCCGGCCGACGCCTACTGGGGCGCGCAGACCCAGCGTGCCGTCGAGAACTTCCCGATCAGCGGGCGCACCTTCCAGTCGCGCTTCGTGCGCGCGCTCGGCGTCGTGAAGAAGGCCGCCGCGCAGGCGAACCGCGACCTCGGGACGATACCCGAGGACAAGGCCGAGGCGATCATCGAGGCCGCCGACGAGGTCATCGCCGGCGAGCACGACGAGGAGTTCCCCGTCGATGTCTTCCAGACCGGTTCGGGGACCTCCTCGAACATGAACGCGAACGAGGTAATCGGCAACCGCGCGACCGAGATCTACGGCGGCGACGTCGGCACGCGCGAGATCCACCCGAACGACCACGTGAACTTCGGCCAGTCCTCGAACGACGTCATCCCGACCGCGATGCACGTCGCCGCCCTGGAGGCCGTCGAGAAGGACGTCGGGCCGGCACTCGAGACGCTCCACGACGAGCTCGAGACGAAGGAGGCGGAGTTCGACGGCGTCGTGAAGACCGGGCGCACCCATCTGCAGGACGCGACGCCCGTCCGACTCGGCCAGGAGTTCGGCGGCTATCGCGCGCAGGTCGAGAAGGGCCTCGCGCGCATCGAGAACGCGAAGGCGCACCTCCGCGAACTCGCCCTCGGCGGGACCGCGGTCGGCACCGGCCTCAACACCCACCCGGAGTTCCCCGAACTCGCCGCCGAGTACATCAGCGAGGAGACCGGCGTCCAGTTCCGCGAGGCCGACAACCACTTCGAGGCGCAGGCCGCCCACGACGCGATGAGCGAAGCCCACGGCGCGCTCCGCACCGTCGCCGGGAGCCTGAACAAGATCGCGAACGACCTCCGCCTCCTCGCCTCCGGCCCCCGGAACGGCCTCGGCGAGATCGAGCAGCCCGAGAACCAGCCCGGGAGCTCGATCATGCCCGGGAAGATCAACCCGGTCGTCGCCGAAGCCGTCAATCAGGTCCACAAGCAGGTCGTCGGTCACGACGCCGCCATCTCCGCCGGCGCCGCCGAGGGCCAGATCGACCTCAACCTCTACAAGCCCGTGCTCGCCTTCGACTTCCTCGAGTCCGCGACGCTCATCGCCAACGGGAGCGAGGCGTTCGCGGAGAAGTTCGTCGCGAAACTCGAGGCGAACGAGGAGCACTGCGAGTCGCAGGTCGAGCGCTCGATGGCGCTCGCGACCGCGCTCAACCCCGCCATCGGCTACGACAAGGCGAGCAAGGTCGCGAAGAAGGCCATCGCGGAGGACAAGACCGTCCGCGAGGTCGCCGTCTCCGAGGGCTACCTCACCGAGTCCGAGGCCGACGAGGTGCTCGACCCGGAGAAGATGACGCATCGCGGCATCCTCGGCGAGGAGTAATCCAACGTCGAAGCCGTTGGAGAGAAACGAGCGGGGAGGGACGACCCGCAAGTGAGTCGGGCCGAGCGTAGGAGGGCCGACTGGACAGACGAGCGGGGAGGAACGACCCGCGAGTAGTCCGGCTCGGAGAGTCGGACAATACGCGAGCGGGAGCGAAGCGACACGCGAGCCGCCCGACGGCTCCGCCGTCGCCCCCGCTGCACCGTGCTCGACGGTCTCAGCTCTTTCGCCGGGAAACAGGTAGCGTAATGCCGGTGGTCGTCGAACCGCCGAGCATGCAGCAAGCCGTACGCACGAAGGGACGGGACTGGCTCCGATGCCGCGCGTGCGACGCGGTCTTTCCGGAGGGCCGCGCGACGACGGACGGCTGGCACTACGCCTGCCCGGACTGCGGCGAGCGCGGCCTCGGTGACGGCCTGAAGCGCATCGAGCGCTAACCGGACTTCTTTCCCGACTCCCGACCGAACGCCGACGCATGGAAGCACTCCACCCCCGCGTGCGCCTGCTGTGGTCGGCCGGCGCGGCCATCAGCGCCGCCGTCCTCGCCGCCATCGCGGGCGCGTTCACGTGGGTCGACCCGCTCTCGCTCGGCCTCCCGCCCGTGCTCGTCGGCGGCGTCGTCTTCGGTGCGGCGCTCGCCCTCGGCGTCGGCTACGCGGTCGCGCGCTATCGCGCGTGGCGCTTCGAGGTGCGCGAGGACACGCTCTACCTCGAGCGCGGCGTCTTCACGCGCGTGCGCACGGTCGTGCCCTACGTCCGCGTCCAGCACGTCGACAGCCAGCGCGGGCCGCTCGAACGCGTCCTCGGGTTGAGTACGGTCGTCGTCTACACGGCCGGCTCGCGGGGCGCGGACGTCGCGATTCCGGGTCTCGCCGCCGCCCGCGCGAGCGACCTCCAGGAGCGCCTGCGCGCGCTCGCAATCGAGAGCGAACCCACCGACGCCGTATGAAACTGCATCCGCTCTCCGTCGTCTACCGCGTCGGGACGCGCGTCGTCGGCTTCGCGTGGGGGTTCGTCGTCGCGGCGTTCGCGGGGACGGCGGTCGTGCCGTTCCTGGACACGGCCGAGGTCGCCGCGCTCGGCGCGCTCGGCGTGCTCGCGCTCGCCGGCTACGAGGTGGCGCGCTATCGCCGCTTCACGTACGCGCTCACGGAGTCGTCGCTCGACGTCGCCTCCGGAGTGCTCGCGCGCCGCGAGCGCGAGATACCCCTGCGGCGCGTGCAGAACGTCGACGTCTCGCGAAACGTCGCCCAGCGCGTGCTCGGCATCGCCACCGTCCACGTGGAGACGGCCGGTGGCGGGTCGACCGAGGCGGTCCTCGACTGCGTGAGCGTCGCGGAGGCCGAGCGCCTGCAGACGGAGATCCGGCGGCTGAAACGCCGTCTCGACGAGGACGAGTCGGCGTCGGCCGAAGGAGCAGACGCCGAGGCGGCGACCGGTGAGGCACGTGTGGACGTCGAGGACGAGGAGACGGAGGTGTTCGCGCTCGACACGCACCACCTCCTGCTGGCGAGCGCGCTCTCCTTCGACGCGCGCCTCGTCTCCGTGGTGTTCGTCGCCCAGCCGTTCGTCTGGCCGGCGCTCGCGCCCGTGGTCGGTGACCTGGGTGGGATGGCGCTCCTCGTCGTCGGCGCCCTCGGCGTCGTGGGGCTCGCGCTCGCGCTCTGGGTGGCGAGCGCGGCGCGGACGTTCGCGCGCTACTACGGCTTCCGGCTGACGCGCGCGGGCGACGACTTGCGCTACGAGCGCGGCCTCGGACAGCGCTACACGGGCACCATCCCCATCGAGAAACTCCAGACGCTCGTGGTGCGCGAGACGGTGCTCCAGCGCCACTTCGGCTACGCGTCGCTGTCGGTGGAGACGGCGGGCTACGCGCCCGGGTCAGGCCCGTCCGGCGGCTCGGAGGCGGCGGTGCCGCTCGCGACGCGTTCGGAGGTGCTCGCGCTCGCGCGGGACCTCGAGGCGTTCGACGTCCCGGAGTTCGAGGGCGTGCCGACGCGGGCGCGGCGGCGTTACGCGGGCCGCTACGCCATCGGCGTCGGCGCTATCGTCGCGCTCGCGGCGCTCGTGAACGCGCTCGTGGTCTCCTACCCCTTCTGGTGGGCGCCCGTCGCGCTGTTCGCCCTCGTGCCGGCGGCCGCCCACTACCGGTGGGTGCACCTCGGCGCCGCGGTGGACGACGCGCACGCGTTCACGCGCGCGGGCTTCTGGACGCGCCGGACGCACGTCGTCCCGCACGACCGCGTGCAGACCCTCGTCGAGCGCGCGACGCTCTTCCAGCGCCGCTGGGGGCTGGCGTCCGTCGTGGTGGACACCGCCGGGAGCGGGGGACTCGGGAGCGGCGACGCGGTGGCCATCGACGTCTCGACCGAGCGCGCGGCCGCCCTCGTGGAGACGGTGAGCGAACGCGTGCGCGCGTCGCTCGCGGCGCGCCGCGAGCGCGAGTGAGGGTCGGGGGCGGCGAGCGGGGGTCGGTGCCGACCGGACGGATTTTTGTCCCTCCGCCGCCACGCCTGAGGTAATGACTACGGGCGAGTTCGACTACGAGGAACTGGGGCTGGTCGCCGGCCTCGAGATTCACCAGCAGCTGGATACGGCGACGAAGCTCTTCTGTGCGTGCCCGACGACGCGACGCGAACCCGAGGAGCACGACCGGACGTTCACGCGCTACCTCCACCCGACGAAGAGCGAGCTCGGCGAGATCGACGAGGCGGCCCTCGAGGAGTCGCAGGTCGAGCGCGAGTTCGAGTACCTCGCCTTCGACTCGACGTGCCTCGTCGAGGAGGACGACGAGCCGCCACACCGGCTGGACGAGGAGGCGCTCGACGTCGCCCTCGAGGTGGCGAACCTCATGGACATGACGGCGCTCGATCAGGCCCACGTCATGCGGAAGGTCGTCATCGACGGCTCGAACACGTCGGGCTTCCAGCGCTCGTCGCTCGTCGCGCAGGACGGCGAGATCGAGACGAGCGAGGGCTCGGTGGGTATCGAGGACATCATGCTCGAGGAGGAGTCGGCGGCGCGCGTCGAGGAGGACGAGTCGGGCGCGACGTTCGCGCTCGACCGGCTGGGCATCCCGCTCGTCGAGATCGGCACGGACCCGGACATCCGGAGCCCGGAGCAGGCTCGCGAGGCCGCCGAGCGCATCGGCATGCTGCTGCGCTCGACGGGGAAGGTCAAACGCGGCCTCGGCACGATCCGACAGGACGTGAACGTCTCCATCGCGGAGGGCGCGCGCGTCGAGATGAAGGGCGTCCAGAGCCTCGACGACATCGACGACCTGGTGCGCTTCGAGGTCCAGCGACAGGTTCGACTCCTCGAGGTCGCCGAGGAGCTCGCGGAGCGCGACGCCTCCGTGGGCGAGGTGCAGGACGTGACGGACGTCTTCGCGGAGACGGAGTCCTCGGTGGTTCGCGGCGCGCTCGAATCGGACGGACTGGTCTTCGCGGTGCCGCTCTACGGCTTCGACGGTCTCGTCGGGCGGGAGCTCCAGCCGGACCGTCGGCTGGGGACGGAGCTCTCCGACCACGCGAAGCGCCACGGTGCGGGCGGTATCTTCCACACGGACGAACTGCCGGCGTACGGCGTCACCGAGGACGAGGTCGCCGCGCTCCGCGAGGCGGTCGGCGCGGGCGAGGACGACGCCGTCGCGATGGTGGCGGCGGAGGCGGACGTCGCGCGCGGCGCGCTCGAGGCGGCGGCGGACCGCGCGCGGACGGCGCTCGAGGGCGTCCCGGAGGAGACGCGGGGCGCGAACGAGGACGGGACGACGGAGTACCTCCGCCCGCTCCCGGGCGCGGCGCGGATGTACCCGGAGACGGACGTGCCGCCGGTGGAGCCCGACCCCTCGGAGGTCGAGACACCGGAACTCCTCACGGAGAAGGTCGAGCGCTACGTCGCGGAGTTCGACCTGAACGAGGACGTCGCCGAGCAGGTCGCCTACGGCCGTCGATGGCGGCTCTTCGAGGACGCCGTCTCCAGAGGCGTGGACCCGAACCTCGCGGCGCGCACCGTCGAGTCGACGGTGACGAGTCTGCGCCGCGACGGCGTACCTGTCGAGAACCTCGCCGACGAGCACTTCCACGGCGTCTTCGACCTCGTCGCGGCGGACGAGATCACGCAGGAGGGCGTCCCCGAGTTGCTCGAAGCGCTCGCCGAGGACCCCGACCGGACGGCCGCCGAGGCCGCGGAGGACGCGGGGCTCGGCTCGGCGGACGAGGACGTCGTGCGCGAGGCCGTCGTCGAGGTCGTCGAGCGCAACGCCGAGCAGGTCGAGGAGGAGGGCATGGGTGCCTTCTCCGGCCTGATGGGCGAGGCGATGGGCGCGCTCCGCGGGAAGGCGGAGGGCGACCTCGTCAGTCAGGTGCTCCGCGAGGAGATTCAGAAGCGGAGCTGAACTGCGTTCGAATCGACGGGTCCTTCTTGGAGATCACTCCGACCCGTCGTCGACGAGTTCCTCGAGGAGGGTGTCGAGCGAGTACGTCTGGAGGGGGCGGGGCGTGTCCTTCGTGCGCGAGGTGACGAACGTCGAGTTCGTCCGGTCGACTTCCTCAACGGCCTCGAAGTCGGTGATGAGGCGCTCGACGGCGTCGGAGTTCGGGAGGCGCGCGACGACCATGAAGTCGTACTCGCCCATCGTGAAGAAGACCTGCGTGACGCCCTCGATCTCCTCGAGCTCGGCGGCGACACCCCTGTAGCTTCCGCTGTAGGTGGTGTAGACTTCGAGGACGACGGTGACGCCGAGGCCGAGTTCGTCGAGGTCGAGGTCGTAGAGGTCGTTCTCGATGACGCCGCGCTCGCGGAGGTTGTTCAGTCGGTAGTGGATGGTGGAGACGGGGATGTCCGTCTCCTCGTGGAGTCGCTCGGGGCTCCCGGTTCCGAGGTCGGAGATGGCCTTCAGGAGGCGTACGTCCCGTTCGTCCATGCCTCCGTGGTTCGCGGGCGCGGCCTAAATACTCCACCGAAGCCGTGCGCGGCGCCGACGACTGACCCACGCCACCGCGTACCGAGTCACGTGGCACTCCCTATCGCTCACGATAATCGGTTTAGTTAGAGAATACTCTCGAAATACTCTCGAAGCTTGTAGACAAGTTTAACAAGATGCGCCCAGTAGGGTGGTGTAGTCAGATGTCTCTCACCGACACCCTCCGCAGTCCGCGCGGCACCGCCGCGATGTTCGTGGCGCTCGCGGCGTTCTGGGGGACGTCGTTCGTCGCCATCGAGACGGGGCTTCACGCCTTCCCGCCCCTCATCTTCGCGGGCCTCCGCTACGCGATTGCCGGCGGCATCGTCCTCCTGTACGCCGTGCTCACGACCGACCGTTGGCTCCCCCGCAGTCGGGGCGAGTGGCTGAGCGTCGGCGTGAGTGGCGTCCTCGTCATCGCGCTCTACCACGCCCTCCTCTACCTCGGCGAGCTCCACGTCTCCGGCGCGGTCGCCGCCGTCGTCATCTCCATCGCGCCCGTGCTCACCGCCGTCTTCGCGAGCGTCCTCCTCCCCGACGAGTCGCTCGGCCGGGTCGAGCTCGTCGGCTTCGCCCTCGGCGTCCTCGGCGTCGCCGTCATCGCCGCGCCGAGCGGTGACGCCATCGGCGCCGCGACGGTCGTCCCCGTTCTCCTCATCCTCGGCGGCGCCGCCGCGTTCGCCCTCGGCGGCGTGCTCACGCGCCCCCTCAAGACGAGCCTCCCGCTGCGCTCGATGCAGGCGTGGACGATGCTCCTCGGCGCCGGCGTCCTCTTCGCGGGCGCCGCCCTCCGCGGCGAATCCGTCGCCGCGATCCACTGGACGCCCAACGCGATCATCTCGCTCGTCTACCTCACGATCATCTCCGGGGTCGTCGCGTTCCTCATCTACTTCGAGCTCCTCGACCGCGCCGGCCCGAGCACCGTCCACCTCGTCAGCTACCTCGAACCCGTCGTCGCGACGATGATGAGCTTCGCCGTCCTCGGCGACGTGGTCGGCCCGCGCGCGCTCGTCGGCTTCCTCGCCGTCTTCGCCGGCTTCGCCGTCGTCGAGCGCGAGCGCTTCGCCGTCCTCGACGCCACCCGCGAGCGCGTCCGTCTCGCCTACGTCCGCCTCGTCCACAGCGAGCACGTCTCGCCGGACGGTCGGCGCGGCTACGAGCACGCCGACGACTGACGGCCCACCGAAGAGGGGCCGAGGCGACTCCGGTCCGGTTATCGGGCGCGCGCACTCACTCCCGGGTATGGTCTCCGCACGCACGCTCCTCGCGCTCCTCGTCGGCCTCGCGATTCTCACCCACCCAATCGTCGGCGACGCGCCCGGCCTCGATACCCAGTACACCTACGAGGCCACGCCGGTCGACCTCGACGACGGCGAAACCGTCCAGTCGCTCTACCACCTCCCGGAGGTCGCGTACGGCGTCGCCTCGCAGAAAACCGCCGTCGAACAGGCCGCGAACGACACCGTCACCCGGCCCGTGAGTGACGTCCCGCCCGAGGTCGAGCGCCTCACCGACGTCCGATTCCTCGCCGACGACGTCGGCGACCGCTACTACCGCGTCGACGCCCGCATCGACGGCGACACCTTCACGCTGGACGCGACGGCCGTCGACGCACGCACGGTCGCGGCGGCGCTCGCCGTCGCGCCCGCCGACGCACCCGCCGTCGTCCGCGACGCCCTCGACGGGAACGCGACGAGTTCGGAAGAGTTGCCGGCGACGCTCGTCCGCACCGACGGCGGCTACGTGCTCGTTCGCGCCACCGGGACGACGCAGGTCGCCGACCCGCTCACCATCCCGAAACTCGCGCTCTACGCGGTCGGCATCTCGCTCCTCGTCTGGGCCGCGCTCGCGTTCTATCGCGAGCGAAGCGAGACCTGACCGGACGCCGCGCTCACGCGTCGCCCCGCTTGGCGGGACGCCGGGCGGCGTCGGCACCCGCGTCGCGGAGTCGCGTCCCGTCTCGGCCACTCGAGCCGTTCGGACCGAGACGTCGAGGGGACGCCGTCAGTACTCCTCGTCCTCGACGGAGTCCTTCCGGCCGTTCCCCTCGATGTGCCAGCGCGCGCGGCGCAGGATGCCGTGGAGGGTGTTGACCTCGCGGCCCGTGGGGTGCGCGCGCCCGAGGATGCGTCGGACCATCCGCCCGGTCTTCGCCTGCTTCTCCTCGGGGTAGTCGACGAGCTCGAGGAAGTCCGCGAAGTGGTCGTAGAACGCCTCTATCTCCTCCTCCTTCGCGCGGTGGACCGCGACGTCGGGGAGCTGGGTCTCGTCGACGGTCAGCTCGCGCAGTTCGTAGAGCGCGACCGTCGCGGCCTGCCCGAGGTTCAGGACGGGGTAGTCCGCGCTCGCGGGGATCGAGCTGATCTCGTCGAGGCGCTCCATCTCGCTGTTGTGGAGGCCGACGCGCTCGCGCCCGAAGACGAGGCAGGTCGGTGCCTCGACGTCGCGGAGGCTCCCCGCGAGTTCGTCAGGCGTGCGGAACGGGAAGCGGACGTGCTTCGTCGCGTCCTCGTTCGTGATGGCGGTGAAGCCCACCGTGTGGAAGTTCTCGACGAGGTAGTCGAACTCGACCTCCTCGGCCTCGGGGAGGATGTCCTCTCGCGCCTGCCCGGCGAAGCCGTACGCCTCGGACTCCCGCGAGAGGTCGGGCGGGTCGACGAGGTAGAGGTCGCTGAAGCCGAAGTTCTTCATCGCGCGAGCGATCGTGCCGACGTTCCCGGGCGTCTCCGCGTCCACGACGGCGACGGCGGGCGCACTGTCTCCCATGCTCCCCGGGTAGCCGCCGCGCGAGTAAAAACCGCGCGTCACGACGCGACCGAGCGCCGCGCGGCACGTGGGCGCGACGGCGAGCGCACTCTGCTACGCGTCACCGTCCCGAGGCGGCGACGGACCACGGGTACTATTGTAGTGGCACCCTCGCACCCACGTATGAACACCGTGGACGCCGCCGGCCTGCGAATCGGCGACGACCACCCCCCGCGAATCATGGGGGTGTTGAACGTCTCGAAGGAGTCGCCCTATTCGCCGAGCGTCTTCGACGACCCCGAGGAGGCCGCCACCTACGTCGACGACGACCTCATCGGCGAGGGCGCGGACATCGTCGACGTCGGCCTCGAATCCGCGAACAAGCGCTTCGAGGTGCTGAGCGCCGAGGAGGAACTCGAGCGCCTCGACACCGCCGTCGAGACCATCGAGCGCGTCGAGGGCGACGCCGTCTTCAGCATCGAGACGCGCTACGCCGACGTCGCGGACGCCGCCCTCGAGGCCGGCTTCGACATGGTGAACGACATCTGCGGCTTCGCGGACCCGGAGATGCCCGCCGTCTGCGAGGCCCACGACGCCGCCGTCGTGAAGATGGCGTCCCCGCCGGACCTCGACCGCCCCGGCGCCGTCGAGGACGTCGAGGACATCTACGAGGCGCTCGGGCGCAACGGCCTCACGGAGAAGACCATCGTCGACCCCGCCTTCGGCGGGTGGTCCGAGGCGAAGACGCTCGCGGACGACCGCGAGACGTTCCGCCGTCTCCGCGAGTTCCGGGGCTACGGCCAGCCGATACTCGTCTCCATCAACCGGAAGAACTTCCTGCGCGACGTCGCCGGGCGCGCCACCGAGGAGGCCCTCCCCGTCTCGCTCGCCGCGACCGCGATGGCGGTCGAGCGCGGCGCGCACGTGATTCGGACGCACGACGTCGCGGAGACCCGTGACGCCGCGCTCATCGGGGCGGAGTTCACGCGCGAGCGACACCGCGAGCGCGCCGTCGAGGAACTCGACGTCACCACCCCGAAGGAGGCCGAGCGCCACATCGACCGCCTCGAGGGCGACCGTGCGGCCGCCGAGGCGAGCGTCGCGCGCGCCTACGAGGTCCGGCCGCCGTCTGACAGGCGACAGACGCTCGTCGACGTCGCGGCGGACACCGGCGTCGTCTGCACGGGGGGCGAGGACCTCTTCGTGGCGGGGACGGTCGCCGACCTCGAAGTGTTCGCTGACCGCCTCACGCAGGCGTCGAAGGCGTTAGCGGGTGTCGCGGGCGAGATCCGATCGAGTCTCCGGTAACGGGAAAGCTTATGCCGAAAGCACCGCAATCCCGGACTGGAGGCCGAGCCCCCGCATCGGTAGGGGTACACTACAACTGCGGGGCCTCGGCTCGAACCACCAGGTTCCGGATTTTTCCAGACGCAACGGTGGTGAGCGACGGGTGAACTTCGCGGCGTGGGCGCCCGCCTACGAGGCGATCCTCGCGGACTTCGGCTACGACCGAGCGGGCGACGAAGCCGCGCGCGACGAGCTCGCACGACTCGTGAGCGACTTCGACGTCTCGCGCCTCGACGCGACCGGGGAGACGGTCGCCGTCGTCGGGGCCGCGCCCTCGCTCACCGAGGACCTCGACGTCGTCGCGGACGCCGACCGGGTGTTCGCCGCCTCCACCGCCGCCGACGTCCTGCGCGAGCACGGCATCGGTGTCGACGTCCACGTCACGGACCTCGACAAGAACCCGGAGACGACTCGCGCGCTCACCCGCGAGGGGACGCCCGTCGCCGCGCACGCACACGGCGACAACCGCGAGCTGGTCGCGGAGTGGCTCCCCGCGTTCGACGACGCGCACGTCCTCGGGACGACGCAGGCCCGACCGGTCGACGGGGTCAGGAACTTCGGCGGCTTCACGGACGGCGACCGCGCGGCGTTCCTCGCCGACCACGTCGGCGCCGACTCGCTCGTCTTCGCCGGCTGGGACTTCGCGGACGCCCCGAGCGAGGCGAAGCGCCACAAGCTCCGGTGGGCGGCGCGCCTCCTCTCGTGGCTCGAACGCCGGCGCGGCGAGACGTACGGCGTTCTGGACGACTATCGCGACACCGCGTGGCTCGACGCGCTCGGCTGAGAGCCCGCAGGCCTCTCCGCGTCCTCGGCGCTTAATCGCTCGCCGACACTACGGTGAGGCCATGACGGAGACCACCGAGTCGGTGCGGTCACGGAGCAGTCTCGACGGGAAGACGGCGGTCGTCACCGGTGCCTCCTCGGGTATCGGGAAGGCCATCGCCGAGACGTTCGCCGCGGACGGTGCGGACGTGGTCGTCTGCTCGCGGACGCTCGCGGACGTCGAGGGCGTCGCGGACGAGCTCGCCGCCCTCCCGGGCGACGTCGAGCCCGTCGAGACCGACGTCACCGACCGGGGCGACGTCGACGCGCTCGCCGAGGCCACCGTGGAGGCCTTCGGCGGCGTGGACGTCCTCGTGAACAACGCCGGCGGCGGCGCGGGCCTCATGCCGCTCGACGAGGTGGACGGCGACCTCTGGGATTCCGTCGTCGACGTCAACCTCACCGGCGTCTACAACGTCACGCACGCGTTCGCGGACGCCCTCCGCGACGGCGACGCGAGCGCCGTCGTGAACGTCGCGAGCATGGCCGGCGAGTACGGCGTCGAGGGGATGGGCCCGTACAGCGCCGCGAAGGGCGGCGTCGTCTCGCTCACGCGGACGCTCGCGCGAGACTGGGCGGACGACCGCGTCCGCGTGAACGCCGTCTCGCCGGGTTTCGTCGCCACGGAGAAACTCCGCGAGGCCTACGGCCTCGAACGCGACCTCGAGCGCGCGACCCCCGACCGGACGTGGGGGACGCCCGCGGAGGTCGCCGATCTGGTGCGTTTCCTCGCGAGCGACGCCGCCTCCTTCGTCGACGGCCAGTCCGTGAACGTCACGGGGACGCCGAACACCTACGAGACGCCCGACGCGTAAGGCGCGTCAGTCACCGTGCGCGTCGCGCGCACTCGTTCGCGGACGGCGAGCCGAAGCGTTTTCCGACCGCCGCCCGACGCCCCCGCCATGCAGGTCTTCTGGCACCGGAGCGACCTCCGACTCCACGACAACCGCGGGCTCGCCGCCGCGGCCGACGCCGACGACGGGGCGGTCGTGCCGGTGTTCGTCTTCGACGACGACGTCCTCGAGCACGGGAGCGACCGACGCGTCGCGTTCATGCTGGACGCGCTCGACGCGTTACGCGACGCCTACCGCGAGCGCGGGAGCGACCTCCTGATTCGGCGCGGCGACCCGTCGAGCGTGCTCCCCGACGTCGCGCACGAACGCGGGGCGGACGCGGTCCACTGGAACGCGGACTACTCGGGGCTCGCACAGGAGCGCGACGAAGCCGTCGCGGACGCGCTCTCCGCCGACGGCGTGGAGAGCCACCAGCATCACGACGCGGTGCACCACGAGCCCGGCGACATCCGGACGAACGCGGGCGACCCCTACCAGGTCTACACCTACTTCTGGAAGAAATGGCAGGAGCGCGAGAAGGCCGCCCCGTTCGACGCGCCGGACGGCGACGCGCTCGCGGCCGTCGAGGGCGATGCGCTCCCCGACGTCGCCGACCTCGGTTTCGAACCGCCGGAGATCGACCTCCCCGATGCGGGCCACGACGCCGCCGTCGACCGTCTCGACGCGTTCTGTGACGGGGACGTCTTCCGCTACGACGAGGCCCGCGAGCATCCCGCGATGGACGCGACGTCGCACACCGGCCAGGACTTCTCCTTCGGGACGCTCGGCGTCCGCGAGGCGTACGCGCGCACCGTCGCGGCGATGGAGGAGGCCGACCACGAGGACGAACGCGAGAGCGTCGCGGAGTTCCAGAGCCAGCTCGCGTGGCGCGAGTTCTACACCCAAGTCCTCTACTTCAACCCCGAGGTGGTGACGGAGAACTACAGCGAGTACGAGAACCCCATCGCGTGGCGCGACGACCCCGAGGAGATTCGGGCGTGGAAGCGCGGCGAGACCGGCTACCCCATCGTGGACGCGGGGATGCGCCAGCTGAAGGCAGAAGGGTACGTCCACAACCGCGTGCGGATGATCGTCGCGTCCTTCCTCACGAAGGACTTGCTGACCGATTGGCGCGTCGGCTATCGGCACTTCCGCGAGCACCTCGTCGACCACGACACGGCGAACGACAACGGCGGCTGGCAGTGGGCGGCCTCGACGGGGACGGACGCCCAGCCCTACTTCCGGGTGTTCAACCCGCAGACGCAGGGCGAGAAGTACGACCCCGACGCCGAGTACGTCCGCGCGTACGTCCCGGAGCTCGAGGGCGTACCCGCCGACGCAATTCACGACTGGCCGGCGCTCACGCCCGAGGAGCGCGCCGAGCACGCGCCCGACTACCCGGATCCGGTGGTCGACCACGGCGAGCGCCGCGAGGACGCCATCGCGGCGTTCGAGGACGCGCGCGGCGACTCAGAGTAGCGTCTCCACCTCGCCGAGGTCCGCGAGGACGTGCGTCGGCTCGACGTCGGAGGCCGCGACGTCCTCGCGGGAGGAGACGCCGGAGAGCACGAGCGCGGTGTCCATGCCGGCGCGCTCGCCCATCAGGATGTCCGTGTCGAGGTTGTCCCCGACCATCAGGCAGTCGTGGACGTCGACGTCCGCGTCAACTTCCCCGGCCGCGAGCTCGGCCATGCGCGTCTCCGGTTTCCCGACGACCACGGGGTCCTGCTCGACCATCCCCTCGATGGCGCTCACGAACGCGTTCGCGCCCGGGACGAGGCCGTCGGGGTCGGGGGTGACGCGGTCGCGGTTCGTCGCGACGAACACCGTCCCCGGCTCGAACGCGCGGAGCGCGGCCGTGAGGCGTGCGAAACTCACGCGCTCGTCGTAGCCGGCGACCACGACGTCGGCGGGCCCCTTCGCGGTCACCGTGAGGCCCGCCGCCTCCAGTTCCTCCTCGACGACGTCCTGCCCGAGGACGTGGACGTCGGCGTCCGGGCGGTGTTCGGCGAGGTAGGCGGCGGTCGCCCACGACGCCGTCACCACCGGCTCGCCGCGATAATCGACGTCGATGCCGTCGAGGCGCGCCGCGATCTCGTCGCGGCGGACGCCCGTGTTGTTCGTGAGGAGGACGACCGGCACGCCCGCCTCGCGGAGGGCGCGCAGGCCGCGCGCGGCGCCGGGAATCGCCTCCCGGCCGCGCCAGACGGTCCCGTCGAGGTCGACGAACGCGGCGGCGTACGACACGACTACGCGGTTCTCCGGCCGCGACCTAAACCCCTGCGTGAGTCGTGGTAACGCCCGCTGCCTCAAGCTTTAACACGAGTCCGGGCGCACCACTATCCGGAGGAGATACATCATGAGCGACTACGAACTGCCGCCGCTACCGTACGAGTACGACGCACTGGAACCGAGCATCTCCGAGCAGGTGCTGAACTGGCATCACGACACGCACCATCAGGGCTACGTGAACGGCTGGAATTCCGCCGAGGAAACCCTCGAAGAGGCCCGCGAGGAGGGTGACTTCTCCGGCTCCGCCGGCGCGATTCGGAACGTCACCCACAACGGCTCCGGCCACGTCCTTCACTCCCTCTTCTGGGAGTGCATGAGCCCGAACGGCGGCGACGAACCCGCCGGCGCGCTCGCCGCCGCGATTCAGGAGGACTTCGGGTCGTACGAGGCGTGGAAGGGCGAGTTCGAGGCGGCCGCGTCCGCCGCAGGCGGCTGGGCGCTGCTGGTGTACGACACGCACAGCAACCAGCTGCGCAACCTCGTCGTCGACAAGCACGACCAGGGCGCGCTCTGGGGCGCACAGCCCATCCTCGCCCTCGACGTCTGGGAGCACTCCTACTACTACGACTACGGTCCCGCTCGCGGCGACTTCATCGACGCCTTCTTCGACGTCGTCGACTGGGAGACGCCCGCCGACCGCTACGAGGAAGCCGTCAGCCGCTTCGAGTAACGAGGGTCCGAAGGAACCTCGAAAAAACGAGCGGCGAACGCCGCGAGCAAACGCGACAACCGACGTCAGCGAGGGCGTCGCGAATAGGCGAGCCGCGTCGTAGCGACCCACCGATTTTCTTTCGCGTGTCACGCCGGAAGCGACGACTACTCGGGGGTGAGCCGTTCGGGGTCGTCGCCGGCGAACGCACGGAGGCGCTCGTCGAGGCGGGCGTAGTCGCGCGCGCCGTCGTGGTCGAAACTGCAGAGGACGCCGACGCGCGAGTCCTCGAAGAAACACCGGAAGAACTCGATGCCGTCGAAGCCCCGGACGGTGTAGCGATACGACGCGGGGTGGAGGGTGTCGTAGATGTCGCGGGTGACGAAGCCGTAGCGTTCGTTGTCGATGAGGCCCGCGACGTCGACGGCCGATTCGGGGACGTCCGCGCGGACGTAGTGGCGCTCGTACGCGTCCGGGTCGAACGCCCAGCAGGTTCGGAGCGCGGACGCGCCGAAGTCGCGGACGACGGCCACCATCCCCTCGTCGTATCGCCCGCCGTCGCCCGTGTGTCCACCTGCCGCCATACGGTGAGCGTGGGTTTCGGTGTCATAAAAACCCTCCCCGCGACTCAGTCGTCGTTACGGGAGGCGAGGCGCTTTTGGGGGACGGCGCCGTCATCGCGACCATGCCCCGCCCGAAGGAGGAGTTCGACGCGCTCTATCCCTGCGACTTCTACGCGCCCGAGGAACTGCTCGACGACGACCAGATGTACACCGTCTACGAGATCGCGCGCCTCTTACAGGACCTCGACCCGGACGCCGCGCTCGAACCCGGGACGGAGGACATCCTGCTCGACTGGGCGATTCCGTGGGTGATGCGCAACAGCGAGGAGCTCGTCGTCGCGGAACCGCCGAACGACGACGACCCCGGCTACTACGGCCTCAAGACGGAGTAGTCAGGCGTTGAAGCGCGCCGCGCGCAGCGACGCCTCGACGCCCGCGAGCGGGTCGGTGATCGCGGGCCCGTGTCCCGTGTAGAGCACGTCGTCGGCCTCGTCGAGGGCGTCCAGCAGGCGCTCGATGCTCTCGACGAGCGCGCGGGAATCGCCCTCGGCGAGGTCGGTCCGGCCGAAGGACCCGTTCGCGAAGACGAGGTCACCGACGAACGCGACGCCGGCCGCCGCCGAGCGAAAGACCAGGTGGTCGTCCTTGTGCCCGGGCGTGTGCAGCGCCTCGTAGGCGTGGTCGCCGACGGTGAGCGTGTCGCCGTCCGCAATCTCGTGGTCGACGTGCTCGTGGTCGGCGTCGAAGCCCCACGTCTCGACGTCGAACGCGTCGCGGAGCGCGGGGACGTTCGCGACGTGGTCGTCGTGCGTGTGCGTGAGGACGACGGCGTCCAACGTCTCCACGTGCTCGCGGACGGCGGCGACGACGTCGTAGTTCGCGCCCGCGTCCACGAGGACGGTGCGCTCGCCGGGGACGAGGAAGACGTTCGAGGTGAACACGTCACGACCGCGCGAGAGGTTTCGGACCCTGCCCATACCCCGGGTAGGCGGGCGCGCACCAAAGGACCGTCGCGTCCCGCTCTAGACGGGCGCGCTGACGAGGACGAGCTGCGAGAAGTGGTCGCGGTTCAGGATCTGTCGCTCCTCGTCGGGGCTGATGCGGACGGTTTCGTCCTCCTCGAGCGAGGCGGTTCGGTCGCCGAAGTCGACGTCGACGCCGCCCTCGACGACGTAGTAGACCTCCTCACGGTCCTCGTCGAGATGGGTGTGGCTCATCGTCTCCTCGCCGGCTTCGAGCGCGAGCACGGTGAACCCGAGGCTCTCGGTGTCGAGTTCGTCGCGCAGCATCCACATCTCGCCCCGCACGTCGTCCGGGAGCACCGATTCGGCGTCGCTGACGTGCGCCTTCGTGTACGTCATACCTCCGAATCGACGCGGCTGGAACTTCAAAGTACTCGCCGGCTGTCAGATGCGTGGCCCGGGTGCGAACGACTTTAGCCTCGGGGGGTGCGACGTACACGGCATGAAGGTCGAACTCCTGGAAGCCACGCCGGACCCCGAGGAGGTGATCTGTCGCGCCGCGCGCAACGACTACATGAGCGAGTACGGCGCCGACATGTCCTTCGAGTCGGTCATGGCGTCCGTCGAGGGCGACACGCTCGAGGAGAAGAAACGCACCCTCATCGGCCACCTGATGAGTCACGGCCACTTCGGGCCCTTCGAGCACGCGCAGGCCACCTTCCACGTCGAGGGGATGAGTCGCTCCTGCATGGCCCAACTCACCCGCCACCGACACGTCTCCTTCGACGTCCAGTCGATGCGCTACGTCGCCTTCGACGACGTCGACCCCGAGGACGTCGCGGACGGCGAGCTGGTCGTCACGCCGCCCTCCGCGAGCGACCCGGACTGGGTCGGGCGCAACCAGAAAGGCGGGACCGTCGACGAGGAGACCGTCGCGAAACGCGAAGAAGTCTTCACCGAGTCCGTCAAGCGCTCCGTCGAGGACTACCAGGAGCTCCTCGAGTTGGGGATGCCGCCCGAGGACGCGCGCTTCGTCCTCCCCATCGGCACCGAGGTGAACGTCGTGATGAGCCTCAACGCCCGCATGCTCATGCACGTCGCGGACATGCGCGCCGCCGCCGACGCCCAGTGGGAGATTCGCGGCCTCACCGAGGACGTCCTCGATCTCGCCGCCGAGTGGTGTCCCGTCACCTTCGACCACTACGAGCGGGAGATGAAGAACCGCAAGAACCGCCTCGCGCCGTAACGGCACGCTGACCGGTCTTCCGGCCCGCCACGTCCCCCGACCTCCCGATGTCCGAAACCCTTTCTTCACGGGCGATGGAGTGAGCAATATGGTCCGGTCGGTCGCCGTCGTCCTCGCCGCCGCCCTGCTCCTCGCGTCGGCGGGTGCGGCACCGCTCGCCACCGCCAGCGCGGGGTCCGACGGCGCTGCGCCCGCCGTCCAGTCACCGATAGGTGCGACGGAGAGCCCGAGTTTCTCCTCGACGCACTTTCGCATCGCCGTCCACCCGAACGGCTCCGCGACGTGGACGTTCCAGTACCGCACGCAGCTCGAGAACGACACCGAGCGCGAGCGCTTCCGCGAGTACGCACGCAGTTTCGAGGCGAACGAGACGCGCTTCGTCGAGCAGTTCCGCGCGAACGCCCGCTCGCTCGTCGCCGACGGCGAGGACGTGACCGGCCGCGAGATGAACGCGACGAACTTCGAGCGCGCGGCGTTCACGCGCGGACTCAGCGACGACCTCGGCGTCGTTCAACTCTCCTTCACGTGGACGAACTTCGCGCGCACCGACGGCGAACGCGTCGTCGTCGGCGACCTCTTCGACGGCGGCCTCTACCTCGGCTCGAACCAGCGCCTCGTCGTCACCGCCGACCCCGAACTCGCCTTCGCGTCCGTCTCGCCGACGCCGAACGCGACGGCCGACCCGACGCTCGCCGCGAGCGACAGCGTCACCTGGTTCGGCCCGCGCGAGTTCACCGACGAGCGCCCGCGCGTCGTCCTCGTGCCGAACGACAGCGTCGGCGCGGGCGAGGGCGACGCGACGACCGGCTCGCCGCCGTCCACCGACGACACCGACGGGAGCGACGGCCTCCCCGTCGCGCTCCTCGGCGGCCTGCTCGCGCTCCTCGCCGTCGGTGGCGGCGTCGCCTACTGGCAGCGCGAGCGACTCGCCGCCGCGCTCGGGGGTGCATCGGACGCGGGCGCGTCGCCCGCCGCCGACGCGAGTCGCGACCCGGACGCCGACGCCCCGCCGGTCGGCGACCCCGCGGTCAGCGACGAGGAGATGCTCGCCGACGACGAACGCGTCGAGCGCCTCCTCCGCGAGCACGGCGGCCGGATGCGCCAGGCCTCCATCGTCGAGGAGACCGACTGGTCGAAGTCCAAGGTCAGCATGCTCCTCTCCGAGATGGAGGACGACGACCGGATTTCGCGCCTCCGGGTGGGTCGCGAGAACGTCGTCAGCCTCCCCGGCCACGAACCCACCACGGGGCGCGACGAGGAATAAATGCCGTATGGGGACGCATCGCAGAGTCGGTGTGGTTCAACGAGTTTTTATACAACCCGGCCTTCCTATCGGATGGAGACGCACGACGCGTGCGTTGGACCACCGTGCTCTGGTGGTGTAGTCCGGCCAATCATCTTGCCCTCTCACGGCAAGGACCAGGGTTCAAATCCCTGCCGGAGCACTTCTTTCCCGACGCCTTCTCGCAGTTTTCCTCGTGCACAATAGTGAAACCAACGTATGTACGAGGGCAAGCCGACTCAGTTGACCGAATCACCCCGACGCCGTCTTGCGGGTATGGTTGCCCAGGCGGCAAACCGATTCAGTGGACTCACCGCTACGCCGTCTGGCGATCGGGAATCTAGCACCGGCAAGTACCCGGGCGGAGAATCCGGGTTCAAACCCCACACGAACAGCCCTGTTTCCAGGCTCAGAGTCGATGGCCAACCCGGGGTGGTGGTGGCGTGACCGACTTCGGCGACATCAACGTCGTCCCCGGCACCACAGCCAAGCAGCTCACCGAGCGCCAACTCCTCGACTACCGCAACCACCGTGAGGATCTGCTCGAGTGGTTGCTCGTGTTCGGGAAGGACCCCGAGACAGCCGACGGATACGCGCGCACTACCGTCAAGACGCGAGCCTTCCGCATGGACCAGTTCTACCGCTGGGTCTGGGACGAGGGCGGTGGCTACACGACCGACGTCACGCACAACCACGCCAACGCCTACCTCCGCCACCTCGCCACACAAGACGACTACAGTCACGTCCACAAGGACAACTCGCGCAAGGCGTTGCAGATGTTATTTAAGTGGAGACACCACCAACAGGGCCTCGACGAGTGGGACCCCGCGTTGTCCTTCTCGAACGGGAGCACCAGCACCAACCCACGCGACTACCTGACCGTCGACGAACGCCGAAAGATCAGAGAAGCCGCACTAGAGTACGGGAGCGTTCCCAGCCCGGATAGCCTGTCGGGGGCGGAGAGGGACCGCTGGGAGGCCTACCTCGCCCAGCGCTTCGAGAAATCAAAGGACGACCTCGAAGACAGCGACTGGGAGCGTGCGAACAACTGGAAGATTCCGAGCTTGGTGTGGACGAGCCTCGACGCTGGCCTACGCCCGATCGAAGTTGAGCGCGCTGTCACCAGTTGGGTAGACGTCGAGAACGCAGTGCTTCGAATCCCGAAGTCCCAGAGCTCGAAGAACACCGAGAACTGGATCGTCGGTATCCGGGAACGGACCGCCGAGGCGCTCGAGAAGTGGATCGACCAGCGCGAGCAACACGAGCGGTATGACGACACCGACGCTCTCTGGCTCACTCGCGAGGCGAACCCATACGGTTCCTCGGCACTACGTCGCGTGCTGCGACAACTCTGCGACATCGCCGGCATCGATACCGAGAACCGACAGATGAGCTGGTACGCCATCCGCCACTCGGTCGGGACGTACATGGTCCGGGAGGAAGACTTGGCCGCAGCGCAGAGCCAACTTCGCCACAAGTCTCCTGAGACCACGATGAAGTACGACCAAGTGCCCGTAGAGGATCGCCGCGACGCACTCGACCGGATGGGCTGACGCAAACACCACTAACGAACTCGCCTGTGGAGTCAGTCGGAGAGCAGCGACAGTCGGTCCCCAAGTTGGTCCTCCCGTTCGGCCTCTTTTTCGGCGCGCTCGTAGATTGCCTGGAGGCTCTCTCGTCGATCCTCGACGACAGTGTCGGAGTAGACCTTGGTTGTCTCCAACGATCCGTGCCTCAATTGATCGTTGGCTTCGTACAGGTCGCCGACACTCCGGAGGTACTGGCCGAGGCTGTGACGGATCGAGTACCAGGCGATCTTCCGATGCTCAGTCTCGATTCCGGCCTCGTCGCAAAGCTGGCGGATGAGGCGGTTGAGAGGGCCAGAACTGTAGGGGTTGCCCACCCGGTTGAGCCAGACTCGGTTGCTGTCGTCGTACTTGTCGAGATGTTCGCGCTCGGCACGCCACTCCCTGAGAAGTTGCACCGTGTCCGGCAACAACGCCAGGTCCTCGTCCTCGCGGTCTTTCGACTCCTCATCGCTCGGGATGTTGACCGTCCCCGCGCTCAAGTTGATCCACTCGAACGTCGCGGCCCCTACCTCTTTGGGAGTCAATCCGAGATCGAGTGCGGTCCAGATCAGGGAGGCTTCGCACAGCCCGGAACTGTTGCGCTCCCAGTCGTCCGGGGTGATGTCGCTCATCGGTTTTCCGAGTTTCTGGGATAGATACCGCTTGATCCTGGTCCGCTGCTCGGCGCTCACCTTGGAATACGCCGGTAACGAACCGTATTCGAGAGCGGCTTCGCGCAGTCTGAAACGTTCAGCCAGCTTGAAATCGTCGTAGCTCTCGTAGCTGGTCTGCTGCGGTTTGTATCGTGCTTTCCACGTCTCTCGATCTTCGGTCTCCGCTAGGAACTCGAAGTATTTCTCCAGCGCATCGAGGAGTTTTCGTTTGTCGTCGTCAGACCTTTCTTTCCCGGTCTGAGTCAGCCACTCGTCGTCCAGCAACGCATCGCTAAACTGTTCGGCGTCGCGAGGGCCGATGGCTGTCGGATTGTGGCCAAACTGGTCGTGGCAGTAGCGCTGGATCTGGTCGAGTCGATACAGCAGGTTCGTCGCCCCTGAGACGCTGTGGCCGACCCGGCTGCCGTCGTCTTCCTCGATTCCTTCTTCGAGGAGCCATTCCGCGTACTGGCCTCGATACAGTCCGACAATCACCGGTTCGTCGAACTGGCGCTTCGCCGTCTCCGTCATGAGACGGATTTTCTCGCCGTCGTCTGTTTCGTGATACATTCGTTGTTCGGTGGAGATTTCTCTGGTCGTGTTGCTGTTCTCTTCCTTGCTAGCCAACCACACTGACTCGAATCTGCCCTCACCGACCGTGGTAAGGGCCGTCAATGCCCAGAGCGGTGGCACACTCTCTATTTCCTACGTACCGCCGCTCTATTCCGATGTTTCCCGCGTTTCCGTGTAGATATAGCTGGATGGGTAAATAAAATCCTTAGGTCTTTTTGGCTGATAATTCTAGTAGCACCGGTGCCGGCTTGGAGTGCCGCTGACGGTTATGAGGCTATGTCGAAATCCCCTAGAGAATCCCCTGTTTGAGCGGTAGTACGACTGATACAGTCCTCCCAAAGTCGCAGTTGTTTCGGTTCGTTGAGCAGGCACACCACTTAGCTTGGCGAACTGTTGCCCGCTATCACCCAAAGGAAGCCACCCTATACTCCCGATGGTCTTTGTAGCGCTACACTAACACCGGTATCTGTGTCTTTCCCTGCTTCTGCAAGTTCCTCGAACAGTCGCTTTCCGCGCTTCTGTAGCGACTGGTCGACTGTTTCGAGCGTCGTGAATGTCCGACTGTGATAGCCAAGGTCGGCAACGCCCACACTATCAACCCCATCGAGGCGAACATAGCCGAGCGCCTCGTCAGTCGGCCCAACGACCTGCATATCGACGTGATCAGAGAAGTGAGATGAATCCAACCCCTCTACAGTCACCCCATCTGACCTCGCTTTCCGGAGACTGTTCTGCAACTCATTAGCAGTTTTCCGGGCAGGCGCGTTCTTCCCCGTCTTGACCTCCCCTATCCGATCAACAGTAACCCGCGAAGGAGAGTTATCATCCATCTCCTTCACGCTGAGTTTCACCCAGTCAAATTCACCGTCGCTGTCCTTGATGTCCACACTGTGGAGGTAGTAGGTGCCTGGGCTGTCTAGCGTGTCGTCGTTAAGATCGCGAATTATCGAGTCTTTGTCTGCGATACGCCCAATGTGTAGCCCTTCTCCAAAGTCGCCCGCATCAGTGAGTTCCTTATTTTTCGCCTTTCGGAGCAGCTTCGCGCCGGTGCTGATTTCTCCTGCCGCCTCAACGCCATCGTCGGTCACTCCTTCGCCAGTGTCGATTTTCCGCAGCGCTTCATTCAGCTTCTCGGGCGTCATCTCATCAAGGTCGATCCAATCCAGCTGATCGATAACTTCCTGAACGACGTCCGGTGTGAGGCGAGAGCTCAGTAGGGCGGCTCCCCCAGCCACGTTCAGACTCGACTTGATACCATCGACGACTTTCCGGAACTTGCTCGACCGTCGCAGCACGGATTGGAGCGTGCTCGAACTGCCCGAGAGATAGGTCTTGAGTATCTTGAACAGGCCGAGCCCACTTACCCAGCCGACGTTGAATGCGGTATACTGGTCGGGATTCTCGCTTTTCTGATAGGGATTGTCTTCGCGCATATTCTGCGCGAAACTCCGTAGATACGCTTGAACGAGGTCGGTGATCGCCCAGAGGTGTTTCCGGAGCATCATCAGCGCATCATAGATAGACGTCAGGTACCCCCACGGGTTCGACAGCAGCGATGTGATGTCTGAAATGATTTGCTCGATACCGTGACGCAACCCCTCGAAGATGCCGTGAAGTGTCGGGCCAAACATCGAGGCCACAGCGCCGAGTACGTTACCGACATTGGGCACATCGAATGCGGCGTCCATCGAGGATGCAACAGAGTGTGGGCGAGGGTCTCGGTCAATCGGGACTAGTGTATCTGCGCGTGTGACGGTGAACGGTTCGGCGCCGTAGGCGTCCACGAACGCCTGCGTATTCTGAGTGGGGTTGCGCGTGAGCGCATCCTGAGCGAACAAGTTGGCGATCCCGATGCCAGTGTACTGCCCGGCCATCGCGACGTCCGACGGTGACCACGTGAATGTGCGCGTGAGTTCGTCGTCGGGCGCTACCCGTGTAGCGATCCAGTCGTACGGGCGGATGTAATAGAATCCGAAGGGGGCCTGAATGGCATATCCGGTGAGGAGTTTGCGCTCTGTATCGCCAGTGTTTCGATAGGTGACTTCTGTATGAATCGTCTCTTGCGCCCGTGTGACTTCCTGCTCTAAATGTGTGACCTCGATCTCAAGTCCGGGGTTGTTTGGGGTTGGCCACCAGCGAAGCGCGCTTGCTCCGAGTACGCCAGCGGCCGTTCCTCCGACACCGAATAGCGCGTCCCGTCGAGAGATGCGGGTCGAGTCGAGAAACGACGTCAAGTCGCCACCCATAGCAGTGTCACACTATCTCGAGAAAGTATAGGTGTAGATAAATGATTGATGGCCAGTAACCTCTCTTTGTGCGTTTGTCAGAGATGACCTGTCACAAACGGGGTCTCGTATTGAGTGTCAGAACGATTCTCGCTGGCTGACCTGAGATCGTGCTTCGGCTCCTTCAAGCAGGCGTTCACCGCAGACTGGAGCCCCAGTCAAACGACGAGACACAAGATGGGTGACCGGCCGACATTGTCGGTATCGATCTCACGCCCTAGCGCGTCCGGCAACTGCTCAACGACGTCCGTACGCCGTTGCGGATTTTTGTCTAGCGCATATAGTAAGCCATCCGTGGGTCCCAGAATGAGGCCGTTCTGGGCGCGTCTTTATTCTTGACATTCTCACGTGTCTCAACGACGCCGAGTCGATAAGTGACGGGTTCCTGCAGCGCCCATCCGTTTTCATGATGGTTAGGATTCCACAGACAGCGGCGGGTTCCTTATAAAACACCCCCCGCTTACCGCGGAAGATTCCATCATTTTCCATGATGCGGGTCGACGCAGTCATGCGATTCGCAAGATACCAAACGTGCAGAACCGTGTTAAATGTTCGCGAATCGGCGTGCGCAGTCGGCGGACACACGGCGCCACTCGCCGAAGCAGGTCGGCAGCCACCACCCCGCGTTTCCGTCGCACGCTCTGTGAGTCGCGCTAACTCAGCGTGCGACCTATCATACCCTAATAATAGTACCTCCATCCTCAGAAACTGGACTATAATTACTAACTGGGGCGCTAGAGTAGTATTCCGTAATACTAAGATAGTGGATATTACCAGAAAATTTGACCTGACGTTTATACGTAGCGCGCCAGGCTATTCTAATATGTCGCATGGAAAGACGAACATCTCACGGCCCACACCAGCAGTATGCGCGCGCCATACGCGTCGGGGCGACGCCGTTACTGATGGATGGGCCGGAGGGACTGACGCGAGTCGAGTCCTTACTAACGAGTAGTCGCAGAGCACATTCGAGCAACCAGTGTCCGCCAGCTCGAGCGTGGGGTGAGCGCGATGAGTGATGCAGGGCATCGAGGAAGCGTTCCCTACGATCCTGCCCCCCTGCCCGTAGAGGAAGCAGTTGAAATGTACCTCAACCGGCGTCGAAGTGACTCGGACACCACGGTCGGGACCGTCGAGACGCACCTCAAGCGGCTCAACTACCTTATCGAGTTCTGTGAGCTCGAAGACATCGAGAACATCTGTGACCTTCGCGGTCATCATTTAGAACGGTACCGTGAATGGCGTCGAACCGAGGCAACGACTAAAGTCGAATCCCTGGCAGCAAAGACGATCGCCGAACACATGAAAACCATCCGGGTGTTCCTTCGGTCAATGGAACAAATGGAGTACGTCTACCCCGGCATGGCGGATCGAGTTCATGTCCCTGGGCTCAGTGACGAGGACGAGGTCAATGAAGACATTCTGGAGTACGACCGTGCCCAGAACATTCTGAGCTACATCGCTAAATCAGAACCGTGGACCGCCGATCACTCGGTCTGGGAGTTGTTTGTTCGAAACGGGGTGAGACTTTGCACCGCTCGCGCCCCCGACATAGAGGACTACCACTCCGAAGCCGATGTGCCCTACATCGAGCTACACCATCGGCCCGATACAGACACCCGGCTAAAGAACGGAACCGACTCGGAGCGTAAAGTCTTCCTCGAAGAGCAGACTGCGAAGGTTCTGGATCGCTACATCGAGCACAACCACCCAAAAGAGACCGACAAGCATGGTCGTATGCCGCTCATCGGGACTGTGCATGGCCGTCCTAACAAATCTACCATCCGTGGTATGGTCTACAAGTGGACTCGACCCTGCCACCTGAACAAGCCGTGTCCACATGGGAAGACCCCGGACAACTGTGAGGCTGCCTCAAGTCGAGAAACCCCCTCAGCGTGCCCGTCAATGAGATCACCCCACCCGATTCGCAAGGGGTACGTGACACATCTCGCTGAGGAGGGGGTCCCTCCACGGATCGTCGGTGACCGAGTCGATGCCGATCCTGAAGTCCTCAAGAAGCACTACGATCAGAGCGATGACGAAGCCAAGATGCGAGTTCGCCAGGAACTGATCGAACACGCTCTCGACGACGCAGACGAAGAGAACTGGTACTGAGCCTGCTGTGGCCACTTGGGGTTTTTCTCAATCGAACTTTCTGAGCGGCAGCGCCAGCCAGTAGGAGAGGAAACAGAGATGGCCTCGAATCAGAAACACCCAGAACTTGTATCAAGCCAATAGAAAATCTATAAACGACTCGTTCTCATGCAGTTTTACACCTCTGGGCACGTTGAACGGGCCGTTGTGCACCCTCTCAGATCAGGCTGTGAGCTAACACGGAAAACAGCAACAGTCACTTGTGGAGATTCCTGCCTCTGGCCACGTTGTATCCGCTTATTTTGCACGATAGAGGGTTTTGAGGTAGTTTCAGAGGAGTAATGCCACTCCTGTACGCGGAACGTTACTGTCTAAAAACTCTCTTTAGCCCCTATTGTTTTCTCTTAGTGCTCGAATTTAATTGTGATAGCTTGCTTCGTCACACAGGTATGGGGTGCCATTAGAGGCCTACGCGGTTGTTTGGTGGAGGAGGGACTAGGAGTGTAGCGGGAGCATTAGTAGTCATATTCTGTATGATTCTATGAAGGTGAGTCAGGACACTATCAGCTGAGTTTGTCTTCGATATTGCGGTGGGTAGTGATGGGAAGGGGAGCGTTTGGGTCGGTGTCGAGGAATTGGTTGCGAAGTTGGCTGATCGAGTAGTCACCAGTGACTGTGTCGGTAACGGTGAAGTGATCCTGGTGAGGATTGCGTCGGTGGTGTACGTTGAGGAACCTGCGTGCTCGGTTGCTGTTCTGGAGGACGTATAGTTGCTGTTTGCCACCTACGAGTGGGTTGAATTGTTCTAGGGGTTCGTCGATGAGTACGTTCGCGACGATCTGGAGGTTGTCTTCACTGTCGAATGCTGCGGCATCGACTTGGTTGTCGGATGGTCGCCCGAAGTAGGGGGCAAGGACATAGTCGATACTGTCGCGTTGCTTGAGGTATTCGACAACATCTCTGAGGGCAGCGTTATGGCGTGTTGTTGACCCGTAAACAGGGAGGTCGTCCACGTAGAGTGAGGTCTCGAGGCGGTCTCGTGCCTGGGTGGTGAGCGAGAAGTATTTCCGGCGACTGAGTGCGTTTGTTTCGACGAGCGAGTCGAGATCAGTGTCTTCGGCGTCTGTCCAAGATTGAAGCCGGTCAAGGAGGCCGCTGGTGGTGTACTTGAGGTACATCGGCCAGCCCCCTGTCCTGATGAAGTCCAGTAGTTCCAGGGTGGCTTGGATGCTCGTGTCTTGGTCGCGGTCGTGGAGTCGTTGGAGCGCGTCCCCGAGCTTGTGACCAGTAGTGGTCCGACGGTCGCTGATCGGGGCTGGGAGTCCGAAGTAGCCTGGGGACGTGCTTTCTTTGAGGTGAGAGAGGAGGGCGGGGTCGTGGCAGGTTAGCGCAGTAAGGTAGTTGGAGTGTCGTTGCCCGCAGTTGTCACAGACCCAGCCGTCGGTCTCGTCGGCTTGGGTTAGCGTACGGGTGATTGCTGGTCGGTTACTGGTGCGCGTCCAGATGGCGTCGTCTGATGCTTCTGCGACGGTGTATGGGGTCGCTTGTTGCTTGGCAGTATCGAGCAGCTCGGCGACGTGGGTTTGATCGAAGTCTCCCTGTTCGACAGCGCGGTAGCCGCCCGGCTTCAAGCGAACGATCGTCGCCGTGACTGCGGGATGCCGCGCGGTATCTGTAAAATCTAGTACGAGACGACTGCTAGTAGAGTCGCCGGTTGGAGTGGCCGCCTCGATACTCGTGTCGTCGACACTCCAGGCGTTCTCGATCACTCGTGGGCAGTCGCCTTGTTCGGGGAGTGGGTAGACACGGGCGTCAAAAGCGTCGAGTGGTGAGATTTCGTACTCTCGTTCGGCGTCGATTCCGGCAACGACGTGCAGGTTCAGCGTCTCTTCGTCGTCCGAGGCCATCTTCGGGATGCTCGGCAGCCCAGCCTCGCCCATGGTTGGCGGGCGATTAATGACGAGACTCGCTGCCGCGTCTTCGTCTCCCGACGTGTGCGCCCCTCGAAGATCCGTATAGAGCTTCCAGCCGAGAACTGCGCCAAATACGGACTGTGCGTGTGGACTGAGGTCACTTACGTCAATGAGGACGTAGGCTTGAGACTCGAACGCGTCAGTGAAGTCGAAGGTTGAGGTTTCGACGTTTGAGAGGCCGCTGAGCGTCCGCGGAATGTCGTTGAGGTAGTTGTGGACGTTGTGTGCGGTGCTGGAGGTGGTGTAACTGGTGATGTCTTCGGGATTGCTCGCTGTCTGCTTTGCTGCTGCGTCTGCCTCTGCGACGCGTTCTAGTTCCGTCAACGATGCTTCTGGAGGGTTGCGGCCGGCCGCGATGAAGTCACCATACCAGATCAGCTCGTCTCGCACCTGGCTCGCAAGGTCGCTCTTTGTATCCCATGTCGTGAGTGCGTAGCTGGTCGGCGGCCGACTGTCGCTGGTGGTGTCGTCGACTGCGAACGGTCGTTCCGCGTCGAAGCTCCGGCGGTTAACCATCGCGATTGCGGGCGTTCGCTCGGGCGGTCTGAAGTGATACCAGGCTGGCTCAGCAGCTAGCTCTTGGGACGCCAGCAATGCTGGGAGGACGTCGACGAGCGTCCCTTCGTAGTCGAGGATGATCGCCGGGCCGTTGGTATGGTACTCAAGGTGGTATGCAGCGGTGGCCAATGTGTAGGGAAGAACGTCGACTCGACTCTCAGCGATGAGCGCCCGGAGTGGGGCTGATAGCGGGAGTTGTACAGTGTTGTCCGTTGTCGGATGGATACCGACCGGAATCCCGCTATTTCCCACAAATGGGTCGAGACTGTCGGAGCTCTCTGTGTCTTGCGAGTTGCTCATCGCTGTGGGTCCACCTCCAGAGAACGGTGTGTGGAGAGTGAGTGGATTGCGGGCTGCCAGAGGTCTTGCGTGGTGAGGTCGCGGCGCCAGAGACCTGGGCGGTCGGTGTCGAGACTTCGGTCCGGGAACCGGTCGAAGTCGAGGTAGTCCGGGTGGTCGAGATGGGTCATCACGCGCCGCAGGTCGTCGATAGTTGGGCAGCACCAGTGGCAATCGATCCCTAGCTGCCCCACTGCGTCGAGTTTCTGGAAGTTTCGACGCGTCGCTCGCTTGTTCCCACTCTTGCGCTGGACTTCGGCTGCGTGCGCGAGCACCCCGTCGCGAAAGACTACACAGTCAAGCGTCCGGTCTCGGTACTCGTCGAGACCGACGTCGGCGAGGGTGAGCGCTTCAAGACCGACATCAGCCAGCGAGCTCCTGGCGCGCCGGCCACTCTCCAAGTCCAGATCGCCGAGGACCTCACCTTCGTCAGCCGAAGCGATGTACCCGTGGTGTTCTAGCTCGTCAATCGGGATGTCCGCCGCAGTTGGATGTTCTTGGTCGCTGAGGCCGTATCGGGCTGCCGAGTCAGGTGTCAGCTTGACATCGCTCTCCGTGATGATGGTTGTCGGCAGGTTTTGTGGACCGAGTCGGTGGACGTCGTAGTACCTGTAGCTGGTGGTGTTTTCCGTAGTGGCTTCGAGTTCGGCCAGCATCTGGTCGACGCAGACCCGGTGCTCAATCGACTCTGCTGGGTGGTCTTCGGCGTAGCCTTCCGCCGTTATGCCGCCGTACCACGGGTCAGTGTAGTCCCCACTCTTGTTCGACGCTGGTCTGGATTCGTGGCTGATAGACCCCGAGGTGAGGAGCTTTCTGACGGCGTACGGGACCTCGTAGTAGGTGCATTGGAGGCTGTCCACCTCCTGGAGGTAGTCGGTCTCGCAGAGTTTTTCGATGTCCACCAGGAATTCGTTCCCGTGGCGGTCCTCGGTGAAGTGATCCATCGGCTCTGTCAGACTGTAGTTCTCGATGAGTCGTCCCATCGCGAGTGCAACCCGCGTCAGGAAGCCTTGCTCGTTGGCGGTGATGTCCGGGAAGTCGCTCCTGTCAGTGAGGAGTGGGACATCGTACACAGTCTCGACTTGGAGCGGTTCGGTGACGGCTGCCCGCTGCGCCTGTTCCCGTACCGTCTCGACGTACGTTGATTCTGAGAGTGTGCAAGTGGCGTCGTGTGCAGAGATCGCTCCTGCAAATGCGCCGGTTTCTGAGACGGTGTTCGGGTCGGGGAGATGCCGAGCTTGTTCGCGGAGCAGATAGTGGTATGCGTCCCAGAGATGGGGCTGGTCGTTGTCGAGTGGTCGATAGAACGGTGTGTAGTCTGGGGCCGGAATGCGGTATTCGCGGTCTGCATCGGGGTGGTTCGAGGGGCGAGCATCGACGACGCTACTGTACGCCCGCTCGAGGACATCGCGTGTGGCGTCGACAGTTGATAGGGCAGTCGAGGGGCGGTGTGGTGCGGGTAGAGTCTCGCTGACCCATTGATGGAGTTGTGCAGGGGTGTGGTACGCGTCGAAGGTTGCGTCTGGCTGTGCACGGATCGCGTCCACGATGTTCGTGAGTTGCTTGTCGGGTGCGATCCCCGAATCAGCCGTCGGGCCACGTGATTTGTAGGCTGGTGGTGGTGACGCTCCGTAGGTGGCTGAGAAGAGTTTCTCGTCGTGGTTCGCGCCAAGGGTACCGGCGAGGTCCTCACGAACCTCGGTTCCCTCTTCGATACAAGTGGTGAGGAGGGGAGCGTCGTAGTTCTGATAGTAGAGGTGGACGAGCCGTGCCCACGCGATACGAGCGTACGTTTCCAGCTTTCGCAGAATCACCGTAGCAGGTACCGCGAGGAAGCCGTCTTCCAGAACGAGGTCGGGGAGCTGGCTCGGTGACTCTGACGGACGTGCTCGGGCGGTACAACGCAAACTTTTGTACTCTTCCTCGACGAACGCGGTATTTCCTTCCAACCTGACCGGAAGCTGATCGCTAGACCAGCGTGCGCAGTCGTTGTCGACGAAGAGCGTGGCTACGACACGACGTTGGAGTGGCTTCGACGCATTCGTAAAGCGAGCTTTGATGTTGCCGACGTAGTACCGGCGTAGCCACTGGTTCGGGACAGAGAGCCCCGGATTCTTCCATATCGACCAGAATCGCATCTCTCGACGATAGCTGTCCACTGGAACGCCATTTCGATACGAGGTTTCGTCGTTCAGGCGCGCTCGCTCTATACGGAGCGCCCCGAGCGCTGTGAAGAGGGCGAGCTCCTCGGGAGAGCGTACGACGTCGTCATCGGCTTCTGGGATACCTCGTGTCTCGTAGTAGTAATTGATGCTATTCGCCAAGAATTGGTCGAGCCGTTCGGCGAGTGAGGCGCCGCTGCTTGCGTTTGCTCTCGCTGTTTCGAACAGCGAGGAGAGTGTCTCACGTGGGGCATGCACTGGGAGGAGCAGCGCAGGCCGGGGTTTGGTGAGTGGGTTGTCTCGAGTGGTCATATGATTCGTAGTGTTGCCACTTGTCGTTCGGTGTCGTGGCAGAGGTTGGTCGACGCTGGGAGAGCCAGCTTTTAGGCGTTCTCAGCCCACCACTCGGGACGAGGTGTCGCTCCAACGACGCCTCGCCTGAGCGGTAACGTGGCTCTGCCACGGACGATGCTTGCACGGGGGTGCCGCGCTGTCGGTTGGCGCTGGCGCGCGGCACTCCATCCGCACCCGATTGTAGCTAGATACACTGGTAAAAACCCTATACGTGAGATAACTCCCGTTCAGTCGAAGACAGATTTTGGGGAAGAGCCCCCGAATCGATCGCTGAGCCGATTTACCGACACTTATGTCTAGCCAGTACCTGACATTGTCCTGCGCGGGCAGCCCCGCAGAAACGGGCCGGTGGTGGTGCACCGATCCCGCGCGCTGCCAAGTATGACAGCAACCATCACTACGAGTCGTCGACAGAAAAAGCGTATCGTCTTGAGAGGCTGGATTAGTAGTCGATTCGTCGTGCGGGGTGTGGGACGGTGAATCAGGATGGCCTGCCGTCGGGTCTGACGGCCACGAACGTCGCGCACGCACTCGATGCACTCAGCGAGCCTCGCCGCGTGCACGCTGTTCAATATCTGAGTTCCTTCGAGGCCGATTCAGAGGTCTCGCTGCGCAAGCTTGCGAAAGCCGTCGCAGGCCGCGAACACGACAAGCCGCCGAACCAAATCGAGCATGCGGCGTACAAGTCCACACGCGGATCTCTCCACAATTGGCATCTTCCCTCCCTCGCACAGTGTGGAGCGATCACGTACGACGAGGGGTCGAAGACCATCACGGTTCGGTCAGAACTGCGCTTTTTCTGTGCAGTTCTCTCCTTGGTCACAACCTGGGTTCGGCTCGAGTAACTCAGCCTCTGGTTGAGGAGGAGCTTCTCCGAGATCGCATAGAGCCTGTGTTGGTTCTCAACCATCCACTGTTCAGATCGGCGAGTAAATCGGCATGAGGGGGCGATATTTCGGTCGCGTATCGCACAGGGCGAATGTCGAAATAATCACCGCGAGTATGTCGCTATGCAGGCGGATCGTTCAGTCGGCGATTCAAGCCACCTGGGATGGTTAGTGCCAATACTCATCACCGCCTGCTTCACCAGTAACGATGACTGATACCTCCGAAGCCACCACCGACGAACTACCACCGCCCAGTCCTCTCGTAGCAGTAACCGAGGACCATCGAGTGCAAGACCGACTGCACGAACTCAAAGAAAAACAAGAGGGAAGTAACCCAGAACTACGATTCAAGCAAGCCGTAAAAGACGTCTTCCTCGATGACTGAAACGGGACAGAATTCGCCCGGTCGATGCATCATCTGCGACAGGACTGCTGAAGCAGCACACACCATCGGATTCCCTGAAATCGAGGACCCAATCTGGGTCTGCGAAGTCTGCGTCGACAGGCTCAGAGAAGCTCAGTCGTCCCCAGACAAGACGCTCATCGACATCCTGATTGAGGATGTCGCCACGCTCGACAGTCGACCGGATTAGACGACGGCACTACACGGGGAGAGCAAGACACAGGTTCTCGACTTCGGGGGCGAGTGAGATGACCCGAGCCTTCCGCTGCAATTCCTGGCGTCGGTCTTCGATACGCTGCTCGAGCTTGTTGAGGCGCTCCTGCTGGCCGCGGATGGCGATGTCCATATTCGACCCAGCTTCTGCCTTCCGCTCGTAGTCCTCGATGAATTCCTCGATCCGCTGGCGTTCGGCTTCAGCATACTCCTCGAGATCATCCAACTCTTGCTGAGTTTCCTCTCGGCGCCGTTCGTGTAGGTCTTCCCTCAGAGATGCAACCTGCTGGCTGATGTAGCGGTCAGCCGCCGCACGCAGCTGATCCTGGCTCTGAATCAGCGACCGCACGCGGTCAGCGTCGGGCGACCCTTTGACGCTGTCCCCCTGGACGACACGCTGCCCAAGTCGCTGTCGGGGATCTTGGTGGTGGACGTCGACGTACACGGGGATCATGTCTTCACGGATGACTTCGCCCGTTCCGTCCTCGAACTTTATACGATAATTGTACGCTATTCCAGGCTCGTCGACGAACGGGAGGAGCTTTAGCCCAACATCGCCGTGTTCGCTATCCAGCACTTGCTGCATGAGTCGCTGAACCAGGTCGTCATCCGGGGACACGTAGTCGATGCCATCGTGGTCCATGGCGAACTCTCGACTGAACGTGAACGGCCCGTACTCCTCGTCCGGCCCCTGCCGAAGGGAGCGAGGTAACTCGGCCCGGTAGAGATTGCTCCCAGCCTTCTCGACATCACCACCAAGCGCCTCGACGCCCCGTTCAACGAATTCGTGGATGTCTGCTTCGGTCCCGTAGACATCCTCAGACTCGTCCATGACCTCCTGAATCTTCTCCCGGCTCTCCTGGTCGAACGTACTCGTGTCGATGAGGCTGCGTTCGTACCACTCCTGGAGGGTGCGTTGGCGCTCATCGATGAGTTCCTCGAGTTCCTCCTTGGTTGCGCTTGCAGGTTTCTCGTTCTGGATGGACTCCATGATGAGCGAGTCGACGTTGATGTCGTCGAGCATTCCCAGCACGTCGGCCGTGTTGCCGAGTTTCCCGCGGATGTTCTCGACCTTGTTCTGGAGCATCTCGAAAATCTCGCCCTCGCGGGTGTCCTCGAACGTGAAATTCCAGACCTTGACTTCCTTCTCCTGTCCGTAGCGGTGGAGACGACCGATGCGCTGCTCGAGGCGGTTCGGGTTCCACGGCAGCTCGTAGTTCACCATGATGTGGCAGCTGTGCTGGAGGTCGATCCCCTCGCTGGCTGCGTCAGTCGCAAAGAGCAGACGGGACTGACCGTGGTTGAACTCGTCCTCGATGCGGGCACGCTCTTCCTTGTCGACGTCGCCGTGGATGACGAGGATCTCGTCGGCCCAGGGTTCGTCTTTCACGAGGTCGAGGAGGTAGTCCAGCGTGTCGCGGTACTCGGTGAACAGCAGGAGTTTCTCGTCGGGCTGCTCTTCCAGGAGTTGTTTGATGTAGCGGCGGACTTTCTGGGCCTTGGAGTCGACGGAGATTCCTTCGGCGAGCGAGACGAGGTCGCGAAGAGTCTCGATCTCTTCCTCGAGTTGTGCGTCGCTCTCGGTGACGGTCAGCGCAGAGAGTTCCTCCTCGGCCTGTTGTTTATCCTCCTTGTCGAGATCCTCCCCGTCAAGGTATGCGGACGCTTCTTCGGAGAGACTGGTGGAGGTCGATTGCTCGTCGACGAGGTCGCCCAGGCGACGACTCAGCGTTGCTTGGATGGCGCCGATGCTGCTGACGAGGCGCTTCTGCATGAGCGCCATCGCGAACCCGACCGCGGGCTCGTTCAACTTCTCTGAGCGGTTGTAGACGTTCTGGACGTAGTCGGTGACGGCACGGTAGAACTGCCGCTCATCATGGGTCATATCCACGGGAATCGTGTTGACCTCCCGGTCGGGGAAGATGCGTTCGCCGTCGTCGTCGTACAACGTCTGTTTCCCACGGCGAATCATGACGCGGTCGACGGCTTCTTTCGAGAGGTCCTGGTCCTCGGCGACGAGGAACGGATCGATGTACTCGACGAGTGAGCGGAAAGCTTCGCCCTTGCCGTCGTGTGGCGTCGCGCTCAAGAGCAGTAGAGAGTCAGAATTGCCGGCGACCCGTTCGACCATCTTCGACGTCTTGCTCGGCGACTCACCGCGCTTGGCGGCCTTGTGTGCCTCGTCGACTACCACGACGTCCCAGAACGCCTCCTCGAGAGCCGGCTGGAACTCTTCTTGTCGGAGGAAGGCCTGGCTCGTGACCATCTGCTGGTGATCTTGGTTCCAGATATTGGCCTCTTCTCCGAGTCTGCGGCGTTCGCCCTCGACCCACTGGCGGTCGGCCGGTGTGAGGTCGATGTCGAAGAAGCGATCCATGTCCCGAATCCACTTCTTCTGGAGGTGAGCGGGGACGACGAACAGGACGCGGTCGGCACGGTTGCGGGCAGTGAGTTCCTTGAGGATGAGGCCTGCCTCGATGGTTTTCCCGAGGCCGACGTCGTCGGCGATGAGCGCCCGCTGGCGTAGTTTCTGCATCACCCAGTTGACCGCTGCGAGCTGGTAGGGCTCGAGACGAACGAGTGAGTTCGATATGCTCAGCAGTTGGCCCTGTTCGTGGGCAATTTGTAGTTGGAGGGCTTGGGAACGCAGGTCGAACCACTCGGCTGAGACTGCTTCGTGATCGGGATGCAGCTGGTCGGCTGACGCTGGTTCTAACTCGCCAAGTTGGTCGCCTTTTGGCTCGATTTCGACGTCGTCGATACAGACGGTCTTCACGCCAGCGTTTTCGACGTACGCCCGCAGATAGTCGAGATCGCCGACGGAGTACGTCTTGATGACCTCGGCGGTGGTCCCGTTCAGTAGAATCGCGTCGCCTGGCTCGAAGTCAGTCATGAGGAGTTACTCTTGGGTGATCGTGACGAAGTTCAGAATGAATTCCTGAGGGAGGACACCACCATGGTAGAAGCGCGCGTCCGGGAGTCCTTGGTTGCGGAAGCGCTGGATCGGGTCGGCGAGGGCGCTGATTTTCGTGTCGTCGTCGAGGTAGCCGAGGTGGGCGTTCTCGTCCAGTAAGACTCCGGGTGCATGGTCGTCGAGGTTCGATCCGGCGATCCATCGGCGGGTCACCTGCTCAGCCTCGTCTGGCGGGTGGATGTCGTCGATGTCAACGCTCTGCGGGAGGGAGACGAAGCCGTGGTCGGCGAGGATGTACGCACGGTCCCACTCGCCCTGGTTGAGCTTCTCGCAGATGATGTCGGAGATTTTCTCGATACGGTCGCTGAACAGCGCCTCGAAGTCGGTCAGTTCCTTTTCGCCGGCCTTGTCGAGGTCGTTCCAGTAGTAGGCGACACGCGTGCTGGACCAGCCCGACTGCTCGTCCTCGCTCTGCATGATGTAGCTCCAGCCGTCGTCCTTCAGCAGCTTCTCGCGCTGGTAGTTGGTGATCTTGCGGCCGTTGCGTTCAGGGACGAGTTCGCCGTCTTCTAATTCAATGTTGAAGCTGAACTTGCTCCCAGGTGTGAGCGCTGCCTTTCCGAACTCGGTGTCCGAGGGGAGTGTTCCGACCCAGGCCGTCTCGTCGACTTCGAGGCCGGGAAGTTCACGACGGACGGCGTCAGCCAGTTCGTGGGCGAGGTCGAAGCGTAGCGCGTCGACGATGAACAGCGCGACGCTCTGTCCACTCTGGAGGTGTTCGCTCTCCTGGTCGAAGAACTGGTGGGCGTAGTTTTCGCCGACGAACGGCGAGCCTGCCTCGATCTGGTCGACGACGAGGTCACCGAGATCACTGAGGTAGTCGAGGTAGCGCGACTCAGTCAGCGACGTGCGCAGGTCGTCGAGTGTCGCCGTCGCGGGATGCTCTTCGGGTAGATCATTCTCTGGTTCGCCCGAGATGATGAGGTTGAAGACGGCGTTATCGATCTGCCAGGTGCCGTCGTCGACGTCGCCGTAGAGGTCGACGACGTCGGTCGTGTCGCCGCGCTCTTCCCACGTCTCGAGTTCGTGCGCGAGGTTCGCGACCTCGACGGCCTGTTCCCAGACCTGTGTCCACGGGATGTCACCGTAGGCCGTTTCGAGGCGCTGGTGGCGCTTCGACGCGCGAGTCGCACACATCTCGTACTCGCCGCTGTTGAAGGATTGAGTCCACTCGTCCCAAAGTTCGTGTTCGAGCGAGGCGTCGACCGGGCAGTCGGCCAGTTCCCACGGGTCGTCGTACGTGCGCAGAACATCGTGCCAGAAGCGAGCGTCGGGATCGAGATAGACCTCTGCCAGTTCTTCGGCACGGTCGGAGTCGACCTTGCTCAGCAGCGACTGGAGTTCGGGCCGTGAGATTCCGAGTCCAGATCTGGGCTCGGGCCGGTACTCGGCGTCGAGAAGCGACTTGTCGAGGCTCTCTTCGACGAGCCACTCGGCGACTGCCCAGCGGCGCGTGCGCGTCACGAGCACGTTTTCGTCGGTGACGCCCTCGACGGCCGTGACGCCCTCATCGACCAGCAGGTCGCGGATCTTCAGCAGATCGTCGGTATCGTCCGGGAGGTTCTCGGCGCCGTGTTCGAGGACGAACTGGACCGGATCGTCGTGCCCGTCGAGGACGATCTTCGTCTGGAGTCCTTGGAGCGTCGGCAGGCCGCCATCCCCATTGAGTTCCTGAAAGAGCGTCTTCGCGACCTGCTCTCGGTCGCCCTCGTCGGCGTCCTCGTAGGCTGTGCGAATCGAGGCCGCCTGGATCCGGTCGTTCTCGAAGCAGCGTGCCGCGAGCTTGCCGATGTGGGCTTCGACGACACCACCAGTGTTCTCGACGTCCTTGAACCAGTCCACGTCGTCGCTGTGGGGCTGCGGCACGTACCAGACGGTTCGGTCACGGGGTGCGTCGGATCGTAGCTCCAGCGGCGTTCGTTCGGCTGCGCGAAACTCACAGCCCAGTGAGTGGCTCACGCTCTCGACGATGTCCCGAAGGTAGCCACCATTGTCCCACCAGAGCACGACCGGCTCGTCGTCGGCCGCCTCGTCGATGGCAGTCTCGATGGCGTCTTCAGCGCACTGTGGGAGAGTCTTCGTCGCGGGCATGGTTACAGGACGTTGTCATCGACAGTCTTCGGAACGATCTCGGCGTCGGAGAGCGGCGTGATGTTGATTTCGACGCCATGTTTGTGATTTGGCCGGTAGCCAGCGGTCGTAATTTCTGAAAGTGCTCGTTCTTCCCACTCGGACGGAATCCTACTTGCGAGGTCGTTACACTTGGATTCGACCTCTTCTGCTAATGATTCGTACTGTTCAAACTCGGAGGCAATCTGGGCTAGTAGCTTCGCTTCGTCGTCGATTAATGACTCTTTTGGCTGTCCGTTCTCGTTTAGTAGGTCGTCCGCCTGCTTTTTGGGATAGTATCCGATGGACAATATTCCTGTACTGGTCGGCCACACAGACCCCTTCAGCTCATCACCGAAGTAGGTGAGTAGATCATACAGGTGTGCTTCAACGGGCTCATTCGCGCCTTTTGCGTAACTTCCTGCGGCATGTTCAAGATCCTCTATAGCACTGATCCACTCCTCTTTGTTCTCCCGAAGAGTATCCACAAAGGAGGCGCTAAAGGTATCTTCCAACTCACTCTCATCTTTTATTTCCAGCAACCGTTCGTAACACTGAATCTTTTCTTCTGTGACCTCGCGGAATTGCTCAACATCCTCTTCGAGAGCTTTCGCGATTTCGCGGTCTTCTTCACCCCAGTCTCGCGGGCTCTCCTTGATTAGGTTTTGAATCGAGTCTTGGAACTGCTCAATTTGTTGAAGACCGCTCTTACATTGCTCGAATCTTTCTGTTGCTTCTGCCCGTTCACTAGCGGCCAGAGAGTCATCTGAACGCTTTCTCTCTGCGGAATTCCGACGCTCTCGGAGTTCAGCTTTACGCGGTTCGAGATACTGGCTTTCTAGTCGATCAAAGGTACCTGTATCGAACTGGTGGTAATCAAGAAGACAGGAGAAGCCTTCACCCTCCGGATCAGGAACGAGGTTCTTCGTGGTCAGCTTCCATAGTACCGGTCTGTTCTCAAACTGTTGGGTCAGGTATTCGAAGAGGTCCTGCTGAAGCCAATCCCGGAGATTGGGGTACGCCTCTTCAGCACGTTCTTTATTCCCCAATAGACCGTCTATTTCTGCGAGACGACTCTCGTGTTCATCCCCAAATACCGACTCAAATTTTGATACGATGTCCTCTAGTAGGGTTTCTCGCGACGACTGAACTTCGGTTGGGAGTTCAACAATCCCATCTGGGTCTTCCTGGATTATTCGGTGAGTGAGATGTACAAGCAGATTCTTCACATACTTGACTGTGTTTTCCCTCGTTTCTGTGACTGACTCAGGATCGTATTCTTCCGTCTGTCGCGGGTCCTCGTTAGTACGAAGTGCTATTTCGCGGTAGACCTCTTCTCGTCCTTCTTCGTCCACTTCAAAGAGGTCAAAGACGTATTCGTCAATGTAATCTGCTTTGTCTTGTAGCCTCTCCTGAAGCTTCTCCTTTCGTTTGTCTGTCGCGGTGGAAAGTTCGCAGATACTGGCAGTTGCGCTCAGCTTCTTGTCGTTCTTGGGTATTGGAAGCTCGTCAAGTACCGTTCGGTGAGGATGGTCAAACAGGGCATCAGGTTCAGCGCCCTCAACTTGCTTCAGAAGGGCTGGTCCAGTATAATGGGGGGACGTAATATCATCGCTTCTAAGAGCAAGGAGGATTCCTGCAATCTCTTTAGCTTGAATATCTAGATCACTCTGGTTGATAATGTCTTCACGCCACGGAAGTCTGGAGACATATCCGACCTCCCACTGGCGGTCCGGAGTTTGACAAATCATTAGATATGTCGTCAGACTACTATTAGCGTATGATAGTATATCCCATACGTCACGATCTGGAACAAAAACGCACCCTGCGCGGCCAAATACAGAGTCTGGGTGGAGGTAACCGAAACGTCGTCCGCCGGCTTTCATATACGTCCAAGTTAGAGCTTCTTTGAAATACGCATCTTCGTTCCTTATATAAGAGCCTTCGAACCGCTTCAATTCCTCCCCATTCTCCCCCCAACCGAGAACAAGATTAAGATTAGGCAGAATCCAAGCGTCCTTCCCCCCCTTCGCGAATGGGGTCCAGTAATCACTAGTTCCTTCCCAGAATTTCCGAACGAATCTTGCGTTGTCTGCGGTGCTAAGGCCTTGCTTTGCAGAGCCTAGCCCCTCGCGTTTCTCTAGGCTTCCATTCTCATCATCAAATACTGTCTCTGAGTCATATAGTGCCCTAAGATCAGTTGAAGCCCAGTAGGAGAGAGGCGATCCCGGTATCAGGTCAAATTCGGAAATCGGCCGGACATATTTTCGAGGAATATCTCCTGACTGCTCACCGAAGGCAGCTTCAACAAAGGTTTCTTCCTTATCATAGGTATCTACATCATGGAGACGAAAGAATGTGCCTGATGACTCTTTGTTCGTCTGTGTGTCAACTCTAACGACAGTACCCGCAGTTCGAACTGTCGCATTATCCAGAACATCGTTTCCGTACTCTGCCAAGAAGTCAAACGAGCCTTCAGATCCGATGAAATCTTCACGGAAATCTTGGAAACTACTTTTAAACATAAACGTCCGTGGGACGATCATGCCAATTCGACCGCCTTCCTTCAACACGGATTCACAAACTTCGAAGAAGTTTATATAGTATTCAGGCCCGTACTCGTAGTGTTCTTCGACGTAATCAGAGACTTCCTCAGGCATGCGCTTTTTTGCTCCATAGGGGGGGTTCATGAGAGCCACATCGTAGTCCTGAGAGAGCACCTGAAGGAGCCTAAGGAAACTCTTCAGGTCTTGTGCCAAGAAGGACTCCCCGTCCCGTTGCTCCGAGATAGCGTCGTGCAGTTCGTCAAGAAATGCATTTAAACTCCGTGCGCTACCCCAAGATTCGGTGAGTTTTGCCTGACGATCTAGGAATTCTTCTGAGATGGAGTCCCGGACCTTAAGAAGGCTTCCGAGCCCATGAATATCTTCAAACTGCGTAAGGAGATCCTCAAGTGTGTTTTGGAGTTCTTGGTTTTCTCCCGCAACCTGACTGAATACGTCTACCGCGTTTCCGGAGTCTGCCACACGTGCATCGGCACACACAATGCCGACTTCTGGAAGTTCAAAACCTTGCGCCCCCTCTTGCTCAGAACGCTCCCTGGCTTTGAGATACAGACTGAGTGCCGCGATTTGGCACGCCCTGAGATCAATATCCACCCCGTAGAGATTATTCTGAAGAATTTTCTTGGGAACCTCTTCCCGGGGGATTTCCGGACATTCATTCCACCAAATACGTTCTAGAACATCAAATGCATAAAGAAGGAAATGCCCACTACCACAGGCAGGATCGATGACCCGTATTTCAGAGGGGTGAGTGAAATCCGCACTCGAAGCATGGTATTCTTCCTCAACTAGATAAGTACAGAGGTCTGCGATCTCTGTCCCATTTTCAGATGAACCGTCCCGATTAATCCGCTCTGAGGGTGTTAAGCAGGCCTGCTCCTCAATCGTACTATCAAGTTGGTTCGTAGATTCAAGATACAGTTTCCCGAGGCTATTATCTGTGAGACTTCGAACTACCCAGTGGGGGGTGTAGAACTGGTTAGCAGCCGGAACATCCTCGATCTCTAACCTCCCTTCCCGGGCCTTCCGCTGCACTTCCTTTAAGCGCGGTGTGTTGTAGTATTCGTAGACCCATCCGAGAACATCGTCAGCGCGCCATACGTTGTCGGGGACCTCGGCGAGTTTTCCGCAAAGCTCCTCGTAGGTATCATTATCCGGGTCGATCAGACTGTACGCCGATGACCGGTCGAATAGGATTTCAATTTCCTGAGCAAGCTCGTCACATGCGTTGTGATACGCCTCTAGAATCGCCTCATCCTCCAAAAGGAACTCTTCGTGAACGAGGGTTTCCGCTGCGGGAGTCAGACCGTTATCTTTGAAAACAGTGACCTCTTCTTTAATGAAGTCACGCACTTCCATACACCGCAGTGCCGCAAGCCGGTTAACGATAGTATAGCCAACGCCAGTCACATACTGATCGAAGGCTTCATCCCAGCTGTGCCCGTCAACAGCCTCTAACTCAATAGCTTCGACAAGGCGTTCTGTCTCATCATCTACTTGTCCAAGACTGTCGGGCTTGTCCTCAAGATCCTTCTGCTTGAGCTGGAACTCAACGTTGTCCTCAACACGCTCGCGCATCCCGGCGACTACACTTTCGAGGTGTTCACGCTCGTCCTTGTCAAGTTGGGCCTTCTGTTGGGTGAGAGAATCGCTTGCCATAGGAGGATGTGTATGCTATGTCCGAATCACACGACCATCTTTAATGTTGCCGATGGTGGAAGTCCGACTCCTATCCGTCGACGAGTATGCTCCCCCGGTCGTGCAGAATAATTATCAGGATCAATCGCGTCTGTAGGGCTGATAGCCCATGTCCACACCTCGGAAAAACAGCAGTGGACCAGACGTAGTGCAATTCCTGATTAAGAGCGCCTTCACAGGAGCTGTCGCCACGGTCGCCCTCATACCAGTATTCCTGAAAATATTCCGTGAGCTGAGGAGTGTACACCAGACGCTCTCACCAGAAGGTGGTGTGTACTCTCAGGAAATTTCTACAATCCTCCTGGCGGGGGAATTGGCGTTCACGATTCTCCCAATCGCCTCGACGATCGGGGCGATAGGTGTCGCCTACGTCAACCTGGGTGCATCAGGAGTCGTGCTGTACCTCCTCATCTCGTCAGCAGCTGCGGGAATGCTTGCGGGAAGCACGGCGGCGGTTATGACCTTCATGTTGGGTGCGGTCGCGATGGTAATCGTTCGAGCATTCAAGTCAAGATCGCGTCACCAACGCCGTCCGCCAATTCGCCCCCGGTGATCAACATGAGCGACGATGAGGAGTCCAATATGTCCGCGGGGAGGCGCGAGCGAGAAGCGATGTATCCCGACCAGGGGTACGTCCTCGTCCGCATCGATTACAACAGTCCGCCGGGAGACGCTCTCGAAAAGGTGGCCACCTACACGTCTCTCGATGAGATCGGGAGCATACCTTCAGACACGGACTGGGAAGGGTACGTCGTCTACGACAGTGAGGGGAACGCGTACTCCAACGAAGACCTCTGAGCACTCGCTCAGGTGAACTCACTCCTCCAGTTCAGTTGTGTGATGCGGACTCTCTCGAAGCGTCGACAACGAAACGTACCGATGCCCCTGCACGAACGCCACCGTTCGATTCGAGTCGCTCGCCGTCTTGTCATTCTGGACGGGTTGGTCAAGTTCGAGGTCGGGTTCGAGGAACAAGACCTTCTGCGTGTCCCCATACCGCTCTGACCCGTTTGCACGCATCTTCTCGACCGATTCGAGCAATGACTGCTCCTGGTGGTGGGAGAGTTCTGAGTGATTGCGAACCGTTTCCTCGTCCAGGGTGATGCTCTCGATGCTTCCGGTTACCCGCGGGACTTCGGCCTTGATTTCGCCGTCCTTGTAGAACGCGAGGTGGGACACCGGTTTGAACGAACGATTGGGCTGACAGAAGTAGTGGTCGTAGGTGTGGTATTCGTCCCACGCCCGTCGTGCACCGACGACGAGGACGCGGTCTTCCTTCCCGCTCACGAGCTCCTCGTCGTAGATGAAGCGCATCAGTTCCCGCAACAGGAACGCCTCGCGCTCGGTCGGTACGTACATACTCGCCTCGGCACTTCCGACGTCGCGTTCGAGCACCGATTCGAGGGTGCCGACCAGTGTATCGAAACTCGCCCAGACGAGGCGGTCATCGTCGATCGCCTGGACTTCGCTGGGGACGCGCTCGTCGGGTGTGAGCACGATCAAGCGCTGGAGGTCTGACGGGTCTTGATCGAGGGCCTTGAGATGGTCCTCAAGTTGGCTTTGTCGGACGGCGTTCCGGCTCGTCTTGGTCTCGAACCAGAGGGCAGTCGACCCCCGGATAGCTGCATCCGGAACTGAGTCCACGCCAGTCACTTGGTTGTCGAACGCGACGAGCGAGAGATCAGATTCATCGACGAGTGCCTCGAGGATGTCCTCGCCCAGACGGCTGTTGACGTGTTCGAGCACCGCGAGTAGGGTCGATGTTACTCGATTCTCGCCCTGGGTGTATGTAGAAAACAGCGGGTTCGTCATGCTATTTCCCTATTCGTACTTGTCCAAAGTCGTTTTCTCTGCCAGTATCTATTCGGTGGGTTGTAGATGGGTTTGAGGCCACTACACAAATCTGTATTATGACTTAGGTTTGTGGCATATCCACGATAGGGTGAAAGATCGGGACGTCGCTCCTGACTTTTGGAATACATTTATTAGGTGCCTATTTCACTTGTGAACCAATCACCATCAGGATGGACGAAGGATTCCGGACCCCTTGGTCAGAACACACGATTATCAACGAGAATGAGTTGAAAAATCATCTCTGTGAGGGAGAGGAGTTGGAAGAAAAGAAGATCAAGGTAAGCTCCTACACAGTTAGTCCAAACTACGGTACTATAGACTACGATAGCTTCATCGAGTTCCTTGGGGAGAAGTACATGTACTTCGCGTTTCCTGAGGAGAAAGTCGAAGAATTCGATAGGCCGATGCATAGGGCTCAGAAGCTATCTGATTACAAGGAAGATGCCAGATACGACGGCAAATGGGGCGAATTAATACTGTTTACCCTCGTGGATGGTATTCTGGATATTCCCATGGTATCCCACAAGCTGGGATGGAAACAAAATCCAGTCGACCAAATCAAGGGTTCTGATGGATTGTTCTTCGGGAAATATGAGGGGTCACCCAGCCTCGGCTTAGGAGAGGCTAAAATGTATAGTGACCTCGCTGATGGTATTGAAGAAGCCCTGGACAGCACTGATCGTTTTCATGAAGACGGCAGTCAGGTAAGGAATCAACACGAATTAGCAGTTGCAGCGGGGAATCTCAGTGAAAATCTCTCTTCAGAGAAAATAGAAGAATTAGCATCACTTTTCACAACTAAGCAGCGCGATTATCAGATTATGCATCCCATTTTCATCGGTTATGATGAACCCGAACTAGCGGAATTACAAGAGGAACCAGCCGAAAATGATGGTGAACTTCTTGACCGTATCCAGAAACATCTTTCAGAGACAAATCTGTTGTCAAAAGTGAAAGAAGAAGTTGAGGATGAATATGACCATCTGAAGAAACACTGGTTGGTTTTCTTTTTCCTGCCGCTTGAGGACAAAGACCGGTTTAGTGAGAAGATGAAAGGCGAAATTTATCCGTATAGCACTGGAGACTAATGTCTACCTACGATAACGCCTCAGAGTTAGAATTCTTCAGAGAATCTTTGAATTCGCTTATCAAGGATCTTCTCCATGACGACCTAGATGTCACGACCAGCAGATGGAATGACAACCCACCGAGTCAGATTCAGAAGAGTGCATGGGTTGCGTCACTGCTAGCATCAAGTGACGATGAAGAACATCAATCAGAGGCTCTCGCGTTTGCGATTCTAGCTTACATCAAGTATCGTGACGAAGAATATTCGGAAGTGTATGAGCGGTATCTCTACATCGTTCTTTCGAGGGTGGGGAACCTCCAGACCTTTGACACCGTCCGCCGGGAGGAAGCCGAAGCTAGTTTTGAGGAAGAGCTGATTTCCTCCCTTGACACCGCATTAAGCCTGGAACTCAGTACGGATCTGGAACGCTATGAGCTGGATGATGGTACTATCCTCTCATCATTCCAGAAAGAGATATTAGACGCTCTTAATGCCGAGAAAGATGTCGCTATCTCAGGGCCAACGTCGTCTGGTAAGTCATTCATCCTGAGAAAGTACATCGAAAGGAAACTTGACCAAGGAGAGGACTTCGAAGCGATCTACGTTGTTCCCACACGAGCTCTCATTTCAGAAGTCAGCGAGAAGCTTTCAGGACTCCATGATGAAGTAGAAGTCAGAACAGGAGCGTACTTTGAGGAGGAGAGTTCGGGCAACTCAGAGGTCAAACATACGTTTTTAGTAGTTACTCCCGAGCGTTGCCTTCGATTGATCGACAATGATACCAGAGCAAAGATCGATCCTCACCTGATATTCTTTGATGAAATTCAGAACGTCCAAGATGGACAACGCGGCGTCTTATTTGAAGATATTATTCAATTACTGACTGATTCTTGGAAAGATACCCAAATCGTTGCGGCAGGCCCCTATCTTGAGAGTCCGTCCGATACGCTAAGATCCCTATCGAATCGTGAGGTTGTAGAAATCAAAACAGCATTCACGCCAGTTCTCCAGATGAAGGCGATCCTTCGATTCAAGAAGGAAGCGAATCAGAGCGGTTCACGACGCACTGTAGATGTGATTCTTTATAGTCCAACAGGCGAAAAACTACGCTTCACAATCCCCGAGCCAGATGATCTAACATACACTACAGTCGATACAAGTAAGAAAAGAGCGCTCACCACCCTTATTGACGAGTATGGTACAGATAGCCAAAACTTGGTGTATGCGGGAAAAACTAACTTTGCGGAAAACCGTGCTGGTCAAATCGCGAAAGAGCGAGGACAGAAGGTAACGTCTTCTAGAATCGACGAACTGCGGCAGTTCCTGCGTAATACGATTCACGAAGATTATCCACTAATTGATTACTTGGAAAAGGGGGTGGCGTTCCATCATGGTCGTGTTCCAAAGATTGCGAGAGAAGAAATTGAGGACCTGTATCGCGACAAGGAAGGTCTTGACACGATCGTTTGCACGTCTACTTTGCTCGAAGGCGTGAATCTCCCTGCTGAAAAAATATTCCTAACCAGCGCATACAGGGGGGACGACGAACTTTCAGAACTTGATTTCCAGAATTTAGTTGGCCGAGTAGGTCGTGTTGATTCCAAACTCTACGGAGCAATATACTGTATTGAAGCCGAGGATGACGAGTGGGTTGACGATAAGTTAGAGGATGATACAGAGGAGACTGTTGAACCAGCCACAACACAAGCAACAGATAATCCTGAGGAATTGATTTCCGCTCTTGGACAACAGGACTTACGAGAGCTGGACGACAGTGCGGTCCGATATACTTCAGTCCTCCTTCGCTCACGGTATTTAAAACCAGATTATAATGTAGGGAACTATCTCCAAGGAAAGGGCTTGTCGGAGTCTGAGATTGACTCTATTGAAGGCGAACTGGAGAACAGTTTGGATAATGTGAATGTCCCGGAAAGGCTCCTGCGGCGGAATCCAACGGTCGATCCTCTCGAGCAGGATAGGTTGTATAATCATGTGATAAATAACCCAGAGAAATGGATAATAGCTGAGAATAGGAACGAATATTCCTACGATAGGCTTCTTCGAATCACCAAGCAACTAAATCAAATTTTCAAATTCACCAAGGACGATGAGTTCGATATTGACCCAGCTAATAGAGAAACGAAACATGGGGCAATTGTACCGATCGTTATCGTCGCAAACCAGTGGTTGCAAGGCGAATCTTATAATACGATGATTAAATCACGCCGTAATAATGAAAATGTGCCGGATGAGGATATTGGTAAATCTATTAGGAATATTCTGGACTTGGTGAATGACGACGTCCGATTTGTGCTTGTGAAGTATTATGGCATGCTCACTGATATTCTAGAGGAGTCTGATTACGAACTCAACAAGTGGACGAAAAACTTTGACCGAATGCTGGAAATGGGATCAATGAATTTCGCTGAACTTCAGTTGATGTCACAAGGTGTCGATAGATCAGTTGCTTTAGAACTGCGCATTCCTTCGAATGTAGACGATGTTAACGAATATCTTCAGAGCCGAAGGGGAAGGATTCCTGATTTCTTCGTTAGACATCTGGAATCTCAAGGAGTTATCTCTTGAAGGCTACTGGCGGAAAACTACGAATGCATATTATTCTTCGACCAAGACGATACTACCATCCTCTAACCCATCAAGACGATTCTTCACACTCTGAATCCGCTCCAACACGGTCTTTGATTCCGAGAGCAGCTCGTTCACACGGTCTTCACTCGGCCGCTCATCAGCATCGACAGCCGATGTAACTTCATCGGTCACGTCGGCGTTCGGAAGCTCCTGGCGTAGTTCTTCGGCGACCATCTGAAGTTCGGCCCACGCGTCGTCGTCTGCACCAGGTGGCTTCGGGTCATTGGCACGCTCGATGAGCTGGCGCACACGTCGCTTCGTTGGTGGCCGCGAAGAGGCGAGCGCAGTCTCGACCGCCTCGGTCGTCGGCGACTTTGGATGTTCCTCACGCAGTTCTCGTCCAGCTTCCTGTAGCTGCGACCACAGACTCGAACCACCAGTGTCGTCGAAGAGTTCGCGAACTTGCTCGTACGTCTCAGCCTGCTGGACGACGCTGGAGTCAACGAGGTCACGTTCCGACAGACTTCCGCCGTCCCAGGCAGTCTTGAACACGTCTTCCAGGTCGCCAAGCACGACGTCGTCGAACTCGTCAGTCGCCGCATCGACGATTCCTCGAACGTCCTCCTCGTTCGACTGGAGCCACGCACGCAGGTCGTCACAGATGGCGTCGGGGTCAGACTCAGTGGTGGTGTCCCCCGTAATCCGCCGGTACTGCGCTGACGTTTCGTCGACGCGGTGACCCGCTGCATCCTCAATCCGTGACTTAACCGTCGAAACGGTAGGGACGGTATCGCCTTCCGCCGTCGCACGCATGCTGGTGGTGATCGACGCGTTCGGATAGAGCGACGTCATCGTGTCCAGCTCATCACTGAAGCGCTCCCAGAGCGTCGTCCCGTCTTCCTCGACGCCGAAGAGCGCGCGAGCGTCCGCGAAGGTCTTCGCTTCCTCGAGTACCTGGTCAAGGACATCCTCACTCCCCAGGTCGGACGTGGAAAGCTCTTCACCGCTGAGGGCGGGTTCGATTGTCGACTCAAACGCATCGAGCGCTACATCGAACTCTCGGTTCACTTCCTTCAGCGTGCGTTTGACGGTCGCACTATTCTCATCTACCCACTCTCCGAGTTGACCCAACCACTCGTCCGGCCCGTCACCCTCTGTTTCTTCGTCGAGTACCGTAGTGACGAGTTCTCTCACCTTCTTAGGGTCAAGAATCTCGACGCCAAAGCGAACCTGGAGTGACGTCAATCCGCCCTTGGTCCGCACCTGCCGACCGATGGCGGCAGGGTCAGTCACGTACTCGGTGTCCTGCTTAAGCGCGACTGACTCGTTGGAGGTTGCGAGCGTGATGAGGAGCGCCGCGATCGACTCCTGGGGCGTCCCGCGGTAGTCCCCGTTCGAGGTCTGGGTCTGCTGAAGGAGCGTCTCGACGTCGACCGACTTCTGGGATTCATACTTCTCGATGAACTCGCGACACCACCCAGTGTCGGCAATCTCGGTCCTGGTGGTGTCGACGCCGAGCATGGCAGCGTCTGCGTCAGAGAGCGGCCACTCACTGCTGCCGCGGAAGAATTTCGCTATCGACTTCGCGTCGTCGACCTCGACGAGCGGTCGTGAGAGCGTCTTCCGAGACGAGCCGAACACCGTGTCGACCTGGTCCGCGATGACGTCGTCGAGTACGCTGGAGCGCGCGCCGCGATGTTCGTGTACCGTGTACACTGATGCATCTTCCAGAACCTCGGTCACCGACGATTCAAGACGCCGCTTATCGGTACGGTGCTCGCGCTCGAGTTCTTCATGGGACTCGGTCTCTTCGTCCAGCACCTGCCCCATCCCGATGACGTTGCGAATTCGCTCGAGCATCGTCTCGGGCACGTCGATGGTGATCAGGACGTGTTCACCACCGTCGCGGCCGTCGTTGATCTCCTGCCACGTCTCGACTTGGTCTGAGACCGTATCGTGGTCATCGGCCAGCACGCGAACGCGCAGTGCGTCGTACTCTGGAGACGGTGCCCGATCGACCGGTTCGAGGATAGAGTAATCGTAGCGAAGCGGAACGAGGCGCTCGTCGCCGACGTCGACCTCGTGGCGGCTCCCGTCGCTGCGGAAGAAATCGTCGTTCTCGCGCAGCCGGGTCTCCAGCCACGCGGACAGCTGATGCGGGGAAATCTTCGCGGCCTTGTCCTGCGCGCGACTGAGAATGCTCTCCTGCTCCTCGGAGACGAGCGTGTACACCTCGTCGCCCTCGTCGTTCGTCTCGGTGAGCACCTTCTGCTTGTCGACGAGGGTCTCTAGCCCCGACTCAGTTCGCTCAACGACGTCGTCGACAGACGCCGTGACGTCGTCGACCATCAGCCGACCGAGGTTCTCCGGTGTCGAGGGGACAGCCGGCGTCTGGTTCAAGAGGTAGAGCCCCTTCGCGAGGCGCACCTCCCACGCGTCTTCGTTGCCGTCGAACGTCGGGATCAGGGTGTTGTCGATTATCTCCTGAACCCACAGCGGGAGGTACGTCGTCTCCTCAACCAGCAGGTCGAACAGGACGTCCCACGTGACGAGCGAGCCCTCCTCTTTTGACGCCCACCCGAACTTGGTGAACAGCGACCGAACCAAGACAAGCAGTGCCCGACCCTGGATGTAGTCTCGGTCGGTTGACCGACCCTGCGTGATGAGTTCCTGCATCACCGCCCGCAGTAGCGACAGGTCGTACTCACGGAACGGGTAGGACTCGATCGGGTCTGGGTCCGCGCTCGTCACGGGGGCGTACGTATCGAGCGATAGGTCGGGCATCGACGCCACCAGCGACTGGACACGATCCGCCCCATCGGGATCTGACTTCTGGAGCCAGCGCTTCCTGACGATGATCTCGGTGTCAGCCCCTTCGAGCGGGACCTGTTGATGCGTCCAGTGATCCTCCGGAGGTTCACCGATGAGGCTCTCGCGCGTATCCGGGAGTGAATACTGGCCCGTCGTGACGACGACCGGGTTCGGACCGCGCTGGAGCGCTTCCATCGTCTCCTCGAACTCGCGGTAGCGATGGCTACTATCGCCGACGAAAAGCGCCACCTCGTCCAGACCCAGCAGCAGTTCGGTTCGTTTTCCCCCGTCGTTGAGTGAGTCCACCGCAGTCTCGACGCGTGAGACGAGGTCCTCGGGGTCGAACGTCTCGGGATCGACGTCCGCTTCCGCGGTTTCGATGGACGCTTTCACGCCCGAACGGCTGTCGAGTTCCGTCCCGGACGTCTCTGCCATCGCCGGCAACGCCTCATAGAGCCAGCTGCGGAGTGACGCCCGTTCAGCGAGTACGTCATCGAATGATTTCCCATCGTGCTCGAATTCCTGAAGCGACTCCCAGACGCCCTCGTACTCCATATCGAGCGTCCAGGCCCACTCGAGCAGCCAATTCGGGTCAGTCGGATACCCGAGTTCGCGGCCGATTGCCTCGAAGATGAGGAACGGAAGAGGTGGCTCTTTCGACGCATCACGGTCGAGGAGATTGAGGAAGACTGGCTTGAGCCGGTCGACGTGCGAGTCAGTGATGGACCGCTGGAGCTCATCGAAACCCGGCCACTTCTCAGCCAACCGATCACCGAGGTAGGCGAACTCGGACTCGTCGTCGGCGAGGAGACCGACCAGCTTCAGAAGGTGGGTCTTCCCGGATCCGAACGTCGCGTGGATGTAGAGGAACCGTGCGGCTTCACCGGGATGAGTCTGAATGACCTCGCCGAGTTCTTCGAGGACTCGTTGGGCGCTGGCTGTTTGGTGGAACTCTCTAACGTCGGTCTCGGCCCGTTCGCGGGCGTTGACTTTCTGTACTTCTTCGAGTTGTCGAGTTGGGTCGCTGTGGAAGAGGTCGCCGATGGTCATTGGAGATGCACCCCCTGAATCTGGCCGTCGATCTGGTGGGCCGGGTAGTAGTGTCGTGATTCACCGCCGAAGAAGCTCAGCTTCCCACCGACGACATCTCCAGGGAACGGGATGCCGATGGTGGACTTGACGTTCCGTCGGTCGAGTTCATCGAGTAGTTCTGACGCGCGCGTGAACGGATACAGACTGCCGAGGTTGAGGAGGAGAACCACGTGGCTCTGGGTCTCCAGTTGGGCTTCACTGAGTTCGTGTTCGACCATCTGCTGAACGAGCTCTTCGGCGAGCTGATCCTGCATTGTCTCCTCGATTCGCTTCCCCGGTGATGCGTCACCCCCGAGATCGGCCAGGGGTTCGCCCAAGTCGACCAGGAGCTTGTACACGTCGGTCTGGGGAAGTAGCTCGTCGAGCCAGATCGGCTGGACAGTTACCTCGTCGGGAATCTCTGGTTGTTCCATCCGGCCACCCGACCAGGTCTCCAGACGGTTCGTAACCTGGTGTTCGACTGCCGGGTCGACGGCGGCGATGACGAACGGGTTCCGAATCCCGTGCTGGCCCTGGGCGAAGGTACATAGTTTCTGCTTGAATTCGCGGTACGGCGACGAACTTGTCTGGCTCATCGAACAATCACCCCTTCGTCGGTCTCCTCGATCTCAAGGTCTCGCTGCTCAACGATTCGTTCCAACCGGCGATCCAGTTTCTGCCTGTCGGCGGGAACGATGCCGATCTGGTCAATGTCGTCGGGAGCGCGGTCACCGACAATCGCCGACAGTTCGTCGAGTCGATCATCCAACTCGACTGGGTCGTACTCGACTGCTTGCGAGAGTGGTTCTAGCTGTGCCATGTCGTCGGTCACGTCGACGATCACGTCTGCATCTGCATCGTCTGACAGCGTCGTAATGGCGTTCTCGACCGTTTCGTACCACTGCTGGAGATGACGCATCGGCGTGATGTACTCGCCCTCAAAGGCGATGTGGACGCCAGCAGGGAGGTCAGTCGCCGGAAGCACCCACGGATGCTCCTCGATACGATTGACGAGTTCCCGCAGGCCGCGTTTGTCAACAAACGACTCCCACGAGCGCTCGAGTTCGGGAGCGAGATCGGGTACCAGTTCGCTGGAAAAGGTACTCCATCCGTCAGTCGTCCACCACTCGCCGTCGAACGACGCGACCGCAGACGAACGCGCGGTAATCGCAGATTGGGCGTCCTCGTCAACCCAGTCGAACTGGCTGTCGCCAACCGTCAACACTGCGTCCAGCTGTTGGAGCGTCGCAAGGCGCCGGTTCCAGACGTCAACGACCTCCTCGATCCACTCCTGTGCCTCGTTCGTCTCGTCGATAACATCCTCGATGCCGTCGTCTTGGGACTTGACGATCGAGAGTCGGTCATCCACGTCTTCGATTCGCTCAGATAGCTCGTCAGCAAACGCGTTGAGTAGCGCCGTAACTTCGGCGGTTCGAACGTCAGTATCGACGACTAAGGAGACGTCTTCCTGAAGGCCGGTGAGTTTCGAGCGAATCTGCTGGTTGGCCGCCTGGAGATTGATGAGGCCGTCTGCGACGGTTTCGGTCGTCTCTTTGAAGCCTCCTTCTTCGAGAAGTTTTCCGAGTGGTTTCCGGGGGAGCAGTTTCAGTCGTGTCGTCGAGAGACTATCGAGGTCGAGGACGGCCTCGTCAGCCAGCGTGTTGCCGTCTTCGTCGACGGGTACCAGCCGTCCTTTTCGACAGAATCCCCAGATGATGGCGCAGAGTGCGGGTCGTGTCTCTTCGTAGAACGGCTTCTGCTCGATGATGCCGTCGAGGACCGTATTCATGTTGAGGCCCTCCTCGCGGTCCTTCAGTTGGCGACCAGTGAGCGACAGTACGTTTCGCTGGATTGTCTGCTTCCCCTGCTCTCCATTCTGGTTCGAGGCGGGTACCTGAATTGTTCGCGCCCACGTTGGCAGCGGCGCATCGCTGTCGAGTTCCCGTAGCTCTCGTAGTCGGCTTTCGTCGACCTGGAGCATCATCGGGTGGAAGTCGTCGGGATACGCGACATCGACCGCGACCTGAACCGCTTTTGAGAGACCGCCGATGTCCGTCCGGTCCTTCACGGTGTACGAACCGCTCATCATTGCGCTGGTCAGCTTGCTTCGGACGGCGCTCGCACGCTGTTCGAGGTCACGCTCGACTGCCGGTGGTGCGTCACGCGATGCGATCGCGTCCCGAAGCGCCCACCACTCGATTAGTCGTTTGCGTAAGTCCTGGAGCCCATCCGTGTCGATCTCCCAGTAGAGCGTGTCCTCATCGGTTTGTTCTGGCTCTGCATCCGGGCGCACGCCCTGGATTGCGACGTCAATATCCAGCCCGCCTTCAGATTCGATACTGGTCTCGAACGTCGTCCCGTCGAGTTGGAAGTGGTACGAAACCGGATACTCATCCCCGGACTCACCGTACGGGACTGACTCGGGGAGAGACAGGTCCTGAGTGAGGCGTTCCCAGAGGTGTTCGTCCAGCGTCTCGACGATTTCCACCCAGTCGGGATCAGCTTCGTTCTCCTCGGTCTCGTCGTAAATGAGGCGCTCCTCCTGTGTCGCGAATCGATAGCGGGGACCGCTCTCGTCCTGCGTTGGCCGAATGAACTTCTGAAGTCGATCCAGCGATTCCTCGACGCGATTAGTCGTGCTGATCCAGGACTGGCCGTTCAGGTCGTCCATCACGGCGACCGCGATGTTCCCCTCGTTCAGGGGGACGATTTCGTGGACGTGCTGGAGCAAGAGCACCGCCTTTGCGACGTCAAGGTCGAACTCCTGAATCTCACTCTCCTCGTCATCAACCTCGTCTGCGATGCCGGTCGTCTCTTCGGCGCCCTCGACGACACGCATGTCCTGCGAGAGGATTTCGCGCAGTTCGGGCTCGATTAGCTCGAAGAAGTCAACCAGTGAGACGATGTGATCCTCTTCGCCTTCGTCGATCCAGTTAATAAGTAACCCGTGCATGAGCGCGAGAATGGCCCGTGCAGTTCCCGAGAAGATGGACTTCGCTGGGTCGTTCGCCTCTCGACGGAGGTTGAACAGGATTTCGAGGAAGAGCGGCGCGTGGTACGGCAGGAACGGGTAGAACTCTTCGAGTTCCTCGTCGTCAATCGCATCGAGTGGTGGCTTCGTGTTCTGCTTGATCTCGTTGTAGACGAGCGATTCAGCCGGCTTCACATCGGCGTCAGCGAGGATTCGTCCGACCGCATCTTCCCCGGTCTCTGACTTCTGGAAGAGCCGCCGTTTGGCGATGTCCCCGACGTGCTTGCTCGGGAGTTGATACCGGTGGGGGAAACGGTCCTTGACGATACTGAAATCGGCACCGTGCGCCGCGAACTTCGGCTGGACGTCCTCAATCTTCGCCTGCGCCGTGGCGACGAGCTGAATGTCACCACCACCGATGTCGTCGACGTTTTCCGCAAGCGTCTGAAGCTCGGTGAGACGCTCGAAATCAGTCCCAATGAAGAGGCTGACTTCGTCGAGTAGGAGGACGAGCTTGACTGGTTCCCCGAGTTCCTCTTCCCGGGCCCGTCGGAGCGTTTCGAGGCGGCTGACGACCTCTTCGGGATCAATATCCGAGGGTTGTAGGTCAGTGTAGCCATCTCGCGTGCCCGTTACGTCTTCGAAGAGCTCTGGGAGTACGACATCGGAGAGCGCACTGTACTGCTGGATGTTTGTCCAGAGGCCCTCTTTCTCCCACTCGTATCGCGGTGCCTCCGGAGTCACTCCATCGACGACTGAGGCCGCTCGATCTTGTCGTTCAGGCCAGGCTTCGGTCGTCTGGTACCAGTCTTCGAAGTACGCGACGTCGAGTTGGGTGGACAGTCCAGTTGAGATACTGTCATCGACGCCGGTGAGGATCGGATTCTGGTGAGCGTGCCGAAGAACGATTTCACTGAAGCTGCGTTGCTTCTGGCCCTGATACTTCAGTAAGTTCACCGAGACGGGGACGACGTGGTACTCTGAGTGAACGCGTTCCCACTCGTCGCGCAACTCGTCGAGATCGGCTTCGGTTGACGTGTCCGGGACGAGATCGGTCCAGATGTCGTCGTAGCGACTCTGGAGCCACTCTGTATCCATCAGTCCATCGAGGACGGTCAGCAGGTGGCTCTTCCCGCTTCCGTAGTAGCCGTAGAGCCAGTAGTTCGACCCTGTGCGCATATCCTCCGTCTCACCGAGCAGTCGGTTGACGAAGTCTTCGAGGAAGCGCTGGGAGTCGGCCGTCACATGGTACGAGTCGATGGCTTGCCTTCTGTGGCGGTTCGCACCCGCAGACGAATCCTCGCGGTCAATTCGCACCGATTCCTCGAAGTCCTCGGGAAGGTCTTCAAACCACGTTGCGTCAACCATTATTCACCACCCTCTTGAGAGATCCAGGAGTACGGCTCGTCAGTTGGCCGCAGCTGGAGACTCCCGTGGAGTTCGACGAACTCCCATGCGCCAGTTTCAGCGGCTCTGTCGTAGAGCTCCTCCCACCGGTCACTCGGCTGGAACAGATACTGAAGTCCAACAGGTGACTCAACCCAGCCATCATCCCCCTCCTCGTACGAGTAGCCCATTGCCACGAGGAGTGGTGTGTCGCCCAACGATGGCGGGCTGCCGACGACGGTTTGCTGATCCTCTAGTACACCGATTTCGCGCATAACCGAGCGGAACCCTTCGCACCATCGCTCTATGGTTGAGTCAGCGTAGTCGAACGCTGACCCGTCGGCGTATTCGAACCGGTCCAGGGCAGTCGTGAGTGACTCGTTCGAGAAGTTGAGAGCGTCAGGCTGGCCTTCTGAGAGCCGCTGGACGTACTCATGGACGACGTAACGAACGAGCGCGTCATCCGCGACGAGATATGGATAGAGCACTTGCGCTTTGTCTCGCGACGTCGCACAGGAATCCAATACGCCGGGTAGATCGCGGGGGTTGGGAAGGCTGGCGGGTGCGTTTTGGAATCGCGACGTTAGGACGCGGTATATCTTCTGCGAGCTGCCCTTCGTGCTGCGATTCGCACGACGCTCCTCGAACCAGACCTCTTTCACCTGGTTCCAGTTTTCGTGTTCTTCGTACAGATGTGCGAGTTCCTCAGCTCGCTCCGGCAGGAGGCCGCACATGGTCAGATCCATGTTGACCTCGTCGTGAGAGAATGCGCGGGAGAGGGACGGTGGGTCCCGCCCGCCGTCCGGGAGAGCGCTCATACGATGGTGGAGTCAATCAACCTACTTTACTATTTGTCATCGGCGAGGTGAGGAATTGGGGGTGTCAATCAGGACTCCCCCACACCATATTCGAAATGATTTCTCCCACAACGCTTCCTGACCTCACTCCCTCCCTGTCCCACACGGGTTGGATCCTTCACAGAAATGGCATCGCCTTATTGGAGGCTGTAGAAACAGTATCTCGCATCTGCAAGTGTGCAGTAGGGCGCTTGATAACCACGATTTCAAGGGTATCGACTACTGGCCCAAACCGACCGTCTCGCATCTGTAGTTGCGTGTTAGCCGTTCTATTGGCCGAAAACCCTCATAACCATCAACTATCTAATATAGACACACACCCCGTCTCGCATCTGTAGATCGGTTTGAGAAGACGGGGGGAGGGGGTAAGGACGTTTCATAAATATAGTAGCGTCTGTAACTGATTGCTCATCTAATCGCACGCTGTCGTGCGATCGAGTGAGTGAAGACTTGCAAACGCTAGTATAGGCGCTTCGGATGGGTGGAGAAATTAAAAACGACTGATATGAACGCTGGTGCTGCTGTGTGGGTATGATTGTATTTTATGGTACAAGCAATATTTGCCTACTACTATCTTCTAGACAAAGCTAGTAGATATAGCATTACTTCGCAGTATCAACCCTTCAAACACCACCTAAGCAACGATCTCTATCTCGAACAACCGCGTTCGAACAACTGCACGCCCTGTCTATGAGGTATTTGCAGATGCGAGACGGTGTGTGTCTTCGAATTCTATCGACAAAATCCGACTGTATTCTCAAACCAGGTGTGAACTCCCCCTCCCCCTCTCACAGACAGACTTGCAGATGCGAGGTGGGGTGTGTGTCTTCTGGGTTTTGGGCATAAAGGGGTACATAGATCACTTCGACGGTGGTGTGTGGGTGAGCTGCACCGTCCACGAACGGGTTATTATGAACACTCGTCGTCGGGACCATCACACTCTAGTCAAGATGAATCCGTCCCACTACCCGGGGGTTCCGTGACAGTAGTGATTAGCACTGAGTGTAGCGCTAACCTTACTGCTAGCTACTGAAAATCGCGACGACCGTCGTGAAGACTTGAGCACCACCACCGATGCCGGCGGTATTGAACAACCGTTCTGAAGAGCATCGATGAAGCGATTCACCTCGCTGGAGCACATGTCAAATCTGATGGTAGAATTAGTCCTCTGTTGAATCAAACGCAGTCCCAGCCCATCCAGTCATATGGACTTGCAGACGCGAGATGGGGTGTGGGTCTACGTCTGTATCGTGCGGGGGAACGCCCCCGGAGTCGTACTTACCCAGACTCGGGGTTACAAGGGGCTAGTAGAGCCCCTTGCGAATCTTCTCTTCTGCGACTCGATACTCTCCTCGGGGTACTTTGTCCGCTTCTGACGGGGAGTATCCGAGTAGCTGATTGAATTCACACCGAGGGACGCCAACTTGCAGGAGTCGGTTGGCGAACGTCGCTCGTAGTGTCTGCGGGGAGACACGCTCATTGAGGGTGCATTCGCTAACCGACTTGACGCGCGCCGCTACCGATCGGGGAGTGATGTCGACTGCCCCATTTGCTTCGAAGAACTCCTTGAACCGCTTCACGCTGTGTTCTGAAAGCGGGATGGTTCTCCCGTTACCCGGGCCAGAGCCCGCGGTTGCGTTTTGTGGAACGTAAAGTTCCTGTTCCCCAGGATAGAGCCAGTTACGGCTCATCTCACTGAACTCCGTGTTGGTTAGTCCAGTGTGTCCGAGCGCATGCACGGTGAACCCGTGGCGGTTCGATTTTTCTTCCGCTGCCTCCAGTAGTTCGCTGTATCTGGAGGGGGGAAGCGGTTCGGGCGTTCTATCCATTACTGGTCACGAGCTTGTACAAGTTTGCTTCCGTCGGATCCTGGGCGTACTGCTGGAGGAACTCTTCCCCGTCCTCGACCGCGAGCTCATCCTCGATGTAGACCGGGACTTCGAACCGGCTTCCTGCTCCCCACGGATCCAGTTGTATCATGAGCTGTCGCACCTCGCCCGCGAGCTCAACCTCAAGCTCGTTCGAGATGTTGGTTTCTTCGTTGGTTTCGCCGTAGACCTTCATCACGATGGCCCCTCCCTCGCGCAGGGAATCCTTGGCCACCGCGATGGTTTCCAGCCCATCCTTCTCACTGAGGGGCGTGATGATCTCTTCCAGTTCGGTACTGCTGGTCGCTTCGTTCTGTGGCTCTGAGTTTGACATGGTAGTCACTCTCCGTCGAGCTGCCGCGATTTACGCTTTCGTCTCTAAGAACTCCTTCTCGCCGTTTCTCGGCGGTTCTATGCTACCTGACTTCGCCGCACCTGAGGTTTGGCGAGTTTAATAATACCTTTTTCGGTGGTTGGAATTTCACCCTCGAAATTCCAGGAAAATCTGTATTTTCTAAAATTCAATCTCGAATTTAGAACCTATTCTGGCTTAAAGGGTTTACATGCATTTCGGTCAAAGCTGAGAACCCGAGATGATTCTATAGTCAGTAACGCGGTACGTTCGAAAAGTGAGGGGGAATATTTCCGATTTTCACTCGAATCCACTATTCAAGGCTAACACGCTGTTTATCGGTGGTTGAGGGGATAGATAGTCACTAGATATTTCAGAATCAATTCAACCCCGGAATCAGAGGCAGATAATTCTCTGTGACTAATTCTGAATTTGCACTGTATTTCGATTGTCTACAGCAGACAACCGAAGTACAGTAGAATACAATCCCACGGGTGATTCAGAAAGCCATTCAAACGCAGTCTCAAGAGAGAGCGGTCTCACAGAGCCACTATCTCGACGATTGTACTCTTTATATTTGAACCTTTTCCGACACGACCCTTAATTGACCACCATACCCTTATTTGGATGTAATTCCTTCTGTCACCAGAGCGTGAAATCCGAATATAAGTTCTATCTTTTTGCAGTCCTCTCGCTCATTTCCGGTTTATCCATAGCAATAATAAACCGATCAATCCCCATCGCTCTGGTTTCTCTAGTGTTCGCTATTGGGTCTTCTTTCTGGGGGTATCGTACTGACCAACGGCTTCAGGATAAACAGGAAGTCATAGAAGAATTACTCGAGGACAAGCAGGATTTGAAGGAGGGTTTATCCAGGAAAAGTCGTCAGACCGCCCAATTCCGAGAAAAGCTAACCGATGAGCGTGAAGAAAAAGAGAAGTTGCGAGAGGCGAAGAAACAGAAGAATCGTCGACTCAGTAATCTGAAGAGGGCACTTCAACGAAAGGGAGTCGATACAGAGTATCTAATAGAGAAGTACGACAGGTCGCTATATGCACCCCTGATGGTTCTTACCCATTTCAGTGCGCCCAACAATAACTCAGAAGATGATGCTGAATTCATTACAGAGAATCTGAAGGCGCTGGATACAAAGATGCTTCACGGCTCTGCACGAATTGTCCCACCCCGAAACTTCGATCAAGATGTGCGAGCAAAAGGGGAGTTACGGGAGTGGTTTGACGAAAATGTGCTCGGTGGGCGAACTGACCTGACTCACAAATTGGAAGTAATATCGGTTATTGATATAACCAAGACCTTCGACCGGGACGCTTCTGAGAAAAAAGAAGGGCCGGACTTCAAAACAAATACCGTCAGCGAGTTGTTCGAAACGGATACCGTTATTCCGACTGAGGATCTCTTAGATATTCTCTCAAGGAGCAACCGGATTTCCTTAGAGCAAGAACTGCGAGAGAATATTGCTCTCCTTGTAGTGCCGAGTGCGTCGGAGCAGCAAATGGAGGAACTCGTGGATTCCCAAACATCGTTACAAGAATCGCTCGGCGACCTAAGTCAGATTGCAGAAACGCCGGTTGACGATATTAAAACAGCGTTTGCTCAACATGGTATCACAGATCCACAAGAGCTAGCTGAGGGTGCAAAAGAGGAGGCTGAACGGCTGAAGAAGGTTCTATCTTAACATATCTAAAATGAATGACCAATTAAATTTCTAAGAGCCTATCACCGGACAACAACTTATTGATCATCTCACATCGACGTGCCAGCTCTAAGGACAAGATCCCTAATCTCATTGAGTGCCATTGGCTCGATAGTCTGGCGACGACCTATCTCCGTGTACAGAATGCTAACTGTGATTTCGCGACTCGGGTAGACCTCACTTGCGACGTGGTAATAGACGCTGAGTTGCTTGCGGTATTCCGATTCACCGTGCCGACCACGGTCAGTCTTATAGTCGACTATCTCGACGCGGTTTGGCGTCAGGTGAACGAGGTCGACGATGCCCGAAATGGTCACACGCTCACCATTTACCGTAAGTGGAAGATAAGCGTCCTCTTCGACCAACAATTCGCCATCAAGGCTGTCGATGAACCGCGCTACGTTCGTTTCATCGACGTTCCGTGGCTCGACGTCCTCATCGAGTGCGTACGCCTCGGCGAAGTCGTGGACCTGCGTACCGAACTCGGTTCCCCGGCCGTCCTCAACGTCCTCGAAGACTTCGTCGCGCATGAGCGTGTGCGGAGTGTGACCTCGTGGCCCCTCTGGGACCGGCATCTCGACCTGGAGCGCAGTCTGTTCCGTCTCCTCTTGCGTACTCTCTGCAACTGCGGGAGTGACTGCCTCAACCTCGACTGGGAGTTCTTCGAGGAAGGTGTTCGGGTCCTCACCGGCGGTGAAGACGACGTGGCTCTCGGCGCGCGTGACGGCGACGTAGAGGAGACGGCGTTCTTCGTCGTAATTGCGTGGCAGGCACTTCTGGAGGACGTCGGCCTGCCAGTTGTCGTAGACGTGTGGCAGTCCGTGTGGTTCCTCCGAATACACTTTGCGCTGCCGCAAGCCAACAGGGTCGTCGTACCTGATGACGCCACCACCACCCCCGCCCGGCGGGAAGCGCCCGCTGTTCATGTTCGCGAGGATGATGATGGGGTATTCGAGGCCCTTCGTGGCGTGAATCGTCTGGACGGTCACCGAGTTCGTCCCCGCACCCGCGTGCACCTCGTGGGTACTCCCAGTCTCGATCGCTCGTTCGATGAACCGGATGAGGTCGCCACGCGTCTGTGTGGTCGCGTTGTGGACCGACTGGAGCGTGTGGAGGACGACGTCGGCCGTCGGGCCGTCGTAGCCGTAGCGAGCGAACACGCGCCGCGCGACGCCGCCCAGCGTCTCCATCTCCTCGAGCTCTTCGCGGAACGCGACCATGCTCTCGGGGTACGCCTCGCAGTCGAGGATGGCGTCGATCTCGTCGAGTGTGTAGCCGGCGCGCTCGAGCACGACCGCCCAGCCGCGGTCGACGTCGTCTTCGAGGATGCGCAGCCAGGCGAGCAAGAGCTTCGCCTGGTCAGTTCTGAAGAGCTCGATGCCACCCTCGTACGCCATCGGGAGACCGTACTCCTCGGCAGCCCTGAGCAACTCGCGACCGAAGTCACGGGTCCGCGTCAATACTGCGACGTCGCTATACTCGGGCACCCGGAGGCCGCCGTCTTCGTCCTCGATGCGGTAATCCTCGTTACTGACGATCTCCTGTATCTTCGCCAGCACTGCCTCCTGTTCTTCGTCGCTCTGAACCGCCTCGATGGTGGTGTTCTCGTGGTCTGCGTTCGACCGGAGCGAGACGATGCGGTCGTCGACGGCCTCAACGTCGACGTCGTCGCGGTTGGCCGCGGGGACGCGCAGGCCGTGTTCCGAGAAGTCCAGGATCTCCTGCGTGGAGCGGTAGTTTTCGACGAGTTCGATGGTGGTGACGGGACTCGTGGGAAACGAGACGCGTTCGTGGTCACTATTCAGTTGGTCGACGAACCGGCCGAGTCGGTCCTCGAACTCGACGATGTTGTCGACGTCGGCGTACTGGAAGCTGTAGATGCTCTGCTTCCAGTCCCCGACGACACAGATGTTGTTCGCGCCGGCGAGCAGGAGCGCGAGTTTGAACTGAATCTCGCTTGAGTCCTGAAACTCGTCGATCATCACGTACTCAAACGCGACCTCTTCACACAGCTCGTGGTTCTCGCAGAGCAGGACGAACGCGAACAGCTGGAGCATCCCGAAGTTTAGGAAGTTCCGCCGCAGCGCGAACTCCAGATACTCGTGGTAGACGTCGTGGACGAACGCCTTCAGTTCCGCCCGTTCCTCCTCGAAGACGAGTCGAGCAATATCGTCGGGGACTTGCTTGCCGCTGCCGCGAATCTCTGACTTCGCGGGTGCATCAGGCAGGTAGGTTTTTTTGCGGCCGTACCGGCCGAGTTTCGACCGAAGTAGCGACTGTTTGCTCCCGCCGTTCCGCGGTTCGTTCAGGTCGTCGAACTGCTGTTTGAACGCCGCAAAGTCGCCATCGAGATGGCGCTCACCGTCACGGTACCAGCCGTCGGCGTCGGGGAACACCCCCTTTGCGGCGAGCTGATTGATGAGCCCGAGCAGTTCGTCCGGGTTCGAGAGCGCGCGGAAGACATCGTCGTACTCGGGATGATCGTCGCTGAATCGGTCGATGAACTCGCCAAACAGCGCTTGTTCGACGTGTTCGTCCTCAATGATGCGCGTCGATCCAGTGATGCGGTCGTCGATGCCGAGGTAGGTTGGCGCGGCGTGCCCGTGCTCTTCGAGGATGTCGTGGCACAGCGAGTGGAACGTCTGGATCGGTGCGTCCGCAAGTTCCCGCATCCCGTAGTGACAATTCCCGACGATGCGCTCTTTCATCTCGCCGGCCGCGTTGTTCGTGAACGTCACAAGCAGGACGTCGTCAGGCTCGACAGCATCTTGTGAGACGATGTTGGCGTAGCGGCGCGTCACGGTGAACGTCTTACCCGTCCCTGCGCCGGCGTCCACGAGGTAGAGGCCGTCCGTGCTGTCGATGAGTTCCTGTTGCTGGTCGTTCGGTTCGAGGTCGGTCATCGCTCGCCCTCCAAGAGGAGGTCGCGGTTGTCCACGTAGCGGTAGTTCGGCTCGCCGCCGAGTCCCTCCACGGGGAAGCGCTCCTCACCAGCGCGTCGTCGATTCAACTCAGCGAGGCGCTCGTCGACGAACGCCTCGAACGCGTCGAGGTCGTCCTCGAAGAACGTCTGTCCTCGCACGCGCGTCAACTGGCGTATCGCCTGCTTGCAGCCCGATTCGACGTACTTGTAGTCGCCAACGCAGTCTTTCATTTGGGCAGTCAGCGTCTCGCCGAACGCCGAGTCGATGAGTTCGTCGCTGTCAGTTGTATCCGGGAGGGCCGTCTCATCGAACACCGTAGCGTAGTCCTCGTAATCCACCTGAGAGAGCGTCTTCTGGCAGTTGTTCGCGCCGTCCTCGACTAACTCGTCGAAGAAGGCCTCGGAGCGGGCGAACTCGTCGAACGGCATCGGATAGTACGCGACCGTCGTCAGCGTGTCGTCGAGGTCGGCGTCGCCAGTGACGACATCGTCGAGCGTCTCGAGGAAGTGGAAGAACGTGAACTCCAGGTGCTGGTCGGGGTACTGCGAGCGCCAGTGAGTGAGGTACAGCAGCGCCTGGAAGTTCGGTGAATCGCTCGGCGGGTCGAGCGCCGAATTCTTGACTACTTGGGAAGCGCTCTTGCGGCGGCCACTCTTGTGGTCGATTAGCCGCGACCGGGAGTGAATCAGATCAATCTTGCCCTTCAGTCCCAACTCGTCGTTCTCGAACCACCGTTCGGTGATGGGAGAGTCGACGGGTCTGTCGAAACGTTCGGCGAAGACGTTCGTCCCCCAACCGCTTGTCGCCGTGAGGAACTCGCCGTTGACCGGCCTGTTCTCGTCGAAGTACGCGACGATGGTCTCGAGGCCAGCGCGGTACTTCGTCTGTCGGGTCGCCTCGTCGACGGACCGGACGAACGGTCGAGTTTCTTCGAGGATGTGCTCCACGACGTCGTCGACGACGTCCTTGTCGACGAAGTCCGGGTGGTGGATGTAGAACTCGGCGAAGTCGTGGAAGAGGTTCCCCTCCTTGAAGTAGTCCTTATCGGGACCATCGACGAGCCGGCCGAAGAAGTGGTCGCGCGGCGAGTTGACGTACGTGCCGAGGCTCGACTGGCTAATCGTCGATACCTCGGTGGTGTTGGCGTCTGTCGGTTTCTTCTCGAATCCGCCACCAGAACGATCGAACTGTCGAGTGTGTGTTTCTGATTCGAGGTCTCTGAAGCGTTCGAACTCTTCGTCGAGCAGTTCCTCGAAGTAGAGGCACGGCGTCACCGGTGACCCTCCCTTCGCGTCCTGGACGAGGTAGTATTGGGTCGCCCCGCTCTGGAGGAGGAGCTGGAACTGCTGGATGTTGCGCGTGTACTGGGCGTCCTGATCGACCCACGGGCGTCGCGGCGCCGAGTGCGTCCAGTCCTCGTCCAGCCCCAGGTAGAAGACGACCGGGCGGTCGACGTAGGCAGCCGACTTCGCGTCGGCCAGCAACACACCCTCGTTCTCACGGTCGACCGGCACCTCGTAGCTCTGGAGGTAGAACACGAGTTGATCCACGGCGCGCTCGGTCGCGCGTGTATCGGCGATGCCCAGCGTCTCCAACTCCTGTCGGAACGCGTCGAGCCGGCGGTCTGCCCTGTTCTCGAATCTGTCGAGTGCTTCGGCGAACGTCCGGTTCTCGATGCGGTCGCAGAAGTCAACCACCCAGTCCAGTTCGCGGTCGTCGAGTTCGTACAGCCGCTTCTCGTCGTGCTCGACGTCCAGCGAGACGTCGAGTCGTGCGAGCAGCGGCCGAATCTCGCCGACGCGAGTATCGGTGCCGCCGTGCGCAGCACGAAGCAACTGGACGAACGTGCGATGGTCGGGATGGTCGACGAACCCGGGCCCCCCGTAGAACGGGATGTCCTCAGCCTCGAAGGCGGACTCGATGAGTGCAGAGAATTCACTCCCCTGGTCGAGTACGACAGCAACGTCGTCGGCGTTCTCCTCGGTAACCGCGTCGACGACGGTGTCGATGATCGCTGTCGAGGAGTCGAAGATGTGGAACGGGGGTCGGTCGAACTCCTGCTCATCGAACGTGTCGTACGTATCGTAGTCGTCGGGGAGAATCGAGCGCTCCAGTTGGGTCAGCTGCTCGTCGCCGACGACGGCGACGTCATGATCGTCGTCGATGCGATACTCGGTGAGTCGCTGCGAGGTCGTCTCGAGGTTGGCGATGTGCTCGACGGTTTGGCGTGTGGCGTCGTCGACGTAGGCGTCGTAGTCGAGAATGGCATCGAGACGGCCGTGGTGTTCCCAGCACTGCAGGATGTTCCCGATGGCGTAGGCGCTTCGCTTCCAGTCCAAGTCGGTCTGTTCGACGAGTTCGAGGAAGGCGATGCGGTCCTCGGCTTCTTCGCGACGCCCCGCAGCGAGACGACGTGGGGTGATCGCGAACGAGCCGAGATGTGGCTTGTCGATACGCCGGTTCAACGCGCTGGCCAGCGGCGCGTCTGGGACCACAACGAGGTCGTACCCGGCGACTTCCTGGTAGAGGTCGTCGACCGGTTTGGCCCGAGGAAATGACACGACAGAAAGAGACAGTTGTCAACTAATAAAGTTTCATAGAGGGGTATGCGATGATTCCACGTTACGGTCCGGGCTGCTGTATTTCGGTGAACTCGCCAATCTCGTACAATCGGCGTCCACCGGAATGAATTGTTTCAGACTGTAACCGAAGTGGTCCTGTTTAAATCTCAATCGGTGACTAGTTTCAGCAGCCGTGCGGGATACATGGCGCGTTCAATACGCCGGTGCTTGTTGGGCTCACTAGTTTTACGAAATGATGGAGATGAATTCATTGCCAGACAGGTTGAGCCGATGTGGTTTCTTAAATCCACCAAGGAAACCGGTTTCTCTGTGTGAAGCCGTCGTCAACACATTCAATCGATTTTCCGTGTCCTCGGTAAAGGCGTGACCACCTGGCACGGTTTGGCTGATTGGGTAGGCCGTTTCCAATAATCCGCCTGGCTTCGTTCCATCAACGATCAAGAGGTTGGGATCTATTGTTCCGCTGGCTTGGTATCGCTTTACGTGGGCGTTCGCTGAATTGGCCTCTAATTTCTCTACAATTTCATGCCGGGTATCATCAGGGAGTGCCGAACGGGGCACACGGTCGTCATCGTTGAGCGGGGGGTTTTCCGGAAGCAGCTTAGCAAAGTCGATGATTTCGTTGACTGTAAAGTAGCCGATGATGTATCGATGTGGTGTGTTTGACGTCGGGTCTGTTAAGCCAGTGTAGAAGGCGACAACATCGTCTTCAGTGGCGTCCAACTGAAGTAGTTGGTTCCTGTTATTGGTCTTGACTTCACCGTATGTGAGCGCCGAGAAGTTCGGATCATGATGGAGGGGGTGTTTTTCGAGTTCTGTACCGGTGCGTATTGCCCCGTCGGAACTAGGTTGGATTTTATCAAGTGCACCCGCCAAGGGTTCGTCACCTTCGGGGGTCTCCGCAAGAGAACCGCCCTTGGGATGTCGGGCGACCGATGCATACGTCTTACTCTCCGTTGAGTCGTGAGCTTCAGGTATTGGAATGTATTCGAAAGTGCCGTCCTCGTATACTGTTGGGTAGGGGTCGGAATTAGTATCGTCAACTCCCACTCCGATTATGGCTACTGTCATTCGCGGCTAAGATGAAACGGACAATAAATTAATGTTCATGTGGTTTCCAACATCTGTCAATATGTCAAATTCTGACACCAGGCCTAAAGGCAGAGTTATCCGGTTTATTCACGCTGGCACGAATGATCTGCCACTCAGGGACATCCCAGGACAGAACAAGACAGAGCCATATCTTGAGTATGGCCATGAAAATGGCCTTAATGAGAATGGCCGCATCGTTGCCGCAGAGAATTACTGCGCTGAATGTTATCAAAAGGCCGTACAGAAGGTAGTCAACCAAGATGAGGATTATCTCTTCTTAGCAACCTATCCAAAACAGAGTGGGAGCGAAGCAGTTGAAAACCAAATTGTAGGATATATTGAGAATGAGGGGAGCGAACCAATTGCTGAGGATCACATCGCTGTGTTTGGTGAGGCGAGGTTTGTCTCAGTCACCGATGGGTTGCCGATGAGTGAACTCGGGTACTCACCTTCAAAAGGACCAGTCGGTGGATGGGGAAGAACCCTTGACGAAGCTCAAACCGAAACGGTGCTCAACCATATTGAAGGGCAGACAGATGTCACCCAGGACTGCCTAGATATGGTGTTAGAAATGGAGGACGCCTCCAAGAGCGGCAACAGTACAAGTGGCTGTTAAGCAAGTATGGTTTAAAGGACCTAGCCACCAAATCCACCACCCTATGTCTGAGGACGTCCCGGAACTTGATCCTGGAGTCCTGGAAGCGTTCATTGAGGAGTACCTACAACTCGACCGCAAGGTTCAGCAGCCTGAAGGTCTGTATTCCATCCTTTCGGGGCCCCGAGAGAAGCAGTACCAAGATAGTCTTCGGTACTTTCTGGATCCGCAGAGACCCCATGGATTCGACGAGACACTACTGGAGGCCTTTCTGGAGTGTCTCAACGTTCACCACCACAATCTCCCGGGCCAGCACGTCGAACTTGAAACTGAGGTGCAAATTGCCGATGCCGGCTCTGATGGTCGTATCGACCTGATGATCTGTGGGGGTAGCGCCCTCAGCGATCATCCACAATGGGGAGTCTTCCTCGAACTGAAGGTCGGCGCCACAGAAGGACAGAACCAGACACCGACCTACGCCGAGGCTGACCGGTGGAACTTCAGCTGGTTCGACTCGGACGAGGTAATTGTCGATCGACTGACTGACACCGATTACGCGTACCTCAAGCGCGACAGTGCCGACGATGCGACTGCCGATAGCTTCCGGTCGGTGGCCTGGAAAGACCTCGTTGACGAGTTCGACCGCCAACTCGAGAGTTCGTTATTCGACTATCCGCATCGGAGCGTCGTGCAGTTCACCGATTTCATACAGTCACTCAAGGAGACCGAACACATGGACTCACCATTCGACGAATCCCAGCTCAGCGAGCGACTCGACCTCTACTTCGAGTACAGTGATCTCATCGAGCAAGTCGAGAAAGCAAACAGCCAGTTCGAGAGCGATTTCGAAGACCTCAGCAAGTACCTCCGGTCCAACTGGGAGGCCAGACTCCGTGACTCATATGACTTCGAGGCGTCGGGATGGCTCGTCTCGCCGTCCAGCAACCCGAAGTGGCAGGGTCTGCTCCCCGCCTATTGGAACCAGGACCCACTCAACAGCGACAGTACGATTCGACTCTACTTCCGGCACTCGCCGACGACTGACTCCCTGCGGAACCGCACCCTCAGCTTCAGACTTCGTCTCCCTCCACAGCGACACGTCCACACGACCCCCCAGAGCGGCGGCCGGTCATTCAACGACGTGTTCACTTCCCTGGCGTCTACCGAGTATGCGGACCAATTCGGCGACGCGCTCGCGGCGGTAGACGTCGATGAGACGCGCCTGGGCAGTGCGTCCGAACTCTGTTCGAAGGAATACCCACTTGACCCGCAGAACCTGGCCGGGTCGTATTTTGCGCAACTCGACGCCGCCGTCGGAGAGTTTTGCGTCGACAATCCTGAGCTTCTGACTGTCCTGAACGAAGTGTTCGAACAAACCTACCAGACGGTCTTCGAAACAGAGCCAGCAGGCGAATTCCCAGGCCAACTCCAGCCCAAAGGGTAGCGGCCAATCGTGACCACCCGTATGATGGGAGCTTCACGCGCTCATTCGCCTCAAGTATGAACACTCTTCTATATCATCTAAGGGGGTCCTTGCTTCTCCGATCGGGGGGTGAAGCACTCAGAGCGATATTGAGTTTCCGCCAAACTCCTTGATTCCCGCTATACTTCCTCTGTGGGCCGTATTAGCGATCTTGGTTAAATAGCTATTCAGACGATCGGTAATGGCAACCGTATCGGGTGTAGTTCTCGATGGCTTCCTTAATTATGCCGAGGCGGTGGGTAACGAGTTTCCAGTTATTCACAGTTTGGAGAACGGCACGCGTCTCGTCGGCGCTATCTGTCGTAGCGGCGCGTTCGCGCAGCTCGTCGAGAGATTCGACCTCGTAATCACCTTGCCACGTCTCGATCTGGTCTCGCAGCTCGGACTTTTGACGAACGAGAGCGTCTCGATCATATTCCTCAAGCAGGTCGCGAACCGCCTGCGTCCGCGTGTAAAGTGGATCTGGTGAGTAGCGAGTTAACCCCTCGTCGTCACTTTTGAGGAGGATCCCTAAGTCAACGAGTCGTTCGAGATGCGCTCGTGCTGTTGTTTCCGCGACTTTCGCTTCACCCGCGATATAGGATACTGGGCGAGGTTGAGACAGGGTATTCGCGACAGACCGTACTCTGTCAAATGCGCTTGTTTGCTCTGACCATGCTTTGGTCCCAGGTGATTCGTCGGTCATAGTTATAGTATAACCATCAAATCACATCATTTCTACCCACCATACTTCTGACACTGCGAGTTACCCTCGACATAATTGTTAAATACCTGTCTAACACTGGTGTGTGTAGTGGTATCAATCGCTCCGGAGTACCGCGATTTCGAGGAATACGCGAGCGACCGTCTATCCGATAAATCAACACTAGAACAGCTGCTCTTAATGGATAGCGAGCTCGCCAATTACGTCCATCTCTCACGGTATATCGGTCCAATACACCCAGTAGACCTCCCGGATATGCGAACAGCGTACGATGAACGGTTCTCTGACTTCATTGAAGAACGGCTCAGTAGCGTCAGCGAACACTCGACTTCTCAGCCCGAAAACACGGAATTTGCTCAATTCCGTGAGAGTATCGCAGAACTGAACAAGGAACTTGCAAACCAACACAGCGACTCTGTTGACGTCCTTTCTGAGTCGGCAGAGCGCCTTTTGACGAAACGTTTGCGCCGTCAAGGATTGGACCCGAGCCAGATGGAACTCGATCACATGAGCCGCGATGGGACTCTCTATATCCTTGAACTCTACGCGACCGCCGTCCAACAAGAAGTATACGGTGATTCGAATCTCCTCTCGGAACTCCAGAGCGCTGTTGACGAGTATAACGAGCTCAATCATGACGACCTCATCGACTCGCTAAAATATCCGGTATTGATGGTCTCGCTGTGGAAGAACCAGCGAGAGGGACTCAAGGAATGGCTCTCTGCGGGTCGACACGGTGTTCTCGAGATGGCCACCGCAACGGGAAAAACCGTCGCAGGAATCGGCGCTATAGCGCACCTGTGCGGGGTTCTCCCGAATCACGACCTCGATGTTTGGGGGGCGGACGAACGAACAGAAGATGCATCTATAGCTGTCATCGCGCACTCGAATGCGATCCTCAGCCAATGGGAGCGCGAAATCCGCGACCTCCTGGGATTGAACGTCGCTGGCGCAGATACGTCCGGCCAGCCCGATACCCTCAATTTCTCGACCGGCACAATCGAATTCCATACAATCCATTCCCTCCAACCGAGATACGGCGGCCCTCCCGACAAAACGTACGACCTCGTCATCTGTGACGAAGCCCACCACTACTCGAATACCAGCGAGGGTGGCTTCGGTGCGGCATTAAACCAGATTCAGACCCAGGCACTTCTTGGATTGTCCGCAACGCTCGGTAGAGAGGGTGGGAAGAAGCGCCAAGAGCTCGAATCTCTCCTCGGTGACGTCGTCTACACGTACTCTGTCGAGGACGCCCAGGAAGACGGAATCATTCCGGACTTCGAATGGACCGTGCATCCGACGCCGCTCGAGGCGTCTGAAGCGGATGAGTGGGAAGAAAAGACGAACCGAATTACGGACCTGTTCAAACAGGTTCGGTACTCCGACCGCTCTACCCGGGTACTTCGGAATCTCGATGTCCCATTCACAGAATTCCAAGACTTGGGCGATTTCATTCGAGCACACAAGGCAGCGAACATCGAGCGAGACACTGTCCCGGACTCGTGGGAGAATCTCCACGCAGCGATTATGAGCCGGAACATGATCCGGCATCGATCGCGTCCGAAGCTTGATGCCGCAATCGACCTCGCTGAGGAGTATCTAACCGCTGATGGAGACGGTATCAAGATCGTGATGTTCACGATGAACATCGATATGGTCGAAGAAATCGAATCCCAGCTGTCCCGTGTTTGTGACGACGTCTACGCCGTTCACAGTAAGGTCGAGTCCTCGACCAAAAAGAAAGACCGAACTGTTCGGAAACGAATCGACCGGTTCAAATCCGCTGACAACGGTGTGTTGATCGCGCCGAAACTACTCGACGAGGGGATCGACGTTCCAGACGCAGAAGTTGGAATCAATGTCGCAGGAACGAAAACGGAACTCCAACTCATCCAGCGGATGGGGCGGATTCTCCGACGGCACGCTGACCAGCGCCCACACTTCCATCACTACGTTGCGGTTCCCGAGGAGCAGCACTTGGATGGTATCGACGACAAGGCATTCGCCCAGCAACTCCACTGGGTTCGAGAGCTCGGGGAGAGAATCAGCCAACAACCTGACTTCGAATCGGCTGCAATCGACCCGGAAATCATCAACCGCGCGAAGCGCCGCGGGAACGAACTCTGGGCGGAGGAACTCGCTGAAGAGGAGTCTGTCGAAACAATCGATGGGCCGCTAAACCTCCAGGAGATTATCGACTCGATCTCGGTCACCGCGGCGAATGTACTGCTCGACTCACTATCTTTCGACAGCCAAAACCTATCCGAACAGCAGTGGGAAGAAGCGATGCAGACCGTTCGCAGCAAAACTGCACTTGCGCCGAGCAACCTCCAGCAACTCTGGTGGCTGTATCCGGTTTACCAGGACGATCCGATCCAACTCAAGCGCTTGCTCACCGCTGCTCGTGAAAAGCAGACGAACATCGAGTCGCTCGATATAAGCGGTTCTTCGAGTGATACGGCGGGCAGTTCTCTGGATACAGATTCACCCTCCTCAGATGGAGAATCCAACTCCGGAGTCAAGGCGCCGCCCGACTCGAATGCAAAATACACGACCGGGAAGAACAACACCCAGTTAACTAACGATAGTGAGTCTGGGGATACCGGGTCAGAGGGGACCACTATCGAACACGACCTAAACGAGCAGGACCTCAAGCGCATTCACGAAATAGGGTCTATGGCACCAACGAAGAACGCGGAACTGTGTTCGAGGTGGGGGTACGACTCAGGGTCTGAACTCTACGGCTACCTCAGTAATACCCTCACAGAATACTTCGAACGGAACGAAAACGGGCTCATCGTCTTGAACGACGCGGGCGAAAAGCTCGTTTCCGTTACGACACCGCCAACCTGAACCCGAGAGCAGTCGACCTCTAACAACGTGCGGCATAGAGTTTTGAATACAACTGGATCTCGAAGAATAATTTCTTGGGGAAACATATTTTTCCTTGAGGTGCGAACTGTCGCGTATGGGTTCCGACGCCGACGATGCAAATACCGCCCCTCAGGCAGTCGCCGATGCGCGAGCGGACTGGAAGAGTTCGACCACCGCGTTAGAGCGCGTCCAGCAAGTCATCGAGCAGACCACAACCCCGAAGACGGCGGGCGAAGTCGCTGAGGAAGCGCTCGTGAGTGAACCGACCGCTCGGAAGCATCTCAAGTCGCTCGTTGAGGTAGGAACAGCCGCTGCGACTGAGGAGAGTGGTGCGACGAAGTATGCCCGTAATGAGGATACACTTCTGTACCAGCGGATTCGAGAGCTGGCGACAGAACACAGTCGGGAGGAGTTAATCGAGAGTATCCAAGAAATGAAACACCGCATCACGGGATTTGAGGACGAGTACGACGCCGCATCGCCGGAAGACCTCGCGACATCTCTCGAAAGCGACGCTCCTGAAGGCGCCTGGGAGGCGGTGTCCGAGTGGCAGACGACCGAACGGAACCTACACATCGCCCAGGCCGCCATCAACTACGGTCGCGCTCGCGACTTGGGTGCAGCAACGCAGTAAGCCGATGGCGGACGACATCGCAGGACCAGTCGGCCCGGTCGACTATCCAGTACTTCGGCAGATTCGCGATCTGCTCTTGGAAGAGGAACCCCTCGTCGAATCCACAGCCTTTGACGACCCAGTGAATCCGACCGAACTCATCGTCGAATTTTCATCAGAATCTGACTCTCCGGGCCGTATGGAAATCACGTGGTGGAAACGTGGGGCGTATCGCTACCACTATACAGAATCTGGCGGCGTTGATTTCCGCTTCGACAACCACCCGAAAGATGGTGCCCCGAACGCACATTTCCATCCCCCACCGAACGCCGGGCCAGCCGAACCCTCGTTCCTCGCCGGCGTGACCCAGCCGCAGATTGTCACCCGAGCGGTGATCACTCGCTGGCGGCGAGCACTGATCGAGGGCCAGGGACTAGAATCTCTCAATTCAGACACAGACCAGTAGTCGGGAAACTCACGTACCGTTTGAATTGCCGGGTCGGCAAGTTCCCGCGTTTTTATGAGGCTGGCACCCGGCAAATACAGGTAGCACGAGGCGAACTGCGGTGGGCATTAAGTAAGTGGGCAAAGCGATCCCGTGGAACGGTCCACGAGCGAGTTCTGCCCTCTCACGGCAAGGACCAGGGTTCAAATCCCTGCCGGAGCACTTTCATCCATTCTCAACCGAACTCCAGAGAGGTATTTTTCGGCGGTTTCGAGCGGTTCTCTCGACCCCCGTTTTCGCGTTTCTCTCCGAGAGCCGCTGGCTTCGCGGCGTAGAGCGAACCTCGGACACCGATAACGCCTGAGTGTCGAAGACCCCCTCGATAACGCGGACGGCGGTGTTGTCCGAGTCGCGCCCCCGTTCACGAGGCAGGCCTTCCCGCCTCGGGTCTATCGTTCGACGTCGAGGACGCGGTCGCCGTCGTGCTCGACGACGACGGACTCGGCGGTGTGCCGGACCGTCGGCCGGGGGGCGTCGGCGTCGACTGCTCGGTCGGGGTGCGCGCGGGCGGCGGTCGCCAGCCAGTGCGTGTCGGGGTCGAGCGTGGCGCGGAGCGTCGGCACGCTCGTCCGGGGGTGGTAGAGGTTCGTGTTCGGCTCCTCGTGGACGACGCACGCCTCGCGCGTCCCGCGGAGGTCGCGGACGGCGCTCGTTCCGGCGTCGCTCCGCACGACTGCTCCCGCGTCGCGGGTTTCGGTGCCGTGTCGCGGTCCCTCGGGGCGCGCGATGGCGAACCCGCCCTCGTCGACGTGGAGTCGGCGCTCGGTCCGCACGCGGTGGAGTCTGACGTGCCACGGGAGCGCGGGGGCGACCCACGAGTCGATGCGGACGCCCTCCCACGGCGTCCAGCGCGACCGGAGGACGCCGTCCTCGCAGGCGGTCTCGTCGAGGTCGCCGCGAATCCGATAGCTCTCGCCGTCGAGCGAGAGGGCGAGCGTGCTGTCGTGGCCGGCGAGGCCGGGTCCGTGGCGGCGGCTCCCGACGGAGAACCCGAAGGCGCTCGAGTAGGCGAACTTCGCGTACTTCGCGCGGCCGTGCACGCTCCGCTGGCCGGCGCTGAGCGCGAACACGTGGCCGTCGTCGCGGCAGACGACGAGGCCGGGCTCCGGCTGGGTGGTGATCTCCGGGAGGTCGGGCAGGGGCGCCTCGTCGGCCCGCCAGAACGGGTGGTCGGCGGGGAGCGCGAGCGGGAGGAACGCCTTCAGCGCCCAGTACGGCGAGTTCGGGGAGTTGTACTCTTCGGAGGTCTTCAGCGTCGGATAGCGGTAGCCGACGGAGAGGACGCCGCCGTCCGTGAAGATCGGCTGATCGAGCCACCAGCGGACGTTCCGCGCCCACAGCCCCCGAATCTGTCCCCACGGGAGCGCCTCGACGCCGGCGAACGCGAGCGCACCCCAGAAGCCGGCTTGGGCGAAGCGGTAGGTGAGGCTGCGCCCGTAGGGGAGCGCGCGGCCGTCGGCGTCGAACCACGCGCGGTGATGGGTGGCGAACGAGCGGGCGCGCTCGCGGAAGCGCGCGGCGCGCTCCGGGTCGTCGTCCTCGGCGAGCACCGCGTAGAGGAGGCCGTAGTAGTGTATCGCCCACGGGACGTAGTAGTCGACGGGCGCGCCCTCCTCGGGCGGGCCGTCCGTGTACCAGCCGTCACCGACGGCGTAGGACTCCAGTTCGTCGAGGCTCGCCGCCGTCCGGTCGGGGTCGTGCTCGGCGCCGACCGAGCGCAGTCCGAGGTTCGTGAGCACGCGGAAGAACAGCCAGTTGCAGTCGGGGAGGGCGGCGTCGTTTATCTGGTTCAGCCAGTCCGCGAGGTTCGCGCGCTCGCGCTCCGAGAGCGGCTCCCAGAGCTCCTCGGGGACGAGCGCGAGGCCGAGTCCGATGGCGGCCATCTCGACGTGACGCTGGTCGTGGTCGTCGGCGGACCCCCAGTACTCGTCGTGGTCGGGGTCGGTGCCGTTGACGAGGCCCTCTCGGAAGCGGTCCCAGTCGTCGAAGTCGCCGTGGACGCCGAGCGGGACGAGCCCCCAGAGCGGCCGGGAGAACCCCTCGAGTTCGGCGGCCGCGCTCGCGCAGTGCGAGCCGGTCGCGACGGGGCGGACGCGGGCGTTCCCCGGGCTGAAGTGCGAGCGGAGCGGCTCGTAGAGCTCGCGGACGACGGTCTCGAACTCGGTGCGCGTGCGCGGCGCGGTGGTGGTGAGCGGGTTCATTACCAGTAGCGCTCCCAGTCGGCGTGTTCGGTCGCGCGAACGAGGCCCTCGACGTAGAAGTAGTCCCCCCAGAGACAGCACTCGTCGTAGTCGCCCTCGGTGCGGTGGTAGGCGGCGTCGGTGAGCAGGCCGTCGGCGTCCGGGCCGGCGGCGTAGTGCTCCGCGAGGCTCTCCAGCGTCGCGAGCGCGGCGTGCCGGTACGCGGGGACGCGGTCGTCGGCGCTCGGGAGCCGTCTGGCGAGTTCGTCGAAGCCGCAGGCGGCGATGGCCGCGGCGGACGTGTCCCGGATCTCGGGCTCGGGGGCGTCGAAGTCCCAGCGCGGAACGTGGTCGTCCGGGAGCTCCTGGAGGTAGTAGTTGCCGAGCGTCGCGGAGAGGTCGGCGTACGGCGCCCGCGAGCGGTAGTCGGCGGCGAGCGCGTAGCCGTAGACGGCCCACGCCTGCCCGCGCGCCCAACAGGAGTCGTCGGCGTAGCCCTGCGCGGTCTCGCCGCCGAGCGGGTCGCCGGTCTCCGGGTCGCACTGGAACGTGTGGTAGGTGGAGCCGTCGGCGCGGACGAGGTGGTCGGCGGCCGTCCGGGCGTGCGTCTCCGCGATGGCGGCGTACGAGGGGTCGTCGGTCGCCTCGCTCGCCCAGAACAGCAGCGGGAGGTTCAGCATCGTGTCGATTATCATCCGCCCGGACGTCCAGTCGTCGCCGTCGAGGTCGCCCCACGCCTGAATGAGGCCGGGCGCGTCGAGGAAGCGCTCCGCGAGGCGGTCGGCGGCGGCGAGCGCGACGTCGCGGTAGCGCTCGCTCTCGGTGATGCGGTGGCCGGCGACCGCCGAGAGCGTGTAGAGGAAGCCGAGGTCGTGGGTCGCCGTCTCGCCGGCGTGGAGGCGGCGCTCGAACGTCTCGAGCTGGGCTTCGGCGGCGTCGCGGAAGCGCGCGGCGCCGGTGACTTCGTAGGCGAGCCAGCAGAGGCCGGTCCAGAACGACGTCGTCCAGCCGTCCATGTTGTCCGTCGTGCCGTAGGCGAGGTCGTCGCTGGATGCCGTCGGGAAGCGGTCGTAGAACGTCTCGAGGGCGGCGTCGATGCGTTCGATGGCGTCGGCGAGCGCGTCGGCGAGTCGGTCGTGGGCGGGCGTCGCTGGCGCGGCGTAGCGGTCGGGGACGCCGCGGTCGGTGACAGCCGCCGCGAGCGCCTCGGGTGCGCGTGGCATTGAGTCGCGTCTTCAACCCCGCCCACCATAAACCTCTCGCGTGTCTGTCACGTATTCCGGACCGACTGTTCTCCGTCGCCGAACGCGCCGTCGCTTTGGTGCCACCGCCACGCTCGTGTTCCGTGGTAACTCTTCTCTCGACACATTCATAATGGTCGTTCACCATAGATTGTTCTGTAATGACGCTCCGAACGGCGACCGACCTGCTCGAAGACGCGCACTATCCGGCGACCACGGCGGAACTCCGCGAGGCGTACGGGAGCGTGCGGATCGAGCACCCGGCGGGGGAGGAGTCCCTGGGTGACGTGCTCGAGCGCACCGGTGAAGAGGAGTTCGCGGACGCGACGGAGGCGGTGCACGCGGTCATCGGCGCGGTCGGACAGGACGCGGTCGGGCGCGTCGGCTACTCGGACCGCGACCCGACGCCGATGGGCGTCGACGGCCACGAGCCCGTCTCCTTCTGAGGCCACCCCGGCGACGCGCGGGCCGCCGCGTCGCCCGCCGTCGCGCTCCCCCACGACGGCCGGCCCGGAATACACTTATCAAAGCCGCGACCGAAACGCCGATATGGAAGCCGACCCGGCCGGCATCCTCCTCGACCACGCCCAAGACAAGATCCTGCTCCTCGAGGAGGACGGCGTCGTCACCTACGTGAACGCCGCCGTCAGGCCGATGCTCGGTTTCGACCCGGACGACCTCCTCGGCGACTGCATCTTCGACTACGTCCACCCCGACGACGCCGAGCGCGTCCGCGAGACCTTCGGCGCGACGATAGCCGAGGACGACTTCGTCGAGGTGACCGTCGAGTACCGCCACCGGACGAGCGACGGCGACTGGCGCTGGTTGGAGAGTCGCATGTCGAACCTCACCGACGCCACCCTCGACGGCTACGTCGTCAGCTCGCGCGACGTCACGGACCGCGTCACGGCCGAACACGACCGCGACACCGCCGCGAGCCGCCTTCACGAGCTCTCCACGACCACCGGCGACGTCCTCTGGATGTTCGACGCCGACTGGTCCGAGCTCCTCTTCGTCAACCCCGCCTACGAGGAGCTCTACGGCGCGTCGATAGACGGCCTCCGCGACGACCCGCGCTCCTTCCTCGAGCGCGTCCACCCGGACGACCGGCCCGCCGTCGAGGCGGCGATGGCACGACTCTCCGACGGTGAGTCGCTGGACATGGAGTACCGAATCGTCCGCGACGGCCGCCGCGACCGCTGGGTCTGGGTGCAGGGCCAACCCATCGTCGAGGACGGCGACGTCGTCCGCATCGCCGGCTTCACGAAGGACGTCTCGGACCGGCGCCGACGCGAACGCCAGCTCGTCGTCGTCGACAACCTCCTCCGGCACAACCTCCGCAACGACCTCAATGTCATCATCGGGACGGCCGACTCCATCGCCTCGGAGTTCCCGGCGCTCGCGGACCGCACGGCGGTCATCCGCCGGACCAGCCGCGACCTCCTCGCGAGCGCGGAGAAACAGCGCGAGCTCATCGACCTCGTCTGCGAGCAGCCCGGCCGCACCCCCGTCGACCTCGCCTCCCTCCTCGAGGACGCCGTCGCGACGGTCCGCGAGCGCTACCCGAACGCCACCGTCGACTACTCCGGGGGTGTGCCGGCGCGGATACGCGGCCGCCCCGAACTCGAGGCGGCCGTCGTCGAACTCCTCGAGAACGCCATCACGCACAGCCGGAGCGACGCCCCTCGCGTGCGCGTCCGACAGCGGGAGACGAACACGCACGTCGAAATCACCGTCGCGGACGACGCGCCGCCGCTCCCCCCGGTCGAGGCCGACGTCCTCACCGGCGACCACGAGATGACGGACGTCTACCACAGCACCGGCATCGGCCTCTGGCTCGTCTACTGGAGCGTCGACCTCTCGAACGGCCACATCACCGTCCGCTCCACCGAATCGGGGAACCGCATCACGCTCTCGCTCCCCCACACGACCGACTGACGCCCGCGCGTCGAGACGCCAGTCGCCTCGGCGGCCTCCGCCGTGGTATCCGATATCACCCGGCACAGACGGCCAGTCGCCTTTTCAGTCGCGGCGGGCAATTCCGTTGCATGACCGAGGATTCGGATGCCGCCGACGACGCGTCGTCGCTCTCCCGACGCGAGTTCGCGCTCGGCGGCGTGGGCGTACTCGCGCTCGGCGGCGCGGGGGCCTACCTCTCCACGTCCGGTAGTGGGTCGAGCGAGTCGACGTACGTCCTCCAGCAGGGCTACCTCCGCTGGGAGGTCGACCCGCTCTCCCACGAGGACGCGACGGTCGAGGAGTTCTACGACTATCAGACGCGCTCGTCGTCCGCAAGCCCGGCCGTCGACGTCGCGAGCGAGCCCGCCGCCTCCCGCGTCTTCCTCTACGCCGGCCCCGTCGGCACGTCGCTCGTCTTCCTCCACGGGAGCCCCGAGGTGGACCACGGCGGGACGGCGTTCCTCAAGTTCTCCGGGCTCTCGCGCTCGGCGGGCGAGTGGGCGGTCCGCGACGACCCGATGGGGACCGACGACGACTTCGAGAAGTGGGAGGGCGGCAACGCGAAGGTGAAGTGGCAGTGGGACGCCAACACGACCGACGGCGGCGCGTTCTGGGGCGTCGAGGACGCACAGACCATCACAATCACGCCGAAGACGCTGCAGGGCGTCGACGCGTGGCGCTTCCTCACCGGCGACCCCGGGAACGCGACGGCGTTCGACCTCTCCACGGAGAAACCCGCGAAACTCAAGCCCGCCGACGGGCGAGCCGTGAAGCGCGCGAACGTCGCCATCATGCCCGACGAGGACCCGAACGAGTTCGACCCGTACGCGAAGTCGACGCTCACGGTCGTCGTGAAACAGCCGCCCGAGGGCGCGGACGCGAGCGAGTGGGTGGACCCGAGCGACGTCGACCCCGGGAACTACTCCGTCTACTTCGGGTCGAAGGACTACCTCGCCGGGCAGAACGGCGCCTCCCCGCAGAAGTACTTCCGGCAGGACGGCGACCTCTACCTCCAGTACAAGACGAAGAGCGCCCAGTTCTCGCTCGACTCCGCGTACGGCTACCTCGTCGGGAAGACCGGGTCGAACACGTGGTTCCGGGGGCGCGACACCGTCCGGCCGGGCGGCTTCGACAACACCGAACGCGAGCCCTCACAGCTCGTCGTCACCGACCTGAACGTCGACCCCGAAGGCGGCGACCGCGAGCACCTCGCCTCGGAGTACGTGGAGTTCACGAACGACGGCGACGACCCCCTCGACATGACCGGCTACACCGTCGTCGACGCCGAGGGCTGGGAGTTCCACCTGCCCGACGGCTTCACCCTCGAGGCGGGCGCGTCCTTCCGCCTGCACACCGGCGAGGGCGAGTGGGACGAGGACGACCTCTACTGGGGTCTCGACACCCCCGTCTGGGGGAACGACGGCGACACGGTTCGCGTCCGCGACGCCGAGGGCGAACTCGTCCTCGAGTACGGCTATCCGCGGACCTGACGACTCCGGCGGGAGGCGGGGGTGACGCGTCAGGCGACCGCCCGAACGACCACGTACGTCCGGTTCTCGTACCGGACGCAGTCGTCCCAGAAGTCGTAGGCGCTCCGGTTCTCGGGGAGCGTGCCGTTCTCGACGGCGCGGGCGACGACGGACCGCTGGCGCTCGCTGAGGGCCTCGTAGGCGACGACGTCCGAGCAGTGGCTCTCGTTCATCGCGTCCGTGAACGCGTGCGTCTCGCTCGGGGTCGACCGGTCGCCGAGCGACCCGACGCCGAGGGCGAAGAACGCGACGGAGACGCCGACGAGGGCGACGGCGACGAGGAGGGCCCACTGATGGCGCTGCACACCCGAAGTCGTCGCCCGGCCGATAAGTGTCTTCTCCCGACGTTAGCCGTCCCTCTCGGACCCGGCGGCGCCGCCCGAGGCGTGCGGCGGGACGTAGAGGTTGAGCGTCTCCAGCGCCTCCTCGTCGCTCGCGCGCACCTCGTGCGTTTCGCCCGCCTCCACGACGAGCAGGTCGCCCTCCTCGACGTCGAGCGTCTCGCCCGCGACGACGACGCTCCCGGACCCCGACACGACGTAGAGCCACTGGTCGCTCTCGGCGTGGGCGTTCGTCGGCCCGCCCGTCGCCTCGCCCGCTTCGAGCGTCATCACGGCGGCCTGCGCGTCCTCGGTCTCCACCAGCACGTCGAACCAGCGCTCGGACTCGACTCGCGTTCGCTTCACGCGCGGCGCTTCGCACGCGGGGGAGTGAACGCTTGTGGTCGACTCGGACCGCCGCCGAGGAAGGCACCCGCGTCAGCGGCGGCGGAGGAGGAGGGCGGCGGCCGCCGCGACGAGCGCCGCCCCGACGCCGGGCGCGGGCGACCCGCCGCTCGTCGTCTCGCTCGCCGTCGAGACCGTCGCGCTCGACGTACTCGTCGCCGTCCCGATGGGGGCGGCCGTCGGCGTCGTCGTCGTCTCCGAGGGCGCGCCGCCGACGGCGAAGACGGAGAACCCGGGGGTCGTCGCGGCGTACGCGTCGCCACCGCGAGCCGCCGTCGGGAGCGGGTCCCACGTCCCGCCGTGATAGCGGTAGAGCGTGACGTCCGCGGGCGCGACGCCCTCCGGGAGCGCGCGTTCGGCGACGGAGAAGCGGAGCGTCGCCGAGCGCACGGCCGCGTCCCCGGCGTCCGCCTCGACGCCGAAGTAGCGCACCGCCCGGGAGCGGTCGAGCGCGGGCGTCCCGCTCGGCGCCGAGGCGGTCGGCGTCCCGACCGTGACGGTGACGCGCGACGCGTTCCCGGTCAGCGAGAGCGTCGCACCGGTGACGCCGACACCGCCCGACGTGGCGTTCGGGAGCGTGACGGTCGCCGTCCCGTTCCGCACGGGCGCCGACACCGCGACAGCCGTGTCGTTCGCCGACACGGTCGTCTCGGTCCGCGTCGTAGTCGTGGTGGTCGGGGGCGTCGTGGTGGTCGTGACGGCGCTCCCGCCACCGGCGAAGCCGCCGCCACCGCCGCCGCCTCCACCGCCACCACCCCCGTCACTACTGGTGGTGGTGGTCGCTCGCGCCCGCACGGAGACCGTGGTCGACGCGGTCGCCGTCTGCCCGCGGGTGTCGACGATAGCGACGCGCGGGTGGGCGGTCGCCGCCGACGCGTACGCGTGCGTGATCGTCGCCTCGGACCCGCTCGTCGTGCGTTCGACCGTGCCGTCACCGTCGACGTCCCAGCGGTACTCGGTGATGCCCTGCGTGTCCGTCGCGTCGGCCGCCGAGAGCGTCACCGACTCGCCCACCCGTGGGGTCGACGGAGACGCGGTGAGCGCCGCCGTCGGCGCCAGATCCACGACCTCGAGTGTCGTCTCGTTCGAGACCGTGTGCCCGCCGGTGTCGGTCACCGAGTGAGTCAGCGTGTACGTCCCGAGGGCGTCGTAGGTGTGCGTGACGACGCTGCCGGTCGCCGTCGTGCCGTCACCGAAGCGCCACGTCGAGTTCGCGACGCCGAGGTTGTCCCACGAGGTGTCGGCGTACGCGAGCGTCTCGCCCACCTCGACGGGCCCCGACTCGTTCAGCGCGAACCGGGGTTCGGGCGGGACGTCGCGCACCTCGAAGGCGTCGAACGTCGTCGACGTCACCGCGTTCCCGCCGGCGTCGACGGCGCGCACCGCGAGGCTGACGTTCCCGGCGTACCCCGTGGTGTTCAACGCGACGGCGTACCGGTGGACGTCCCCCGACTCGGTGGCGTCGAGCAGGGTGGCGTTCTCCCACTCGCTCGCGTCGCCGTCGAACGGCGTCGCCGTCGCGCTCGCGTTCGCGTACGCCACCCTGAACGCCGAGAGCGAGGCGTTGTCGACGACGCTGACCGAGACGACGGTGGAGCCGTTCGGCGCGTCGCTCGTCGCGTCGAGGCGCTCGACGTCCACCTGCCGGAGCTGCGGCGGGACGACGTCCGCCGTCGCCTCGTACGTCACCACGTACGTCGAGACGGTGCGCGAGGACTGCGCGAGCGCGTCGTTGCGCGCGTTCACCCGGAGTGCGACCGTCGTCCCGTCGTCCGTCGGCACCTCGAGCGTCGCCGTCCCCGTCACGTTGCGGACGAGCGTCTCGCTCCCGTTCACCCGGAGACGAACCGTGTCGTTCGCCGCGTCGCGATACGGCGTCCCGACGCCACCGTAGGAGCTCTGCGTCGCCTGCGGCACGAGCGTCACGCTGCCGTCCGCGCGCCACGCCGCGTACGTGCCGGTGAACGGCTGCCGGAGGACCGACTGCTCGGCCGCCGTCCCGTACTCCGGGAGGGCGAGCGCGCGCGGGCCGACGCGCCACGAGCCGTCGGCGCCGGTCGCGACCACGCCGAGCGCGGCGCCCGCCGTCCGGTACACCGACTGCACGCGCCGGTCGCCGAGCGACCCGGCCTCGAGCGTCCGGCCGTACGCGTCGCGGTACGCGACGTCGTAGGTCGTTCCGGCTTCGGCGCGCGCGTACGTGACGGCCGTCCGCGCGAGGTCGGATTCGTTCACCGTCCACGTGTTCGCGCCGCTGACCCCGGACGTGGTCCGTTGCAGGTAGTAGACGCTCGCGGCGTCGAGGCTCGCGTCCGCGTTCGTCCCGAGGAACCACGTCGGCTCGACGGAGAGGTCGGCGGCGTTGCTCGCGTAGACCGTGCTCGCGCCGTCCGTCCCCGTCGCCGCGCTCACCGAGTAGGCGTACGCGTCGCCGTCGCCGTCCGTCTCCACCTCGGTCGCGGCGACGCGCGTGTAGCGCCCGCGCGTCGACGTGTTCGCGACGGCCACGCGCTGTGCGTACGTGTCGTCCTCGTCGAGCGCGACCGTCGTGCTCCCGTTCACCGCCACGGTTCGCCGCGTAATGACGGGATTCCCCCCGCTCTCGCTCACGCCCGCCGAGAGCGCGGTGTACGTCCCGTTCGTCAGCAGGTAGCGCGTGACGGTCCCGTTCGAGAACCCCATCCGGTCGAAGAGCGCGACCGCGTGCGGGCGCTGGAACGGCCCGTTCCGCTCGGGATAGAGGAGGACGGGGTCGTCCGTGACGTTCGTTCCGTCCATCCCGTGCTTCTCCACCGTCACCGCGTACGCGCGGGCGAAGCCGAAGACCCCGGTCGCGTCGCTCGCCTCGAACGAGACGCGCCCGGCGTACGCGCCGACGACCGACCCCGTTCGGACGGTGACGGTCACGGTCGCACGCTCCCCGGGCGCGAGCGCGAGCGTCGAGCGGTTCAGCGACGCCGACGCGTCACCCTCGCCCGGGTTCACGACGTTTCGAAGGCTCGCGTTCATCGCGAGCGTCGCGTTCGACTCCCCGTAGTTCGCCACAGTGAGCGTCGCGTTCGCCGTCGTGTTCGACGTGTAGCGCCCGACGTCCGCCGACCCCGGCGACACCACGATGTCGGGGTCGGGGTCGTCCGAGGCGTTCACCCCCGCCGCTTCGAGGGCGTCCGTCGCGTTCACGCGCCCCGCGCCCTGCACGTACGCGTCCGCGTCGCCGAGCGGGTCGGCCGTCGAGACGAGTCGCGACTTCACCTCGTGGGGCGTGAGCGCGGGGTTCTTCGAGAGCACGAGCGCGACGACGCCGCTCGTCACCGGCGTCGCCATCGACGTGCCGCTCTTCTCGACGTAGTCCGGCCCGTCCTCGTGGAAGGCGTTCGCGCTCACGACGCGCGACCCGGGCGCGACGACGTCCGGCTTGACGTAGTAGCCGCGCGGCGTCGGCCCGCGCGAGGAGAACGACGCCACCGAGCCGTCGTTGTCGGTCGCGCCGACCGTGATGGCGTCCTCGACGACGCCCGGGCTCTGCACGGAGAGGTACTCGCCGTCGTTGCCGGCCGCGACGACCACGGGAATCCCCTCGGCGGTCGCCGCCTCGATGGCGTCCGTGTACGGGTCGTTCGAGCGGAGCATGTACGCCGGGCCGCCGAGGCTCATCGAGACGACGTCCGTCTCGCTCTCGTTGACGGCGGCCTCGATGCCCGCGACGATGCGACTCGTCGGCGCCCCGCCCGTCCCGAAGACGCGGACGTCGACGAGGCTCGCGTTCGGCGCGATGCCGGCCTGCGTGCCGTTGCTCGCCTCGCCGGAGCCCGCAATCGTCGCCGCGACGTGCGTCCCGTGCCCCGTCTCGTCCGCCGCCGGCGCCTCGCCGTCGACGAGGTCGTACTCGCCGACGACTTTCCCCTCGTCGAGGTCCGGGTGGGTCTGGTCGATACCGCTGTCGATGACGGCGACGGTGACGTTCTCGCCGCTGACGCCGTAGTCCGCTCTCGCGCGCTCGCCGTCCACGATGCGGTCGGCCTCCGCGTTCGCCGCGTGATACCGCACGTCGAGCGTGACGTGCGCGACGTCGCCGTCGCTCCGAAGGCGCTCCGCGACCGACGCCGCGTCGGCCTTCGCGACGCGCGTCGAGGCCGCACCGATGCTGTCGAGGCGACGCTCCGTCTCCAGCCCGCGAACGGAGTCGAGGGCGTCCGTCGAGGCCGCCGACGGCTCCCCCGACCGCCGCGCGTCGCCCGCGCCGTCCGCGTCGCGCACGATGACCGGAATCGACGTGCTGTTGGCGTCGTCGTACCCCTGCGCGCGCAGGAGGTCGACGTTGAACAGCGTCGGGTCGAACGTCTCGAAGTCGACGCCCGCCGGGACGACGTACGTCCCGCGAGGCGTGCGGAGCGTGTACGTCGTCGTGGCCGCGTCCGTGTAGTAGCGCGTCGTCTCGTTGCGCGTCACCGCGTGGACCGTCTGCCCCGTGACGAGCGTCACGTTCGTCACCGCTCCCTCGAAGGAGGCGGCCGACGGCGTCCGCGCGGCGGTCGAGGTGTTCGCGTCGATGCGTTCGAGCGCGCCGAGCGCGGGCGCGGTGCCCGCATCGTCGTCAGATACGGGTGCGTCGAGCGATGCCTCGGCGGCTACCGGTGCCGCCGCGCTCACGACGACGAGGACGACGGCGAGTGCGGCGAGTGAGCGACGTCTCATGCGGGAAAACCGAACGTTCGCCCGTGGCGGCCACCCCGGCATAAAAGTAGCGGCTACATACGACGCGCGTCACGCGGCGCCCGCGCGACGAATACGGCGTCCGGGCACGCACTCGGTTTCGGACGGTCGTGCGCCCGCGAACGGCGGTGGCGCGTGGCGACACGGACGACGCGAGCGCGGCCGTCACGGGCGTTACGACGCCCCATACGGCCTCGGAAACGACGGCTTTAAGGACGGCATACCCCTCGTCCCAGACGAGACAGGCGTAGCCTGTTTCACTGACCCGTAGAAGCTCCCCTTGAGGGGGCAGACACACTACGGAGGTGAAAGATGGCAGATAACATAGAAGAGGCAGTCGCGCAAGCGATCGAGGAGGCCCCAGAGCGGAACTTCCGCGAGACGGTGGACCTCGCGATCAACCTCCGTGACCTCGACCTCAACGACCCGTCGAACCGCGTCGACGAGAGCGTCGTGCTGCCGTCGGGCACCGGACAGGAGACACGTATCGTGGTTTTCGCCGAAGGTGAGACGGCCGTCCGAGCCGAAGACGTCGCAGACGACGTCCTCGGTGGCGACGAGCTCGAAGACCTCGGTGACGACGATGACGCTGCGAAGGACCTCGCCGATGAGACCGACTTCTTCATCGCCGAAGCGTCCATGATGCAGGACATCGGTCGCTACCTCGGTACCGTCCTCGGTCCGCGCGGGAAGATGCCGACCCCGCTCCAGCCCGACGACGACGTTGTCGAGACCGTCAACCGCATGAAGAACACCGTGCAGCTCCGGTCGCGTGACCGGCGCACCTTCCACACCCGCGTCGGTGCGGAGGACATGAGCGCCGACGACATCGCGTCCAACATCGACGTCATCGTGCGTCGACTGCACGCCGACCTCGAGAAGGGCCCCATGAACGTCGACTCCATCTACGTGAAGACGACGATGGGTCCCTCCGTGGAGGTGGCCTAAATGTCCGCAGACTCCGAGCGCACGACGGAGACCATTCCCGAGTGGAAGAAGGAGGAAGTCGAGGCACTCGTGGAGTTCCTCGAGTCCTACGACTCCGTCGGCGTCGTCAACGTCGCCGGCATTCCGTCGCGCCAGCTGCAGGACATGCGCCGCGAGCTCCACGGGAGCGCCGAGCTCCGCATGAGCCGGAACACGCTCCTGAAGCGTGCGCTCCGCGAGGTCGACGACGGCCTCGAAGACCTCACCGAGTTCGCGTACGGTCAGGTCGGACTCGTCGGCACGAACGACAACCCGTTCGGCCTCTACAAGCAGCTCGAGGCGTCCAAGACGCCCGCGCCCATCAACGCCGGGGAAGTCGCCCCGAACGACATCGTCATCCCCGAGGGTGACACCGGGATCGACCCGGGTCCGTTCGTCGGCGAACTCCAGCAGATCGGTGCCGACGCACGCATCCAGGAGGGCTCCATTCAGGTGCTCTCCGACTCCGTCGTCACCGAGGAGGGCGAAGTCGTCTCCGACGACGTCGCGAACGTCCTCGGTGAACTCGGCATCGAGCCGAAGGAGGTCGGTCTCGACCTCCGGAGCGTCTTCAGCGAGGGCGTTCTCTTCGACCCCGAAGACCTCGCAATCGACGTCGAGGAGTACCGCGCGGACATCCAGTCCGCCGTCGCCTCGGCGCGGAACCTCTCCATCAACGCCGAATACCCGACCGCCGCCACCGTCCCCGACATGCTCCGCAAGGCCGCCGGGGAAGCGAAGAGCGTCGGTCTCGAAGCCGCGATCGAGAGCCCCGACCTGATGGACGACCTCGTCAGCACGGCCGACGCGCAGGTGCGCGCGCTCGCCGCCAACATCGACGACGAGGAGGCGCTCCCCGAGGAACTCCGCGGCGTGGAGGCACCCGCCGCCACGGCCGAGGAGTCCACGGAGGAGTCCGAGGAAGAACAGGCTGAAGAAGAAGAAGCCGAACCCGAAGACGACGGCGACGACGACGACGAAGACGCCGGCGGCGAGGGTCTCGGCGAGATGTTCGGTTAACACACTACGAGGTTCACAACAATGGAGTACGTTTACGCTGCACTCATCCTGAACGAATCGGGCGACGAGATCAACGAGGACAACGTCACGGCCGTTCTCGAGGCCGCTGGCGTCGAGGTCGAGGAATCCCGCGTCAAGGCGCTCGTCGCCGCGCTGGAGGACGTCGACATCGAGGACGCCATCGAGTCCGCCGCGGCCGTCCCGGCCGCCGGCGCGTCCGGTGGCTCTTCCTCCGGTAGCTCCGAGGAGTCCGAGGAGTCCGAGGAGTCCGAAGACGCCGAGGCTGAGGAAGCCGACGAAGGCGGCGAGGAAGAAGAGGACGAGGAGGCCTCCGGTGAGGGCCTCGGCGACCTCTTCGGCTAATCCCCGCGACACCCAATCACGTTTCTTTCTTTCGCGACACGTCGCGTAGCGGCGGCACCGTCCGGACACCGCCGACGAGACACCGCGTCGCGACGCCGACGTTCAAGTACGGGAAGGGAACCAGTTCGGCGCGATGTACGCGTTCGGCGTCCGCGTCGGCTTCGAGACGGGATCGGCGCTCGTGGTGCTCGGGTTCGTGGCGCTCGGCGTCGCGCTCGGCACCGTCTCGGGACTGACGCCCGGCCTCCACGTGAACACGCTCGCGGTGCTCTTAGCGGCGGCCGCGCCCGCCCTCCCCGGGCCGGCGCGCGGCGTCGCCGTCGCGATACTCGCGGCGGGCGTCGTCCACTCGATCCTCGACGTCGTGCCCGCGCTCGCGCTCGGCGTGCCGGACACGGCGATGGCGCCGTCGACGCTCCCCGGGCACCGCCTCGTGCTCGCCGGGCGGGGTCGCGAAGCCCTTCGGCTCTCCGCGCTCGGGAGCGGCGCGGCCGCGCTCCTCGCGTGCCTCCTCGGGTGGCCGATCACGCGGGCGATTCGGCCGCTCGCACCGCTCCTGCGCGAGCACCTCACGGTCGTGCTCGCCGCCGTCGTCGTCTTCCTCGTCCTGACCGAGGCCTCGCGCCGCCAGCGCATCGGCGCGTGCGCGGCGTTCGCCTGTAGCGGCGTCTTCGGCGTGCTCGCACTCGACCAACCCACGGACGCGCTCCTCGGGAGCGGCGACCTACTGATGCCGGCGTTCGCGGGACTGTTCGGGCTCCCCGTGCTCGTGGCGGCGGCACGCGGCGGCGGGCCGCCCGCGCAGGCGGACGCCGCGATCACCACGTCGCCGCGCCGCACGCTCCTCGCCGGCCTCGCCGGCGCGGCGGCGGGTGCGGCGGTGAGTTACGTCGCCGGCGTCTCCAGCGCCGTCGCGGCCGTCGTCGCGCTCGCCGCACTCCCCGCGAGAAGCGACGGCGACCGCGCGTTCCTCGTCGCGACGAGCGGCGTCAACACGAGCAACACGATCTTCGCGCTCTTCGCGTTCGTCGCCCTCGACGAGGCGCACACCGGTGTCGTCGTCGCGCTCGACCGGAGCGCGGTGCCGCTCGACCTCCCGCTCTACGTCGTCTCCCTCCTGCTCGCCGCCGCGCTCGGCGTCGTCCTCGTGCTCGTCGTCGGCGACCGCTATCTCGACGCGGTCCGCGTCCTCCCGCACCGGGGGGTCTGCCTCGTCGCATTCGGCGTCGTCTGCGCGCTCGCGCTCGTGCTTGCGGGACCGATTGGTCTCGCCGTCCTCGCGGCCGGAACGCTCGTCGGCTTCGTGCCCGTCCACTTCGGCGCGCGCCGCGTTCACCTGATGGGCGTGCTCATCGTGCCGATCGTGCTCGCGGCGTGAGGGAGCGAAAAAGAGAGGCGTCAGGCGCTGGCGTTGCCGTGCTGGACGCCGCCGAGGAGGGTCTGCACGCGCTGGGACTCCTGGTCGTCGAGCTGCTGCGGGTAGACGGCGACGGCGATGACGTAGTCGTCACCGTCCTGCACCTTCGTGACGTGGACGTAGACGTCCATCGACTGACCGCCTTGGAGCTTCGCCTGCGCGCTGAACGTCCCGACCGTGGTCTCGTGGCCGAGCATCGTCGCCGTGTAGTTCGAGCGGTGCTGGATGTTGTCGATGCTCTCGTAGTTCTGCTGGAGCATCATCACGAGCTGCTCGTTGCTGTAGTCGGAGACGGGGTTGAACGGCCCCTGTCCGAGCACTTTCACCTGGGGGGTGGCGACGGCGCTGAAGACGGCGGCGCGCTTCGAGCCGAGCGGCCCGAGGTCGATGCTGCGGTCGTACTGGGCGATCCAGTTCGTCACCTCGACCTGCTTCGACTGGCCGGCGGCGCTGAAGTTCCGCGTGATGACCGACTGGTTCACGGCCACCTCCTCGTAGTCGGTCTCGGAGAGCGCTTGGTCGCTGACGGTCGCCTTCTCGGCGCTGAACGTCACGGGTCCCGAGAGGAACGAACACCCCGAGAGCGCGACGAGCACCACGAGCCCCACCGCGACGAGTTGTTTCTGTCGCATGCTACGGGCGAGTATTCGTCGCCCGCGAAAAAAGCCTCCGGCCGCTACAGCCTGTATGTCGGTCCGCTGTCAGTATCCTCGACCGTGACGTCGAGCGCCTCTAGCTCGTCTCGCAGTCGGTCTGCGCGCTCGTACTCACCCCCCTCTCGCGCTTCTTCTCTGAGTTCCAACACGAGCTCGACGAGGTCCTCGGAGAGCGTGACGTCACCGCCCCGCTCGGCACCGAGTTCGAAGCCGAGAACGCCGCCGCCGTACTCCTCGAACGTCTCGACGGCGGCCTTGAGGCCCCCGTAGTCGTAGTCGTCGCGCTCCGCGAGGTGGACGTTCACCGCCGACACGAGGTCGAAGAGCGCGGTGAGCGCCTCGCGCGTGTTGAAGTCGTCGTTCATCGCCGCCTCGAACTCCGTCGCGGCGTCCTCCGTGGCCGCCCGGAGGTCCGCGTCCTCGGCCTTCGTGTGGGCGTCGACGGAGTCGAGGGCGGCGACGGCGTCCTCGTAGCAGCGCTCGAGGCGCTCGGCGCGCTCGACGGCCTCGTCGATGGCGTCCTCCGAGTAGGTCTGGCGGCTGTTGTAGGTGCCCGAGACCATGAAGAGCCGGAGGGCGTTCGCGCCGTACTCCGCGACGGCGTCCGCCACCGTGATGAAGTTCCCGAGGCTCGAACTCATCTTCTCCTCGTCCATCTCGAAGAGCGCGCAGTGGAGCCAGTAGTTCGCGAACGGCTCGCCCGTCGCGGCCTCCGACTGCGCGATCTCGTTCTCGTGATGGGGGAAGACGAGGTCGCGGCCGCCGACGTGGATGTCGAGCGTCTCCCCGAGGTGCGCCATGCTCATCGCCGAGCACTCGATGTGCCAGCCGGGCCGCCCCTCGCCCCACGGCGACTCCCACGTCTGCCCCTCCGGGTGCGCCGGCGTCCCCGGATGGTCGTGGCCGCGGTGGCGCGCGATGGCGTCCGCGTCGACGCCGTCCGCCTTCCAGAGCGCGAAGTCCGCCGGATGGCGCTTCTCCGAACGCTCGTCGGGGTCGCCCTGCTCCTCGATGCTCTCCAGGTCCTGATTGGAGAGCTTCCCGTACTCCTCGAAGGTGGTGACGTCGAAGTAGACGGAGCCGTTCGACTCGTAGGCGTGGCCCGCCTCGACGAGCGTCTCCACGAGGTCGATGATCTCGGGGACGTGCTCGGAGACGCGCGGGCGGACCTCGGTCCGCTCGAGGTTGAGCGCGCGCATCGACTCGAGGACCTCCGTGATGTAGTGTTCGGCGACGTCGTTCTCGTCGTCGCCGTCGCGCCCGACGCGCGCGACGATCTTCTCGTTCACGTCCGTGAAGTTCTCGACGTGCCGGACGCCGTACCCCAGATGTCGGAGCCAGCGGCTCATCACGTCCACGTGCACCCACGAGCGGGCGTGGCCGAGGTGGGGCGGGTCGGAGGTCGTCAGCCCACAGTAGTAGAGGCGGACGTCGTCGGGGTCCTGCGGGACGAACTCCTCGGTCTCGCCGGAGAGCGTGTTACTCACGCGCAGCGTCATTACCCGCGAGGTAGGGCGAGCCCCGACGTTAAACCGTTGGTCTGCGGGACGCGCTACGCGGGCACGCCGTCGAGTGCGGCCTCCACGGCGCGCACGGCGTCGGGGCCGTCGCGGCGCCCGACGACGACGAGCAGGGCGTCCCCGGCGACGCCGGCGGCCTCGACCGCGACGTCCGCGACGCCGAGGCGCCCGAGGACGGCCCCGAGCGCGGTCGCGTCCACGTCGCCCGTCGCGAGCACGCCCGTCAGGGACCCCTCACCGGGCGCGAAGCCGGTGCCGTTCACCGCGAGCAGCGCGTCCTCGGCGGCCTCGACGCGGCCGAGGCGACTCTCCATCGCGACGCGGGCGTCGCGCGACTCGGTCCCGTAGCCGTCGAGCGCGTCGGCGTGTCTGCGGAGCGCCGTCGCCGCCGCGTCCACCTCCGCTTCGGCGTCGAGGCCGAGGAAGCGCGCCGCCGCCGCGTGGTTCACGACGCCCGCGCGCAGCGCGGTGTGGAGGAAGGGGTGGTCGTGGAGCGACTCTCGGACGGCGGCCGCGAGCGTGTCGGTCATGCGAGGACGAAAGACGAGAGCGAGGTTAACGCTTCGTGGTCGCGCGACGCACCGCCGGAGACGGTGACCATAAGGCGCACGCGCGCCAACGAATGGCGTATGCAAGCGCTCGTCATCGTCGCGCACGGCTCGCACCTCAACCCGGGGTCGAGCGAACCGACGTTCGCGCACGCGGACACCGTTCGGGCGACCGGGGCGTTCGACGAGGTCCGCGAGGCCTTTTGGAAGGAGGAGCCATCCTTCCGCGAGGCCCTGCGCACCGTCGAGTCCGAGGAGGTGTACGTCGTACCGCTGTTCGTCTCCGAGGGGTACTTCACCGAGCAGGTCATCCCGCGAGAACTCCGCCTCGAGGGCTGGAACGTCGAGGAGTGGAACTCCGACGGGACGGACGCCGAGCACGTCACGCTCGACGCCGCCGACGTCGAGAAGACCGTCCACTACTGCGGGCCGGTCGGCACGCACGACTCGATGGGCGACGTCATCGTCGAGCGCGCGAAGTCCGTCACCGGCGACCCGGACGTCGGCGAGGGCTTCGGCCTCGCCGTCGTCGGCCACGGCACCGAGCGCAACGAGAACTCCGCGAAGGCCATCCACTACCACGCCGACCGCATCCGCGAGAGCGGGCGCTTCGAGGAGGTGAAGGCCGTGTTCATGGACGAGGACCCCGAGGTCGACGACGTCTCCGACCTCTTCGAGAGCGACGACGTCGTCGTCGTCCCGCTCTTCGTCGCGGACGGCTTCCACACGCAGGAGGACATCCCCGAGGACATGGGTCTCACGGACGACTACCGCGAGGGCTACGAGATACCCACAGCGGTTGAGGGCACCCGCATCTGGTACGCGGGCGCGGTCGGCACCGAACCGCTCGTCGCGGACGTCATCCTCGAACGCGCGCGTGATGCGGGCGCGGATGTCGCCGCCGCCATCGAGACGGTGCGCGAGCAGACGCGCGAGGACGCCGGCGACACGGCGGCGGCGGGTGACTGAGATGAGCGATGGCCTCGCCGCCCTGATGGAGGCGGCCACCGACGGCGTCGACTTCGACGGCCTCGTCGTCGAGAACACCGCGTACGGCTATCGCTTCGAGACGCCGGAGGTGTCGAAGCGCGGTATCGACGCCAGCGAACTCGCCGCGCTCGCCGACGGCGACCCTTACGTCCGGAACTGGCGCTACTGGGAGGAGACCGTCGGCGGCCACGGCACCGCGCGCCGGGCGTTCCTCCGGTGGCTCGAAGGCGCCGACGACGCGAACGCGCCGGACGCGCCCGAGACGGGCGAATCGGACGCGCACGCGGAAACCGAGGCCGCCGACGAGACCGGCGACGAGGACGGCGAGACGACCGACGTGAAAGCCCGTATGAACGCCCTCCGCGACGGCGGCCGCACCCGCACGTGGGGCGAACTCCGCGTCCGCGTCCGCCTCGCCGAGGGCGGCGCGCGCGTCTACGACGTCCGCCACCACGAGGACGCCGACGCGGACCCGGACGCCCTCGACACCTACCGCGACCCGCTCGACGCGCGCGAGCTCGTGAAACACGACGACGACGGCCGCTATCGCCCGCTCTCGACCGCACCGTCGCTCCCGCACGGCTGGCGCTTCGTCGACCTCTCGGGCGACGACCTCGTCGAGACCGTCGGCTTCGTCTACCCGGCGACGGTCGAGAACTGGCACCGCGAGCGCGCGGGCGACCTCGACGTCACGCACTGGCGCGAAACCGCCGAGCGCCAGAGCGGCATCTACGGCGTCGTCTCGGAGCTCCCCGAGGAGGCGCTCGCGTGGGCCGCCGAGGCCTGCTGTGTCGACAGCCAGTGTCTGAAGCGTCGCGAGTGGGACCACGACGCCGACCACGAACTCGACGTCCCGCGCGGCGACGGGGAGTTCCCCTGCCGCGAGCCCTGCTCGCTGTTCGTCGCCGCCGCGCGCAAGTTCACCTACCTCGAACAGGAGGACGAGCACACCTACGAGCTCATGCTCACCGAGAGCGAACTCGAACAGCTCGGCGACCTCATCGACGCCGTCGCGGACGGCCGCGTCGATGAGGTTCGGGAAGCCGACGTCGGTGACGGCGCGAACCGCTATCGCGCGCGCTATCTGCGAGCGAAACGCGGGACGGACCTCGCCGACTAGCGCACGGCGTACCACGACCCCGCCGTGCAGGCCGCCGCGACGAGCGCGAGCGCGAGCGCGGCGTACCCGTTCACGAAGAGCAGCGCGAGCACCGCACAGAGCACGCCGACGACGGCGACGGTTGCGGGGACCGCCGGCCGCAGCCGGTCGGCGAGCGACGCCTCGTCGTCGGTGCGCTGGACTTCCGCCAGCGACTCGTCGACGTCGACCCCCTGTGGCTCCGTCGCCTCCGTGACGCGGACCGGGATTTCGATGCGTTCGGCGCCGTAGCCGGCGACGACGTCGAGCGTCCCCTCCACGGGGCGTGGGCCGTCCGGAGCGACCGACACCGGGACGGTCTCCGTGGCGTCCTTCGCGACGTAATGATTGCCGTCGCCGACGCTCGCGACCCGCGAGAGGTCGTCGTCGAGGTGGACGTGGACGTGGCTCGCGGTGCCGTGATTGACGAGGTCGACGGCGAACGACCGCTCGACTTCGAGCGCGGTCGGGTCGGCGTCGAGCCCGTGGATGCGTTCGCGGTTCAGGTGGACGGTGAGCGTCCGCGACACGGTTCGACCGGGCAGACGACGCCCGAGAGCAAAAAGGTTCCTCAGGTTACGCCGGCGTCTCCTCGCGCATGTCCGGCGGGAGGAGGTTCGGGATGCCGTCCTCTATCGGGTAGGTCTCGCCGCAGTCCGTGCACGTCAGCGTCCCCGAGACGACCTCGCCGTCCTCCTCGTCCTCGACGTCGAGTTCGAGGTCGTGTTTGTCGAGCGGACAGCAGACGATGTCCATGAGGTCCCGCTTCATGTTTCGAGGGTGGGCGTCCGCCGCCCAAAAGCCTACGGGTTCCACGCGACGACCTTTTACTCTGCACACGGCCTGCGGCCGTGCTCGGCAAAAGCTCGACCAAAAGCACTGCGCGCCTCCCGTTGTCTGCGGGCGACCCGTGAGTCGCCCGCAGGCCAGAGGTACGGCTACGCCGTCCCTCCTTGGTCGGCGCTTGGCCTCGCCCTACGGGCGAGTGAATCGCGGGGCGTCACGCGAGGCCCAGAGGGCCGAGTGTGACTCAGCGAGAACTTCGTTCTCGCCCGACTCCGGGCTCTTGCGAGCCACTCGGTCCGGGAACGCTAGTCAAATAGGTCTTGACGGTACGATCCGTGCGAGACTGCGATGCCTGGGGAAACTTCTTCCCCAAGGTTACACCGCTCGGGTGTCCGGTCGCGCGTGGCGCGACCAACTCCTCGCTGGCGCTCGTCGTCGCCCTACTCGAAGGGGTTCGTCCGCACGACCGTCTCCTCACGACCCGGGCCGACGCCGAGCGCGTAGGCGGGGACGCCGAGTTCGTCCTCGACGTACTCGACGTACGCCTTCGCTTCGGCGGGGAGCGCCTCGTAGCCCTCCTCGGCGACGACTTCGGAGTCGAACGCCTCCCAGCCGTCGAACGTCTCGAAGACGGGCTCGCAGGCCGCCCAGCGCTCCGTCGTCGCGGGAATCGTGTCGAGTTCCTCGCCGTCGAGTTCGTAGGCGCGTCCGATCTTCACCTCGTCCAGCCCCGCGAGCACGTCGAGGTGGTTGATGACGACGCCGGTGAAGCCGTTCGCGCGCGTGGAGTGCCGGAGCATCGCGAGGTCGAGCCAGCCGACGCGGCGCGGTCGGCCAGTGACGGTGCCGTACTCGCCGCCCTCGTCGCGGATGTAGGTCGCGAGTTCCTCCTCGCGCCCTTCGCCCGGCGTGTAGTCGGGCGTGTCGCCCTCGACGCCGGCGAGTTCGGTGGGGAGCGGGCCGCTTCCGACGCGCGTCAGGTAGGCCTTCACGATGCCGACGATCTCGCCGTCGTCGCCACCGACGACGCCGGGGCCGAGGCCCGTGCCCGTCGAGGCGCCGCCGGCGGTCGGGTTCGAGGACGTGACGTAGGGGTAGTTCCCGTGGTCGATGTCGATGAGGGTGCCCTGCGCGCCCTCGAACATCACTTCCTCGCCCGCCTCGAGGCGCTCGGCGAGGAACTCCCCGGCGTCCACGAGCATCTCCTCCTCGCGGAGGCGCTCGGCGTATTCGCGGTATTCCTCGTGGAGCGCGTCGATGTCGAACGCTTCGCCGGTCTCGACGCCGAAGACGTCCTCGGCGAGCGCGCGCTTCTGCGGGACGACGTACTCGAGTTTCTCGCGGAGCACGTCCTCGCTCACGAGGTCGCCCACGCGAATGCCGCGACGGCCGGCCTTGTCCTCGTAGGTCGGGCCGATCCCGCGCCCGGTGGTGCCGACTTCCTCGCCGTCCTCGCTCTTCGCTTCCTCCTCGATGCCGTCGAGGACGCGGTGATACGGGAAGATGACGTGTGCGCGACGCGCGACCCGGACGTCCGGGTCGAGGCCACGCTCTTGGAGGGCGTCTATCTCTTCGAAGAGCGTGGACGGGTTGACGACACAGCCGTTGCCGAGGACGCCGGTCTTGCCGCGAACGGCACCGCTCGGCACGAGGGAGAGCTTGTACTCCTCGCCCTCGTGCACGACGGTGTGGCCGGCGTTGTCGCCGCCCTGATAGCGCGCGACGACGTCGACGGCGTCGCCGAAGATGTCGACGACGCCGCCCTTGCCCTCGTCGCCCAGCTGTGAGCCGACGATGGTGACGGTCATACGCCGGACGTTTCGCCGCCTCGGTGAAACCCGTTACGGTCCGCGACCCGAGAACTATCCATAGGTGTGTACACTCTCGGCTCGTGGTGAGAGGGAGTGACCACGTACGACCCTATTCCTGTCGGCTCCGCCGGGCAGAAAGACGTATATCCCCCGCGTGCGAAACCGCGCCAGAGCGGCGTCCCCCGGCACGGCCGTCGTAGGACAACCTTTAAAGCCTGGCCGGACAAGTTAACAAATGCCATGATAGACCGACTTGAGAAAGAGGTCGATATGCTGGAACGCCACCTCGAAGTGCTCCGAATGGTCATCGAGAACGAGCCCATCGGGATCGTCAAGATGTCCAACGAGACCGGCTACCCACACCACAAGGTCCGCTACTCCCTGCGCGTCCTCGAAGAGGAGGACCTCATCGAGCCGTCCAGTCAGGGAGCGATCACGACCGAACACACGCACGAGTTCGTCGACGAACTCGACGAGAAGGTCGACGAGATCGTCGGCAAACTCGAGTCCATGAAAATCGAGTCCGCCGAGGAAGCCGAAGCCGAGAGCTAGAGTTCGGGCACGGTCACGTGGAACGACCCGTTCCGGTCCTCCACGAGACAGAGGTGGTAGCCGCGCTTTCGCGACACTTTCACGTAACTCTCCTTCTCGCTCCGCCGTAGCAGTCCGCCGGACGCCGTCGCGTCGCCCGCGACTTCGAGCGCGCCCGGTTCGAAGAACGACGCCGTCACGTAGAGCGCGGCGCCGAGCGAGTCCGCGAGTTCGCCGACGGCGGACGCCGCGTCCGTCAGCGCCTCCATCTCCGCGCCCGTCACCGGGTCGCGCGACGTGTTCAGCGCCGCGACCACGAGCGGGTCGCCCATCCGGTCGCGGAGCACGACGTCGAAGTCGTGGCGCGTCGCCTCGCCCGTCTCGTCCTCGAGTTCGACCGTCCCGTCGAGCTCCGCGCGGTCGATCTCGGGGATCGCCTCGTAGAGGTCGGCGAGACCCCGACTGTGTCCGGCCGCCAGTACCTCCCTCGGGAGGCCGCGAACCACCCACGAGACGAACCGGTACGCCGCCGTCGACTCGAGGAACGACTCGTAGGGCTCGCCGTCGACCGTCGCGCCCGACGCGTCGAACGTCGTGTGGTGTTCGAGCGTGAGGTTCGCGTCGATCTCGGACTGCTCGGCCTCCTCGAGGTCCGCGAGCGTCGGGTCCGCCTTCGACTCGTAGCGCACGAAGAGGTTCGTCCCGGCGAGCGCCTCCGCCGGCGAGAGGTCGCCCGGTCCCGGTTGGGCGGCTTCGAGGTCGGCCTCCAGCGTCGCGATTCGCTCCTCTAGTCGCTCGACCGTCTCCCGGAGCTCGTCGCGCTCCGCGCGCACGTCCTCGAGGTCGCGCTCGCGCGCCGCGACCGTCTCCTCCGCGTCCGCGAGTCGCTCTTCGAGCCCCTCGATGCGCTCCTCGCGCGCCGCGAGTTCGCGCTGGAGCGCCTCGACGCGCCCTTCGCTCTCCCCCTCTGACGCACCGGCCGACGCCTCATTGTCGGTGGCGTCGTCCGCGTCCGAGTCGGTGGCGTCCGTCGCCGCCCGCTCGGCGTCGTCCTCCTCGGGGGCGAGCGCCGGTACGCGCGTCGCCTCGCGCCGTGTCGCCTCCGCGTCGGCCGACTCGTCGGCGTCCCCCTCCTCCTCGGGCATCGCGCGCGCCGTCGGCGCCTGCTCGACCGCCGCCTCGGCGGGCGGGTCGGCGGACGGCCGTGGTGTCTCGGCGTCGGTCGCGCGCCGCCCCGCGACGCCCTCCGGCTCGCCTGCGGACCCGGACTCGCGCACGGCGTCGGACGGCGTGTCGGCGCTCGCGTCGTCGGCGTCGCGCGCGGACGCCCCCACCGTCGGGCGCTCCGTGGACCGGTCGCCCGTCGCGCCGTCGGCCGTCGCGGCCTCCTCGAGCGCGGCGGTCGCGTCGAGCGGGTCGTCCGCGTTCGCGTCTGCCGGCGCGTCGTCCACGCTCGACTCGTCGGTGTCCGCCGTCCCGGTGGGCGCGTCGGTCTCCGCGCCCGCGTTGCCGTCGCTCGCCGCGCCGACGGCCGCCCCGGCCGCGGCCTCGGCGCTCGCCTCGTCAGCCTCGACCTCGGGGAGGTCGGGGAACGCGAGGTCGACGGAGACGACCTCGTAGACGCCGACCTCGTCGGCGGCGCGCTCGAAGGCGTCCGCACCGGTCACCACCTCGGGCGCGTTCCCGACGAACGCGACGGGGAGCGAGCGCCCCCCGTAGTACGCGACGTAGTAGTCGCCACTCAGGACGTCCTCGGAGAGCTCGACGTAGCCCGTGAAGCCCGCGTCCTCGAGCGTCGCGTCCGTCTCGGTGAGCGGCGTGTCGTTCGTGTAGTACTGCGCGCGCGTCTCGCCGTCGGCTTCCTGCATCGCGAAGAGCAGCGGAAGGGAGAGGTCGGGCGCCTCGTAGGCCGTCCCAGAGGACGCGGCGACGTCGTCGACCGTCCCGCCGGAGACGCCGACCGGGCGGCCGTTGACGAAGAAGAGCCAGACGTCGTCGGCGACGACGGCGCCGGAGAAGTCCGCGTCCGAGAGCGACGCGAGCGCCGCCGCCCCACCCGAGTAGGGGCGCGACTCCCACGTCTCGACGCGTTCGACCGTTCGTGTCTGCATGTGCGTGTCGTAGCGACACCCACGTAAAACGTTTTCCGGCGACTCGGCCCTACAGACTGCCGCCGGCGTCGTCGGCGAGCTCCTCCATGCGCTTGCTGATGCGCCCGGCATTCGAGAACTCGTCCTCGCTCATCGCGGTCGCGAGGGCGTTCCCGAGCACGAAGACCGCGTGCTTGTGCTCGCTCTTGGACTTGTGGACGTGGGAGGGGTCGATGTCGAGTTCGTCGTACGTGTCGAAGACGCTCGCGTCGACGTTGTCGTACTCCGAGAACTGGTCCTTGATCTCCACCATCTGCTCGTGGAGCTCGAGCAGTTCGTCCTTGTGCATGGGCGAATTTGGGTATAGGACGGGTTAAGCCTTGCTGGCTAGCGCGTCACACACCGAAAAAGGGCGCGTTAGAAGACGTACTCGTCGTCGTGGCCCATCATACCCTCGTCCTCGAGGCCGGGGTCGTCGTCCTCCATCGGGCCGCTCGTCTTGTACGCCTTGATTCCGGCCGAGAGGAGGTCCTCGATGGCGTCCTCGCGGGTCAGGAACTCGCCCTGCTCGACGAGTTGGGCGATCTGCATCTCGATGTGGTCGGGGATGTTGATTTCCACCTTGGGCATTCGTCTAACCCGAGTTTTGGTGGCTCCCGGTATAAACTTGGCGGGCTGATTTTCCCGTTCGGAAACTATCGCTTTCAGAAACGAAAACTGTCTTTCCGTCGCCGGCGCGCGCTGTTTCCCGATACCGGTACGCTCAGAAGTACGGAGCCACTACGTCGTCGCATGAGTGTGACGGACGTCACGGACCTCTACCGGGAGTTCGGCGAGGAGCGCCTCCCGCCCGGCCAGACCGAAACGAGCGCCTTCCCCGTCCTCGACAAGAGCGGGACGCCCGACTGGGACCCCGAGACGTGGTCGTTCAGCGTTCGGGGTGCCGTCGCCGAGGAGTTCGACCTCTCGTGGGAGGCGTTCCGCGAGTTGCCGAGCGAGACTCAGCGACAGGACTTCCACTGCGTCACCGGCTGGAGCAAGCTCGACTGCGAGTTCACCGGCGTCACCTTCCCGACGCTCCTCGAGGAAGCCGACGTCGACGCCGACGCGGTCCACGTCATGTTCCACGGCCTCGACGGCTACACGACCGACCTCCCGCTGGACGTCGTGAACCGCCGCGAAGTCCTCTTCGCGTGGGACTACGACGGCGAGGCCCTCCCGCGCGAGCACGGCGGCCCCCTCCGCGTCGTCACCCCGCATCGCTACGCCTACAAGGGCGCGAAGTGGGTGGACGGCGTCACCTTCCTCACCGAACGCGAGCGGGGCTACTGGGAGAAGCGCGGCTACTCCGTCAGCGCGAACCCGTGGGAGGAAGAACGGTACAGCTGACCCCGTTAGCGTGGGCGCGCGATGCGCGCCCCGGCGAGAGACCGTGGGTCGTAGGGGCTAAGGCGCACGCACTCCGAGTTCGTCGTAGATGGATCAACGCGAGGGCGTCGCGCGGGCCGACACGGCGGGGCTCGTCAGTCGGACGGTCCGGTTGCCGGACGCGTCGCTGTCGGGGCTGTTGCGGACGCTCGGGAAGCCGAACGCCGTCTGGACGGCGCCCGGCGAGCCGACGGTCACGGGCTACGGCGCGGCGGCGCAGGTGACGGCGGAGGGTCCGGCGCGGTTCGCGGCGGTACGCGAGCGCGCCGGCGCGGTCTTCGAGTCGGTGGACCGCCCGGCGGACGCGCCAGCGGTCGCGCGCCCGCGTTTCCTCGGCGGGTTCGCGTTCCACGACGGCCACTCGGCGACGGCGCACTGGGCGGGGTTCCCGACGGCGGCGTTCGTCCTCCCGCACGTGCAGGTCGTGACGACGCCCGAGGCGACGTGGCTGACGGTGAACGCACAGGGCGAGCGCGCGAGCGTCGAGCGCGTCGAGGCGACGATCACGTCGGTGCGCGAGCGCTTCGACCCCGAGGAGCACGCGGCGGACCCGCCGCCGGGCGTCGTCTCGACGGCGCGAACGACGAGTCGCGCGGAGTGGCGCCGGCAGGTGGAGGCGGCGACGGCGCGCATCCGCGCGGGCGACCTCGAGAAGGTGGTGCTCGCCCAGGCGCTCGACGTGACGCTCGACGCCGCGTTCTCCCTGCCGGACGCGCTGGAGCGCCTCGGCGAGACGTATCCGGAGTGCTTCCGGTTCGCGTTCCGCCCGACGGACGGCGCGACGTTCTTCGGGGCGTCCCCGGAGCGCCTCGTGACGCGCGACGGGCGCGAGCTCCGGACGGGCGCGCTCGCGGCGACGGTCGGGCGCGGCGAGACGCCGGACGACGACCAGCAGCTCGAGGCGGACCTGCGCTCGTCGGCGAAGTACCGCCACGAGCACGAAGTGGTCGCCGAGCGCATCCGCGAGCAACTGCGGGGCGTCGCCTCGGACGTCGCGACGGGCGAGCGCTCGGTCCGCAAGCTCGCGACCGTCCAACACCTCTTCACGCCGATCACGGGTGAGACGGACGAACACGTCCTCTCGCTCGCCGAAGCCCTCCATCCGACGCCCGCCGTCGGAGGGTTGCCGCCGGACGCGGCGCTGGACGTGATCCGGGAGACGGAGACGTTCGACCGTGGCTGGTACGCGGCGCCGGTCGGCTGGTTCGATGGGTCGGGCGACGGGACGTTCGCGGTGGCGCTCCGGTCGGCGCTCGCGCGCGGCGAGCACGTCCGGCCGTTCGCGGGCGCGGGCATCGTCGCGGACTCCGACCCGGACGCCGAGTGGGCGGAGGTCCAGTTGAAGTATCGCCCCATCCTCGACGTCTTCGAGCGCGCCGGTGACGCGACCCCCGACGCGGGCGGAGGGGACCGATGACGGGCGACGGGCCGGCGCCGAACCGCGCGACGCTCCACGCGCGCGTGCTCGTGGACGAACTCGCGAAGGCCGGCGTCTCCTCGGTGTGCGTCGCGCCGGGGAGTCGCTCGACGCCGCTCACCGTCGCGTTCGACGCCCACGAGGGCGTGACGACCTACTCCCACCTCGACGAGCGCTCGGCGGCGTTCTTCGCGCTCGGGCGCGCGAAGCGCCTCGGCGACCCGGTCGCGCTCGTCTGCACGTCCGGGACGGCGGCGGCGAACTTCCACCCGGCCGTGATCGAGGCGGCCCAGTCGCGGGTGCCGCTCGTCGCGCTGACGGCGGACCGCCCGCCCGAGCTCCGGGACAGCGGCGCGAACCAGACCATCGACCAGGAGAAGCTCTACGGCGACGCCGTCCGCTACTACGCGGACCTTCCGGAGCCCGCCGTCGAGGCACGAAAGCTCCGCTCGGTTCGCGTGACGGCGGACCGCGCCGTCGCGGCCGCGACGGGCACGCGTCCGGGCCCCGTCCACCTGAACGTCCCGTTCGCAAAACCCCTCGAACCGACCGAGGCGCCGTCCGACTCGCCACACGGCGTCCCCGCGAACTGGGAGCGCGAGCACCCGCTGGCCGCGCACGGACGCGAGGGGCCGTTCGTCGCGACGGCGCAGGGCCGACTCACGCCCGACGAGGCGACGCTCGCGGACCTCGCGGACGCCGTCACGCGCGCCGAGCGTGCCCTCGTCGTCGCGGGGCCGACCGACCGCGACTACGCCGACGAACTCGTCGGGTTCGCCGAGGCGGCCGGCGCCCCGATACTCGCGGACCCGCTCTCGGGACTCCGCTACGGCCCGCACGTCGACTCGGCGCCGGTCTACGGCGGCTACGACGGCTACCTCCACCCCGAGGTCACCGCGTCGTGGCCGGACCCCGACCTCGTCCTCCGGGTCGGGGCGTCGCCGACGTCGAAGCCGCTACGGACCTACCTCGCGCGCGTCGACGCCCGGCAGGTCGTCGTCGACCCGGCGGGCGAGTGGCGCGAGGCGACGTTCACCGCGACGGACCTCGTTGTCGCCGACCCGGGCGTGCTCGCGGACGCCCTCGCGGCGCGCGTCGAGACGGGGTGTGCCGACTGGCCCGAGCTCGCGGAGGCCGAGCGCGTGCACGCTGAGGTGGTCGACGCGACGGACGACGCCTTCGAGGGCGCGGTCGCACGCCGCGTCGTCGCGGACGCGCCCGACCCCGCGACGCTCTTCGTCTCGAACAGCATGCCCGTCCGCGACGTCGACCGCTACGGCGCGCCCCGGGCGGGCGACCTCACCGTGCTCGGAAACCGCGGCGCCTCCGGCATCGACGGCGTCACCTCCTCCGCGCTCGGCGCGGGGAGCGCCGCCGACGACCCGCTCGTCCTCCTGACGGGCGACCTCGCGTACTACCACGACTCCAACGGGCTGCTCGCCCTCGAGCGCTGCGGCGTCGATGCGACGATCGTCCTCGTGAACAACGACGGCGGCGGCATCTTCCACATGCTCCCCATCGAGGCCTTCGACCCGCCATTCGAGGGGCAGTTCAGGACGCCCCACGGCCTCGACTTCGCGCCGACGGCCAACCTCTACGGTTTCGACTACGTGCGGGCGGCCGGCCTCGCGGAGTTCGCAGCCGCCTACGCGGCGAGCGTCGAGAGCGACGGCACGCAGGTCATCGAGGTGTCGTCGGACGCCGAGGCCTCCCACCGCACGCGCGAAGCCATCGCCGAGCGCGTCCGCGAGCGACTTACCTGACTGTTCCCCGAGATTTTTGTGTCTCCGCGAGCGACGTCCGAGCGATGCCCTCCAATCACACGACGCGCGTGCTCGCCGCCGCCGGCCTCGTGCTCGTCGGCGTCCTCGCGCTGCTGTACAGCCTCGCTGTCGTCGCCGAACTCCTCATCGGCGCCGGCGCGTTCGCCGGTCTGCTCGTCCTCGCCGCCTTCGTCTACTACGGCGGCCTGAACCGCCGCACGCTCGTCTACATCGCGATGGCCGTCACTGTCGTCTACGGTGCGTTCACGCTCCAACTCCCCGCCGCCGTCGTCGCCGCCTGCGTCGTCTACCTCACCGCGTGGGTGACCGGTTCGGACAGCCCGCTGGACGCCCCCGACACGACGCTCGTCCCGGTTCGTGCGGACGCGGGCCGCGACAGCCCCGAGGACGACGCGGCCGACGGCGACGACGCGGACGGGGACGCGGAGACGCGAACCTTTTAGCGCGGCCCACCCCCACCCTCGGGCATGAGCGAGGTCTCCGAGATCTTCGACCCCGAGCGCTGGGAGTCGGTGGAGCGATTCGACTTCGACGACATCACCTACCACCGCGCGCGCGACGTCGGCGCGCTCCGCATCGCCTTCGACCGCCCCGAAGTCCGCAACGCCTTCCGCCCGCAGACCGTCGACGAACTCGCGACCGCGCTCGACCACGCGAAACGCCAGTCCGACGTCGGCTGCGTCCTCCTCACCGGGAACGGCCCGAGCCCGACGGACGGCGGCTGGGCCTTCTGCTCCGGCGGCGACCAGTCGGTTCGGGGAAAAGAAGGCTACGAGTATCACGAGGCGGACGCCGAGGGTGACGAGGCGGTCGACGAGGCCGAGGCGGGTCGTCTCCACATCCTCGAAGTTCAGCGCGCGATCCGCTTCATGCCGAAACCCGTCGTCGCCGTCGTCCCCGGCTGGGCGGTCGGCGGCGGCCACAGCCTCCACGTCGTCTGCGACCTGACGCTCGCGAGCGCCGAGCACGCGAAGTTCCTCCAGACCGACCCGGACGTCGCCTCCTTCGACGCCGGCTTCGGCTCCGCCTACCTCGCCAAGCAGGTCGGCCAGAAGAAAGCCCGTGAGGTCTTCTTCCTCGGGAAGACCTACTCCGCCGAGGAGGCCGTCGACATGGGGATGGCGAACGAAGCCGTCGCGCACGAGGAGTTGGAGGAGACGGCCCTCGAGTGGGCCGCGCGGATGTGCGAGAAGTCCCCAATGGCGATGCGGATGCTCAAGTACGGCTTCAACGCGACCGACGACGGCATGGTCGGCCAGCAGGTCTTCGCCGGCGAAGCCACGCGACTCGGCTACATGACCGACGAAGCACAGGAGGGCCGCGACGCCTTCCTCGAGGGCCGCGACCCCGACTTCGACGACGACGCCTGGTACTACTAACCCCGCCCTACTCCTCTTGGGCTTCGACGACGGCGACGCTCGCCAGGTTCACGATGTCCTTGACCTCGTCGCCGCGCTGGATGACGTGGACGGGCTCGTCCATGCCGACGAGGACGGGGCCGACGGCCTCCGCGCCGCCGAGGCGCTGGAGAAGTTTGTACGCGATGTTCCCGGCTTCGAGGTTGGGGAAGACGAGGCAGTTCGCGGGTCCGTCGAGTTCCGCGAAGTCGTAGGTGTCCGCCAGAACGTCCTCGAGAACGGCGGTGTCGGCCTGCATCTCGCCGTCCACCTGGAAGTCCACCGTCGGGTCGTCGTGGAGCGTTGCGACGGCGTCGCGGGGCTTCGCGGTGCCCTCGTTCTCGACGCTCCCGAAGTCCGAGTAGGAGAGGAGCGCGGCCCGGGGTTCGACGTCGAACCGACGTGCGAGGTTCGCGACGTGGCGCGTGATTTCGGCGAGCTCCTCGGCGCTCGGGTCGAGGTTCACCGTCGCGTCCGCGCAGAAGAGCACGCGGTTCTTGAACGTCAGCATGTAGACGCCGGCGACGACGTCCGTGTCGGGCGCGGTGCCGACGACTTCGAGGGGCGGGCGGAGCGCCGACGGGTAGTGGTTCGTGAGCCCGGTGAGGAAGGCGTCGACGTCGCCGGTCTCGAGCATCGCGCTCCCGAAGTAGTTCGTGTCGCGCGTGAGGAGCTCGGACGCCTCGCGCCGCGTGACGCCCTTGCGCTTGCGGAGGTCGTAGAGGCGCTCGGCGTAGCGCTCGCTCGCATGCTCCGCCGGGTCGACGACCTCCGGGTCGAAGTCGAGGCCGAGGTCGGCCGCGACGGCCTCGACCGTCTCCGAATCCCCGAGGAGAACCGGCTCGGCGATGCCCTGGTCCTGCAGCTGGTAGGCGGCGCGAATCATCTTCTCGTCGTCCCCGTCGCCGAGGGCGACGCGCTTCGGGTCCGTCTCGGCCTTGTTGAGGACGACGCGCATCATCTCGCGGCTCTTGCCGAGGCGGGCCTCAAGGCGCTCGCGGTACGCGTCGAGGTCAACGCTATCGCGCGCGATGCCCTCCTCCATCGCGGCCTCGGCGACGGCGGGGGCGACCTCGAAGAGGACGCGCGGGTCGAGCGGTTTCGGGAGGATGTACTCGGGGCCGAACTGGAGGGGCTGATCCCCATACGCCTTCACGACCTGGTCGGGCACGTCCTCGCGAGCCAACTCCGCGAGCGCGCGGGCGGCGGCGACCTTCATGTTCTCGGTGATGCCGGTGGCTCGAACGTCGAGGGCGCCCCGGAAGATGAACGGGAACCCCAGCACGTTGTTCACCATGTTCGGGTAGTCCGAGCGCCCCGTCGCCATGATGACGGTGTCGTCGCGGGCGTTCTTCGCCTCCTCGTAGCCGATCTCCGGGTCCGGGTTCGCCATCGCGAAGACGATGGGGTCGTCCGCCATCGAACGAATCATCTCTTGGGAGACGATGCCCCCCACCGAGAGGCCGACGAGGACGTCCGCGCCCGCAATCGCGTCCGCGAGTTCGCCCGACTCGACGCCCTGCGCGAACGGCTCGGCGTGCTCGCTCAACTCGCCGGCGTCCGCGCGCTCCTGCGAGAGGACGCCGTCGATGTCGCACATCGTGATGTTCTCGTGCGGGATGCCCAGCGAGGCGTAGAACTTCGCGCAGGAGACGGCGGCCGCGCCGGCACCCGAGAACGCGACTTCGAGGTCCTCGAGGTCTTTCCCCGCGATTTCGGCGGCGTTGAGGAGCGCCGCCCCGCTGATGATGGCGGTGCCGTGCTGGTCGTCGTGGAAGACGGGGACGTCCATGCGCTCGCGGAGGCGTTCCTCGATTTCGAAGCACTCGGGGGCTTTGATGTCCTCGAGGTTGACGCCGCCGAAGGTCGGCTCCATCGCCGCCACCGACTCGACGAAGGCGTCCACCTCCGAGTGCTCCAGCTCGATGTCGAAGACGTCGATATCGGCGAAGCGCTTGAAGAGGACGCCCTTCCCCTCCATGACGGGCTTGGAGGCCTGTGCGCCGATGTCGCCGAGCCCGAGCACCGCCGACCCGTTCGACACCACCCCCACCAAGTTCCCCTTCGCCGTGTATTTGTAGGCGTCGTCCGGGTTCTCGTCGATCTTCCGGCACGGTGCGGCGACGCCGGGCGAGTACGCCAGCGAGAGGTCGCGCTGCGTGTTCGTCGGTTTCGTCGTCGCTATCTCCAGTTTTCCCGGGGGTTCGCGCTCGTGGTACTCGAGCGCGTCTTCGTCCAATCCCATACGGAATAGAGGGGGCGCAGGCGCAAAAAGACACCCGCGTTCGGCGGTGAACGCGATACCGTGCGGAGGCGCCGCGCTACCGGACGGTCACGCTCTTCGCGAGGTTCCGCGGTTTGTCGATTGCGCGCCCCTTGCTGTTCGCGACGTGGTACGCGAAGAGCTGGAGGTAGACGTTCGCGGCGAGCGGCTCCATCTCCCCGAGCGCGGGCACTTCGAGGGAGGCGTCGATGAACTTCTCGCCGTGGCCGTCGGAGTGACAGCCGATGACGGGTGCGCCGCGCGACTCGGCTTCCTTGACGCTGTTCAGGGTCTCGTCGGGTCGCGCCCCCTCGGTGAGGACGGCGATGACCGGCGTCTCCTCCGTCACCAGTGCGAGCGGGCCGTGCTTGAGCTCGCCGGCGGGGAACCCCTCGGCGTGGTCGTAGCTGATCTCCTTGAGCTTCAGTGCCCCTTCGAGCGCGACGGGGTGCCCCAAGTACCGGCCGATGAAGAAGAACGCCTCCGAGTCCGCGTACGCCTCGGCGACCTCTCGCACCTGCTGGTCGGCGTCGAGCGCGCGCTGGACGGCGCCGGGGAGTCCCCGGACGTCACCGAGCAACTCGCTCGCCTCCACCGCGGAGAGCACGCCGCGTTCGCGGCCGACGTGGACGGCGACGAGCGCGAGCGTCGCGACCTGCGAGACGAACGTCTTCGTCGCGGCGACACCGATTTCGGGGCCGGCGCGGATGTAGAGCGACTCGTCGGCCGCCCGCGCGACCGAGGACCCGACGACGTTCGTGACGGCGAGCGTTCGTGCGCCGGCGCGGGCGGCGTCGCGGAGCGCGCCGAGCGTTTCGGCGGTCTCGCCGCTCTGCGTGACGGCGACGACGAGCGTCCGCCCAGGGTCGCGGCCGCCCGTAAACTCGTACTCGCTCGCGACGTGGACGGTGGTGCGGACGTCCGCGTGCGACTCGAGGAGCCGGGCGGCGTAGAGGCCGGCGTGATGCGAGGTGCCGCAGGCGACGACCTGTATCTCCTCAAGGGAGCGCACGTACTCCTCGGGGAGGTCGACGTCGAGGTCGACGCTCCCGTGTCGTTCGTCGACGCGCCCGGAGAGCGCCTGCCGGAGCGCGTGTGGCTGCTCGTGGATCTCCTTGAGCATGTAGTGCTCGTAGCCCCCCTTCTCGGCGGCGTCGGCCTCCCACTCGATCCGCTCGACCGGCCGCTCGACGGGGGCGCCGTCGTGCTCGACGGTGATACCGTCCGGAGTGACGACGGCGATATCGCCGTTCTCGAGGTAGGTGACCTCGCGGGCGTGCTCGAGGAACGCCGTGACGTCGCTCCCGACGAACGTCTCGCCGTCGCCGTGGCCGACACAAAGCGGGGAGTCGCGTCGCGCGAGGTAGATCTCCTCGCCGTCGCCCGCGACCATCGCGAGCGCAAAGCTCCCCTCGAGGCGCGCGACCGCACCCTCGAACGCCGCCTTCGCGCCCTTGCCGGCGGCGCGTTCGGCCTCGACGAGGTGCGGGACGACCTCCGTGTCCGTCTGGCTCTTGAACGCGTGACCCTCGGCTTCGAGCTCGGCCTTCAGCGCGTCGTAGTTGTCGATGATGCCGTTGTGGACGACCGCGATCTCGCCCGTGCAGTCCGTGTGCGGGTGGGCGTTTTCGTCCGTCGGCCTGCCGTGCGTCGACCAGCGCGTGTGGCCGATGCCGACGGTGGCCTGCGAGGAGTCGGGGAGCGTCTCGCGCAGGGCGTCGACCTCCCCGACGGTCTTGTAGACGGTGACGTCGTCGCCCGTACAGAGCGCGATGCCGGCGGAGTCGTAGCCGCGGTACTCGAGGTTCGAGAGGCCGCCCGCGAGTAGCGGGAGGGCGTCGCGGTGGCCGGCGTAGCCGACGATGCCGCACATCGTCAGGCCCTCCGGACGACCGCGTCGCTCTCGATGCGACCGTCGACGTGCGACCCCGTCTCGACGTCCACGCGATTCCCGACGACCGCCCCGGGCGCGAGCGTCGCCGCACCGCCGACGCTGGTGTTGTCGCCGACGACCGCGCCGAGTCGGACGCCCTCGTGGACGCGGTCCCCCACCGTCACGTCCGCGTCACCGCCCTCGACGGTGGCGTTCGCGCGGACCTCGGCGTTCGCACCGACCACGGCGTCGCAGACGACCGCGCCGTCGCCGATGGTGGCGTCGGGGAGGACGACGGAGTTCGAGACGACGGCGTTCGCGCCGACGTCGACGTTGTCGCCGAGCGCCGTCCCGGTGAGGACGCGCGCGCCCGGTCGGACGCGCGTGTCGGCACCGAGCGCGACGTCACCGACGACGGACGCGGCGTCGGCGACGCGCGCGGAGTCCGCCGTCGACGCCTCGATGACGTGGGCGTTCACGTGCAGGAGCCCCCAGAGGAAGGAGACGTCGAGCCACTGCCCCTGCAGTCGGACGGCGGCGACGGCCCCCTCGGCGACGAGGCGCTCGAGGGCGTCCGTGACACCGAGTTCGCCGTCCGTCTCGGTTTCCCGAAGCGCCTCGAAGATGTCGGGAGTGAAGCCGTAGAGTCCGGCGTTCACGACCTCCGAGCGCGTCGCGTGACGCGGCGGTTTCTCGACGATGTCGACGACGGCCTCACCCTCGAGGGTGACGACGCCGTAGTCGCTCGGGCGGGACGTGCGCGCGACGCCGAGCGCCGTCTCGCCGTTCACCTCCAGCGTCTCGACGACGCGCGCGACGTCCTCGGCCTCGACGATGCGGTCGCCGTTCAGCGCGACGAACGCCCCCTCGACGTGCTCCTCGGCCCGAAGGAGGGCGTGGCCGGTGCCGAGCTGTTTCTCCTGCACGACGTACTCGATGTCGACGTCCCACGCGTCCCCGTCGCCGAAGTAGCTCTGGATGCGCTCGCGGCGATAGCCGACGACGAGGACGAGGTCGTCGATACCCGCCTCGGCGACGGCCTCGACGACGTGTTCGAGGATCGGGCGGTTACTCACCGGGAGCATCGCCTTCGGGCGCGACTCGGTCAGCGGCCGCAGGCGAGTCCCCTCGCCCGCCGCCAGAATCACGGCCGTCACGTCCACCGTCCCCGCTCGTTCGAGTCGACCGCGTGTGACGCCATCTCCCGACCGGGGTCGTGCGTCGCATCAGGCGAGTCCATACGCGGTACACGCGTATCGGGGCAAAAAAGCATCCGGCGTCGTCCGGCGGCCGCGGCCGGGCGTTCGGCGGCCTCGGTCGGCGCCGTCTCGCGGCAGCCGATGAGCCGGGCCGAACGCTCTTGGTCGTGCCGCGCGAATTCCCGAATATGCCGATGCGCGCCGACGACCCCGCCGACGAGCTCGAGGAGCACGGCCGATTCACTGGCGGGACGACGTGGCTCGCCCACCCGGAGGAGGCGATGGCGCGCGCGAGCCACGTCCTCGACACGGACGCCGGCGTCTTCCTCGTCGACCCCGTGGACGCCCCCGGACTCGACGAGCTGGTGAGCGAGTTCGGGGACGTCGCGGGCGTCGTCCTCCTCCTCGACCGCCACGAACGCGACTGCGCCGCCGTCGCGACGCGCCACGACGTCCCCGTCTATCGGCCCGCCTTCCTGACGCGTGACGTCGGCGTGCAGACCGAACCGTTCAGCGGCACGCTCCCCGGCACCGACTACAGCCTCATCCGCGTCCTCGACACGCCGGTCTGGAACGAAGCCGCGCTCTTCGACGGCGAGACGCTCGTCGTCCCCGAGGCCGTCGGCACGGCGGAGTTCTTCCGCGGCACCGACGAACGGCTCGGCGTGCATCCCGTCCTCCGGCTCACGCCGCCGAGCGCGCTCCGGGGTCTCCGCCCCGAGCGCGTCCTCGTCGGCCACGGTACACCCGTCCACGAGGCCGCCACGGACAGCCTCCGCTACGCGCTCGAGCACTCCCGGCGGAACGCGCCCGGCGTCTTCGCGAAGGGGCTCCTGAGCGCGCTGCGCTAGTCCCGGTTCTCGAGGCGCCGCAGCTGCTCGCGGTGGAGCGTCACGAGCAGGTCCGAGAGCACGCCGAACATGAGGAGTTGGATGCCGAGGAGCACGGTGAACGCCGCGAACAGCGCCATGATGTTGTGCGAGACGCCGACGGTGACCCACTCGACCGCGACGTAGAGTGCGGTCACGAACCCGACGAGCGTCGACCCGGCGCCGACGCTCCCGAAGTAGAAGAGCGGGTTGTTCGTCTTCGCGAGCTTGTAGAGCGCGAAGATGATGCGCGCGCCGTCGCGGAACGGCCGCAGGTTCGTGTCCGATTCGTCCGGCCGCTCGAGGTAGGTGATGTCCACGACCCTCGTCTGGATGTCGTGTTTCGCGCACTCGACGGCCATCTCCGTCTCGATGGCGAACCCGTCCGCGGTGAGGTGCATCCGCTCGAAGGACTCCACGGTGAACGCGCGATAGCCGCTCAGGATGTCGCGGAAGTCGTGGCCGTGGATGAAGGAGAACGACCGGTTGATGATCGAGTTCCCGACGCCGTTCAGCGTGCTCATCGCGCCCGCCTCCATCTCCGCGAACCGGTCGCCGATGACGTGCTCGGCGCGTCCCTCGAAGATGGGTTCGAGCATCGCGTCCGCGTCCTCCGCTCGGTAGGTTCCGTCGCCGTCCAGCATCAGCACGTACGGCCGCTCGACGCGCTCGACGCCCTCCCGGACCGCCTGCCCCTTCCCCGCGCCCGACTGCTCGACGACGCGCGCGCCGTGCTCGCGCGCGATGTCGCGCGTCCCGTCCGTCGAGTGCCCGTCGACGACGAGGACCTCGTCGAAGCCCCGGTCACGAAAGGCCTCGATGACCTCGCCGATGGTCTCCGCCTCGTCGAGCGTCGGGATGAGGACGCAGACGTCCGAATGGTCCGGCATTGCTTCGAGAAGGGGGTCGGCGAGGGAAAAAGGATTGCGTGTTTCGGTCGCGCGCTCACTCGAGGTAGTAGTCGACGGTCTTCTGGAGGCCCTCCTCGAAGGAGTAGGTCGGCTCCCAGCCGAGCGCTCCGATCTTCTCGGTGTCGAGCGCGTAGCGCTGGTCGTGGCCCGCGCGGTCCTCGACGAACTCGATCAGGTCGTCGTCCGCGCCGACCGCCTCAAGGATCGCCTCGGTCACTTCGAGGTTCGTCTTCTCCGCGTGGCTGCCGATGTTGTACACCTCACCAACCGCGCCCTCGCGGAGCACGACGTCGAGCGCGCGGCAGTTGTCCTCGACGTAGATCCACTCCCGGACGTTCGATCCGTCGCCGTACACGGGCAGAGACTTCCCCTCGCTCGCGCGCTGGATGAACTTCGGGATGAGCTTCTCCGAGTGCTGGCGCGGCCCGAAGTTGTTGCACGTCCGCGTGATGACGACGGGGAGGTCGTGCGTCGTCTCGAAGCTCTTCGCGAGCAGGTCCGCGCTCGCCTTCGTCGCCGCGTACGGGTTCCGCGGGTTCAGCGGGTCGTCCTCCGAGAACGTCCCGTCGAGTATCTGCCCATACACTTCGTCGGTCGAGATCTGGAGGAAGCGCTCGACGCCCGCGTCCTTCGCGGCGTCGAGGAGCACCTGCGTCCCCTCGACGTTCGTCTGGACGAACGGCTTCGCGCCCTCGATGGAGCGGTCGACGTGCGACTCCGCCGCGAAGTGCACCACCGCATCGACGTCCGCGACGAGGTCGCGAACGAGGTCCTCGTCCCGAACGTCCCCCTCCACGAACTCGTGGCGCGGGTCCTCGAGGACGCCCTCGAGGTTGTCCAGTGACCCGGCGTACGTCAGCGCGTCCAGCGTCACCACCTCGTCGTCGTGGTTGTCGAGGAGGTAGTGGACGAAGTTCGACCCGATGAACCCCGCGCCTCCCGTGACGAGTACTCGCATCGTCTGACACTCGTCCGTAGTGCCTATTTAGGTTTCCATCGCTACGGGACGCGTGTGCACCTCCTCGTCCTCGGCGCGAACGGCCTCCTCGGCTCGAACGTCGTCGCGAGCGCCGTCGCGCGCGACTGGCGCGTCACCGGCACCTACCACACGACCGCGCCCGACTTCGACGTCCCGCTCCACCGCCTCGACGTCACGGACGACGCGGCGCTCCGCGACCGCCTCGCGGCCAGCGACCCCGACTGGGTCGTCAACTGCGCGGCGATGACCGACGTCGACGCCTGCGAGTCCGCGCCCGAGCGCGCGCACGCCGTGAACGCCGACGCGCCCGGCACGCTCGCGGCGGCCTGCGCGGAGCGGGACACTCGCGTCCTCCACGTCTCCACCGACTACGTCTTCGACGGCGACCGGGAGACGCCTTACGCCGAGGACGCGCCGACGAACCCGCTCCAGACGTACGGCGCGTCGAAGCTCGACGGCGAGCGGCGGGTCCGGAGTGCGGACGCGGACGCCCTCCTCACGCGCCTCTCCTTCGTCTACGGCCGCCACGCGAACACGGGCGCACTCACCGGCTTTCCGGCGTGGGTCCGTGACCGCCTCGCCGACGGCGCGGAGACGCCGCTGTTCACGGACCAACACGTCACGCCGACGCGGGCGGGCCACGCCTCGGAGACCCTCTGCGACCTCGTCGACGCCTCGGCGTCTGGAACCTACCACGTCGCCACACGCTCCTGCGTCACGCCCTACGCGTTCGGCGCCGCGCTCGCCGACCGCCTCGACGCGAGCGACGACCACCTCGTTCGCGGCTCCCGGGACGACGTCGACCGCGCCGCCGCCCGCCCCGCCTACACCTGCCTCGACGTCTCGCGCGTCGAGCGAACGCTCGGCCGCCCACAGCCGACGCTCGCGGACGACATCGACGCCATCGCGGACGCGCTCGGCGCGCCGAGCGACGCGCCGCCCTAAAGCCGATAGCGCTCCCGGTTCGCGAGGAAGTGCTCGCGCGCGTCCGCGTCGAGGGCATCGAAGCGGAGGACGTGCTCGCAGTCGAGTCCGGGGCACTTCATGACGCGTTTCGACTCGAGTTCGTTCGCCGCGACGACGGTGCCACACTCCGGGCACGTGATGGTGATGATGCGCATGATCAGAGTTTGAGGTTGGAGTTCTCGCCGACGACGAGGCGGCGGCCCTCCGGGAGGAGGTCGTCCGCGCTCTCCACGTCCGCCGACCGGCCGAGGAGGCTGTCCACGATGCGTCCCGAGGCGGTCAGCGTCGAGTCGCCGATCACGACGCTGTTCTCGATGTGAACGCCCGACAGCGTCGAGTTCGGGCCGATCGAGGTGTAGGGGCCGACGTACGTCCCGCTCTCGATGGTCGTGTTCGCCGCGATGGAGACCGGGCCGCGAACGACCGCGCCCTCCTCGATGGTCGCCGAGGCCGCGAGCCCGATCCGTCCCCGCGTTTCCGCGCCGTCCTCGATCTCCCCCTCGGCCTCGAGCGCGGCGTCCTCGAGGACGAGCCGGTTCGCCTCGAGGATGTCCTCGGGCTTGCCCGTGTCCTTCCACCAGCCCGTGACGACGTGCGAGTCGATGGCGTACCCGTCGTCGAGCAGGGACTGGATGGCGTCGGTGATCTCGAGTTCGCCGCGCCACGACGGTTCGAGGTCGTCGATCGCGTCGAAGACCGCCGGCGAGAAGACGTACATCCCGATTAACGCCAGGTTCGACGGCGGGTCGTCCGGCTTCTCGACGAGGCGCGTCACCGTCCCGTCGGCGTCCACGTCCGCGATGCCGAACGCCTCCGGGTTCTCGACCTCTTGGAGCGCGATCCCAGCACCGTAGTCGCCCGCCTCGAAGCTCTCGACGAGCTCCGTGACGCCCTGCTTCAGGATGTTGTCGCCGAGGTACATCACGAAGTCGTCGTCGCCGACGAAGTCGCGCGCACACCCCGCCGCGTGCGCCAACCCGAGCGGGTTCCCCTGGATGATGTACGTGATGTCCACGCCGTACGCCGAGCCGTCACCGAGGAAGTCCTGGATCTCCTCGCGGCCCTTGTTCCCGAGGACGACCCCGATCTCCGTGATCCCCGCCTCCCGGAGGTCCTCTATCGCGTACTCGATCACTGGCTTGTTCGCCACCGGGACGAGTTGCTTCGGCCCCGTGTGCGTTATCGGCCGGAGCCGCGAGCCCGTACCGCCGGAGAGGAGCACACCCTTCATACGACCCTCGTCACTCTCCAGTAGTTAATGTGCTTCGGGGTGCGCCGACGTGCGCGCAGTCCGAACGTATATTGCTCGAAGGCGACTAGAGGAGCGAAGATGGACGTCCTAGTCTGCATCCCCAGCTACGGTCGCGACCACTGGGAGTACGTCGACCGCCTCCTCGCGGAGTACCGGTCCATGCGACACGATGTCGACGTCGTCCTCGACCTGACCGAGGAGCGACCCGAGGGATGGCCGGACCCGGTCGTTCGAACGCGCCAGCACGACCCGTCTATCGAGATGGAGCTCGTCTACGAACACCGCGACGTGATGCGTGACGCCCTCGGCGAGTACGACCTCTACGTCTACGTGGAGGACGACGTCCTCATCACCGAGGACAACCTCGACGCCTACGTCGAGGTGAACGACCGCCTCCCGGACGGCGTCCCGACCGGCTTCATCCGCTTCGAGCGCGTCGACGGGGACGAGACGCCGTATCTCTTCGACCACAGCCTCCGCCAGCGCACGCTCCTGGAGTCGAACGCCGAGTACGGTGGCGAGCGCTACTTCCGGCTGTGGAACCTCCATCAGGGGAGCTGGGTGCTGACCGACGACCAACTTCGGACGGTCGTGGCCCACGATGCGTTCGGCCGGGAACCCGGGCCCTCCAAGCATTTCGCCAAACCCTACCGGCTGCCCCAGCTCTACGGCATCCTCGAATCCGGTGCATCGGACGTCTACACGAACTGCGGGCTCGACCCGAAGGCGTTCCCGATAGAGGGCTTCGAGCGCCTGCTCGTTCACCACCTCCCGAACAAGTACGTCCCGACGTGGGGCGGCCGCGACGACCCGCGCCCGCCGACGCCGACCGACCTCCGCGCCCTCGCGGAGCGCGGCGAAGGCTGGCGGAGCCAACTCGCCGGCGAATACCGACTCCTGCGCCGACTGCTCCCGTAGCCGGGGCACGCCAGAACCGTGCGCTACTCGTGTGGCGGCTCCTCCCAGTCCAGCGGGATGCGGTCGGTGTCGTAGGGGAGGCGCTCCTCGTCCGGCTCCTCGTAGTCGTAGAGCTCGGTCGGGTAGTTGATGAGGAGCGCGGGCTCGTCGCCGATGGCCTTGAACCCGTGCCAGCAGTCCCCGGGGATACGGACCATCTGCTGGCTATGCTCGCCGATGACGAACGTGTTCAGCTCGCCCTCGGTCGGGGAGTCCGCGCGCTCGTCGTAGACGCCGACCTTGATGCGGCCCTGCGGGCAGACGAAGTGGTCGACCTGCCCCTCGAGGTGGCGGTGCCACGCCCGGATGATCCCCGGGTACGTCATCGAGTAGTAGGACATCGCGGGGTCGATGTCGTACTCGTCCCAGTCCTCGCGGAACACCTCCACGAGGTGGCCGCGTTCGTCGGCGTTCACCTGGAGGTCGCGCACCTCGACGTCGTGAATCATACCGGAGTAGGCGGGCCTCACGCCCATAAGCGTGGGCGGTCCGCCGCGCTCAGAGCGCCTCGTGTGCGCGGAAGTGCTCGGCGGTCAGCCGAAGCCCCTCGCGGAGGCCGACGTCCGGCGTCCAGTCGAGCCACTCGCGCGCCCGCGTGACGTCGGGCTTGCGACGCTCCGGGTCGTTCTCGTGCGGGAGCGGCTCGTACGTGATCTCCGAGGCCGTCTCGAAGGCATCGAGGACGGTCTCGGCGAGCGTCTCTATCGTCACCTCGTCGGTGCTCCCGATGTTCACGACCTCGCCCGCGAGGTCGGGCGCCTCCATGAGCGCGCGGAGGCCGCGCACCTGATCGTCGACGTAGAGGAAGCTCCGCGTCTGACTCCCGTCGCCGTAGACCGTTATCGGGTCGTCGGCGAGGGCCTGCCGGAGGAAGTTCGGGATGACGCGCCCGTCGTCGGGGCGCATCCGCGGGCCGTACGTGTTGAAGAGGCGCGCGGTCCGCGTGTCGACGCCGAATCGGCGGGCGTACGTCGCGGCGAGCATCTCGCCGTAGCGCTTCCCCTCGTCGTAGCAGGCCCGCGTCCCGCGCGGGTCGACGTTCCCGTTGTACGTCTCGCGCTGGGGGTGTTCGAGGGGGTTGCCGTACACCTCGCTCGTGCTCGCGTAGAGGACGCGCGCGTCGTCCTCGCGTGCGAAGTCGAGGACGCGACGCGTCCCCGTCGCGTTCGTCTCCGCGATGTCGAGCGGGTGCTCCTCGAAGTCCGTCGGTGACGCCCGCGACGCGAGGTGGTAGACGTAGTCGAACCCGCCGTCAGCGTGCGCCGTGATGCCGTCGCGGACGTCGCCCTCAAGGAACGTGAACGCGTCGTCGTCGCGGAGCGCGGAGACGTTCCGCGCGCGCCCCGAGGAGAGGTTGTCGAGGCAGACGACGTCGTGTCCGTCCGCGAGATGCGAGCGACAGAGCGCGCTCCCGATGAAGCCCGCACCGCCGGTGACGAGGACTCGCGTCGCCGTCACAGGTTCACCTCGCTGAAGTCACCGACGTTGAGTCGGTGCTGCGTCCCCTCGACGGAGGAGCCGTCCCCGAGGATGCTCGACTCCAAGTTCACCGTGCGCAGCGTGGCGTCCCGACCGAGGATCGCGTCGCTGACGCGGCTGTCCACGATCTCGGCGCCGTCGTCCACGCTGACGTACGGCCCGATGACGCTGTTCTCGATGGTGACGTCGTCGCCGACGTCCGCCGGGGGGAGGACGACGCTCGTCCCGTCGTGTTCCACTCGGCCCTCCTCGTCGGACCCGAGGAGCGCGCGGTTCGCCTCGAGGAGCGTCTCCGGGCGCCCGCAGTCGTACCACTCCTCGACCGGGAACGTCCCGAGGGTCAGCCCGCGCTCGAGGAGCTTCTGGAGCGCGTCCGTCAACTGGTACTCGTCGCCCGCCCCGCGCACGTCGTTCTCGACGAGCTCACCGATGGCGTCGAAGAGCGCGTCGGACGCGTCCACGAAGTAGAGGCCGCTGATCGCGAGGTTCGAGTCCGGGTCGTCGGGTTTCTCCTCGAGCTTCGAAATCGTCCCGTCCGCCGCCGTCGTCACGACCCCGTAGTTCGACGGGTCCGCCACCTCCTTCACGCCGAGCGCGCCGTCCACGTCGTCGAGCGCGTCGTACGCCTCGAGGAAGCGCTCGTACCCCTGCTCGAAGAGCATGTCGCCGAGCGTGATGCACATCGGCTCGTCGCCGACGGCTTCGCGCGCCTGGTAGATGCTGTGTCCGAGCCCCTTCGTCTCCGCCTGCTCGACGAACTCGAGCGTCAGGTCGTCGCCGTACGCGGACTCCGCGTACTCGATGACCTTCTCCTTCATGACGCCGACGACGACGACCACGTCCTCGACGTCGGTGCCGACGAACCCCTCGAGGATGTGGCCGAGAATCGGCTTGCCGGCGAGCCGAACCATCGGCTTCGGTTTCGTGTGCGTCTGCGGATACAGGCGCGTACCCTGGCCAGCGGCGGGGACGACTGCCTTCATGGTTCTGTCTGTGGTCCCTCCGCCCTTAACTATCGTGCTATCGTCGGAGTCGGCTATTCGTCCGCGTCGCGTCTCACCGTGTCGGAGACGGACCGCGCGGCGTCGACGCAGGTGTGTTCGCGGACCCACTCGACGGCGTTTCGCTGGAGGAGACCGTAGAGGTCGTTCGTCTCGACGTATCCGATCTTCCGGCGGAGTTCGCGGGGCGTCTCGAAGGAGAGGCAGTTCTCCAGGTCCCGTAAGCCGTGTGGGGCGCACTCGGCCGGTTTGTCGTCTAGCTCGTAGAAACACGGCACCGTCCAGTTCGCCGCGATCTCGTAGTGGCGCATGCACTCCCACCCACCCTTCTTCATCGTGATACCGTAGCGCGATGCGGCGATGTCGTCGTAGTAGGCGGCTTCCGTGTCGAAAACCGGGCGCGTCGTGCAGTTCTCGCGGACCTCCGGGAGTTCGTACGCCGGCTCACACTGGACGTGCGTCTGGAACGTCTGCGTCTTCTCGGGCCGCTCGTCGCGGATCTTCTCCGCCGGGATGGAGAACGGTATCGGGTGCACGTTCGCACGGGCGGCGACCGCGTCGTCCTTCTCGCGCTTGAAGTAGTAGCCCTCGTCGAGCGCCGGCTCGTAGAGGGCGCTCCCCACTGCGGGCATGACCTCCATCCCTCGCCGCCGCCTGCTCAGGGCTTCGCGGACGAACGCGACCGCGGATCGCGGCGTCGGCTCGTAGCGCTCGTCCTCGCCGTCGAGGAAGGCGACGGGACACGGGACGGCGTCGAAGTCCACGCGCTCGAAGAGGTCGGTCTCTCGGCGGACGTTCCCGAAGACCAACAGGTCGAACTCCCCGTCCTCGAGTCGCTCGAAGGGTGCCTCGCGGTCGACGTCGTCGCCGCCCTCCAGTGTCCCCCACACGGTGAAGCCGCCACCGTGGACGTCCTCGGCCGCGTCCTCGTGGGCGGCGTAGACGACGTCCTTTCGGGGCACGTCGACACACGTCACGTCCGGCAGGCGCTTGAGACCGATGAGGACCTGATCCTGTAGGTATTCGGTGTAGTCCGTCGTCAAGTACAGAACCTTCATGAACGGTCGATGACACTCGTTCGCCGGCCACCGGCATAACGCTTCTCGTTGCCGGTCTCGGACGCGTACCCCGTCGACCGACGGGATTTATACGAATCCGGTCCCGAGAACGACCACCCGTCGATGCGAGTCATTCAGGTTCTTCATCACTCACTCACGCCGTTCAAGCCGGACGCGGACCCACGGACCTACGAGGAGGACTGGAACGTCAAGGTCGCCAAGCAACTGGCCGAGCGCGACGGCGAGCACACCTTCGAGTGCTGGCGCCCCGAGCACACGTTCTCGGAGTCCTACGAGCGGGTCGACGACGACATCACGTATCGCGTCTTCCCCTCGACGTACCTGCATCCGAAGGTGGAGTACTCGCAAGCGATGCGCCGCGCGCTCGCCGACGCCGCACGCGAGGACGACGTCCTCTTCCACTTCCACGGCCTCTACAACTACTTCACGTACGTGCTGCTCGCGACCGTCGGCGAGCGCGCGCCGATCGTGATGCAGTCGCACGGCGGCGACCCCGCCGTCCCGAGCGTCACCTACGGCTCCCTCGTCTCGAGGCTCTCTGCGGTCGCGGAGTACCTCCCACAGGAGTACGCGTTCCGGAAGGCCGACCAGATATTCGCGCTGACGAAGCGCGAAGCCGCGCTCCTCTCCGACTACGGCCCTACCACGGTGTCGCCGATGGGTGTCGACTTCGACCGATTCCGCCCGACTGAGACGGCGGCGGCCCGAGACGCCCTCGACGTCGACGTCGGCGACGAGTACGTCGTCGCGTACATCGGTCGGCTGATCGAGCGGAAGGGCGTCGACGTCCTGATCGAGGCGGCGGACCGACTCGCGGCCGAGGGACACGAGTTCCGCGTGCTCGTCGGGGGGTCGGGGCCGATGCAAGACGACCTCGAAGCCCTCGTGGCGCGCCGTGGCCTCGAGGACCGCATCGACTTCCTCGGGCACGTCGCCGAAGCCGACAAGGTCGACTTCTACAACGCCGCGAACGCGGTCTGCTTCCCGAGTAAGACGGAGCCCTACGGCATCGTCCCCGTCGAGGCGCTCGCCTGCCGGACGCCGCTCGTCGCCACCGAAACCGGCGCGGTCCCCGACATCGTCGAGAACTTCGGCGGGGAATCGCTCGTCGTCCGGCCGGACGACGCGCCCGCGCTCGCGGACGGCCTCGCGGACGCCATCACGGGCGCCCTCGACCCGGCGCGAATCGACCGCGAGTCCGGCCGCCGGAACCACGGCTGGGACGCCATCGTCGACCGGACGCTCGCGGTGTACGACGAACTGCCGTCGGAGAGCTAAACGCTACGTGCCCGCCAAACCGGTTTCGTGGAGGAGCTGGCGGGCGCGAGCGCGAACGTTCGGTGAGAGCGCGGTGAGGGCCGCCCCGTAGACGGCGGCGCCGAGGCCGACGTAGAGGAGGACGATAACGAGCCCGTTCGCGGGGTAGTACGCCGTCAGACCCGCCAGCAGGCCGCCCATGAGTGCGGCGGCCACGACCTCGCCGCCGAGAGTCCGGGAGTCGAGACTGACGTCGACTTCCGCCGGGAACCCCCGATAGGCCAACGCGGCGCTGAGCGAGAGCGCGGTGAGCGTCGCGAGCGCGGCGCCGACCGCCCCGACCGTCGGTATGAGCGCGAGGTTCAACGCGATGTTCGAGAGGATGAAGACCACGCTCACCCGGAAGCTCTGCTCCGGGTGGTCGGTCGCGTCGAGGACGCTGACGAAACTCGTCTCGAAGGACTCGACGCAGCGCATCAGACTCAGCAGGACGAGCACGAGCGGTGCGATTGAGACCGCGACAACGGACGCGCCGTAGATCGAGAGGACGCCGGTGCCGATGACGAGCGCGCCCACCGCACCCGGGATCGCGAGCGCGGGTGCGAGCGGGAGCATCCGGTTCAGTATCCGGTTGACGTCGTCGAAGCGGCCCTTCGCGGTGGCTTCGCTGATCGAGGGGAACGTCACCGCGCCGAACGCCTGCGGTAACAGCATGAACAGCGCGGTGATCCGCCACGCGACCTCGTAGGCGCCGACGACGGCGGGCGCGACGAAGAACCCGAGCAGAACCGTGTCCACCCACGAGTAAGACATCCCACGGAACTCGCCGAGCCAGACGTATCGACCGTACTCGTAGAGGCTCCGCACGGACGCCCAATCGGGAACCGCGAACGACCGGTCCGAGACGTAGAGACAGACGAGCGCGGTGACGCCCGCGGCGACGATCTCCCCACGGAGGAGCGAGAGCACACCCCCGCCGGTGTACAGGAGCACGAACTGGAGGGCGGCGATCCCGATCCCGCCGGCGGCGTCGGCGAGCGCGGCGGCCTCGACACGGTGCTCGCCGCGAAGGACGCCGGTCGCGTGCGAGAAGACGGACTTGGAGACGTAGAGCGCGGCGACGAGGGAGATCTCCGCGAATCCGATGTACGAGCTGAGCGGCGCGCTCGCGAGCAGGATCACGGCGGCGGCGACGGTGACGACGACGGCGAGGAGGAGGAGTCCCGTAGTGTGGAACACGTTCCGCCGCGCCCCCTCGCTGATTCGCTTCGACGTCGCGAGGCTGACCGAGCTCGTGGGTATCCGAACGATACCGACGACGCCAAGCGCGAGCGCGTACTGACCGAACGCACCCGCGCCGAGGATTCGGACGGCGTAAATGGTGACGAGCGCACCCACGACCGTCCGGGCGAGAGTGACGGAGAACTGGACCGCGGACGCGCGAGCGAGACCGGCCATCTGTCCGCTCCTTGGACCAGCCGTCTCTATAAGCCCACGGTCTCGGGAGCGCCGCGACCGGTCAGAACATTCATTACGGCGACTCTCCGCGTACGGAACGTGAACGAGTCCCCGCGCGTCTCCGTCGTCGTGCCGACCTACAACGGCGAGGCGTACGTCCGCGACGCGGTCGACAGCGTGCTCGCGCAGTCGTTCGCGGACGTCGAGGTGCTCGTCGTCGACGACGGCAGTACCGACGGCACCGTCGCGGCCGTCGAGTCGTACGACGACGAGCGCGTGACTCTCCACGAGAACGAGGAGAACCTCGGGATCGCGGGGAACATGAACCGGGGCGCGTCGCTCGCCGAGGGCGACGTGCTGGCGTTCCTCGACCAGGACGACTACTGGCGTACGGAGAAACTCGAACGGCACCTCGAACGCCACGACGCCGACGACGCCGCCGTCGTCTACTCGGACGTCGAAGTCGTCGACGGCGACGGCACCACGCTCGAGTACGCCGACCCGCCCGCGCCCGCGTCCGCCGGCCTCCCGCTCGTCCGACAGCTCTACGTCCACCTCAACTTCCTCCGGTCGTTCTCCTGCGTCACCGTCGAGCGCGAGGCGTGGCGCGACGCCGGCGGCCTCGACGAGTCGTTCGACGTCTCCGCCGACTACGACCTCTACGTCCGTCTCGCCGCCGACCACCGCTTCGCGCTCGCGGACGCACCGCTCGCGGTGAAGCGCACGCACGAGGGGAACGCGTCGGGCGACCGGGTAGCGCTCTACGACGACATCCAGCGCGTGCTCGAGCGGACGCGCGAGCGCCACCCCGCCGTCACCGACCTCTCGCGCGAGCAGCGGGCGACGCACGGCTTCGAGCAGGCCTTTTGCGCGTACCGCGCCGACCGGCCACGCGAGGGACTCACCCACTGCGTGCGGAGCCTCCGGAGCGACCCACGCCCCATCACGGGGTTCCTGTTCGCCGTTCTCGCCCTCGACCTCCTCACCGGACCGGTTCGCGCCGGAACCGCCGGATACCGCCTCTATCGCCGCTGGAAGGCGCTGTGACTCGCGCGGCGTCGAAGGAGTTTTCTCCCGTCCCGGGTAACGTCCGGCCATCGTGAACGACCTCGCGCTCGCCCACTGGGGCGAACACGTCAACGGCGGCGGCGACCGCGTCGCGTGGGAACTCACGCGCGCCTTCCCGGACGCCCCGCTCTACGTCGGCTATCGGGACGCGTCGGTCGAACCCGACGACGTCACCGCGACCGAAATCCGTGGCGGGTTCGGCACCGACTGGGGGATGAAGCGCGGCGGCGCCGCCCGCATGCTCTCGCACCTCCTCCGCTGGCAGCGCGCGGACGAACTCCGCCCGTACGACACAGTCGTCACGAGCGGGAACGAACCCCTGTTCTACGTCGCGCCGGACGCCCAGACGTGGGTCGCGTACGTCCACCACACGAACCGCCGCCAGTCCGACCTCATCGATTCCGTCGACGCCGACGGGCTCTCCGGGGCGCTGAAGCTCCTCTTCTACTACGCGGTGCGCGTCGCGTTCGACCACAACACGCATCGCCCCGACCTCTTCGTCGCGAACTCCGACATGGTCAAGCGCCGCATCCAGCGCTACTGGGGCGTCCCCGAGGAGAAGATCCGGGTCGTCTACCCGCCCATCCCGACGCACGAGTACGACCCGAGCGACGCCGAGACGGGCGACTACTACCTGACGCTCTCGCGGCTCGACTGGCACAAGAAGGTGGACGAGATCGTCGCGGCGTTCAACGAGATGCCGGACGCGCGACTCGTCGTCGCGGGCGACGGCTCCGAGCGCGAGGAATTGGAGGCGATGGCGAACGACAACGTCGAGTTCGCCGGCTACGTGAGCGAGGACCGGAAGGCCGAGTTGCTCGCCGGCGCGAAGGCGTTCGTCTTCAACGCCCGCGAGGAGGACTTCGGCATCTCGCCCGTCGAAGCGCTCGCCGCCGGCACGCCGCTGCTCGGCGTCGAAGAAGGGATGACGCAGTTCCAGGTCGTCGACGGGAAGAACGGATACACGCACGTCCGCCCGGACGAGGACGGGCGCCGCCTCCGCGAGAGCGTCGCGACGTTCGAGGCGGAGGGCGTCGAGTGGACGGACGCGGAGATCGCCGCGTTCGCCGAGCGCTTCTCCGTCGACGCCTTCCACGAGGGGATGCACGAGGCGGTCGTCGAGGCGCACGAGCGCGCGGACTTCACGCCCGAGTGGGTCGAGCGCTATCGCGACGGCGAACGCCCCGAGACCGGGCAGGATGAGCGCTAGCGCCCGTCGCGCTCCACGCCGCCGTAGTTCCAGTCGTAGTCCTCCGCGTAGAGGAGCTCGCGGAGCGCGGTGTAGCCGAGGAGGTAGAAGCGCGGGAGTCGGAGCGCGAGCTCCCGGGCGTCCGGAACGCCGTGCGCTCGCCCGTAGTCGAAGTAGACGTAGACGGCGAACGCCGTCAGCGGGACGGCGCCGAGCGCGAGCGACCCGCCGAGGGTCAGCGGCGCGAGGAGGACCGCGAGCGCCGTCGCCGCGATGGAGACGGCGGACGCGACGTCCCCGAGGACGTGAATCGGATAGAAGGAAGCGTACCAGCGGCCGTACTTCCGGAGGAACGCGACGCACCCCGGCCGCGCGCTCATCTTCGAGATTTCGACGTACGGGCTCTCGTCGACGACGAGATCCGCCGCGAGCGCGGCCGTCGAGTACGAGCGCACGCCGGCGCGCCAGAGGCGAATCCGGAAGTCCCAGTCCTCGCCGCGATTCATCCATCGGTCCCACCCGCCCAGTAAGTCGAGCACCTCGCGCTTGATCGAGCAGTTCGCCTGCACGAAGAAGTCGTACGTCTTCGGGTTCTCGACCTCGCCTTCGACCTCTGGGCCGGCGTTCAGCACGCCGAACTCGGGGTGCTCGCGGTGGAACTCGAGGTGGGTCTCGACCCAGTCGGGCTCGACGCGCTTCTCCGTGTCCAGGCAGGCCAAGAGGTCCTCCTCGAGCGCTTCGTAGATCTGCTGGCGCGCGGCGCTGATGCCGCGACCGTGCGTCGTCTCCTCGAGCAGCGCGATCTCGACGTCGGTCGATTCCGCGACGTCGCGCACGATCTCGGGCGTGCGGTCGGTGCTCGCGTCGACGACGATGATCCGGTCCGGCTGTCGGTGCTGCTCGAGGAGCGACTCGAGGGTCGCCCGGATGGAGTCCTCGTTGTCCTTCGTCGGCACGCCGACCGCGACCGACTCGATGGGGCCGTCGAACGTCGGTGTGGGCCGCTCTTGTGTGGTCATGGCGTGTGTCTCTGTGACCGGTTTCCGGTACTCGCGGGCCGTGCGCTCGTGGCCGACCGCCGGCGCCGAGCCGACTCTCGGGAACGCCGCCCCGCTACCAACATAGCCCCTCGTACTCGAGGCCGCGCGCTTCCACCGGCAGGTCGACGTGTCGCCCGTCGACGACGAGCTTTCGCGCCATCGCCTCGAACTCCGCGTCGAGGGCACCGAACTCGTCCCAGTCGGTGACGACCAGCGCCGCGCTCGCGCCGTCGAGGGCGTCAGCGGCGGTGTCCGCGTACGCGATGTCGGGGAACTGCTCGCGCATGTTCGCAGTGGCGACCGGGTCGTAGGCGACGACGTCGGCGTCGCGCTCGAGGAGCCCGTCGATGACCGGGATGGCCCGCGAGTTCCGGACGTCGTCGGTCCCGGGCTTGAACGCGAGGCCGAGGACGGCGACTCGCTCGCCGGCGACGGCCAAGTGGTCGTCGAGGAGCGCGAGCAGGCGCTCGGGCTGTCGGTCGTTGACGTCCACGGCGGCCTGCAGCAGCTCAGGCTCGTAGTCGGCGGCGCGCGCGGCGGCGATGAGCGCCTTCGTGTCCTTCGGGAAGCAACTCCCGCCCCAGCCGAGCCCCGAGCGGAGGAAGCGCGCGCCGATGCGGTCGTCCAGCCCGATGGCGTCCGCCACCTCGTAGGCGTCGACGTCGTACTCCTTGCAGACGTTGCCGAGTTCGTTGACGAGCGAGACCTTCGTCGCGAGGAAGGTGTTGTTCGCGTACTTGATCATCTCGGCCTCCCGGAGGCCGGTCTCGACGACGGGGACGTCGCCGTCCGCGTCCGCGACCAGCGGGTCGAAGACGCGCCCGAAGGCGTCGTAGACCGCCGGGTCGTCGGCCGCCCCGAAGACGAGTTTGTCCGGGTCGCGGAAGTCCGAGACGGCCGTCCCCTCGCGGAGGAACTCGGGGTTCATCCCGACGTGGAGGTCGTCGCCGACCGTCATCCCGGAGCGCTCGGTGATGCGAGGGGCGACGACGTCGCCGGTCGTCCCGGGGACGACGGTGCTCTTCACGACGACGGTGTGCTCGCCGTCCTTCCCCTCGAGGGCGTCCCCGAGCGACTCCGCGCCCCGCTTGATGTAGGTGCGGTCGTTGCTCCCGTCCGGCTTCGAGGGCGTCGGCAGCGCGAGGAAGGTCAGGTCGGTCTCGCGGACCGCGTCGTACTCCGTGGTCGCCCGCAGGCGCCCGCCGGCGTGCTCGGCGACGAGGTCCGCGAGGCCGGGCTCGTGAATCGGCGCCTCCCCGTCGTTGATGGCCGCGACGACGTCCGGGTCGACGTCGACGTTCGTCACGCTGTGTCCGGCGTCGGCGAGGCAAGCGGCGACCGTCGTTCCGACGTAGCCGCTCCCGACGATACTGACGTCCATTACCGTCCTGTACTGCGGGCCGGCATTTCAGGATTCGGATGCCGCCACCTCCCAGGAGGAATCGGTCGCCGAGACCACCCAAAGAAACAAGCACGAACGGGAGATACGGGTCGCCATGTCACTTCTCTATCGCTCCGTCCGCATCCTCCGGACGGAGGGCATTTCGACGCTACTGCGGCGCGGCACGTACGAGGCCTACCGACAGACGCGGGAGGTGCTTCCCCGGACGACGGCGACGTACGGCGGGGTCGAGGTCCGCGCGGGGCGGATACTCGACGACTACGTGCCCGACTTTTCCCTGGACCGCCCCGGCTACGAGTCGGGGCTCACGGCGGCCATCGAGGGCGAGGTCGAGGAGGGCGACCGCGTCGTCATCGTCGGCGGCGGCTGGGGCGTCACCGCCGTGCTCGCCGCCCGCCGCGTCGGTCCCGAGGGGTCGGTCACCGTCTACGAGGGCTCGAAGACGCAACTCGAGCGCGTGCGCGAGACGCTCGCGCTGAACGGCGTCTCGGGCCGCGTCACCGTCGAGCACGCCGTCGTCGGGGCCGACGTGAGCGTCTTCGGAAGCGCGGGCGACGCCGATTTCGTTCCCAGCGCGGAGCTACCGGACTGCGACGTTCTCTCGCTCGACTGCGAGGGTGCCGAGCTACGCATCCTCGACGGGTACGAGGGCGAGCCACGCGCGGTGTTCGTCGAGACGCACGCGTTCCTCGGGGCGCCGAAGGCCGACGTCGAGGAGCGGCTCACCGGCCTCGGCTACACCATCGACGACGTGCGCGTCGCGGAGGAGACGAGTCGCGAGTACTGTGAGGAGAAGGGAATCTACGTCGTGACGGCGACGCGAGCGGGCGCGTAGCCTACGCGTTCGCCTTCTCGACGACGCCCGGCGTCACCATCGCGTACACGTACCCCAGTCCGACTGCGGCGGTGAACGCGGCGATGGCGCCGAGCTGTTCGGCCCCCGAGAGCGACGGCGAGCGAACGAGGCGCTTCAGGCGCATCGGGACGCGCTCGGTGAGGAGCCACTCCAAGTAGTCGCCCTTGTCGTCGGGCGCGTCCGGGTAGAGGAGGTCCATGACGCGCTTCGAGTAGCCCTGCCAGAAGGAGCGAAAGAGGAGCCAGCGGAACTCCCCTCGGTAGTCGAAGAGCTTGTGGTGGACGACCGCGTCCTCCGTGAACACCATCCCCGTCCCGTACTCGCGGAGGAGGCGGATGCCGACGGGCGCCTCGTGGGCCTGGAGGTGTTTGTCGCCCTTCCGGCCGGTGTTCGGGTCGTATCCGCCGACCTTGAGGAACGCCTCGCGACGGTAGGAGATGTTCGAGCCGTAGGTGTTGCGAACCTCCTCGCCGTCCTCCGCGAACCCGGGTTCGACGACGCCGACGAGCCAGTAGAACTCGTCGGGGAAGAAGTCGGGTTTCTCGGCCTGCCAGTCGGCTTCGACGTCGCCGCCGACGGCGATGGCGTCCGTGGACTCGTAGACGTCGACGAGGTTCGCGACCCAGTCGGGTTCGGCGGTCGCGTCGTCGTCAATGAACGCGACGACGTCACCGGAGGCGAGCTCGGCGCCCTTCGTCCGGCTGTAGGAGATTCCTTGGTTCTCGTCGTTGTCGTGGAGGACGTCCGCGCGCTCGCCGAAGTCCGCCTCGACGCGCTCGTAGACCGCGGGGTTCCCGTCGACGACGAGGACGACTTCGAGGGGCTCGTACGTCTGCGCGAGCACGCTCTCGACGGCCTCAGAGAAGACGTCGTAGCGCTCCATCGAGTACGTACAGACGACGACGGAGACCTTCATCAGGCGGACCTTCCGCCGATCCGCGAATAAGGGTTGTGGTTCCCACGGTGGCGTGCAGGCGCGCGCTCGGTTCTGGCCGCCGCGTAAGCCGCCATATGACAAGGCTTATCCTCACTTTCCGTGTCCACGAACACAATGAGCGACGATAGCGACCAGTCCGGCGACACCTCCACCGCCGGCCGTTCGGTCCTCGATCTAGCGGCGGACTGGTACCAGGTCCCCGTGCTCGCGCTCCTCATGGCGTTCATGCTGTGGGTCAGAGCACAGTCCTGGCAGCAGTTCGTCCGGAACGGACAGGTGTTCTTCAGCGGGAACGACCCGTGGTATCACTACCGGAGTACGATGTACGTCGTGCGGAACTGGCCGGCGACCATGCCGTTCGAGCCGTGGACGCTGTTCCCCTACGGAACGACCGTCGGGCAGTTCGGCACGCTCTTCGACCAGCTGATGGCGACGGCTGCCCTGCTCATCGGCCTCGGCAGCCCAAGCGAGCAGACCGTCGCGATGACGGTGCTGTTCACGCCCGTCGTCGTCAGCGCGCTCGTCGTGCTCCCGACGTACTACCTCGCGAAGCGCCTCGCCGGCCGTTCCGCCGGCGTCCTCGCCGCCGCCGTCCTCGCGGTTCTCCCGGGGATGTTCCTCCAGCGCGGCCTCGTCGGCGCGGCCGACCACAACATCGCCGAGCCGCTCTTTCAGGCGGCGGCGGTCCTCGGACTCCTCGTCGCCCTCCACGTCGCCGAGCGCGACCGCCCCGTCTGGGAGCAGGTTCGCGCACGCGAGTGGGGCGCGCTGAAGCCCGTCCTCGGCTGGAGCGCGCTCGCCGGTATCGCCACCGCCCTCTACATGTGGGTGTGGAACCCCGGCGTCCTCCTCGTCGGCATCGTCGGCGTCTTCTTCCTCCTGAAGCTCGCGAGCGTCCACTACAACGGTCGGAGCCCCGACCACCTCGCGTTCGTCGGCGCGACGAGCATGAGCGTCACCGCCGTCCTGATGCTCGTGCCGTTCGGCGAGGTCGGGTTCGGCGTCACCTCCTACTCGCTCCTCCAGCCGGTCGCGGCGCTCGGCGTCGCCGCCGCCTGTGTCTTCCTCGCGTGGCTCGCCCGGACCTTCGAGGCGCGCGACCTCGACCGCTCGCTCTACCCGCTCACCGTCCTCGGCGCCACCGTCGTCGGCGCGGGCGTCGTCTCCGTCGTCCTCCCCGACGTCTTCTCCATGATCGCGTCGAACTTCATGCGCTTCGTCGGCTTCGACGCGAACGCCGCCCAGCGCACCATCGGGGAGGCCCAGCCGTGGCTCGGAAGCCTCTCGAACTACGGCGGCTCTCGCTTCGCGCTCTTCTTCAGCTCCTACGGCCTCGCGTTCTTCGCGATGCTCGCGGCGCTCGCGTGGCTCCTCTGGCGGCCGTTCTACGACAGCGATAGCGACCGCGAGCGGTGGTTCGCGGTCGTCGCGTTCGTCGTCACCACGGTCGTAATCGCGGTGCCCGGCCTCCTTCCGACGGTCGCGGGCAACGTCGGCCTCCCGCCGACGCTCACCGGCCTCGTGCTCGTCGGCGGCCTGCTGTTCGCGTCGCTCGTCCTCGGCGACCACGCGGCGGAGAAGTCGCTCGTCGTCGTCTGGACGCTCTTCCTCATCGCGGCGGCGTTCACGCAGGTGCGCTTCAACTACTACCTCGCGGTGCCGGTCGCCGTCCTCAGCGGCTACGCGGGCGCGAGCGTCCTCCACTCGGAGTACGTGGACCTCGGGTCGGCCCGCGACGCCCTCCGTGACGTCGAGGCGACGCAGGTCGTCGCCGTCGTCGCCGTCCTCCTGTTGCTCGTCGCGCCGCTCACGATGTCCGTGACGCTCAGCACGCCGCAGGGCCAGCTCCAGACCAGCACGGCCTCGCAGGTCGGCGCGTCCGAGAGCCCCGGGTCGGTGCTCGCGTGGAACCCGATGCTCCAGTGGATGCAGAACAACACGCCCGAGGAAGGGAACCTCGGGGGCGCCGGGAACGCGGACGAACTCGACTACTACGGGACGTATCAGCAGACGGGCGATTACGACTACCCGGACGGGAGCTACGGCGTGATGAGTTGGTGGGACTACGGGCACTGGATTACGGTGCTCGGTGAGCGCATCCCGAACGCGAACCCGTTCCAGGGTGGCGCGGCGCACGCCGCGAACTACCTGCTCGCGCAGAACGAGACGACCGCGAACCAGATCCTCGACTCGAGGGGTGACGCCAGCGAGCGCACGCGCTACGTCGCGGTCGACTGGCAGATGGCGTCCGTCACCTCGAAGTTCTCCGCGCCGACGGTGTTCGCCGAGAACGTCTCCGCGTACGACTTCTACCACCCGCTCTATCAGGGGAACCGGACGGCCGGCTACAGCGTCCGGACGTACGCGCACACGCAGAACTACTACGACTCGATGATGGTCCGGCTCTTCCGCTATCAGGGCTCGTCGATGAGCCCCAGCGGCTACGTCCTCGACTGGGACTCGACGGCGGGTGACGCCGGGCAGCTCTACGTGGCGGACAGCAGCACGCAGGTCGTCAAGCGGTTCAACTCGACCGAGGAGGCTCGCGAGTACGTCGCCAACGACTCGACGTCACAGCTCGGCGGCATCGGGCGCTACCCGAGCGAGTACGTGCCCGCCCTCGAGCACTATCGGCTCGTCGGGCTGAGCGACCAGGCGATTTCCTACCAACAGCGCCTCAGCGGCTCGTACTTCGAGGAGCTCCCCTACTGGGCGAAGCTCTACGAGCGCGTCCCCGGCGCGACGGTGCAGGGCACCGGCCCCGCCAACACCACCGTCACCGCGAGCGTGACGATGGAGGCGACGCAGGTCGGCCAGAACTTCACCTACACCCAGCGCGCACAGACCGGTCCCGACGGCGAGTTCACGATGACGCTCCCGTACTCGACGGCCGAGTACGACGAGTACGGCCCGGAGAACGGCTACACGAACGTCAGCGTCCGCGCCGAGGGCCCCTACCAGTTCAGCGCCGTCGAGGGCTCCGGGATGAACAACCAGACCTACTGGACGGACACGGCGAACGTCTCCGAGGGGAAGGTGAACGGCGCGACCGACACCACGGTACAGGTGTCGCTCGAGCAGCTCACGCTCCAACCGCAGGCGGACTCCGGGAACACGACCGCGTCCCTCTCGGAACCGTCCGCCGTGACGACGGCCACGACGGCCGCATCGAGCGAGCAGGCGGGCTGATCCCGCGATGAGTGTCCGCGAGTGGCTCGGCGTCTATCTGCGCGGCGCCGCGATGGGAGCGGCGGACGCCGTCCCCGGCGTCTCCGGCGGGACGATTGCGCTCATCACGGGCATCTACGGGCGCCTCGTCACCGCCATCGCGAGCCTCGACCCGCGCGCGGCGCTCGCGCTCGTCGGCCCCGCCGTCCGCTCGCCGCTCGACGCCGACGCGCGTGCGACCGTCCGCGACGAGCTCGTCCGCATGGACGTCCCCTTCCTCGTCGTGCTCGGCGTCGGCCTCCTCTCCGCAGTCATCACCGTCGCGAACCTCGTGCAGTACTTCCTCGACACGCACCCGGTCGCGACGTACGCCTTCTTCTTCGGGCTCGTCCTCGCGTCCGTGCTCGTGCTCGCCGGTGAGGTGAACCTCGGAACGCCGCGTCGCGTCGCCGTCGCCGTCGGCGGGTTCGCGCTCGCGTTCCTCGCGAGCGGCCCCGCGCAGAGCCAGCTCCCGACGAACCCCCTCGTGACCTTCCTCGTCGGCGCGCTCGCGATTTGCGCGATGGTACTCCCCGGCGTCTCGGGCTCGCTCATCCTCCTGACGCTCGGGCAGTACGACCGGATGACGGGCGCCGTCCACGGGACGACCGCCGCCGTCCTCGCGGGCGACGTGGGCGCGGCGAGCGCCGCCGGGGCGACGCTCGTCGTCTTCTCGCTCGGCGCGTTCGTCGGCCTCCTGACGTTCGCGCGCGTCGTCGCGTGGGCGCTCGAGCAGTATCACGCGGCGACGCTGACGTTCCTCGTCGCGCTGATGGCGGGCGCGCTACGCGCGCCCATCCGCCTCTCGCTCGCCGACGTCGGGACGCTCGACGCCGGCGTCGCGCTCGCCTTCCTCCTGCCGGCGCTCGTCGGCGTCGTCCTCATCGTCGCGCTCGAACGCGTCGGCGGCGGCGTCGTCCTCGACTGAGCGCGGCGCGGCGAACGCCTCAAGGCCGCGCAACACGTTCTCCCACGTATGACCGACCGACAACAGACCCCGGTCTCGCGCGCGGCCGTCGAGCGCGTCGCCGACGACAGCGACCTCTCCGTCGAGGCGCTCCGGGCGGCGCTCGGCGACCTTCAGTCGCTCGCGAGCGACTCGCCCGGCGTCGCGAGCGTCGACGACCTCGTCTACGAGTGGCGGACGGCGTTCCGCGACGACCCGCTCGTCGAGCGCACTCCCGACGCCTACTACCTCGCGGTGCCCGCGCGCGTCTGGGCGGACTTCGCCGAGCGCCTCGACTGGAGCGACGCCGAGCGCGACGCCGTCGAAGCGGTGCACGCGACGACGCTCTCGAACGCACGGGAGACGGACGTGGACGGTCTCCCGATGGTCCTCGGGCGCTGACCGAGCGGAGCGGCGCTCACTCCTCGGAGCTGTGGTGGATCCAGTTCTCGATGCCGATGAAGTCGTCCGCCCCGCAGCCGCCACACTCCGCCGGGGGCTCGAAGCGCCGCTTCCCCGCCGGCGTCCGACTCGGCGTCCCCGCGTGCACTAACTGGCAGCTACTACAGATGTATCGGGCGACCTCCTCCGGTGCGTGAGACATAGTGTTCGGATGTCGGCGGAGACGCATAAGCGCTTCCGCCGTTCGAGACGTCGGATTCGGCGGCGCGACCCCGTGTGTTCTCCGCTGAGACGTCGACGCGACCGACGAACGCCGCCCCGGTCGCGCTACTGCCGGAGGTCGTAGAGACGCCGGAAGACCGTCGGCGCGAAGCCGAGCTCGACGCGGCTCGGCGTGCGCCCCTTGCCCATCCGCTCTGCGGTCTGCACGCGCTCGACGACGCCGACCTCCGCCATCTCGTAGAGGTAGCGCTTGATGGTGCCCGGCGAGAGGTCGACGGCCGGGTCGGCGGCGACGGCTTCCGTCGTCGCGGTGACGGAGCGGCGGTCCTCCTGGTCGAGGTCGACGAGTTTCCGCAGGACGAGCCGTTTGTTCTCGGGGAGCGCGAAGACGGTGCCGAGCGAGACGGAGTGGTGTGGGACGTCGGCGAGCGCGGCCGTGACGTCGGCTTCGCGGACGCGGTCGCGCTGTGCGTTCGCGGCGTGATCGACGGCGGCGAACAGCGCCGCGAGCGCGTCGTGCGCGTTCCCGTCCGCCCATTCGGCGATGCGGCGCGCGAGCGTGTGGCCGAGCGCCTGGCGCGCGAGCGCGCTCGACGCGCGCGTCATCAGCACGTCGATGAGGACGCGGCGCTGGTAGGCGTCGACGGCGATGTCGCGGGCCGTGTACTCGCAGAGCGCGACGTCGGCCGGGTCGCGGCGACCGACGGCGAGCCAGCTCGCGTTGCTGGGGAGGCCGGCGAACCACGCCACGAGGTCGGCGTCGTCGACGCCGGGCGCGTCGACGTGGTCGACGGCGACGACCACGCCCATCCGGGAGGCATCGAGGGCGCCGTGGAGGCGCGCACGTATCTCCTCGGTGCCGACGCCGTGCTCGGGGACGGGGTCGTCGGCGAGCGCGTCGAGCACGCGGTGGTAGAAGGCGAACTCGCTCGATGTCTCGCGGAGGTCGACGTAGACGAATCGCGGGGTGGCGCTCGAGCGCGCCCGCGTCGTCGTGTAGATGGCGTCGCGCGAGCGCGTCGACACGTGCGCGAGGCGCTCGAAGAGCGCGGTGACGACCGCGCTCTTCCCGGCGCCGAACGGGCCGTGGACGTAGGCGTTCGGCGGGAGCGTCCCGTCGAACACCGGGTCGAGGTGGTCGAGGAGGCGCTCGACGACCGGCCCCCGGCCGACGGGCTCGTCGAGGTGTGCGACCGGCGAGAGCGCGTCGTAGTCGCGGACGAGGCGCTGTTCGCCGCCGCGCCGCCGCCGTCGTTCTATCCGCGCGTCGATGTCCATCGTCGGTATGTCGTGATGTCTGGTATCGGTCGTGTCGTGAAAAGCCGTCGGTTCGGGGTGTTAGAGGCCAAGGTAGCCCGCGTTCGGCAGGAGGCCGAGCAGGTAGCAGATCCCGATGACGAGCATGACGGCGGCAATGGACATCGCGGGCGGGTCCACGTGCGTCCCCGAGTGCGCGTAGAAGATCCGTTGGGAGGCCTCACCGACGACGCCGGTGACGGCGCCGAGTGCGCCGGCGGCGAGGAGCGCGACGAGCGTGCTCCCGACCATCGGCATCGCGATGACCGCGCCGACCGACCCGAGGAGCGTGAGGTGGTGGGTGACCGGAATCTTCGCGACGCCGAGGTTGAGGAAGAGCAGGCTCATCGCGGAGATGCCGTAGCCGAGGAAGATGCTGCCCGTCTGGAGCCAGATGTAGCCGCCGAGGAGTCCGCCGACGACGCCGATGGCCGCGACGCCCGGCCACTTGTACTGGTGGGGGAGCCACGGCTCGACCGCGAGCCGGCCGGCGTTCGGTTCGGGGACGTCGTCGGCCTGCTCGCGCGGTTCCTCGCGCTCGAACGGCCCCATGTCGAAGTAGCCGTCGCCCGCCGGTTTCCCGATGATCGGATAGCCGAAGACGGCGCGCGCGATGAGTGCGGTCAGGAAGACGGAGAGCGCGATGCCGTCCGTCGGGAGGCCGAGGCCACTCGAGAGCTGCGAGATGAGCATGCCGAGGAGGCCGAAGACCGCACCGACGGCGAGGATGTCGGGTTTGGTGCCGTAGGCTTCCGTGATGTTCTTCCCGAGGTGGTAGTCCCAGCCCTTCGGGCTCATCTCGGGGTACTTCTTCCCGACGTACGCGGAGGCGGCGACGCCGCCCGCGAACGCGATGTGCGGGCCGGTAATCGCGCCGAAGCCGATGACGCCGGTGATGCCGACGGCGAGTTCCCCGTTCGGAACGCTGGGGAGTTCGCCGACCTCGCTCTGTAGGATGGCGAGGCCTTCGCCGAGGAAGACGACGAACCCCGTGAAGACGAACGAGGGGAGTGCGCCGAGCGCGGCGCCGAACGCGCCGCCGGCGAGCGCGGTGATGGCGAGGACGAGGAAGGGCTCGAGTTCCATCCCGACGATGGGGACGGTCTGGAGTGGGAGGACCATCCGCTATTCCTCCTGCGCCCAGTCGAGCGAGCGTTCGACGGCGTCGTCCCAGCGGCCGTACATCCGGTCGGCGTCCTCGGGACTCATCTCGGGCTCGAACTCGCGGTCGATCTGCCAGTTCGAGCGGAGTTCGTCGATGGTGTCCCAGTAGCCGACGGCGAGGCCGACGGCGTACGCGCTCCCGAGCGCGGTGGTCTCGTCGACTTCGGGGCGCGCGATGTCCGTCTGGATGATGTCCGCCTGCAGCTGGCAGAGGAAGTTGTTCTTCACGGCGCCGCCGTCGACGCGGAGGCTGGTGGTCTCGACGCCGGAGTCGGCCTCCATCGCCTCGGCGATGTCGCGGGTCTGGTAGGCGATGGATTCGAGCGTCGCGCGCACGATGTGTTCCTTCTTCGTCCCGCGCGTCATCCCGACGATGGTGCCGCGCGCGCGCCCGTCCCAGTGGGGCGCGCCGAGGCCCGTGAACGCGGGGACCATGTAGACGCCGTCCGTGGAGTCGACGGAGCGCGCGAGTTCGGCGGTCTGGGCGGCGTTGTCGATGAGGTCGACGTCCTCGAGCCACTCGATGGCGGCGCCCGTGATGAAGATGGAGCCCTCGAGGGCGTACTGGACGGGCTCGCCGGACATCTGGAAGCCGACGGTGGTGAGGAGGCCGTGCTCGGAGGTGACGGCCTCGTTCCCGGTGTTCATCAGGTAGAACGAGCCGGTGCCGTAGGTGTTCTTCGCGTCGCCGGCGTCGAAGCACGTCTGTCCGAAGAGCGCGGCCTGCTGGTCGCCGAGCGCGCCCGCGACGGGTATCTCGGCGTCGAGGAACCCGTCCGCATCGGTGTGGCCGTAGTAGTTCTCGTCGCTCGACGGCCGGACTTCGGGGAGCATCTCGGCGGGGACGTCGAACTCCGCGAGGAGCTCCTCGTCCCACTCCATCTCGTGGATGTCGAAGAGCATCGTCCGCGAGGCGTTCGTGACGTCCGTGATGTGCTCGCCGGTGAGGTTGTAGATGAGCCACGCGTCGATGGTGCCCATCAGGAGCTCGCCGTCGCGGGCGCGGTCGCGGAGGTCGTGGCTCCGCGAGGACTCGAGCTTCAGCGGCTCGGCGTTGTCGAGTATCCACTCGGTCTTGGTCGCGGAGAAGTAGGCGTCGGCCTCGAGGCCGGTCTTCTCGCGGATCCACTCGACTTTGTCCTCGGCTTGGAGCTCCTCGACGCGGTCGGTGGTCCGGCGGTCCTGCCAGACGAGCGCGTTGTGTATGGGCTTCCCGCTCTCCTTGTCCCAGACGAGCGTGGTCTCGCGCTGGTTCGTGATGCCGATGCCTTCGAGTTGCTCGGCGTCGAGGGACGCGTCCTCGAGCGCGCGCGTCACGACCGCCTTCGTGTTCTCCCAGATCTCCACGGGGTTGTGCTCGACCCACCCGGGTTCGGGGTAGATCTGTTCGTGCTTCTCGTAGGCGTTCGCGACGACCTCGCCGCTGTGGTCGAAGACCATGAAGCGCGTCCCGGTCGTCCCTTGGTCGATCGAACCGACGTATGTGTCTGCCATAGTTGTGTTCTCGGCGGACGACAAGAGCCGAATTGACGGCGCCGCCCGACTTACCAATCCCTATTAACAATAATAAATGTTACTCCCGGTTCCCGGGGCGTCGGTACACACTCGGTCGGGCGTCGCCCGGCCGAGAGAGACGGTCCGCACGGCGCGTCGCTCGGCAGTCTCCCGCGTCCTCAGAAGTCGGGGAGGTCGTCGGGCGCCTCGTAGTCGGCGTCCCAGTCGACGTAGTCGGCCTTCAAGCGGTCGGAGACGATGCGTCCGAGCTCGGTCAACTCGGCGTTGATGGCCGAGACGGTGCTCCACGAGTCGAGGTCGGGGTGGAGGTCGCGCTCCTTCCAGTCCTCGGGGAGGCCGGGCGCGTGATAGCCCACGCGGTCCGCGAAGTCGTCCCAGAAGAAGTCGAAGTCCGTGACCAGCCCGAGGTCCTCGACGATACGCCACTCGGACTCATCGAGGTCGCTCTGTCCCGCCCACTCGGCGAACCCCTCCTCCCACGCGCCCTCCTGGAGGAAGGCGTCGAGGTCGTCCCGATGCGTGTCGTTCGCGCCGGCGACGTCCACGTCCTCGTAGTCGCTCAGGTCGGCGTCCGATTCGAGCTCGGGCGGGTCGGGCGTCTCGACGTCGAGGCTCATACCCGGAGAAGGGCGCGCTGGCCCGAAGTAGGTTGCCCTCGCAGTCGTTTACTCGCGATCTAGATAGAGGGGTAAAGATAAGGTGCGGGAGTGAGACGTACACACGAACCGCATGGGAACGAGAACGGAGGTGCTCGTCATCGGCGGCGGCTCCACGGGCTGTGGCGTCGTTCGCGACCTCGCGCGTCGCGGCGTCGACGCGACCCTCGTCGAGAAGGGCACCCTAACCAACGGGACGACCGGTCGGATGCACGGCCTGCTCCACTCGGGCGGGCGCTACGCCGTCTCCGATCAGGCGAGCGCGCGCGAGTGCATCGAGGAGAACCGCGTCCTTCGGGACATCGCCGGCCACTGCGTCGAGGAGACGGGTGGGCTCTTCGTGAAGCGCCCGGAGGACGACGAGGAGTACTTCCAGGAGAAACTACAGGGCTGTCGGGACTGCGACATCCCCGCCGAAGTCCTCACGGGCGCGGAGGCACGCGAGCGCGAGCCCTACCTCGCGAAGGACGTCGAGAAGGCCATCGCGGTGCCGGACGCCGCCATCGACCCCTTCCGGCTCTGCGTCGCGAACGCCGTCGACGCCGAGAACCACGGCGCGCGCGTCGAGACGCACGCCGAAGTCACCGACCTCCTCGTCGAGGACGGCGAAATCGTCGGCGCGGAGGTCACGCACGAGTCCGGGAAGGGCCCGCGCGAGCACGGCACACCGGGCGAAGTCGAGGAGATATACGCCGACCACGTCGTGAACGCGGCGGGCGCGTGGGCGGGCCGCATCGGCGACCACGCGGGCCTGGACATCGCCGTCCGCCCCTCGAAGGGCGTGATGACGGTGATGAACACCCGCCAAGTGGACACCGTCGTGAACCGCTGTCGACCGAAGGGCGACGCGGACATCATCGTCCCCCACGAGACCGCGTGCATCCTCGGCACCACCGACGAGGAGGTCGGCGACCCCGAGGACTACCCCGAGGAGGAGTGGGAGGTCGACCTCGTCATCGACACGCTCAGCGAGCTCGTCCCCATCCTCCAGGAGGCGCGGACGCTGCGCTCGTTCTGGGGCGTCCGCCCGCTCTACGAACCGCCCGGAACCGGGACGCAGGACCCGACGGACATCACCCGCGACTACTTCACCCTCGACCACGAGGAGCGCGACTCCGTCCCCGGTATGACGAGCATCGTCGGCGGCAAGCTCACCACCTACCGGATGATGGCCGAGTCCATCACCGACCACGTCTGCGAGAAACTCGGCGTCTCTGCCACCTGCGACACCGCCGACGCGCCGCTCCCCGGGAGCGAGCGCCCGGGCGACCTCGAGGCGGCGATGGAGCGATTCGGCCTGCGCTCGCCGGTCGCCCGGCGGAGCGCCCAGCGCCTCGGCTCGCGGACCGAGGACGTCCTCGCGTCGTGCGACCCGAACCCCGTCGTCTGTAGCTGCGAGGGCGTCACGCGCGCGGAAGTGCGGGACGCCATCGACGACTCGGGCACGGACCTGAACGCCGTGCGCATCCGGACGCGCGCCTCGATGGGGAACTGTCAGGGCGGGCGCTGTGCGCACCGAATGGCCGCCGAACTCCACCCCGAGCACGACGAGGCCACCGCGCGCGCGGCGCTTGACGAGCTCTGGCAGGAGCGCTGGAAGGGCCAGCGCCACGCGCTCTGGGGCGAACAGCTCTCCCAAGCGATGCTGAACCGCGCGATTCACGGCGCGACGATGAACCGCGACAACGACCCCGCGCGGACGGACGACGCGGTGGACTGGGACGCCTTCGACGGCGGGCGGTCGGACGCCGGAGAGGGCGAGGTCGGCGAGGAGGGAACCCATGGCGATTGAGGACGACGTCCTCGTCGTCGGCGGCGGCGTCGCCGGGATGACGGCGGCGCTCGCGGCGGCCGACGAGGGCGCCTCGGTCAGACTCGTCACGAAGAAGCAGAGCACGCTCCGGCACGCGAGCGGCCTCGTGGACGTCTTGGGGTACGCGCCGGACGGGAAGCTGCTCGCCGACCCCTTCGACGCCCTCACCGACCTGCCCGCCGACCACCCCTACGCGCTCGTGGGCGCCGAGGCGATACGCGCGGGCCTCGAGCGCTTCGACGCCGTCGCGGGCGAGCTGTACCGGGGCGGACACACGGAGAAGAACGCTCTCCTGCCGACGCACGGCGGGACGGTGAAGCCGACCGCGCGCTATCCCGCGAGCGCCGCCGCCGGCCTCGCGAGCGACGACCGGGACGCACTGCTGGTGGGCTTCGAGACGCTGACGGACTTCGACGCGCCGCTCGCCGCCGAGCACCTCGAGGCGGCGAGCGTCCCGTTCGACGTCCGGGGCGCGACCGTCTCCTTCCCCGGTGAACCCCGGGCGGACGCGAAGGTGACGCGCTACGCGCACGCGCTCGACGAGGACGCGGACGGCGAGCGCGCCCGCCTCGCCGCGCGGGTCGCGCGCGTCCACGACGGCGAACCACGGGTCGGCTTCCCGGCGGTGCTCGGACAGGACCATCCCGCAGACGTGCGCGCCACCCTCGAAGCCGAACTCGACGCTGACGTCTTCGAGGTGCCGATGGGGCCGCCGAGCCTCCCCGGCATCCGACTCGAGTACGCCTTTCGTGCGGCCCTCGACGACGCTGGCGTCCACACCGTCCGCCGGCCCGTCGTCGACTACGAGACGGACGACGAGGGCCGCCTCAGCGCCGCCGTCGTCGAGCGCAACGGCCAGCACGTCCCCCACTACGCCGACTCGTTCGTGCTCGCCACCGGGGGATTAGTCGGGAAGGGCCTCGACTCGGACCGCGAGGCCGTGCGCGAACCCGTCTTCGACTGCCACGTCCCCCAGCCCGAGGACCGCTACGACTGGTTCCGCGACGAGGCGTTCGGCGAGCAGCCCTACGCGCGCTTCGGCGTCGACGTGGGCGACGACCTGCGCCCGCGCGACGAGGACGGACGCATCGAGTTCGAGAACCTCCGCGCCGCCGGGAGCGTCATCGGCGGCTACGACTTCGCCACCGAGTGCTCCGGGACGGGCGTCAGCCTCGCGACGGGCGACGCCGCCGGAGCGGCCGCAGGAGCTGATACCCAATGAGTGACGCAGAATCCCCCAGCGACGACTTCGAACCGATAGAGGTGTTCCCGGACGACGAGACGCCCGACCTCCGCCCGGGCGCCGACGACTGCTACAAGTGCTCGACGTGCGACACGAACTGCCCGGTCGCGGAGGTCGACGACGACTTCCCCGGCCCGAAGTTCCAGGGCCCCGAGCAGTGGCGCCTCAAGCGCAAGGAGGATGCCTCCGTCGACGACTCCATCTCGAAGTGCTCGAACTGCATGCGCTGTGACTCCGCGTGCCCCAGCGACGTGGGGCTCTCCCAGATGCACAACACCGCGCGCGCCGAGTACGTCGAGGAGGAGCTCTCGAAGACGAGCCTCACCTACTGGCGCAACCGCATCCTCGCGAACTACCGGACGTCCGCGTTCCTCGCGAGCAAGGTCCCCCGACTCGCGAACTTCGCGATGAACTTCGGGCCGGCGCGCTGGGCGATGGAGAAGACGCTCGGCGTCACGAGCGAGCGCGAGTTCCCCGCGTTCGCCACGGAGACCTTCCGCGAGTGGTGGGAGCGACAGGGCGGCGCGGACGGGTCGCGCGAACGCGCCCGCGAGGCGCGCCGAGAGCGCGGCGAGGACGTCGACGCCGACAAACGGGTCGCGTACTTCCACGGCTGTTACGCGAACTACAACACGCCGGAGGTCGCGAAGTCGCTCGTCCGGGTGTTCGAGCACTTCGGCTACGAGCTCGTCGTCCCCGAGCAGCGCTGTTCGGGCACGCCGATGTTCGCGAACGGGATGCTCGACGACGCCGAGCGCCACGCCGAGGTGAACGTCTCCTCGATGGGCGACCTCATCGACCAGGGCTACGACGCCATCGCGTCGTGTACGTCGTGCTCGATGGCGCTCCGACAGGAGTACCCGGAGCTCTTCGACATCGACGGCATCGAGGACGTCGCCGAGAACACGTGGGAGGCCCTCGAGTACCTGCGCGTGCAGGAGGACCTCTCGGGCGAACTCGCCGGCGCGGAAGTCGAGGACGAGCACCTCGCGTCGCTCGCCTACCACGCGCCGTGTCACGCGCGCAATCAGGGCCTGGACGGGCAGGCGCTCGAACTCTTCGAGGACCTCGCGGGCGTCGAGGCGGAGGACGTCGGCGACTCCTGCTCCGGTATCTCGGGGACGTACGGCTGGAAGGAGGAGAAGTACGAGACGTCGATGAAGATCGGCGAGGAGATGTTCGACCACATGGAGGACGCCGAGGGCGAGGTCGGCATGACGGAGTGTCCGACCTGCGCGATGCAGATGGAGCACGGCACCGGCTACGAGATCCGGCACCCGCTCGAAGTCGTCGCCGCCGCGCTCGCGTAGGCCCGCCGCGTTTACGTCGCCGGCGCCCCTCGAACGACGCGATGCCCGAACCCAGACGCCCTCGGCCGGACGCGCAGGTCGAGGAACTCCCCCTCCTCACCGACACCGCGACGGTGACGCGCGTGGACGCGCTCGACGAACGGCGCGGCGACGAGATACGGCGCGCCGTCCACCGACTCCTCCGCGAGCACGGCCCGGACGTGACGCGCCACATCGACGACGACGGGATCGCGTGGAACGCCCTCGAACGGGAGCTCCACGATATCGACCTCCCGCGAGTGACGCGGCGGAAACTCGGCGTGCTCCGCGAGCGCCACGAGCGCGACTACCCCTCGCTCGTCGAGGTCGCCTTCGACCCCGCGACCGAGTTCGACTTCGCGCCCGGCCAGTTCGTCACCATCCGCTTTCGCGGCACGCCGCGCCCGTACTCGCTCGCGTCCTCGCCGAACGACGAGGAGCTATCGCTCTGCGTCCGCCGCGTGCCGGGCGGGCGTCTCTCCGAGCGCCTCTGCACGGAGCTCGAACCCGGCGACCACCTCCCCGAGCTGCGCGGGCCGAACGGCGACTTCACCCTGCAGGACCACTCCGCGAGCGACATGGCCTTCCTCGCGACGGGGACCGGCGTCGCGCCGCTGCGCTCGATGATTCGCTACGTCTTCGAGGAAGGCCTCGACACCTACGAGGGCGAGGCCCGCGACATCTGGCTCTTCCTCGGCGCCGCGTGGGCGGACGACTGCGCCTTCCGCGAGGAGTTCCGCGCGCTCGACGCCGCCCACGACCACTTCCACTACGTCCCGTGTCTCACGCGCGAACGCTACCTCACGGGCTGGACGGGCGAGACGGGCTACGTCCAGCAGACGCTCCTGAAGTACGTCGAGGACGGCGTCGCGGCGCCCGACCTGAGCGCGGGTCTCCGCGAGTTCCTCGACGCCGAGCCGGAGACGGACATCGACGCGCGCATCGACCCCACGGAGCTCGAGGTGTACGCCTGCGGGGTGTCCGCGATGGTGCAGACGCTCGAGGACGTCTGCTCGTGCGTCGGCGTCTCCGGCGGCGACATCCGCGGTGAGGGCTACGGGTAGCGCGGCGTGCGGTGACGACACACGTAAGGCCCGGTGGTGACTACTCTCGCGGCAATGAGTGACAGCGCGCGCGACGGCGAGGGGTCGGTGCGGCTCGTCGGGACCGCGCACGTCTCCGCGGACAGCGTCGCGGAGGTCGAACGCGTCATCGAGGAAGAAGACCCGGACACGGTGGCGGTCGAACTCGACGAGGGGCGCTACCGGCAGATGAAGGGCGAGACGCCGGACGAAATCGCGCCGGCAGACCTCCTGCAGGGGAGCATGGCGCTCCAGTTCCTCGCGTACTGGCTGCTCTCCTACGTCCAACAGCGCATGGGCGAGCGCTTCGACATCCAGCCGGGCGCGGACATGCTCGCCGCCGTCGAGACGGCCGAAGCCATCGGGAGCGACGTCGCGCTCGTCGACCGCGACATCCAGGTGACGATCCAGCGCTTCTGGGCGCGCATGAGCGCGTGGGAGAAACTGCGGATGGTCGGCCAGCTCGCGCTCGCCGTCCTCGGCGTCAGCGGCGGCAAAGAGGAGGAGATGTCGATGGCGGACCTCACGGACGCCGACGTCGTCTCCGCGATGATGGAGGAGTTCCGCCAGTTCAGCCCCGAGGGCGCCGAGGCGCTCATCGACGAGCGCGACGCCTACCTCGCGCACAACATCGTGAACCTCCGCGAGCAGGGGAAACACGTCGTCGCCGTCGTCGGCGCCGGCCACAAGGCCGGCATCGAGCGCTACCTCGCCCATCCCGAGGAGCTGCCGCCGATGGACGAGCTGACGGGCCGCGCCGAGAAGCGCTTCTCGCTCGCGAAAGTCGTCGGCGCGCTCCTCACGCTCGGCTTCCTCGCGTTCTTCGTGCTCGTCCTGATGGCGGGCGTGAACGACGCCGTCGTCCTCCGGCTCTTCGTCGCGTGGTTCCTCTTCAACGGCGTCATCGCCGCCGGGCTCGCGCTCCTCGGCGGCGCGCACTGGACGTCCGCCGGCGTCGGCGGCGCCGTCGCGTGGCTCACCTCCATCAACCCCCTGCTGGCGCCCGGCTGGTTCGCGGGCTACGTCGAGCTGCGCTACACGCCCGTGCGCATCAGCGACATCGGGACGCTGAACGACATCATGAGCGACGAGACGCTCCCCGTCAGGGAGGTGTTCTCGCGGATGACGGACGTCCCGCTCTTCCGGCTCATCGCCGTCGTCGCGCTCACGAACGTCGGGAGCATGATCGCGAGCTTCCTCTTCATCCCGCTCGTCCTCCCGCTCGTCGGCGGGCCGTTCGACAGCGTCGGCGAAGTCCTTGCCGTGCTCCTGCGCGGCGCGCAGAACAGCCTCGACCTCATCCGGGGGCTCATCGCGTGAACTGCGTCGAACCGGCGGCTCGACTGGCGCACACTCGCCGCGCGGGGTGGGTCGCGTGAGCGCCTCGCTCACGTCGCGGCTCACCTTCAGCGCCGACGAACTGCAGGACCTGCTCGTCGCGTGGCTCGCGCTCGGCGTCGCGTTCGCGTTCTTCTACGAGCGCGTCACCGCGACGGCGCTCGCGGGCTACGTCACCTCGCGGGCGTTCCTGCTCGCGCTCGCGGCGAGCCTCCTCACGGCGGGCATCGGCTTCCTCCTCCACGAGCTCGCGCACAAGGTCGTCGCCGTCCGCTACGGGCAGGTCGCGGCGTTCCGCGCGGACTACGGGATGCTCGCGCTCGCCGTCCTCGGCGGGCTCGCGGGCTTCCTCTTCGCCGCGCCGGGCGCCGTCGTCCACCGTGGCCGGCTCACCGAGCGCCAGAACGGCCTCATCGCGCTCGCCGGGCCGGTGACGAACCTCGCGCTCGCAGCGATATTCGCGCCGCTCGCGTTCCTCGGCGTTGACCTCGGGATGCGCGGGCTCTCCATCAACCTCCTGCTCGCGGGGTTCAACATGCTGCCCGTCGGGCCGCTCGACGGGAAGAGCGTCGTGTCGTGGAGCAAGCCCGTCTACGCCCTCGTCGCCGTCCCGTCCGTCCTGCTCGGCGTGGCCGCGCTGTTGTACGTCTGAGCATACATCGCTATCCTTTTCGCCCCCGATTACGCACGGTCGTGTATGAGTGAGGACGATGCCGAGGGCATGACGTACGCCGAGGCGGGCGTCGACATCGACGCGAGCGAGGCCGCGACCGCCGCGCTCGTCGACGCCGTCGCGGACGTCGGGAACACCACGGACTACGCGGGACTCGTCCCGATGGGCGAGCAGTACCTCGCGCTCGCGACGGATGGCGTCGGCACGAAGCTCCTCGTCGCCGAAGCCCTCGAGGACTACTCGACGGTGGGCATCGACTGCATCGCGATGAACGTCAACGACCTCGCCGCCGCCGGCGTCGAACCCGCCGCGTTCGTCGACTACCTCGCCGTCGACGAGCCGAGCGAGGAGCTCACCGCGCAGGTCGGCGAGGGGCTCGCGGCGGGCGCCGAGGAGGCCGGGATGGCGCTCGTCGGCGGCGAGACGGCGGTCATGCCCGAAGTCGTGAAGGGCTTCGACCTCGCCGGCACCGTCGCCGGCCTCGCAGACGAGGACGACCTCCTGCCGGGCGAGGCCGAGGCGGGCGACGCGCTCGTCGGCTTCGCGTCCTCGGGCATCCACTCGAACGGCCTCACGCTCGCGCGACGGGCCGCGACGAAAGGTGACGGAAGCTACCACGACGACTACCCCTACGACGGCTACGACACCGTCGGCGAGGCCCTCCTGGAGCCGACGCGCATCTACACCTACCTCCTCCCCCACCTCCACGACCTCGACGTGCACGCGGCCGCGCACGTCACCGGCGGCGGGTGGACGAACCTCTCGCGGATGGGCGACTACGCCTACGATATCACCGATCCGCTCCCCGCACAGGACGTCTTCGCGTTCGTCGCCGAGCGCGGGAGCGTGAGCGACGAGGAGATGCACCGCACGTTCAACATGGGTACCGGGTTCGTCGTCGCGTGCCCCGAGGACGCGGCCGACGACCTGATCGCCGCGACGGACGGCGAGCGCATCGGCACCGTTCGGGACGGCGACGGCGTCGAGATTCGCGGCCTCACCCTCTAGACACACCACCGCCGCAACTGTTCCTCACCGAGTGCGCGCCCGACGGCGCGCTCAGTCGCACCCGCGCCACGGCGCTCGCGCGGGCGGTCGCCCGCGCGTGTCGAACGCGCCCGTGAGCGACGGAAGTGGAGTCCGGCCGTCCGTCCGCCGAGCGCGACGCCTACGGCCGTTCGCCGCGCCGTCGTCCACTTTCACCACGCTGTACCCACGGGGTTTTATAGCCGCATAGCCAACGTCGTAGGCACGGAAATGACGTCCTTCCAGTCGACACTCGCCGATGGAGACGACGGCATCGCGGAGGAGCTCGCCGCGAGCCAGCGCGAGATCTCCATCGCCGAGTTCTTCGAGAAGAACAAGCACATGCTGGGCTTCGACTCCGGGGCCCGCGGGCTCGTCACGGCCGTCAAAGAGGCCGTCGACAACGCCCTCGACGCCACGGAGGAGGCCGGCATCCTCCCCGACATCTACGTCGAGATTCAGGAGCACGGGGACTACTACACGCTCGTCGTGGAGGACAACGGCCCCGGCATCACCAAAGAGCAGATCCCGAAGATCTTCGGCAAACTCCTCTACGGCTCCCGCTTCCACGCCCGCGAGCAGAGTCGCGGCCAGCAGGGCATCGGGATCTCCGCCGCCGTCCTCTACAGCCAGCTCACCTCCGGCACGCCCGCGAAGATCACCTCGCGCACGCAGGGCTCGAGCGAGGCCAACTACTACGAGCTCGTCATCGACACGGACACGAACGAACCGGTCATCAGCGAGGAGCAGACGACGTCGTGGGACCGCTCGCACGGCACCCGCATCGAACTCGAGATGGAGGCGAACATGCGTGCGCGCGGCCAGCTCCACGACTACGTCGAGCACACCGCCGTCGTGAACCCGCACGCCCGCCTCGAACTCCGCGAGCCGAAGGGCGAGTTCAAGTTCGAGCGCGCGGAGGGCGCGACCCTCCCCGCCGAGACCGAGGAGATCCGCCCGCACCCCCACGGCGTGGAACTCGGCGCGCTCATCAAGATGCTCGACCAGACGGACTCCCGGACCGTACGGGGCTTCCTCCGCGAGGAGTTCACGCGCGTCGGCGCGAAAACCGCCGACAGTATCTGCGACGCCTTCCGCGACCGCCACTACGGCCGCGAGCTCGCGTGGACGCTCCCCACCGCGAGCGAGACGGACCTCGAGGCCGCGCTCGTCGACGCCGTCTCGAACAAGCCCGCCGACGACACAGAGGCGTTCGCGGCCGCCGTCGCGGAGGGCCTCCGCGAACGCGGCGCGCTCGCCTACACCGACCTCGAGGCGCTCGTCGCCGACGCCGCCGCCGACGCCGAGGGCGCGACCTCCTTCGGCGCGACCGTCCAGGGCCACGTCGTCGACGCCGCGTGGGACGTCCTCACCGCCGACCGCCGCAGCGACCTCTACCGACACGTCGACGCCGCCACCTCGAACCAGAAGGACGACGCGACCGTCGACGCGCTCGCCGAGCGCCTCGCCGCGAAGTTCGGCGAGGAGACGCCGCGCGACCGCCTGACGCGCGACGGCCTCCGCGACTTCGTCGTGCGCGCCGCCGAGACGACCGAGGACGTCGACGGCGCGACCGTCGGCGAGACCGCGCGCGAGAACATCACGGAGGAGCTCTGGACGAACGCCCACACCGTCACGGACGACCTCCCGAGCGCCGCGGACGTCGAGGGCGACCGGAACCTCGCGCGCGACCTGCTCGCCGCGATGAGCGCCGTCGACGTGATGGCGCCGCCGACGTCCTGTCTCTCGCCGATTCAGGCCGACCTCATCGAGGCCGGCCTCCGCAAGGAGTTCGACGCGGAGTTCTACGCCGCCGCGACGCGCGACGCGGACGTCCACGGCGGCGACCCGTTCGTCGTCGAGGCCGGCATCGCCTACGGCGGCGACCTCGCCGCCGAGGGGAGCGTGGACGTGATGCGTTTCGCGAACCGCGTCCCGCTCGTCTACCAGCGCGGTGCCTGTGCGACGACGAAAGTTCTGAAACAGATCGGCTGGCGGAACTACGGCCTCGACCAGCCGGGCGGGAGCGGCCTGCCGAACGGCCCCTGCGTCATCATGGTGCACGTCGCCTCGACGAACGTGCCGTTCACGAGCGAGTCGAAGGACGCGCTCGCGTCCGTCCCGGAGATCGAGGACGAGATCGAGCTCGCGGTCCGCGAGGCCGCCCGCGAACTGAAGAGCTTCCTGAACAAGCGCCGCTCGATGCAGAAGCGCCGCGAGAAGCAGAACGTCATCATGGACGTCCTCCCGAAGATGGCCGACAAGGTCTCGGAGATGACCGGCCGCGAGCCCGTGGCCGTCGAGGACTCGCTCGCGCGCATCATGAACAACGTCCTCGTCGAGCGCGAACGCGACGGCGAGGCCGTGACGCTCACCGTCGAGAACCACACGAGCGCCGGCGCGGAACTCGACGTCACCGAAATCGTCTCCGCCGAGCCCGCGAACGTCAGCGAGGGCACCGTCGTCGAGATGGACGGCGAGTGGTTCGTGAAGTGGTCGCCCTCCGTCTCCGGCGGCGACGACGCGGCACTCACCTACACCGTCAGCGACGACGCCGACTGCGACCTCTCCGTGAGCGGCGTCGAAGAGGAGAAACTCACCGTCAACCGATGAGCTCAGACACCACCCCAGACGACGCGGAGGCGCGCGAGCGCCTCATCGACATGGCCGCAGAGTTCTACGACCAGTTCGCCGACGGGGACGTCCCGAGCATGACGCTCCCGACGCGCTCGAAGTCGAACATCGTCTTCGACGAGGACGCGGGCGTCTGGGTGTACGGCGACCGCACCTCGACGCGCTCCGCGAACTCCGTCAGCGGCGCGCGAAAGCTCCTGAAGTCCGTCTACACCATCGACTTCCTCGCCCAGCAGCTCGAGGAGGACCGCTCCTCGACGCTGCGTGAGCTCTACTACCTCTCCGAGTCGTGGGGCGAGGAGGAGGCGCAGTTCAACAACCAGTCGGAGTCCGACAAACTCGTCGAGGACCTCGAAATCGTCTCCGGCGTCAAGCGCGAGGACTTCCACATGCGCCCCGAGGAGTCGGGCGCGAAGGTGATGGGCCCCCTCCGAATCCGCGAGCAGACGAACCGCGGCGACCGCGAGATACACTGTCAGGAGGACGTCGGGCAGGGCGGCTACCAGATTCCGAACAACCCCGACACCATCGAGTTCCTCGACCACGACACCGACTTCGTCCTCTGCGTGGAGACCGGTGGGATGCGCGACCGCCTCGTCGAGAACGGCTTCGACGACGAGTACAACGCGCTCGTCGTCCACCTCGGTGGCCAGCCGGCGCGCGCGACGCGCCGCCTCACCAAGCGCCTCCACGACGAACTCGGCCTCCCGGTCACGGTCTTCACTGACGGTGACCCGTGGAGTTACCGCATCTTCGGCTCCGTCTCCTACGGGTCGATCAAGTCCGCGCACCTCTCGGAGTACCTCGCGACGCCGGAAGCCCAGTTCATCGGCATCCGGCCCGCCGACATCGTCGAGTACGACCTCCCGACGGACCCGCTCGCCGACTCGGACGTGAACGCCCTCGAGAGCGAGCTCGAGGACCCGCGCTTCCAGTCGGAGTTCTGGACGGAGCAGATCGAGCTCCAGCTCGACATCGGGAAGAAGGCCGAACAGCAGGCGCTCGCCTCGCGCGGGCTGGACTTCGTCACGGACACCTACCTGCCCGAGCGGCTGGACGAGATGGGTATCCTGTAGGGCGTTATTCTCCCTCGCGCGGCCGGTCGAGCACCACGGGGACGCCGCGCGAGGCGACGTCGGCGGCGAACGCCTCGTCGTCCGCGGCGAGCGCGCCGAACGTGTTGTAGTGGACGGGGAGCACGAGGTCCGGACGCAGGTCGTGCGCGAGGTCGGCGGCGCCGTGGCGGTCCATCGTGAACGACTGGGCGATGGACGGGAGGAGGACGTCCACGTCGAGGTCGCCGTGCTCGTCGACGACGTCCGAGTCACCCGTCCAGAAGTACGCGCGTTCGTCGAGCACGAAGCGATAGCCACAGCCGAACTCGTAGGGGTGGTCGTCGCGCGGGCCGTCCGCGCGGTTGTACGCGGGCACGACGTCGATACCGACGCCCGCGACGTCGAGGTGGTCGCCGTACGCGACGCGCTCGATGTCGTAGTCGAGGGCCTCGGGCTCCGCGACGTCGCGCCCGGAGCTCTCGTGGACGCCCTCGGCGGAGACGCCCTCGTAGACGACGACGGTGGCGTCCGGCTTCGCGACGCGGCGCACGCCCTCGTCGTCGTAGTGGTGGTCGTGCGTGACGAGGACGACGTCGCCGTCGCGCGCGTCGTACGCTCGCCCGTGAGGGTGGGGGTGGGCGCCGTAGTCGTCGTCCCACGTTCCGTCGAGCGTGCCGTAACGCCCGGGGTCCGTGTAGACGACGGTGCCGTCCGCCGTCTCGACGCGAGCGCACGCGTAGCCGAGCCACTCGAGCGTGTGCGAACCGAAGGTGACGGTCATACGGAGAGGTGTGCGCTCGCGCTCCTAAAGCTACGCCTCGCGGAAGACCCGGACGGCCGCCCGGATGTCGTCCACCACGACGTCCGCGTCGGGCCCGCCGTCCGCGCGTCCGAGGCCGGTCCGCACGCGGACGGTGGTCATCCCGGCGCGCTCGCCGAACGCGACGTCCGTCGCGGGGTTGTCGCCGACGACGACGGTGTCCGCGGCGGGGACGCCGAGGCGCTCCGCGACGATGTCGGCGGTCGCCGCGGAGGGCTTGCCGAGGACGACGTCCGGGTCGCGCTCGACGACGCCCGAAATCGCGTGAACGATGGCACCCGACCCCGGGACCGGGCCGTCGGGGGTCGGGATGGTGCGGTCGGGGTCGGTGCCGACGAAGCCGACGCCCCCCGAGTCGCCGAACGCGCGCAGCGCCGCGTGCATGTCGTCGTAGTCGAAGTCGGGGTCGTAGCCGGCGACGACGCACTCGCACGCCGTGGGGTCGGCGACGAGCGAGACGCCGGCGTCGCGGAGCTGCGCGACGATGTCGTCGCCGGCAATCGCGTAGACCGCGTCGTCGGCGTGGTGCTCGCGGAGGTAGGCGAGCGTGGCCGTGCAGGCCGTCACCACCTCCTCGGGGGCGGCCTCGATGCCGAGGTCGCGCAGGCGCGCCGCGTACGCCTCCGGGGGGACCGTCGGGTTGTTCGTGAGGAAGCAGACGGCCTCGACGCGCTCGCGGATCGCCGCCGCCGCGTCGCGTGCGCCCGGGAGGAGGGCGTCGCCGCTCACCAGCGTGCCGTCGAGGTCGAGGACGGCGGCGCGCGGCGTCACTGGCTTTCGACGAGGCGCTCGACGCGCTCGAGCGAGTCCGCGCTCTCCGGCGTCTTGTCGTCGCGGACGGCGAGGAAGCGCGGGAAGCGGAGCGCGTACCCCGAGGAGTACGTCGGCGAGCGCTGGATCTCCTCGTAGCCCACCTCGAAGACGACGTGCGGGTCGACGTCGAGCGTCTGGCCGTCCTCGCTGACGACGTGGGGTTCGACGCGGTCGGTGAGGTCGGCGAGCTCGTCGTCCGAGATGCCGGTCGCGACCTTCCCGATGGTCGCGTAGCCGTCCTCGGTGCGCGCGGAGAGGAGGAACGTCCCGAGGAGCGAGGCGCGTCGGCCCTCGCCCCACTCCGCGCCCGTCACGACGAGGTCGAGCGTCTCGACGTCGGGCTTGCGCTTCAGCCACTGCTTCCCGCGCTTGCCCGGGGTGTAGGCCGACTCCGGGTCCTTGAGCATCACGCCCTCGTGGCCGGCTTCGAGGGCGTCGGCCTCGAACGCCTCGATGTCGTCGGCGTCGTCCGAGAGCAGGAGGTCGGAGACGGCGTCCGTCCCCGCGAGCAGGGCCGCGAGCGCGTCGTGGCGCTCGGTGAGCGGCGCGTCGAGGAGGTCTGCGCCGTCCGCGTGCAGGCAGTCGAACGCCCGCAGCTCGACGGCGACTTCCTCGCGCATCCGTTCGACGTCGTGCTTCCGGCGGAATCGTCTGAGCACTTCCTGAAACGGGAGCGGACTCCCGTCCTCGGCGACGGCGACGACCTCGCCGTCGAGTATCGCGGGGGCGTCGAGGTGGCGCTCGGCGAACTCCACGACCTCGGGGAGCGCGGCCGTCACCTCCTCCATGTTCCGGCTGAAGACCTCGGTGTGGCCGCCGGGGTCGTGGTGCAGCTGGACGCGCGCCCCGTCGAACTTCGTCTCGACGGCGACGGTCTCCCACGCCTCGATGGCGTCCGCGACGCTCCCCGCCTGCGCGAGCATCGCCTGCACGGGCCGGCCCACCTCGAGGTGGATGTCCGCGAGGCCGGCGGCGCCCTCCTCGCGCGCGGTCTCCGCGACGAGGCCGTAGTCGTTCGACACCTGGAGGGCGCGCGCGACCGCCGCGACGTCGACGTCGAAGGCCTCGGCGATGGCGTCCCGGACGGTGCCCTCGCCGACGCCGATGCGCATCTCGGAGAGGACGAGGCGCGCGAGGTAGCGCGCTTCGGCGTCGCCGTCGCAGCGCGAGAGGAGGCCGAAGAGCGTCGCCACCTTCTCGTCCTGGCTCCCGGCGCCTTCGGCGGCGGCGAGTCCCGCGAGCTCGTCGTACACCTCTCGGACGGTGAGGGCGGTCGTTCCGGCCGTCGCCCCGAACGCGCCGAGGCCGCGCTGGCCGCCGGTGTCGTAGCTCGCGGCGACGCGCCCGATGTCGCCCTCGTCCGCGAGACGCGCCTCGACGTCCGCCGCGTCGACGTTCGGCCCGGCGGCGCGCGCGATTGCCTCGTGGCAGAGGCTCGGCCCGACGTCGAGCGTGCGCTCGCTGTACGCGGGGAAGACGCGCCCCTGCACGAAGCGCGCGACGACCCCGAGGTCGGCGTCCGCCTCCGCGAAGAGGTCGGCGACGAGCGACACGACTTCGAGGTCCGCGGGCTCGGCCTCGATACCGGCCGCGTGCTCGGCGAACTCGGCGAACTCCATTTGCGTCGCATAGCCGGAGCGCGGACTTAAGGCACGCGGAGGCGAGCGAAGCGGGTCTCTGCGAGACGTGCGAACGGGGAGAGACGACTCGTGAGCCACGCGGACGCCTCCGGCGTCCGCGGGCAGAGCAAGCGGTGGAGCCGCGAGCCACGCGGAGGCGAACCCACTCGACTGCGTCGCGGCGTCCGCGACCAGCACCAGCACCGACGACGCGGCGGCCGAACACCGACCGCTTTAGTCGCACGGGACTCACAGGGACAGGTATGAGCGACGACGACGGCGACGACCTCGACGAGGCGGTCACACAGTTCCTCGCGGGCGCGGACAGCGTCTACGAGGACTACGAGCGCGGCTACACGGACGCGGACGCGGCGCTCCACGTGCTCGAGAGCCACCTGAACGAGCTCCGGGAGGCCCACGAGGAGTCGTAGGGCCTCGGGCGGGTCTTTCAAGTCCTGACCGCCCGAAGCCGACGGCATGGCTGAGTCGGAACTCGCACGCGACGTGGAGTCGGTACTGGACGTGGACCCGGAGGCGTTCCAGGAGCGCGTGCGCGAGGACGCGGACGTCATCAAGGCGGAAATCGAGGCGGGGACGTTCGACAACCCGCAGGCCATCGTCGGCCTCGAGTACGAGTTCTACGGCGTCTCCGACGACGGCTCGCTCGCGCGCATCCCGCGTCGCCTCCTCGAGTTCGTCGGCTTCGAGAAGGAACTCGGCCTCCACAACGCGGAGATGACGGCGAGCCCGCAGCCGCTGAACGAGTTCGGCCTCGAAGCCCAAGAGGCCGAGGTGCGCGCGCGCCTCGAGGCCGCCGCGGAGCCGATGGACGCCGAGGGCCTCCACCTCGTGAGCGACGCGATGTGGACGATTCCGCCGGAGGGCGAGACGGCGCGCGAGTACCTGACGGCGAGCGTGACGGACGCCGGCGTCGAGATCGCGACGAACATGAGCGCCTCGACGCGCTATCACGCGATGGCGAACACGGACGAACCGGCGGGGATGGTGCTCGACGCCCCACACGTCTCCCTCGACGCGGACACCGTGATGCCGGAAGCGCTCATCACCTCCATCCAGCCCCACTATCAGGTGCCACAGGCCGTCGACCTCCCGACCTACTTCCGGTACGCGGTGCGCCTCGCCGGCCCGCTCGTCGCGCTCGGCGTGAACTCGCCGTTCTACCCGCCGGACCTCTACGACGCCGAGGCGAGCCCGGCGGCGATCCTCGAGGAGGGCCACGACGAGGCCCGAATCGACGTCTTCGAGTCCGTCCTGAACGTCCCGGGCGAGCAGGAGAAGGTGCGCTTCCCCCGGGACTTCGAGAGCGTGCACGACGCCGTGGACGCCGTCGTCGAGGACGACACCATCGTCCCGATGCCCGTGGAGACGGGCGGGCGCTTCGACGACGAATTCGCGCACTTCCGCATGAAGCACGGCACCTACTGGCGCTGGGTGCGCCCGGTGTTCGGTGGTTCCTCGAAGGAGTCCGCGAACGCCCGCATCGAGTTCCGCCCGCTCCCCGGGCAGCCGACCGTTCGGGACACGATGGCGTTTCAGGCGCTCCTCGCGGGGTCGCTTGAGGCGATGGTGGCGCGCGACCACCCGCTCTACGACCTCCCGTGGGAGACGGCGCGCGAGAACTTCTACGCCGCCGTCCGCGACGGGAGCGACGCCGAGTTGACCTACCTCGGGCCGGACGGGGAGACGACGGACGCGACGGAGATGTACACCGACCTCTTCGAGCAGGCCGAGGCGGGCCTACGGGCGCGCGGCCTCGACGAGGAGACGGCCGCGAAGTACCTCTGGCCGCTCCGCCAGCGCGCCCGCCACGGCATCACGCCCGCCGACTGGAAGCGCGAACGCGTCCGCGAGAACCTCGACGATGGCGCGTCCTTCGAGAACGCCGTCTACGAGATGCAGTTCGACTACCTCGAACACCAGCGCGACACGCTCATCACCGGGAGCTTCGCGGACTGGACGGGTCGAGGCGGCGAGGTCGAGGCGGCGAACCACCGGAGCAATCGGCGCGGATAGGCGGACGGCTGGGCCGTCGACGGGCGTCGTCCGTCGCCGTCGCTACGCGGCGTGAAAGAACGGAAGAACGGAGGAGGCGAGGGGTGGCCGCGTTACAGGACGTCCTCGACGTCCTGGTGGCCGACGATTTCGACGGTGTCCTCGGTGATCTTCGTGAGGTGGATGCCGTTCCCGGACGCGGTGTCGCGCTCGCTCGCGGCCTGGATGGCCTTCGCGCCGATCTGCTCGGCCTCGTCCATCGTCAGGTCGTCGCGGTAGTTGTTCTCGAGGGTACCGAGCGCGTACGGCATCCCGGAGCCCTGCGCGGTGTACTTATCGGAGAGCGAGGAGCCGCTCGGGTCGAGGCTGTAGACGTGCGAGCCCTCCTCGTCGACGCCGCCGAGGATCGGGACGACCATGAAGAACGGGCCGCCGCGAAGGAGGTTGGAGGCCATCGTCGCGAGCGCGTTGATGGACATGCGCTCGCCGCGACGGGCCTCGTAGAGGTTCGACTCGGCCTTCAGCGTGCGGATGAAGGACTGCGCACCGCCGACGCTCCCGGAGATGGAGAGCGCGGCGTTCTCCTGAATCTGCTCGACCTTCTGGACGTTCTTGTTGGAGACGACGCGGCCGCCGAGGCTGGCGCGCATGTCGGAGGCCATGAGGACGCCCTCCTCGGTGGTGATGCCGACGATGGTGGTGCCGGTCTTGTTGATGTTGTCCATGTCCTGCTCGCTCATGTTGTTCTCGGGCACGTGGCCGAGCTCCGGCTCGTAGGGGTTGCCGGGACCGTCGGGGAGGCGCTCTGCGTTCCGCGAGAACTCGGAGCCCTGACTGGGATTATACATTGAGTGTCGATAGTCGCGGGTGACGTATAAAATCCACCCTTCCGGCGGGTACTCGGGGGTCCGTCGGCGGCCTCTTCAGCGCGTGCTCCGGTAGGCGTCCCCGGAGCGCTCGAGGAGCCGGTGGACGGGGAGGGTGACGCCGAGGCGTCGCGTGATGGTCGCGAGCGGGAGCAGCGTGAGTGCGACGGCGAGCGTGAACTGGTACTGGACGGCGGTGACGAGACGGGCGAACCGTGTGCGCATCTGCTTGCTCACCTCTCACCGGACCACCGTATAAGTAGTTTGCCGATGCGGGTGACCCGCACACCCCGACGTAGTCTGGCGATTCAACTCGGGTTCGGCTCGGTGCAACTGGACTTGCGGCGGCCCGCCCGCGGTCCGTCACCGAGGCTGACGTGACGGCACACGTTCGCGTAAGTTATGGCGATAATCGCGGTCACGTCCGCGCCACGGCACGTCGCCGACGCGCGCGGCGCCCGGCAACCACAAGACACGACTACCCGGGGTCCTTCTCTCCGGTATGAGCAACTACGTCGTGGCGATGGAGGCCGCGTGGCTGGTTCGTGACGTCGAGGAGTCGGACGACGCTATCGGCGTCGCGGTCAGCGAAGCGGGCCGTCGACTGAACGACCAGGACCTCGACTACGTCGAAGTGGAGGCCGGCGTCACGGGCTGTCCGGCCTGTGGCGAACCGCTCGACGCGGCGTTCCTCGCCGCCGAGACGGCGCTCGTCGGCCTCGTCCTCGAACTCACCGTCTTCAACGCGGACTCCGAGGAGCACGCCTCGCGCATCGCGAAGAGCGAGGTCGGCGGGGCGCTCCGCGACGTCCCCCTCGAAGTCATCGAGGTCGTCGAGGAGCCGGAAGACGGGGAGTAGACTTATCTATAACTTCGGGTAATTACGGCTATGTATCTCCCCACGCCCCAGGACCTCCGGGAACGCCGGAACGCCCTCGGGCTGACGCAGAGCGAACTCGCCGAGCGGGCGGGCGTCTCACAGCCCCTCATCGCGCGCATCGAGGGCGGGGACGTCGACCCCCGTCTCTCGACGCTGCGGCGCATCGTCGAGGCGCTCGACGAGGCCGAGGGCGACGTCGTCCGCGCGCGCGACCTGATGCACTCGGAAGTCGTGAGCGTCGCGCCGAGCGACGCCGTCCACGACGCCGTCGACCAGATGCAGACGGCGGGCTACTCGCAGCTCCCCGTCATCGCCGACGGCGTTCCCGTGGGGTCCATCAGCGAGAGCGACGTCGTGCACGCGGGCGCGGACGTCGGCGACAGCCCCGTCCGGGAGGTGATGAGCGAGTCCTTCCCCACCGTCTCGCCGGACGCAACCCTCGAGGAGGTGTCGAGCCTCCTTGACCACTACACGGCCGTCATCGTCACCGAGGACGGCGACACCGTCGGCATCATCACGCAGGCCGACGTCGCCGCGCACGTCAGCTGAAACCGGGGCGCGAGGGCGGCCGCGATTCGCGCGCCTACGCGCGCGTGTACGAGAGTTTATACGGCAGGGAATACTAGACGCACTCAATCCCCATGCCAGACTCAGGCGAGTACGGAGCCGGGCAGATTCAGGTGCTCGAAGGACTAGAAGCGGTCCGAAAGCGCCCGGCGATGTACATCGGTTCTACCGACGCACGGGGTCTCCACCACCTCGTCTACGAGGTCGTGGACAACTCCATCGACGAGGCGCTCGCCGGCCACTGCGACGAGATCACCGTCACGCTCCACGACGACGGCTCGGTCAGCGTCGAGGACGACGGCCGCGGCATCCCCATCGACACGCACGCGGAGTACGACCGGCCGGCCGTCGAGGTCATCCTCACCGTCCTCCACGCCGGCGGGAAGTTCGACAACAAGTCCTACCAGGTCAGCGGTGGCCTCCACGGCGTCGGCGTCTCCGTGGTGAACGCCCTCTCCGAGCAGCTCGCGGTCGTCGTCGACCGCGAGGGCGGGCGCTTCCGCGAGCGCTTCGAGCGCGGCGAACCCGTCACCGACCTCGAACGCATCACGGACGTCCCCGACGACCAGACGGGGACGCTCATCCGCTTCACGCCGGACTCGGAAATCTTCGAGACGACCGAGTTCAAGTTCGAGACCCTCGAGAGCCGCCTCCGCGAGCTCGCGTTCCTCAACAGCGGCGTCACCATCACCCTCCAAGACGAGCGCGAGGGCGAGGACGGCCGCGAGACCTCCTTCCACTACGAGGGCGGCATCCGCGAGTTTGTCGAGTACCTCAACGAGTCCCGCACGGCGCTCCACGAGGACGTCATCTACCTCACCGGCGAGGAGCAGGACGTGCAGGTCGAAATCGCGATGCAGGCGACCGACGACCTCCAGTCCTCGACGCACGCGTTCGCGAACAACATCAACACCCGCGAGGGCGGCACGCACCTCACGGGGTTCAAGACGGCGCTGACGCGCACGGTCAACGACTACGCGAGCGAACACGGCCTCCTGAAGGAGCTCGACGGCGAGAACCTCAAGGGCGAAGACATCCGCGAGGGGCTCACCGCCGTCGTCTCCATCAAGCACCCCGACCCGCAGTTCGAGGGGCAGACGAAGACGAAGCTCGGGAACTCCGAGGTTCGGGGCATCGTCGAGTCCACCGTCCACGACGGCCTCGGAACCTACTTCGAGGAGCACCCGGACACCGCCGAAGCCGTCGTCGAGAAGGCCGTCGAGGCCGCGAAGGCCCGGAAGGCGGCACAGAAGGCCGAGGAGCTGACGCGCCGGAAGAACGCCCTCGAGTCGGGCGCGCTCCCCGGGAAGCTCGCCGACTGCCAGACGCGCGAGCCCGAGGACGCCGAGCTCTTCATCGTCGAGGGCGACTCGGCGGGCGGCTCCGCGAAGCAGGCCCGCGATCGGGAGTTCCAGGCGGTGCTCCCCATCAAGGGGAAGATACTGAACGTCGAGAAACACCGCCTCGACCGCATCCTGGAGAACGACGAGATCCGCGCGCTCATCACCGCCGCCGGCACCGGAATCGGCGAGGAGTTCGACATCGAGGAGCTGCGCTACGACAAGATTATCTTCGCGACGGACGCCGACGTCGACGGCGCGCACATCCGCACGCTCCTCCTCACGTTCTTCTACCGGCACATGCGCCCGCTCCTCGAGGGCGGGCATGTCTACGCCATCCAGCCGCCGCTCTACCGCATCCGCTATCGCGGCGAGACCTACGACGCGATGACGGAGGAGGAGCGCGATGCGATCATCGAGGAGCAGTGCAACGGGAACCCGAGTCAGGTCCAGCGCTTCAAGGGCCTCGGGGAGATGAACCCCGAGCAGCTCTGGGACACCTCGATGAACCCCGAGAACCGCGTCCTGAAGAAGTTCACCGTCGAGGACGCCGCCGAGGCCGACCGGATGTTCAGCGTGCTGATGGGCGACGCGGTCGGCCCGCGCAAGCAGTTCATCCAGGAGCACGCGACGGACGCCAAATGGGTCGACATCTAACTGTCTCACTACCGCTATGAGTTCCGAATCACCTGACGTACCCGACGACGACGTCGCACAGCGCGTGAAGAACGTGCGCGTCGAGGAGGAGATGGAGCAGTCCTACATCGACTACGCGATGAGCGTCATCGCGGGTCGTGCCCTCCCCGACGTGCGCGACGGCCTGAAGCCCGTCCACCGGCGCATCCTCTACGCGATGCACGAGGCGGGCGTCAGCAGCGGCTCCGCACACCGGAAGAGCTCGTCCATCGTCGGCGAGACGATGGGTGACTACCACCCGCACGGCGACTCCGCCATCTACGACACGCTCGTGCGGATGGCCCAGCCGTTCTCGATGCGCGAGCCGCTCGTGGACGGCCAGGGGAACTTCGGCAGCATCGACGGCGACCCGCCGGCGGCGATGCGCTACACGGAGGCGCGCATGGCGCCCATCGCCGAGGAGTTGCTCGCGGACATCGACATGGACACGGTGGACTTCGAGGCGAACTACGACGGCCGCCTCGAGGAGCCGTCCGTCCTCCCCGCGTCGTTCCCGAACCTCCTCGTGAACGGCTCCTCGGGTATCGCGGTCGGGATGAGCACGAACGTCCCGCCGCACAACCTCGGGGAGGTCATCGACGCGACGGTCCATCTCATCGAGAACCCGGACTGCTCGATTCCGGACCTGATGGAGCACGTGCCCGCGCCGGACTTCCCGACGGGCGCGAACATCGTCGGCCGAAACGCCATTCGGAAGGCCTACCAGACGGGTCGCGGGCGCCTACGGGTCCGTGCGGAGTACCACGTCGAGGAGAACGACCGCGGGAGCGACTCCATCGTCATCACCGAGCTCCCCTATCAGCAGAACAAGTCCCGCCTCGTCGAGCGCATCGCGGAGGACGTGAACGACGGGTCGCTTGAGGGGGTTCGCGACCTGCGCGACGAGTCCGACCGGGACGGTATCCGCGTCGTCGTCGAGCTGAAGTCGAACGCGAACACGGACATCGTGGAGAACCACCTCCTTGAGTCCCACCTCGAGCGGACGTTCGGCGTCATCAACCTCGCGCTCGTCGACGGCCAGCCGGAGGTCCTCACGCTGAAGGAGATGCTCGAGCACTACCTTGAGCACCGCAAGACGGTCGTGCGTCGGCGCTCCGAGCACGAGCTCGCGGAGAAGGAGGAGCGCGCACACATCCTCGAGGGCCGCCTCCGCGCGCTCGAGAACGCCGAGGACGTCGTGGAGACGATTCGCGACGCCGCCGACCGCGACGCCGCGCGGGCCGCGCTCAGCGAGACCTTCGACTTCAGCGAGTCGCAGGCCGCGCACATCGTCCGCATGCAGCTCGGGAGCCTCACGTCGATGGAGGCCGCCGAGATCGAGGACGAGTACGAGGAGGTCACCGCGCGCATCGAGCGCCTCGAGGAGATCCTCGGCGACGAGAGCGAACTGCTCGGCGTCATTGAGGACGAGCTGCGCGAGCTGAAGGCGGAGTACGCGAACGAGCGCCGGACGCGCGTCATCGAGAGCACGGGCGAGGTGACGGACGAGGACCTCATCCCGGAGGAGCGCGTCGTCGTCACGCTCTCCGAGGGCGACTACATCAAGCGCACGCCCGTCGAGACGTTCACCCGCCAGCACCGCGCCGGGAAGGGCGTCATCGGCACCGACCTGAAGGAGGGCGACCGCGTCTCGACGGTGTTCACGGCGTCGACGCACGACTACCTCCTCTGCTTCACGGATCAGGGGCAGGTCTACCGCCTGAAGGTTTATCAGGTGCCGGAGATGTCCCGGACGGCGCGCGGCACGTCGGCGGTGAACGTCATCGACCTCGACGACGACGAGGAGATTTCGGCGGTCGTCACCGCCGACGACCTCGACTTCGACTCCGACGAGGAGTACCTCACGATGGCGACCCGCGACGGCTACGTGAAGCGCACCGCCGTCTCGGAGTTCGCGAACATTCGATCCTCGGGCATCCGTGCCGTGAAACTCGAGCACGGCGACGCGCTCGTCGACGTCGAGGTGACGGACGGCGACGGCGACGTGATACTCGGCACCGAGGACGGGATGGCGATCCGCTTCGACGAGTCCGAAGCGCGGCCGATGGGGCGTTCCGCGCGCGGCGTACGCGGCGTGAAACTCGAGGACGGCGACCGCATCGCGGGCGTCGCCGCCGCGTACGACGGGGACGAGCGCGACCTCCTGACCGTCACCGAGTACGGCTACGGGAAGCGCACGGCCCTCACCGAGTACCGCCGCCAGTCCCGCAACGGGAAGGGCCTCGTCGACATCAAGACCGGCCAGCGCAACGGCCGCGTCGCGAGCGTCCACGTCGTCGACGACGACGACGAGTTCGTCGCGATGAGCGAGGACGGCCAGATCATGCGCGCGCCCGTCTCCGAGGTCTCGGAGTACGGCCGGAACACGCAGGGCGTCACCGTGATGGACCTCGAGTCCCACGACCGCCTCGCCGCCGTCGACGTCTTCACGCCCGACCCGGCGGACGACTAGCGGCACTCACGTAGTTCTTTGTACCTCCACCCGTAGTGGGTGCGTATCGTGACCACGACACAGCGACGACTGCGTGCGGTCGGCGGCGGCGTTCGGGGGACGGAGCACGGGGGCGGCCGTGCGTGACGGCGCGCGGGCCCTCATCGGCCTGCTCGCCGTCGCGCTCCTCGCGGCGGTACTGCTCTTCTCGGGCGGTTTCAGCGCGCCGGACGCACCCGAACCGAACGCGAGCGTGAGCGTCACCACGTACACGACCGCCGACGACGTCGAGGTGCTGACGGTGAACGTGAGCGCGATGAGCGACGCGGAGGCGGTCCGACTCGTCGGGCCGCGCGGCGACGTCGTCGACGAGACGGCTCGCGCGAACGCGACGCTCTACGCGTACCCCGCGCGCACGGGGACGTATCGGGTGCTCGCGGTGCGCGGTGGGGAGACGCGGACGGTCCGCTCCGTCTCGCACGCCTGCACGGGCTTCTGCCCGGACGTCGTCGTGGACGCGGCCGGGCCGCCCGGCGTGACGTACACGGACCTCGCGCTCGCGGCGTGGCACGCCCACCCGGGCGAGACGCTCTACGTGCGCAACGGCACCTACTACGAGACGTACGTCGGCCTCGGCGTGCGCGGGCAGGTGCTCGACGGCCTCAGCATCGTCGGGCAGTCGCGCTCGGGCGTCGTCATCGAGGGCGACGTGAACGCGACTCAGCGCGACCTCCTCTACGTCGAGTTCGCGGAGAACGTCTCCGTCTCGAACCTGACGCTGCGCGCGGACGGCGACAGCGGCCTCACGACCTACGGGTCGAACACGACCGTCTCGAACGTCACGGTGACGAACGTCGGGTCGAACGCCCTCCAGGTGTTCGCACCCGCGACGGTCCGCGACGTGCGGGCGACGGGCGCGGGGAACATCAGCCTCTACGTCGGCGGCGCGGCGAACGGGACGACCGTCCGCGACGCGCACCTCTCCGGAGGGATGGTCGGCGCGTACCTCGCGGCGAACGCCACCGACGTCTCGTTCGCGCGGACGGCGTTCACGAACGCGAGCCGCCACGGCCTCTACGTCGAGGGGGACGCGACGGCCGTCGGTCTCACGGCCGCGAGCTTCTACGGGAACGGCGAGGGCGCGGTCTACAACGCCGACGCCGTCGGCGTCCTCGACGCCACCGGTTCCTACTGGGGCGCGACGAACGTGACGGCGGACTGCACGCCCGTTCCGGCGCGCCTCGACCCCGACCCCGAGCGCGTGAACGCGTCGAACCCGCGCTGTGCGCCGTGAGGACGACACTCGTCGGGCGCGACGGACCGGCCACGCATCGACGTGGGGCCACGCATCAACGTGGGCGCGGCCCGCCACGGCCGGAGCATCGTTGCGGGAGCGGACGCGGTCGCACGCGGCCACACGAGCGCGCTCGGGCGCGCCGTCGGCCGGGAGCACTCAGAGGATGCGCTCGCCGAGCGCGCTCGCCGCGAGCTCGGCCGCCATCTCGGCCGTCTGATTCGACTGGTCGAGGATCGGGTTCACTTCCACGAGCTCCATCGAGCGCAGGACGCCGTCCTCGGCGTCGCGGCGCGCGACGGCCTCGAGCGCCCAGTGGGCTTCCCGGTAGGTCGCCCCGCCCCGGACCGGCGTCCCGACGCCCGGCGCTTCGTTCGGGTCGAGCCAGTCGAGGTCGAAGGAGACGTGGACGCCGTCGACGCCCGCGCTCGCGACGTCCAGCGCCTCCTCGACGACCGCGCTGATGCCGCGCTCGTCGATGTCCGACATCGTGAACGCCGTCACGTCGCTCTCGTTGATCGCCTCGCGCTCGTGCTCGTCGATGTCGCGAAGGCCGACGAAGACGACGTTCTCCTCGCGCAGGCCGTCCGCGCGCGCCCACGTCGCGTCCGCGAACGACCCCTTCCCGAGCGCGGCCGCGACCGGCATCCCGTGGACGTTCCCGGAGGGACTCGTCTCCGGCGTGTTGAAGTCGCCGTGCGCGTCGAACCAGACCGCGCCCACCTCGGCGTCGCGCGCGGTGCCGGCGAGCGACCCGATGGCGATGCTGTGGTCGCCGCCGAGGACGAGCGGGAATTCGCCGTCCGCGAGGCTGTCGGCGACGGCGTCCGCGAGCGTCCGGGAGACTTCGCGCGTCTCGCGGAGGAACTTCGCCTTCCCGACGGTGGGCTGTTCGCGGTCCGGGTCGCGCTCCTCCGCGCGCGGCACCGCGAGGTCGCCGGCGTCGTGGACGGTCGCGCCCGTCGCCTCGATACCGGCCGCGAGGTCCGCGTAGCGGATGGCCGACGGCCCCATGTCGACGCCGCGCCGGTTCGCGCCGTAGTCCGAGGGTGCCCCGATGATCCGCACGTCTCGAGTCATGCACGGAGATGGGTGCGGGCGCGGCTAAAAAGCGGCGGGCTCGATGTGCTCACGCCTCAGCGCGCTCGGCGTTCGCGTTTTCGCGACGCCTCCCTACCGGTCGTCGTCGCGGTGCTCACGGGTCGTCTTCCCGTTCGCTCGTTCGGCGCGGCTTCGCTGCGCTCAGTCCCGCCGGTACGGCTCACAGACCAGCTCGACGCCCTCCTCGAAGCTGATTTCGGGCTCCCAGCCGGTCGCCGACTGTATCTTCGAGATGTCGGCCTTCGTGTGGTAGACGTAGTTGTCGAGCGGGACGGGTTCGTACTCCGGTTCGACGTCCGTGCCGAGCGCGTCGTTGATCAGCTCGATCATCTCGTTGAACGAGTAGCTCTCGCCGGTGCCGAGGTTGTAGACGCCGTCGAGTTCCTCCTCGGCGGCGCGCACGAGGCCGGTGACGATGTCGGAGACGTGCGTGAAGTCGCGGGTCTGCGAGCCGTCGCCCCAGAGGACGGGCGACTCGCCGCTCGCGATCTGCTCGGTGAACTGCGAGACGGTGTTCGCGTACTCGCCCTTGTGTTCCTCGGCGCCGCCGTAGCCCTGATAGACGGAGAAGAAGCGCATCCCCGCGAGCGTCAGCTCGTCGTAGAAGTTCGAGTAGTACTCGGCGTAGCGCTCCCGACCCAGCATCGAGGCGTCGTAGCCGGTGGCGGCGTCCACGGGCATGTCCTCGGGGCAGGGGTCGGTCTGACTGCCGTAGATGGAGGAGGTCGTCGCGTAGACGAACGTCTCACAGCCCGCGTCGCGGGCCTGCTCGACGACGTTCACGAACCCCTCGACGTTCACGCGCGCGCCCTGCCGGGGGTTCTCCTCGAGCATCTGCCGCGAGGAGAGCGCGGCGAGGTGGAAGACGACGTCGACGTCGGTCGGGAGGTCCTCGTCGAGGACGTCGGCCTCGACGTACTCCACGTCCGAGTCGAGGTTCTCCGGGGTGCCGAGGTAGCCGTTGTCGAGCGCGACGACGTCGTTGTCCTCGGCGAGGCGGTTCGCGAGGTTCGAGCCGATGAAACCGGCGCCGCCCGTGACGAGGACGCGTTTCCCGTTCATACGCGTCGATTGCACCCGGCCGACGAAAATCCATCGGATATGTGACGGGAGGGGGTCGAGGAACCTACGCGACGTCATCACGTCTCAGGGGTGCTGAGAGTGGTCGTTCGATGGCTGACTCGGACGAGAATCGACCGGACGGTCGGTAACTCGGGGGCGACGCGTCTCCGGAGAGGTACGTATTCGGGGGTTTTATGCGCTCGCCAGCCCTATTGTCGACAATGTCATCGATCGAACTCACGCCGAGTCAGAAGACTATCTTGCGGGCTCTCGTCGACCTCTACACGCAGCAGGAGGAGGCCGTGAAGGGCGAGGACATCGCCGAGGAAGTCGACCGGAACCCCGGCACCATCCGCAACCAGATGCAGAGCCTCAAAGCCCTCCAGCTCGTCGAGGGCGTCCCCGGCCCGAAGGGCGGATACAAGCCGACGTCGAACGCCTACAAGGCGCTCGACGTCCAGGAGCTCGACTCCGCCGCCGAGGTCCCGGTCTTCCACGACGGCGAGGAGCACGAGGGCGCGAACGTCCAGGAGATCAGCCTGACGAGCGTCCACCACCCCGACCTCTGCCGTGCGGAGATCCACCTTCGCGGGAGCGTGCGCGACTTCCACGAGGGCGACCACGTCCTCGTCGGCCCGACGCCGCTCTCCAAGCTCGTCGTCGAGGGCACCGTCGACGGGAAGGACGACACGGGCAACGTCCTCATCCTCAAGATCGACCGGATGGAAGCCCCCGCTGAAGCGCCCGAGCACTAGCTGACTCGGCAGTCGTCTATTTCGTCGTCTCTCTCTCGCCGCATTCCAAAGGCTTTGTATTCCAGGGACGCAGACCCCAGACCATGGCTACCAGAGTCGTCGTTCTCGGCGCCGGCTACGCGGGCGCCGGCGCGGTCAAGTCGCTCCAGAAGCATCTCCCCGAACGCGCCCAACTGACGTGGGTCGCGGAGAACGACTACCACTTCGTCCTCCACGAGTCCCACCGCATCATCCGCGACGCGAGCGTCAAGGACAAGCTCTCCATCCCGGTCGGCGACATCAAGGACCCCGAGACGGAGTTCGTGCAGGGCGAAGTCGCCGACGTCGACGTCGACGAGCGCGTCGTCTCCCTCGCCGACGACTCCACCATCGAGTACGACTACGTCCTCGTCGCCATCGGCTCGGACACCGCGACGTACGGCATCGAGGGGATGGACGAGCACCCGCTCACCCTCAAGAGCCGCGACGACGCCGTCGAGATCCACGAGCAGGTGAAGGAGGCCGCGCGCGACGCCACCCGCGACGACCCCGCGCAGGTCGTCATCGGCGGTGCCGGCCTCTCGGGCATCCAGTCCGCCGGCGAGGTCGCGGAGTTCCGCGACCGGAACCACGCCCCCATCGACGTGACGCTCGTCGAGGCACTCCCCGAGATCTTCCCGCCGGGCAACGCGGAGATCCAGGGCGCGCTCCGCCACCGCCTCGAGGAGCGCGACATCGACATCCTCACCGACGACCCGATCACGAAGGCGACCGAGGACGCCATCGAGTTCGACGAGCGCGACGCCCTCGACTACGACGTCTTCCTCTGGACGGGCGGCGTCACCGGCCCCGCCGAGCTCGGCGACGTCGACGTCGAGAAGGAGCATAACCGCCTGAAGGCGGGTTCGAACCTCCAGACGGAGGACGAACGCGTCTTCGCCATCGGCGACGACTCCCTCATCGACCAGGGCGAGAACCCCGCGCCGCCGACCGCGCAGGCCGCGTGGCAGTCCGCCGAGGTCGCCGGGAAGAACATCGCCGCAGCCATCGAGGGCCGCCCGCTCGAGCGCTGGACGTACGAGGACCAGGGCACGCTCGTCAGCATCGGCGAGACGGCGGTCGCCCACCAGGTCTCCTTCGAGGGCTTCGACAGCCCCGTCGAGACGTTCGGCGGCCTCCCCGCGAAGACGCTGAAGAAGGGCGCGGCCGCCCGGTGGATCAACAAGATCACCGGCCCGAAGCGCGTCGCCGACGCCTGGAACGTCCTCTGATCCGGGTCGGCTCACTGCGTGCCGGAACCGTCACCTGAAAACCACGGTCACCCGTAGCGGGCGCCGTGCTCCGCAATCGGACCGCCGCTCTCTTCGTCTACTGCGCGCTCGCGTGGGGCGGCTCCTTCGTCGCCATCAAGGTCGGTCTGGGCGCCGTCCCGGGCGCGCCCGTCTTCTTCGCGGCGCTTCGTCTCCTCACCGCGTCCGTCGTCATCCTCCCCGTCGCGGCCGTCCTCGCCGGGACGGGCGACCGGTGGATTCCGCGCTCGCGCGGCGACCTCGCGGTCGTCGCGTTCGGCGCACTCTTCATCACGGGCGGGGCGAACGCCCTGCTCTTCGCCGGCCAGCAGTCCGTCACGAGCAGCGTCGCGTCCGTCCTCTTCAGCCTCAATCCGGTCATCGCGACCGCGCTCGCGGCCGTCGTCATCCCCGAAGACGGCCTCTCGTGGAATCAGGTCGCGGGCGTCCTCCTCGGCATCCTCGGCGTCGCCGTCGTCGCACAGCCCTCGCCGAGTACCCTCGGTGGCGCGCACGTCGTCGGCGAGCTCCTCGTCTTCGCCTCCGCGCTCTTCGTCGCCATCGGGAGCGTCGCCAGCCAGCGCTATCCCGCGAAGATCGACACCGTCGCGAGCACCGCGTGGTCGCTCTGCCTCGGCGGCGTCCTCCTCCTCCCGACCGCGTGGCTGCTCGGCGAACCGTTCACTCTCGCGAGTGCGACGCCGACGTTCTACGCGGCGCTCGCCTACCTCGGCGTCGTCGCGACGGCGGGCGCGTACGCCGCCTACTTCACGCTCATCGCCGAAATCGGCGCGACGCGGACGACGCTCGTCTCCTACTTCGTCCCGCTCGTCACCGCCACCCTCAGCGTGGCGTTCCTCGGCGAACCCGTCACGCTCGCGCTCGTCGGCGGCTTCGCGCTCATCGTCTGTGGATTCCTCCTCGTCAACCGGCGCGCCATCGCGCGGATGGTCGCCTGAGCGGACGGGTCTCCTCGGCGCGCACGTTACTCCTCGACGCCGAGCGTTTCGGGCGTGATGGTGTCGGGGAGCAACTCGCCGAGCGCGTACTCGCGCAGGCCGTCGCCGGTGTCGCAGTAGACGGGGAACTCCTCGGCGCAGAACTCCGCGAGCGTCTGGCGACACCGCCCGCAGGGCGTGACGCCGTCGCGCGCGGCGGCGGAGACGACGAGGCGCGCGAACTCGCGGTGGCCGTCCGCGACGGCTTCGGCGATCGCGACCCCCTCGGCGTGCAGGGTGTTCGAGAAGTTCGCGTTCTCGACGTTACAGCCGACGTAGACCGACCCGTCGGCGGTCTCGATGGCCGCGCCGACCGCGTACTCCGAGTAGGGGACGTAGGCGTTCTCGCAGGCGTCGCGCGCCGCCTCGAGCAGGGCGTCGATATCGGATTCGGTGTCGTCGCTCACGGGTCGGCGTTCGCGCGACACGAAGAAAAAGGCGTGTCTTTAGCGGTCCTCGCCGGTGTCGTAGTGCTCGCCGGAGGCCTCCGGAACGCGCGTGCGCCCGAAGAGCGCGAGCACGATTATGACGGTGACGTAGGGGATGGTGCGGACGAGCGGGCGCGGGACGTCGAAGACGTCGAGCGCCTGCAGGGTGAGTTGGACGGCGTCGAGGCCCGCGAACAGCATCGTCGAGAGGAGCGCGCCGATGGGGTTGTAGTTCCCGAAGAGGAACGCGACGATGGCGATGAACCCCTTCCCGTTCACCATCGTCGGGCCGCTCCCCGTGAACTGGCCGATGCTGAGCGAGAGCGCGGCGCCGCCGATGCCGGCGAGGACGCCGGAGAGGACGACGGCCGCGTAGCGCACACGGTGGACGTTCACGCCCGCCGTGTCGAGCGCTTTCGGGTTCTCGCCGCTCGCGCGCACCCAGCGCCCGAACGTCGTCCGGTTCAGGACGTACCAGGAGAGCGCGACGACGAGGAACATCAGGTAGACGAACGGCGTCGCGTCGAAGAGCGCGCCGACGAACGGGAGGCCGGCGAGCGACGTCCCAGTCCCGGGGATGGTCGCGGTGAGCACGTCGCTGAGGACGGGAATCCCCATCTGCGTGACCGTCTGCACCGTCTGGACGCTGTCCGTGTTCGTGCTGCCGTAGATGACGGAGGACGCGAACGGCGCGAGGCCGAGCGCGATGAGCCAGACGGCGAGACCGGCGATGATCTGGTCGGCGCGGTACTTGATGCAGACGACGGCGAAGAGCGCCGCGAGGAGCGTGCTCGCGACGACGCCGCCGAGGACGCCGAGCGCGAGGCTACCGGTGACGTCCGTCATCCAGATGGCGCTGAACGCGGAGATGATGAGCAGGCCCTCGAGGCCGATGTTGATGACGCCGGCCTTCTCGGAGAAGATGCCGCCGACGGCGGCCAGCGCGATGGGGACGGAGAGCCTGAGCGTCGCGCCGAGCGTCGACTCCGAGAGGAGGACGCCGACGAGCGCACCCGCTTTCGAGCCGGGGAAGGCGACGCCCGCGACGACGAGCGCGACGAGCGCGAGCGTCACGACGCTGATGGAGAGGCGCTGGACGAGGCCGCGCTCGCCGAACCAGCCGGCGGCCCGGCGGAGCGTCGTCGCCACGGGTCCGGTGGACGACCCAGACTCACTCATCGTCACCACCTCCGACGCCGCCGTCGGTCGCCATCGGCGCCCCGTCGCCGGCGACGGGGCCGACGACGCGGCGGCCGATCATGCGGAAGAACTCCGGCATCGCGACGAAGAGGATGATGAGGCCGCGCAGGACGCCGACGAGCTCTGGGGGGACGTTCGAGCCGACCTGCACGACGATGGACCCGCTCTTCAGGACGCCGAAGAGGAGCGCGGCCGCCGCGACGCCGAGCGGGTTGTTCCCCGCGAGGATGGAGACGGTGATGCCGTCGAAGCCGTAGGAGGGGACGCCGGTCTGGAAGTTGCCGAGGATCATGAGGACGTAGACGGCGCCGCCGACGCCGGCGAGCGCGCCGGAGAGCGCCATGCTGGAGACGATGGTTCGTTTGGCGTCGACGCCGCCGTACTCGGCGGCCTGCGCCTGCAGGCCGCTCGTGCGCAGGTCGTAGCCGAAGGAGGTGCGCGTGAGCAGGAGCCAGACGCCGACGAGCGTCAGGAGGCCGACGCCGAGCGCGATGAGCGAGAAGTCGTCGCGCGCCCGGAAGAGCGCGGTCGGGAAGAGCGCGACGTCGGGGAGCGGGACGGTCTGGTTCGCGACGCTCTCGGTGTCCTTGAACCAGTTCGGGTCGCCGACGAGGAAGAGCGCGACGGACGTCGCGACGAAGTTCAGCATGATGGTGGTGATGACTTCGTTCGCGTCCGCGTACGCCTTCAGCGCGCCGGGGAGCGCGCCGTACGCGCCGCCGGTGAGTGCGCCGACGAGCAGGCCGAAGGTGACGAGGACGACGGTGGTGGCGACGCCGAAGCCGGCGACGAGGGGGGCGACGGCACCCACGACGACGGCGGTGGCGAGCGCGCCGAGGACGAGCTGGCCCTGTGCGCCGATGTTGAAGACGCCCGCGCGGAACGCGAGCGCGACGGCGACGCCCGTGAAGAGCAAGACGGTGGTTTCGGCGAGCGTCGTCGCGACGTTGCCGTTCAGCGGGTCCGCGAGGAAGTCCCCGAACGCGCCGAAGAAGAGCTTCTCGTAGACGCCGATGGGGTCGTAGCAGAAGCCGACGCCGACGTAGGTCGTCGCGGCCGTGCTACAGGACGTCATCCGGCCGGCGACGAGGACGATGACGAAGCCGATAGCTATCGAGAGGAGGAGCGCGGAGGCGCTGATGAGGAAGCGCTCGAAGCCCGAGGCGCGGACGAGGCGCTCGAGGGCCGCACGCGCCCGGTCGCGCGCGCTCATCGCGCCACCTCCGTCTCGGCGGCGGACTCGGCGTCGAACCCGTCGGGGTACTCGCCCGCCATCAACAGCCCGAGCTCCTCTTCGGTGACGTCATCCGGTTCGACGACGGCCATCAGGTCGCCCTCGTACATCACGGCGAGCCGATCTGAGAGCCCCTGCACCTCGTCGAGCTTCGAGGAGACGAGGAGGACGGCGCGCCCCTCGTCGCGCAGGTCGAGGAGGCGCCGACGGATGAACTCCGTCGAGCCGATGTCGACGCCGCGCGTCGGATGCGTCGCGACGACGAGACGGGGGTCGCGCTCGAACTCGCGGCCGGCGATGAACTTCTGCTGGTTCCCCCCGGAGAGCGCCGCCGAGCGCGCGTCGACGTCCGGCGGCCGGACGTCGTACGTCTCGACGACGTCTTCGGCGTGCTCGCGGGCGCTCCCCCAGTCGATCTGGCCGCGCTCCGCGAACGGCGCGGCGTGCTGGCTCCCGAGGATGGCGTTCTCCACGAGGTCGAAGTCCATCACGAGCCCGCGCTCCTGTCTGTCCTCGGGGATGTACGCCATCCCGCAGTCGATGCGCTCGCGTCGCGGCGTCTCCGTGACGTCCGCGCCGTCGAAGGAGACGGTTCCGGACTCGGCGCTCCGCAGGCCCGTTATCGCCTCCACGAGCTCCGACTGGCCGTTCCCGTCGACGCCCGCGACGCCGAACACCTCGCCCTCGCGCACGCCGAAGGACGCGCCGGTCACTGCGGGGACGCCCCGGTCGTCGCGGACGCTCACGTCCTCGACGGTGAGGACGGGGTCGCCGGGTTCGGCGTCCGATCTCTCGAACTGCATGTCGACCTGCCGGCCGACCATGTACTCCGCGAGCGCCTCGCGCGTCGCCTCCGCCGCCGGGACGCTCGCGACGTGCTTCCCGTCCCGGAGGACGGTGATGTCGTCGGCGGCGTGCATCGCCTCGCCGAGCTTGTGCGTGATGAAGATGATCGTCTTCCCCTGCTCGGTGAGCTCCTCGATGACGTCGTAGAGGTCCTCGACCTCCTGTGGGGTGAGGACGGCCGTCGGCTCGTCGAGGATGAGGACGTCCGCGCCCCGGTAGAGCGCCTTCAGGATCTCGACGCGCTGCTGGACGCCGACGCTGACGTCCGCGACCGTCTCGTCGGGGTCGACGTCGAAGCCGTAGCGCTCGCTCAGCTCGCGGACCTCGCGACGCGCGGCGTCGCGGTCGACCGCGAGCCCGCCCCACTTCCGGGGTTCGTTCCCGAGGACGATGTTCTCCGCGACCGTCATCGGGTCGACCAGCATGAAGTGCTGGTGGATCATGCCGACGCCGGCGTCGATGGCGTCGCGCGGCGAGTCGAAGTCCCGCTCCGTGCCTTTGACGACGACGCGACCCGCCGTCGGCTCGTAGAGGCCGTAAAGGACGTTCATCAGCGTCGTCTTCCCCGCGCCGTTCTCACCGAGGAGGGCGTGGACCGTTCCCGTCTCGACCTCCAAGGTCACGTCGTCGTTCGCGACGACACCCGGGAACCGCTTCGTGATGCCGTCGAGTCGAACCGCCAAATCACTCATTGTGTGCGTGCAGAATGTGGAAATGTGTATGCCGCCGTCGCCGCTATGGGCGACCTGTTCAGGCGTCGTTCGGGTCGGTCGGGACGTCGATGTCGCCGTCGATGATGGACTGGCGGGCGTCGGCGACCGCCGTCTTGACGTCCTCGGGGATGTCGCCGCCGAGCTCGTCGCCGTAGACGCAGGCGACGCCGCCGTCCTGCAGGCCGAGCGTCGTGGTCGACCCGCCGTTGAAGTTCTCGTTGACGACGTTCTTCACGCAGTTGTACACGGCGGTGTCGACGCGCTTGACCATGCTCGCGAGGATGACGTCCGCGTAGCTCGGCTTCGTGAGCGACTGGTCGCGGTCGACGCCGATGGCGAAGCGGCCCTTCTGCTGGGCGGCCTGGAAGACGCCGGTGCCCGTGTTCCCGGAGGCGTGGTAGACGATGTCCGCGCCGGAGTTGTACATCGCGAGCGCGGCTTCCTGCCCGCCCGAGGGGTCGTTGAAGCTCCCGACGTAGGACGTCTGGATGTCGACGTCGTCGTTCGCGTACTTCACGCCGGCCTTGTAGCCGGCCTCGAACTTGCCGATGAGGTCGCCCTCGACGCCGCCGACGAAGCCGACGTTCGTCGAGTCGGACTGGGTGGCGCCCGCGCCCGCCTCGAAGCTCATCGTCGTGAGGTGGCCGGCGAGGACGCCGGTGAGGAAGGAGCCCTCGTGCTCCTGGAAGACGTAGCTCGCGACGTTGTCGCCCTCGACCGTCGAGTCGACGATCTGGAACTGCTGGTCGGGGTACTGGGAGGCCGACTCGGAGAGCGCGTCCGCCTGCAGGTAGCCGATGCAGGAGACGAGGTCGTAGTTCGGGTCGGTCGAGCTCGCGAACTGCTGCTGGTAGTTGCTGAACTGCGAGACCTCGTCGGGCTCGGCGGACTGGTACGCGATGTCGAGCTCCTCGACGGCCTGCTCGATGCCCTGCTTCGCCTGGTCGTTGAACGACCCGTCGCCGGTGCCGCCCGTCCCGTAGACGAGGCCGATGTTCGCCGCCGCTTCGGCTTCGGTGGTCGTCTCGCCGTCCGACGTCTCACCGCTGGTCGTCGTCGTCTCGGAGCCGCCACCGTCCCCGGAGGGCCCGCCCGAACAGCCCGCGAGACCGGTCAGGCCGGCGACGCCGAGCCCGCCGGTCACCTTGACGAAGTCGCGACGGTCGAAGTTTGACATTGTTGGAATTACCTTCGGGGGAGAAGGTATAAAAGCATCGAAGGGGCGCACGCACGTTTATATCTCACAGAAACAGCACGTATTTTCTAGAGGTTCGTGAGATGTCGACACACGTCGAGGTTATGGCGACGGCGTCCGACGCCCGTCACACACGAGACGGACGCGACCTCACTCACGCGCCGCCGCGACGGCGTCCCGCACTACGGCCGTCACGTCGTCCACGAGCGCGTCGACGTCGTCGCTCTCCGCGTAGACCCGCACGTACGGCTCCGTGCCGGACGGGCGGACGAGCGTCCACGCGCCGTCCTCGAACGTGAGGCGGACGCCGTACTCCGTCGCCACCGTGGCGTCCGCGAACGCCGCCGGGAGGTCGGTCTCGAGCGCGTCCATCACGGCCGCCTTCAGGTCGTCCGGGCACTCCACGGAGACCTTCCGGTAAGGGCGCTCGGTGACCGGGTCGCGCAGGGCGTCGAGTCCGCCCGCGTCCGCGACGAGGCGCGCGAGCACGGCGGCGGACGCCACGCCGTCGATCCACCCGCCGAACTCCGTGTGGATGTGCTTCCACGGCTCCGCCGCGAAGACGACGTCGCCGCCCCCGCGTCGCGCCTCCGCGATGCCCTCGTGGAGCGCGCCGAGTCGCACGCGCTCGACGCGCCCGCCGGCGTCGGCGACGCGCTCGTCCACGCGCGCGGAGGCGTTCGGCGTCGTCACCACGACCGGGTCCGCGACGGCGCTCGCGCGCGTGTAGTGCTCGGCGAGCATCGCCACCACCGTGTCCTCGTGGACGACCCCGCCCGACGGGCCGACGACGACGATGCGGTCGGCGTCGCCGTCGTGCGCGAGGCCGAAATCGGCGTCGCCGTCCGCGACGAACGCCCGCAGGTCGCGCACCGTCTCCGGCGTCGGCTTGCTCGGCCGGCCGGGGAAGTGCCCGTCGACGTTCGCGTTCAGCGTCACGACGTGCGCGCCGAGCTCGCGGAGGACCTGCGGGGTGGCGACGCTCGCCATCCCGTTCCCGCAGTCGACGGCGACAGTCAGGCCGTCGCAGGGCGCGCCGTGCTCGCGCGCGTAGTCGGCGACGGCGTCGCGGTAGTCCGCGAGCACCGACCCCTGAGAGCGCTCGCCCCACTCGTCCCAGCGCGCCGGCTCCGCGCCCGCCGCGACGGCCGCCTCGATGTCGGCCTCCTGTGCGTCGTCGTACTCGGTGCCGTCGTCGAAGAGCTTGATGCCGTTGTCCTCCGGAGGGTTGTGCGAGGCGGTGAGCATCACGCCGTGTCGCCCCCGGGAGGCCCACGCGAGCGCCGGCGTCGGCACCTGCCCGAGGACGGTGACGTCAGCGCCCGCCGACGTCAGGCCGGCGGCCATCGCGGCGGCGAGCGCGTCCCCGGTGACGCGGCCGTCGCGCCCGAGGACGAACGCGTCCGCGTTCCGGCCGGCCGCCCGCCCGACTCGCAGGGCGAGCTCCGGCGTCACCCGGCCCTGTGCGCTCCCGCGAATGCCCGCCGTTCCGAAGAGGTCCATACTCGGGTGTGCGTCGCCCGAATCAAAGAGCCACCGCTACAGCTCGACGCCCCCCGGGATGAGGCTGCGACCCCGGAGGAGGTCGCCGTCCGCGCTGTAGACGAGGAACGTCTCCTTCTCGTAGGTGAGGACGCGCTCGCCGTCGACGGAGACGACGACGCGATAGCTGCCGTTGACGTCGTCGCCGTCCTCGCGCTCGCCGTACGCGCGGGCCGCGTCCACGAAGTCGAGGACGTCCGCCGCGTCCTCGTCGAGTTCGAGGAGGAGCGAGCCGGTGACGCGGTCGGTGACGGAGACGACGCCGGTCGCGTCGGGGTCGTCCGGGTCGCCGCGCAACCGGAGCGTCACGTCCGTCTCCTCGGCGGACAGGTACTCGCCGTCCGGCCCGAGGAGGCGCTCCTCGAGGTCCGTCCGCGAGCCGTCGAAGTCGATGGTGACGGTGGGCGGCCGCGCGTTCGTGTCGTCGCTGTCCTCGACCGTGACGTCGAGCGTGAAGTCCTCGCGCCGCATCTGGATGTGGACCACGCTACACGGTCACACGACTTGAACGTAACGCCGACGGGGACGCGCGCGCCATCGCGCGCGGCGACGGGTCCCGCGCCACGTCGTCATCCCGCGACGCACCGTCCCCCAGTATGCGGACAGGTTTTAAGCTATGCGGGAGTGTTGGGTCAGTAGACACTCTCGATGTCCAGCGAACTTCCAGATACACTCTCGGGCGGCTACGAGCGCATCCGCTGGCGGCTCGCACGGGCCGTCGAGATGCTTCGGGGATCCACTATCGCCGAGACGGACTACCGGCCGGCCGAACACGGCCCGCTCGTCTCCTTCTCCGGGCTGGAGGGCTACGAGGAAGTCGACCGCTACTGGGTGAACGCGCCCTACGCGTTCGTCTGGATCGGCCACGACGACGAGGCGAACGAGTACCGCTATCACGTCGTCGAACCCGATCTCGACGACGTCGAGCAGGAACTGCTCGAGAACCTCTTCAGCGACGTCCGGGACACCCTCGTCTACGACGCCCAGTACGACCCGCAGGACGCCGAATCCATCCTGCAAGAGCGCACCCAGCGCCTCCTCGAAGAGTACGGCGCCGAGATCGACCCGAACGCCTTCCACCGCCTCTTCTACTACCTCTATCGGGCGTTCGAGGGCTTCGAGAAAATCGACCCGCTGATGCACGACAACCACATCGAGGACGTCTCCTGCGACGGCTACGGGATCCCGCTGTTCGTCTACCACGACGACTACACCGACATCGAGACGAACCTCTCCTACGAGCAGGAGGAGCTCGACAGCTTCGTCGTCCGCCTCGCCCAGCAGTCCGGGCGGCACATCAGCATCGGCGACCCCGTGACGGAGACGACGCTCCCCGACGGCAGTCGCGCCGAGCTCGCGCTCGGCGAGGAAGTCACCCCGCGCGGGTCCGCGTTCACCATCCGCCAGTACTCCGAGGAGCCGTTCACGCCCGCGACGCTCGTCGACCTCAACACGTTCGACCTCGACCAGATGGCGTACCTCTGGCTCGCCATCGAGTCCAACAAGAGCCTGCTCTTCGCGGGCGGCACCGCCTCGGGGAAGACGACGTCGATGAACGCCGTCTCGATGTTCGTTCCGCCGCGCTCGAAGGTGCTCACCATCGAGGACACCCGCGAGCTCACGCTCTATCACGACAACTGGCTCTCCTCCATCACGCGCGAGAGCCTCGGGGACAGCTCGGACATCACGATGTACGACCTCCTGCGCTCGGCGCTGCGCCACCGCCCCGAGTACATCATCGTCGGCGAGGTGCGCGGCAACGAGGCCATGACGCTCTTCCAGGCGATGAACACCGGGCACACGACGTACTCGACGATGCACGCCGACAGCGTCCAGACCGCGATAAATCGGTTGGAGAACGAGCCGATCAACGTCCCGCGCGCGATGATTCAGAGCCTCGACATCCTCTGCGTGCAGACGCTCACGTACGTCGGCGACGAGCGCGTGCGGCGCAACCGCGTCATCGCCGAGATCGAGGGCATCGACCAGCGCACCGGCGACCTCGACTACTCGACGGCGTTCGAGTGGCGACCCACCGAGGACCGGTTCATCGAGCAGGACAGCGCGGTCCTCGACGAGATCCGCGAGGACCGGGGGTGGAGCCGCTCCGAGCTGCTGTGCGAGCTCCGGAACCGGAAGCGCGTCCTCAAGTACCTCGTCGACCGCGACATCACGGACTACCGGCAGTTCACCGCGCTCGTCAACGAGTACTACGCGAACCCCGAGCAGGTCATCGAGCGCGTCACCGACCGACTCGACGAGGACGTCGAGAGGTAAGCCGTGCTCGAGTACCTCCCGCTCGTCCTCGCCGGCCTCCTCGTCGTCGCGCTCGCGTGCGTCCCGCTGAGCGAGCGCCTCGACCGGCTCGTCACGTGGGTGGGGATCGGCGTCTTCGGGAGCTACGCGCGTTCGCGGGCGAGCGCGAACCGCGAGCAGGCCCGCGTCCTCCGCTCCGCGCACGTCCCCCGGTCGTACGTCGCCTACGCCGCCCGGACGTTCCTCTTCAGCGCCGTCGCCGGCGTCATCGGGAGCGTGCTCGGCCTCTACCTCGTCGCCGCCGTCCTCGTCCTCGTCGAAACCGGCGTCCTCCCGGTCACCGCGTCCGCCTCGATCACCGAGATGGGCGCGCTCCCCCTCTTCGGCGCCGTCCTCCTCGGGAGCGTGACGCTCGGCGTCATCGCGGCGTTCGCAACCTACCAGTTCCGCTGGACGCTCCCCCGCTATCGGGCGGGCGAGCGCGCCCGACAGATCGACTCGACGCTCGAACGCAACATCGCGTTCATGTTCGCGCTCTCGCGCTCCGGGATGGCGTTCACGGAGATCCTGCGCATCCTCGCGCGGAACCACGCCGTCTACGGCGAGGCCGCGCGCGAAGTCGGCGTCACCGTCCGCGACGTCGATCTCTTCGGCGCCGACCTCATCAGCGCGCTCCGACGCACCGCCCAGCGCACCCCGAGCGACGACTTTCAGGAGTTCATCGAGAACCTCACGAGCGTCCTCCAGTCCGGCCAGAGCGTCAGCGGCTTCCTCCACGAGGAGTACGAGCAGTACAAGGAGGAGTCGGAGAGCGAGCAGGAGCGCTTCCTCGAACTCCTCTCGACGCTCGCCGAAGCGTACGTCACCGTCTTCGTCGCCGGCCCGCTCTTCCTCATCACCATCCTCGTCGTCATCGGCCTCGTCCTCGGCGGGACGCTCACCTTCCTCCGCGTCTTCACCTACCTCGTCATCCCGCTCGCCACCCTCGGCCTCATCGTCTACCTCGACAGCATCACGAGCGACACCGACTTCGACCGCGAGCGCATCATCGAGTCCGGCGAGGACTACGAGCGCGTCGTCGAATCGCACACCCCGGAAGCGGACGCCGTCAGCACCGACGGCGGGACGACCGGCGACCTCGCGAACCGCGCGCGACTGCGCATCCACGACCGCATTCAGCCGACTCGCTACGCGCTCACCCACCCCGTCGAGACGCTCGTCGAACAGCCCGTCTGGTTCCTCGCCATCACGTGCCCGATCGCCGTCCTCTACGTCTTCGGCCGCTGGATACTCGCGCTGCTCGCCACGGACACCGCGCCCGCCGAGCTCCTCCAACCCGCGACGCTGGAGTCGCTCCTCGGCGTGCTCGACGACCCCGTCGTACAGGCCGTCCTCTTCGTCGTCGGGTCGTTCGCGTTCATCTGGGAGATACGCAAGCGCCAGATCGACGCGCTCGAACGCGCGATCCCGGACTTCCTCGACCGCCTCGCCAGCACCAACGAAGCCGGGATGCCCATCGTCGCCAGCCTCGAACGCGTCGCGCGCAGCGACCTCGGCGGCCTGAACCGCGAAGTCGGGCGGACGTGGACGGACGTCCAGTGGGGCGCGCCCGTCGAGGCCGCCCTCCAGCGCTTCGAGGACCGCGTCCGAACGCCGACGATCACCCGCATCGTCACGCTCACGACGAACGCGATGAGCGCGACGAGCGACCTCGGACCCGTCCTCCGGATCGCCGCCGACGAAGCGAAGTCCACGCAGCGCCTGAAGCGCGAGCGCCGCAACGAGCTCATCACCTACCTCGTCGTCATCTACCTCGCGTTCTTCGTCTTCCTCGCGATCATCGTCGCCCTCGACACCATCTTCGTGCCCGCGATCCCGACCGCCGAGCAGTTCGGCGGGGGCGGTGCGGCCGCCGGGAGCGCCGTCAGCGGCATCGGCCAGATTACCGCCGCCGAGAAGGACGCCTACAGCCTCCTCTTCTTCCACACCGCGCTCGTCCAGTCCGTCTGCTCCGGCTTCGTCGCCGGCCAGATGGCGGAGAGCGACCCGCGCTCCGGCGCCAAGCACGCGTTCGTGATGCTCGCCATCGCGTACGCCATCTTCCTCGTCTTCGCCTGATCGCCCGCATCCCGGCGCTTCAAGGGCCGGGACGCCCTCCCGTGGTGTATGCCCGACGCCCCCGAACCGCCGACCGGCGACCCCCGCCCCGACCGGGTGTACGACCGCATCGCCGCGCACTTCTCGCAGACCCGCGAGCACCCGTGGCCGGACGTGGCCGACTTCGTCGCCGAGCACGACGGCGACGCGACGCGCGCGCTCGACCTCGGCTGTGGCAACGGCCGGCACGCCGAACTCCTCGCCGAGCACGCCGACGCCGTCGTCGGCGTCGACGCCAGCGCCGGCCTCCTCGCCGAAGCCCGCGCACGCGCCGCCAAACGCGACTACGACCTCTCGCTCGTCCGGGGTGACGCCGCCCGCGTCCCCCTCCGCGACGACAGCATCGACCTCGCCGTCTACGTCGCCACCCTCCACCACCTCCCGAGTCGAGTGGCGCGGCTCGCCAGCCTCGACGAGCTCGCGCGCGTCCTCGACGACGGCGGCGAGGCGCTGCTCAGCGTCTGGTCGACGACGCACGAGCGCTTCGAGGAGCGCGAGAGCTTCGACACCACCGTGGACTGGACGCTCCCCGGCGGCGAGACCGAACCCCGCTACTACCACATCTACGACCCCGAGGCGTTCCGCGCCGACCTCGACGCCTCCGCGCTCACCGTGCTCGACGCCTACGAGTCGGCGGGGAACTCCTACGCCGTCGTCACGTCCTGAAGGGAAACCGTCTTTACCGACCGCCGAAAAACGGGGAATGTCGCGCACCGACGTCGAGCGGACAGGCGGTCTGCGATGCGCGGTGCGAACGAAGCGAGCACCGATGGTCTAGTGGCTAGGACCTGAGCCTTCCAAGCTCATGGCCCGGGTTCAAATCCCGGTCGGTGCATATTCTGTCGACCGGAGTGAGCCGAGAGCCCGGACGACGAGTGCCGACGCCGATGACGGCGTACGCGCGGACCATCGTGCGGAAGGCGCCGTCGAGGGCGTAGCCGAAGGCGGGACGGACGCCCCGTGCGTGTCCGGCGAGCGAGATGCAGGCGGCGCCGACGGCATACGTGAGCGCCCCGGCGAGCACGACGTCCTTCCCGGAGAGCGCGAGGAACTCGTGGTCGGTGAAGACGACGAGTCGGCTGTCGGTCGCGGACACGGTGTACGCCGGCAGTACCGGGCGGTCGTGATGCGGAGACTGGCACGCGGCCGGCCGTGGGACGCGGACGCGTGCGTCGCGCCCTCAGAGCTCGATGCGTTCGACGAGCTGGTTCCCGTCGCCGCCGACGTTCATGGCGACGATGCGGATCTCCTCTTCGAGCATCGACTCCTCGAGCTTCTCCTTCAGGAGGCTGTCGACCTGATAGACGCCGGCGGCGTTGCGCATCCGGATCTCGACGAGAACCGGGACGTCCTCGTCCTTGTCGCGGCCGTCGCGGAGCGTGACGGACTCGATGGCCTGACTGGAGATGGTGTTGATGCCGCGTCCGCCGCGCTCGTAGGGGATGCGCGAGCGCCCGCGCTCCATGTCGAGGCCGTCAGCGACGCGGATGACGCCGGCCTCGACGGTGAGCGGTTTCTCCTCGGTGTGGTGGCAGAGGATGGCGTGGAGCACTTCGGCCTTCACGCGGACGGCGTCCGCCGTGTCGTAGAATTCGGGGAGGAGCCGGTCGAGGATGTCGGCGGCGAGCGGAATCGACCAGTAGGCGTGGTCGTCGCGGTGGACGACGTGCCCGATGTCGTGGAGGGTCGCGGCGAGCGCGACGATGACGGGTTCGTCCGCCTCCGCGAGGCCCTGATCGGCCGCGCCGTTGAACTCGACGCCGCCGCGCTTGAGGAGGTCGTAGAGGCGGAGCGCGCGGTTGCGGACGATTTCGATGTGCTTCGCGCCGTGGTCGTTGTACCCCTTCCGGGTGACGGGGTTGACGTTCTGGGCGTCGAGGAGCGCGACGACCTCGGGGTCGTTCGTGAGGACGCCGAGGACGTCGTTCAGCTTCTCGTCGGGGAAGGCGTGCGTCGCGTCGGGGTCGTACTCCTGCATCCCGCGGTCTTCGGTCGCGGGACCGTCGCTGTCGCTCATACCGGACGTGTGTCGCGCGGCGGTAAAAAGGAGCGGGACCTCGGTGTCGAGCGGCCGAACCGGGCCGCCGCTGTGTTCGGGGTCGCGCTAGTCGGCGGCTTCGGCGGCGGCCTCCTCGACTTCCTCGTAGTCGGGCTCGACGCCGGGGTCGTCGGTCACCCACTTGTAGGTGACTTCGCCGTCGGCGTCGAGGACGAAGACGGAGCGCTTCGCGACGGCGTAGCCGAAGCCGGCGAAGTCGTCGTCGACGACGTCGAAGGCCTCGACGGCCTCCTTATCGGAGTCGCTCACGAGGTCGAAGTCGAGGTCGTTCTGGTCGCGGAACTCGTTGTTCGCGAAGGGCGTGTCGACGCTGACGCCGTAGACGGTCGCACCGACGTCCTCGAACGCGTCGAGGTTGTCGCGGAACGTGCACATCTCGTCGGTGCAGACGCCGGTGAACGCCCCGGGGTAGAACGCGAGGACGAGCGGTTCGTCGCCGAGTTCCTCGGAGAGCGTGAAGGAGCCAACGTCGCCGTCGGCGAGCGGTGCAGTGAAGTCGGGTGCGTCGTCTCCAACGTCAACCATGGGTAGTCGTTTGGCGGCATCGCCCATGATGGTTGCGTTCCCAGCGGAACGGGCGCCGAGGTAGCGGTGCGCGATACCACGCGACACGGTTTGGCCACTCGAGTCGCGCCTCCGAACGCGATCCCGAACTCGAAGACGCCGCGTACGGTCCCGTCGGCGCGTCTCCCGGCCGAACGCCGGAGGGAGCAAAAAGCCTATAACTGGCAGTTTGCTACGGAAAGGTAGAGATGCTCACCAGTACCCCAGCGTTCCTGGGCGGCATGCCGGGCGGGATGGAGTTGGCGCTCATCCTCCTCATCGCGGTACTGCTGTTCGGTGCGAACAAGATCCCGAAACTCGCGCGCTCGACGGGGCAGGCGATGGGCGAGTTCAAGCGCGGCCGCGAGGAAATCGAGGAAGAACTGCAGGAGGTCCGCGACGGCGGAGCCGACGACTCCGAGGAGAGCGAGGTCGTCACCGAGACCGAGTCCACCGACACCTCGAAGAGCGCGAACTAAGCCGCCCGGAAGAGCAACCGTTTTTCATCCCCACTCCCGTAGCCACCGCCACGGGGCGTGTGGCCAAGCGGACACGGCGAGCGGTTCCTAACCGCTAGATCGCGGGTTCGAGTCCCGCCACGCCCGCTATTCCGTCGAGTGTAAGGAGGCGAACAGCGATGCGGACGGGTTCGAATCAGTGAGCAAATCGAAGATTTGCGACCGTGGTTCGAGTCCTCGCCACGCCCGTACAGCGACGGGCGAGGGGGCGAGGGCGGCACGAGGTTCGCTCAGGCGATCCGGACGTGAACGGTCGTCACGGGGACGACGGCGGTTTCGACGCCGCTGAACTCGCAGGTGACGGTGTCGTTCGCGGCGTCGCCGTCGCAGGTCGTGTTGTCGTAGGCGTCGAGATGGCGTTGCCACGGGTCGGTCCGGGGCGTCTGCACCGTGACGGTGACGGTGTCGTTCGTCGCCGTCGTGAGCGTTCGGACGGACCGGTCGCTCGGTGTCGGGACGCGGAAGCGCACGAGCGCGCGCGTCTGGCCGCCAATCGTCGTTTCCTCCGGGAAGTGCGTGTCGACGATGGGGAAGAGTGCGCGCTCGCCCGTCTGCACGTCGGACGGTTGGAGCATGACGGCGCCGGAGCGCTGCGAGCGGATGACCGCGCCCTGCACGTAGACGATGTCCGTGTCGTCGGCGCTGTAGACGACCGGCGTTATCTCCCGCGACACCGAGGCGTTCGGCCCGGCGCTGACGGTCACGGTGACGGGGTCACCGGGGCCGATACGGGCGTTCGAGAGCTTGATCTCGGTCGTTCGCGCCGGCGCACCACGGTGGAGGACGTCGTCGGCGTTCGAGTCGAGGACGCCGAACGCGACCTCGGCGTTCGAGAGTCGCTCGGCGTCGCGTGCGTCCTGGAGGCCGGAGAGACCCGTGGTGTAGACGACGCCGACGGTGCTGATGATGAGCCCGAAGACGAGGACGAAGCCGACGACGTCGCTGACGCCGCGCTCGCCCGCCTCAAGGCTGAGGTGACGCCCCGGCCGGTCAGCCATCGCGCACCTCCAGTTCGTCGCCGTCGGCGACGACGCGCAGCGAGCCACCGGCATGCGTGGTGTTGCGCGCGAGGCCGTGTTCGAGGTGGATGGTGCGCGAGACGGTGACGTCCGACCTGGGCGCGGTGAGGACGACGCGAACCGCGCCGCCGGCCGGCCCGGGGTCGCCGACGTGGACCGTGTAGGAGCGACCGACGACGCGGGAGGGGAGCGGCGCGTCGACGGCGACGAACTCCGCGTCCGTCTGCGTGAGGAGGCGGTCCGCAGTCGCGAGGTCGTTCGCGAAGCGGTCGCCGATGACCTGGAGCTCGGTGTCGACGGCGCGCTCGCGCTGGTCGCCGACGAAGCCGGACGCCGCGATGAGGAGGCCGGTGACGACGAGCAGCGCGATGCCGATGTTCAGGACGTAGCCGACGACGGTGGCGACGCCGCGTCCGTCGTCGCGCCCTACATCCGCCATACGACCACCTCCACGTCGACGACGTTGTAGACCCTCGAGTTCGGCGCGGCGTCGGGCGCGAAATACGTGACGTCGCTGACCTCGTCAGTACTCGCGCCGCCCGACGTGGCGACGTGGTCGCCGTCGTAGAGCGTCACGGACCGGCTGGCGCTCACGGCGTTCTCGGTCGGCTCGCCGTTGTAGACGAACCGCCGCGTGCGGCGGTCCTCGCCGTTCGCGCCGATGTAGACGAACCGGACGTTGTACGCGATACCCGTCCCCGTGAACGTCTCGTTCAACCGGTCGAGCAGCGCGAGGTCGCTCGTCGGCCCGCTCCCGACGTGGAAGCCGCGGTCGCCCGACCCGACGAAGCGCGCGCTCGAGGCGTTCCAGTGGAGGGCGGACTCGCGGAGCGCGGACGACCCGACCGTGGTGAGGACGCCGTGGGCGGCGGCGCGCTCTTGGGTCTCGATGTGCTGGTTCGCCGTCGACGCCGTCAGCGGCGTCACGGCCGTCATCTGGAGTGCGAGCACGATGCTCGTCACGACGAGGAGCGCCGCCGTGACGCCTTCGAGCGTGTGCGCCTGCCCGCGGTCGGAGGACGTCACCAGACGGTCACCCGGAGGTCGGCGTGGTCGCCCTGATAGGAGACGACGCGCCACGCGCCCGACGTCGAGGCGTCCGACGGTGGCGTCGGCCCGCGGCTCGCTATCCGCCCGCTCTCGTTCGTGAGCGTGACGTTCGCGTCCATCAGCGGCGGAACGTCGAGCGTCGGGCCGTCGAAGTTCAGGGGTTCGCGGAGCGTGTACGGGTCGCCCTCGACCGCGAGGTCCTGTTGGACGAGGTCGTCGGCGACGCGGTTCGAGACGGCGGGCGCGGACTCCTGGCCGCTCGCGAACGGCGTGATGAGGCCGGGGACGAAGGAGAAGGCGAACGCGACCGTGAGCAGGAAGACGCTCGCGCCGACGGCGAAGTCGATGGTGGTCTGGGCTCTCTCACTCATGGCTCTAGATGAACGTGAAGACGACGAGCGCGACCGTCGGGAGGACGACGGCGAACTTCACGCCGCTGAGGAGGTCGGCGTCGCGGATGTAGCCGGCGATGAACCCCGAGAGGACGCCCTGAATGGTGACGGCGTGGAAGAACATCATGTTCAGCTTCTGCGTGTCGATGCCCCCACCGAAGCTCATGCTCCCGCCGCCCGCCTGCGAGGCCGCCCCGCCGCCCCCGCTCGCCTGCGTGGCGAGGCCCGCCATCACGTCGAGGAAGCGCACCTTCAGAATCGCCATGACGGCGAGCAGGGTGAGGTAGGTCATGATGATGATGACGACCTGCATTCGGGTGCGCGACTTGCGCTCGCGCTCGATGTCGTCCTGGTTCTCGGAGGCCTGCGCGGCCGTCGTCAGCACGGCGGATATCTGCGAGGAGGCCTCCTGGGCCTTGCTGACGAGTTTGACGGTGCGTGCGAGGCGCGGGATGTGGTACTTGTTGTTGAACTCGACGAGCGCGTCGCGCAGGCTCGTCCCGTAGTTCACCTTCGCGTAGACGATCTTGAACTCCTCGCCGAGCTTCCCCGACGACGTGTCGGAGACGGTCTTGATGGATTCGAGGAGGGTGAGGCCGGTGTCGTTCGCGGAGGAGAGCTTGCGGAGGTCGTCGGAGAGCTTGTTCGTGATGCGGTGGCGAGAGCGCTCGTTCCACTCGCGGAACGCCGCGAGCGGCAGGAAGACGAGGTACATCGGGACGTACACCCAGACGAAGGTGCCGGCGATGGCGCGGTCCTGCATCCCCTGTAGCGTCGTCGGCGCGGTGCCGGCGGAGACGGCGAGCGCGAGGATGACGACGGAGACGGGGACGGTGAGGCCGAGCGTGTAGAGCGGGTGGCGCTTGAAGAAGAGGTGGGGGTGCGTGAACACCCACTTCGCCTCGTGCGTGCCCTCGCGGTCGTAGATGCGCTCGAAGATCGCGCCGCCGTCCTTGAAGCGCTCGATGAGGCCGAGGTTGAGGAGGCCGGGCTCGCGACTCGTCGTCTCCTCGCCGCCCTCGCCGTCCTGCAGGCGGAGGTAGCCGTCGCCGGGTTCGTCCTCCTTCACGGTGGAGACGAGGACGAGGAAGCCGACGCCGACGAGCGGGATGAGCGCGTAGACCGTCCCGTAGAGGAGGCGGTCCTGTGACTGGCCGAGCATGCTCATGATGACGAGGATGATGATGAGCAGGAGCGGGAACAGCGAGAGCGTCATGAACATCTCGCCGAAGAGCTCGAGTGTGTCGAGCGTGAGTTCCTGTTGCTGTTTCGCCGTCCGCATGTGCTTGTCCTTCTTGTCGGAGAGGAAGCTCGTCATGTCCCCACCGGAGTTGACGATGGAGAGCATGTCGGTGAGGAACTGGCTGAGCTCGTCCGACGGCGTCTCGAGCGAGCGGTTCCGCACCGCCGTCCGGTAGTCGGTGTCGAAGTACTGCGTCTCCTGGACGATGCTCCGGAACTCCAGGGCGACTTCGCCGTAGGTGTCGTCGGCTTTCGCCATCGCTTCGAGGATTTCGAGCTGGTTCATGCCGCCCATCGAGAGGGCGTACATGAACGCGACGGCGTCCGGGAGGAGCATGTTTATCTCGCGTTTGCGCTCGCCGGCGGTCATGTACGGGATGCCGACGAGGCCGCCGAAGCCGGCGGCGAACCCGATGGTGCCGAAGAAGAGCCCGGTGACGAGGACGAGCGCGGGGACCTTGATGAGGTCGAGGAAGTCCGCGACGGCCTGACTCGGGATGTAGAGGCCGACGAGGTCCTCGGTCGGGATGACGCCGGTCGCGAAGAGCGCCCATCCGGCGAGCGTCCCGAGCGCCCAGAGGACGAGTCCGACGATGACGCCGATGCCGAGCGCGCGCGAGAGGAACAGCTCGACGGTCTCGTCGCGGCGCGCTTCCGCGAGCTTCGTCTCGACGTCCGCGACGAAGTCGCTCGAGTCGTCGAAGAGCCACTGGTAGAGCGGGTAGAAGGTCTGTGCGAGGAGGTCGCCGGAGCCGAACGTCGACTCGTTCTCGAAGCTCATTCCGCCCCCTCGTCACCCGTCCCCGTGTCGGCGTCCTCGCCCGTCCCTCCGGTCGGTTCCTCGTCCTCGGTCCCTCCCGTCGCGTCCTCGGTGGTCGCCCCCGTGCTCGCGTCCTCAGCCTCGCCCGCGTCCGTCTCCGCGCTCCCCTCTTCGCCCGCCCCCTCGGTCGCCGCCGTCTCCTCGTCCGTCTCCTCGCCCGTCTCGTCGGGCGCCTCCTCGCCGGCGCCTTCGGTGGCCTCCGCGTAGACGTCCTCGATGGTCGGCGTCTCGCCGGACTCGTCGACGACGACGTCGGCGTCGGCGGCCTCCTGTGCGGCCGCCGTCAGCGCGAAGCTGATGTCGGGCGCCTCCTCGCCGCGATACTCCTCGAAGAGATCGTCCTCGGCGCGCTGGAGGAGGTCGATAGCCTCCTCGTAGACGTCCTCGGTCGGGTCGGGGCGGGGCACCATCGCCTCCTTCTCCGGGTCGACGTCGATGAGGACGGACTCCATCCCGCGCAGGTCGGCGAGGCTCTCCTCGAGGGCGTCGTTCGCCATCAGCGTCAGGATGGTGTCCGGGTCGGCGATGTACGCTTGGAGGGTCGCGGCGACCTGCGTGTACTCGTTCAGGCCGTTCCGGATGAGGTAGGCGAGGACGACGCGGCGCTCGAAGAGCTCGCGCTGGAGCGTCTCGCGCGACCACCCCCGGTCGAACTGGATCTCGTCGAGCGTGTTCGACTCGGTGAGCTGGCGGAACTCGTCGCCCTCGGGCTCCCACTGGAAGACGTCGCTGACGTTGATCTCGTCGTTCTCGGCGTCGTAGCGGTTTATCTCCGTGATGCTCCGGTTCCGGCGGACCTTCTTGCCCTGCACGCGCGTCGAGGACTGGATGGAGACGAGGTCGAGCGCGGTGAACAGCGTCTTCGAGACGTTGATGGGCGCGGTCGTGAAGCGCTTGAGGACCTCGCTGACGTTGTCCGCGTGGAACGTCGTGTACGTCGTGTGGCCCGTGGACATGACCTGGAAGAGCGTGCGGCCCTCCTCGCCGCGCACCTCGCCCATGACGATGTAGTCGGGGCGCTGGCGGAGCGCGGCCTCCAGCAGGTCGAATTCGTCGATGTCGCCCTTCTCGTCCTCGCCGAAACTCGGGCGCGTGACGGACGCCACCCAGTTGCGCTGGGGGAGCTCGACTTCGCGGGTGTCCTCGATGGAGACGATCTTCGCGTTGCTCGGGATGAACAGCGAGACGGCGTTCAGGCTCGTCGTCTTCCCCGAGGCGGTGCCGCCCGCGAAGATGAGGCTCTTGTTGTTCTCGATGCAGAGCCAGAGGTACGCCATCTCCTCGAGGGAGAACGTCTTCCAGTTGATGAGGTCGACCGGCGTGAAGGGGACGTCCTTGAACTGGCGGATGGTGTAGTTCGTCCCGTGGTCGGACACCTCGCGGCCGAGCGTGAGCTGGGCGCGCGAGCCGTCCGGGAGCGTCGCGTCCACCTGCGGCTGGCGCTTCGAGATGCCCTTCCCGGAGCGCTGGGCGAGCTTCACGACGAAGTCGTCGAGGCTCTGCGTGCCGTGGTAGACGTTCGTGATGAGCTGCTCGTAGTCGGAGTGATACGCGAACACCGGGGACTCGTAGCCGTCACAGGAGATGTCCTCGACGTTCACGTCGTGCTTGATGCCGTCGATGCGCTCGTAGCCGATGAAGTCGCGCTTGAGGTAGTAGAGGAGCTTCTCGACCTGATACTGCGTGAGCGTCTGCGCGTCCTCCTCGAGGACGGCGGGTTCGGGGCGGGCGGCGATGCCGTCGAGTCGGTCGGTCGTCGACTCCTCGCTCGCCCCCGCCTCGCCGGCGTCCTCGCCCTCGCCGGTGAACTGCTCGACGGCCTCTCGGAGTCGGTCGACGAACGACACCTCGCCGCGAACGTCGCCGCTGTAGATGTCGTAGCGCTCGAGGAGCTCGCGGGTCTCGCGCTCGATGACGTCGCGGCGCTCGCGCTCGCTCCCCTCGGCGGCGACGTCGTCGCTCGCGTACTTGATCGCGGTGCGTAGCTTCCCGGTCAGGAACTCCTGGAGGTCGTCCTCCAGTTGGTTCTGGTAGGGCTCGACGAGGTAGTACTTCATCTCGTTCTCCTTGTCGGAGTGGAAGATGACGACGAACGCGTAGGGCTTGTTCACCCAGTAGCGCTCGACCTCGGCGAAGTGGGACTTCTTCTCGAGGGCGACCTCCTTCTCGAGGTCGTAGCGGTTCGCCATCGTGGTGGTCCCGTGAACGTCGCTGAAGAACTCGTCCTCGTCCTCGTAGGAGAGGTCGAGGGTGCGTTCCTCGACGACGTCGTCGCCGGTGTCGGCGATTTCGCCGCCGCGCGAGAGGAAGCCCGGGAGGTCGTCGGGATCGAAGCCGAGGTACTCCTCGGGGTCGAACGGGACGACGTTCTCCTCGTCGTCGGTCGGCGGCTCGCCCTCCTCGTCGTAGTAGTACTCGTCCTTGAAGTCCTCCCACGTGTACTCGCCCTTGACGACCGCTGGCCCCGGTTCCTCGGGCTCGCTCTCGGGGGCGTCGGCCTCGGGCGTCGCGGAGGACGCGCCGTCGACGCCCTCCGGGTCGGCCGGTTGCTCGGCGTCCCCGGCGGCGTCGTCGGCTTGGTCCGTGGACATCGTCCCCTGATTCGCACAGCAGTCTGAAAAACACTTGTGGCCGAGTCGAGCGTCGATACGTCGCCGCTGGCGGCCGAGATAGCGGACGGCCGTGCCACTTCGTCAGTTCTTAACCGCTCGCGCCCCCTCGTACGTGTATGGATGACGTTTTCATCGCTCGCGTGATGTCCGCCGGCGTCACGACCGTCTCCCCGGAGACGTCGGTCGAGGAGGCCGCACAGATGATGCTCTCGGAGGACATCGGCTCGGTCGTCGTCGTCGACGACGAGGACGAACTGCTGGGAATCCTCACGACGACGGACTTCGTCCGCATCGTCGCCGAGCGCCAGCCCAAGGACAACTCCACCGTCTCCGAGTTCATGACGCGCGACGTCGAGACGGCGGGCGCCCAGGACCTCGTCGTGGACGTCGCGGCGCGCCTCGTCGAGGAGCGCATCCACCACATGCCGGTGGTCGACGAAGACGACCACGTCATCGGGATGGTGACGACGACCGACCTCACGTCCTACGTCTCGACGCTCGACGAGCACGACGCCGAGTAAGTAGACGGTCGTCCACCGACCCTAGGTTTTTGGTAACGCATCGCATAGTGTCTCGTATGGCGACGAGCGCACTCAGACCGGTGACGACGGAGGACGGCGAATCGGCGTACGTCGACCCCGAGGACTCCACCAACGGCTCGCGCGGGCCGTTCGTCGCGCTCTACCGCGACCCCGAGCGCCACGTCCGCTACGGCTGGCTCTGCACGAACTGCGGCCGGAGCGACACCACCATGGACACGATGGGGCGCGTCGAATGCCGGGGCTGTGGCAACCGGCGCAAGCCCACGAGCTGGGACGCCGGCTACCTGTAGGAAGCCCTACGGCACGCGCGCCCGAAGCACCGGCGTGACCACGACACGTCGCCGGAGGGGACGGTGAGCGTCCCCGACGCCCCGAGTCGCCCGCTCACGCACGTCTACGACGCCGCCTACGCGGGCGTGCCGAACTGGGACATCGGCCGCCCGCAGCGGCCGTTCGTCCACCTCGCCGAGGCCGGCCTCATCCGCGGGCCCGTCCTCGACGTCGGCTGTGGCACCGGCGAACTCGCGCTCTTCCTCGCCCGTCGCGGCCTCGACGTCCTCGGTATCGACCTCTCCGAGCGCGCCGTCGCACAGGCCCGCGAGAAGGCGCGCTGGCGCCGCGTCCCCGCGCAGTTCCTCGCGTGGGACGCCCTCCGCCTCCCCGCGCTCGCCGACGCGGGCTTCGCCTTCGAGACGGTCGTCGACTCCGCGATGTTCCACGTCCTCGGCGACGCCGAGCGCGACCGCTTCGTCGCCGGCCTCGAACGCGTCCTGCGCCCCGGCGGGTGGTACTTCCTCCTCGGGGACGCCCGCCGCGACCCGGCCTCGACCTACGGCGTCTCGCCCGCCGAACTCCGCGAGCGCTTCGAGCGCCGGCGCAACGGCTGGACGGTCGAGTTCGTCGCCGAAACGGCGTTCGAGCGCCGGTGGAGTCGGAACGCCGCGTACGTCGCGGGCGTCCGGCGTCAGCCTGCGTAGGCGTCGAACTCGACGCCGCGAAGCGCGTAGTAGACGACGCCGCAGACACCGACGGCGGACGCGAGCGTGAACGCGAGCACCGGGTCGCCCGCGTAGATGGCGCCGCCGAGCGCCGCGCTCGGGATGCCGATGACGTTCCGGACGAGGTAGTACGAGCCGGTGACGCGCCCGCCCTCGTCCGCCGCGGCGGGCCCGACGATCATCGCCTTGTGCGCGGGGAGACCCGCGAAGCGCAGGCCCGAGAACGCGAAGAGCGCGACGAGCACCCACGCGTCGGCGGGCGCGTTGATCAGCATGACGGGGAAGAGCGCGTAGACGGCAAAACCGAGCGTGATGACGGGCTTGAGGCCGACGCGCTCGGCGAGTCTGGACACCGGGAGCATCGCGACGAGCGCCACCAGCATCTCGACGCCGAGGAGCACGCCGAAGAACGCCGCCGGGGAGAGCGAGACACCGAGCGCGCGAACCCCGACGTCGAGGTGCTCGGTGACGACGACGACGAAGAAGACGTACGCCATGCCGTTCGCGAACCGGACGAGGACGTCCGCGACGAGGAGCGGCCGGAGTTCGGCGGGGAGCGCGCGGAGGTCCGCGAGCACCTGCCCCACCCCCTCGAAGGGCTTCCCGATGCTGTCGCCGCTCGCGTCGTAGTAGACGTGCTGGACGAGCGTCCCGACGACGGCGACGGCGACGGCGACGGCGAGCACCCACTGGAACCCCGTCTCGAAGTCGACGGCGAACGCGAGCAGGCCGGCGGCGAGCAGCGGGCCGAGGAGGAAGCCGACGCGCCGGAACGTCTCCGTGCTCGCGAACCCCGCCGCGAGCTCGCCGGGCGCGGTGCGCTGTTTCACGACGGCGAACGTCGCGCCGAGCCCGAAGGACTTCCACGCCTGCGTCAGGAGGAGGCCGACGAACAGCCACGTCCACACCGGGAGCGCGAGCGCGCCGAGCGAGAGCGGCCCGAGCGCCGGCGCGAGCAACCAGAGGAGGAAGCCGAGCGCGGAGCAGACGCCGAAGGCGGTGAGCGCGCGCCGCGAGCCGAGGCGGTCGGAGAGCGCGCCGCCCGGATACGGGTAGAGCGCGCCGATGAGGTTGCCGAGGCTCCCGTAGAGCCCGATGACGCCCGCGCCCGCGCCGAGCACGCGGAGGTACTCGGGGACGTAGCGGCCCGTCATCTGGAACGCGAGGCTGAACGCGAACATCGCCACGGAGAGCACGAGCACGTCGCGCGGGAGCGACGCCACCTGTCTGAACGGTTCGAGCGGGTCGACGCGCTCCTCGTCGGGCATTGGGCGTAGCCTCGTCGGCGTCCACCAAGAGCGTTTCCCGCCCACCGGTCGACGGCCGACGCGCCCGCCCGGACGCGGCGACGCGGGGGGAACGTTTACGCGGGCGGCGCGAGTCCACACGGACGACATGACGGACCTCGAAGTTACCAGCGTCTCGGAGGCCGGCTACGTCACGAAGTCCCGCGTCGGCGACTTCCAACTCACCGTCGACGCCACCGACGAGGCCGGCCCGAACCCGAACGGCGTGCTCCTCGCGGACTACGCCTCCTGCTACGTCCCCGCGCTCCGCGTCGCCGCCAAACAGCGCGGCCACGACGACCTCGGGCGCGTCGAAATCGACGTCGAGGGCGACCTCGACGAGGACGACGACCTCGAAGCCATCCGCTTCCACGTCCGCGTCGAGGCCGCCATCGAGGACGACGACCTCGCCGAGATCACCGAGCGCGGAACGGAGATCTGCCACGTCCACTCCGCGCTCCGCGAGGGACTCCACGCCGAAATCACCTCCGAAGGCGACGCCGTCTGAGGGAAGCGGTCGCCGCAGGGCAAGAGACAAACCACCCACGGCCCTACCGTGGAGTATGGCAGACTGGAAGGACCGCGTCGTCGGCGAGCGTATGAGCATCGACGACGAGTTCGGTGAGCAAGTGGAGGCATCTTCGTTCTCGCGCCAGCAGTGGGGACTCATCATGACGGCGACCGAGTTCCACATCGAGCAGCCCGAGGACGCCGAGTCGGCGCGACTCGTCGCGGACACCGGGAAGCTCCCGCAGGTGATGAGCGAGATCGACAACGTGGAGAAACAGATGGCGTCGATGGGCGCGGGCGGCGCCGGCAGCACGTCCTCCGGCGAGGGGTTCCTCGGCGGCATCAAGCGCGCGCTCGGCTTCGGCGGTCGCGACGAGCGCTACGAGGAAGCAGAGGAACTCGTCCAGGAGTACGCCGACCAACTACAGGAACGACTCGAGGAGAACGAGCGGTGGCAGGAGGTCTGTCGCGTCGCCGCGAACGCCGAGGACTAGATTACTCGACGTCGCCGCCGTGGAAGATGGTGAGTTCCTCGGCCTCGTAGATGTCGATGAGCTCGTTGACGATCTCGTCGTAGGACTGGTCCTCCGTTCGGAGGTCGTCGAGGCGCTCGATGGTCGCCTCGTCGAAGTGGACTTTCGGCATACCCGTTCGGAGGCGTCCGAGGGTCATAAATCGCGGGGCCGCGCGACGACGACGGCGACGGCGCGCGGGCCGCCCGCGAAGCATTGATGCCCGTGGCCGCGCGAGCAGGCGTATGAGCGACGGGTTCAGTCTCGACCTGCGGAACGCCGAGGAGCAGATAGACGAGTGGGAGGCGGCGGACGGCGTCGAGGGCGTCGTCCTCGGCGTGCTCGACGGCGAGACGCCCGACGAGGAGTGGCTCGAGGAGCTCGCCGCCGGGAAGGTGCTCGTCCTCGCCGTCCACGGCGAACTGAACGAGCGCGCCGCCGGGTTCGCCGGCCCCGCGAAGGACGCGGGCGCGACGCTGATGCATTTCCGGGGATTCCTCGTCGCCGCGCCCGCCGGCGTCTCGCTCGACACCTCCCGGCTCTGAGCACGCCAGCGGAGCCGTAACTTTACTGTTCGTCGCCGCGACGTCGCGGACATGAACGAGAAGCGACTCGTCGTCGCCTGCTTCGGCGTCCTCGTCGCCGTCGTCCTCGGCGCCCTCGCCTACCAGTTCATCGCCCCGCTCACCGTCTCCGTCTTCCTCTACTACTCGACGCGGCGCTACCACAAGTCCCTCCGCCGCCTCCACCTCCCCTCGCGCGTGCGCGCCGTCGTCGTCCTCGCCTCGCTCGCCGTCCCGCTCGTCCTCCTCGTCAGCTACGCGGTCGTCCTCCTCGCCGTCGAGGCGCGCCACTTCGCCGCCCAGTACGCGCTCGTCGAACTCGCCTCGCGGAACCTCGCGTGGTTCGGCGGCGTCGAGAAGATCCCCGAGTTCACCCCGCACGGCCTCTACGCGGCGTATCAGGCCGGCGACCTCGACCCCTTCATCGAGTTCGCGTCCGCGCACGCGTCCTTCCTGACGTCGCTCGTCTCGAACTTCTTCCTCAACCTCTTCATCGTCATCATCGTCACCTACTACCTCCTCGTGGACGGCGACCGCATCCGCGCGTGGCTCCTGCGCTTCGACGACGACGCCATCCTCCGCGAGTACCTCGAAGCCGTCGACGAGGAGCTCGAGGCCGTCCTCTTCGGCAACCTCCTGAACGTCATCGCCATCGCGCTCATCGCCATCACGGCCTTCCAGGCGTACAACGCCGTCGCGCCCGCACCCGTCGACGTGCCGTACCCGACGCTCGTCGGCACGCTCACCGGAATCGCGAGCCTCGTCCCCGTCGTCGGCATGAAGATCGTCTACGTGCCCGCCGCGCTCGTCGCCGCGCTCCCCGTCCTCCTCGGCGGCGACACCTCGCTGCTCGTCTACGTCGCGGGCTTCCTCGCGGTCGCCGTCGTCGTCGTCGACACCGTCCCCGACCTCCTCCTGCGCCCCATCCTCAGCGGCGAGAACACCCACGTCGGCCTCCTGATGCTCGCGTACACCCTCGGGCCGGTCGTCCTCGGGTTCTACGGGCTCTTCTTCGCGCCCATCGCGCTCGTCGTCGGGTTGACGTTCGCGCACACCGCGCTCCCGCGCCTGCTCGGCGCGGACGCCGACCCCGAACCCGGCCTCGCGGCGAACCAGCGCCGCCTCGACGAGTTCTGAGGGTGCGCGCCGTCGCCGACGCCCCCGGGCCCCGGTTTCGCCCACTTTTTTGCGCTCGCCCACGAACCACCGGGTATGAGTGACGTAGCGGACGTTTCACGGCGGAAAGCGTGGCTGATGGCCATGCGACCGCACACGTTCCCCGCCGGCATCGCGCCCGTCGTCGTCGGCGTCGGCGTGGCGCTCGCCGAGGGCGTGTTCGCGCCCCTGCCGGCGCTCGCCGCGCTCGTCGGCGCGCTCCTGATCCAGATCGGCGCGAACTTCGCGAACGACTACTACGACGCGATGAAGGGCGCGGACACCGACGAGCGCGAGGGGTTCACGCGCGTCACGCAGGCCGGCCTCATCGACCCCGCGTCGGTGAAGCGCGCGATGTACCTCGCCTTCCTCGCGGCAATCGTCGTCGGCTGCTACCTCGTCTACGTCGGCGGCCTCCCCATCGTCGTCGTCGGCCTCGCGAGCATCGCCGCCGGCATCGCCTACACGGGCGGTCCCTTCCCCTTCGGCTACCACGGCCTCGGCGACGTCTTCGTCTTCCTGTTCTTCGGCGTCGTCGCCGTCGTCGGGACGGTGTACGTGCAGGCCGCCGCGTACGCGCCCGCGCTCCCGCTGACGCCGCCGCCGGGCACCGTCCCGCTCGTCGCCGTCGTCGCGTCCGTCGGCGTCGCCGCCATCTCCACGAACATCCTCGTCGTGAACAACCTCCGCGACGTCGACACCGACGAGAAGGCCGGCAAGCGCACGCTCGCCGTCCGCGTCGGGCGGACGTGGACGCGCGTCGAGTACGTCGCGCTCTACGCGCTCGCCTACGCCGTCCCCGTCTGGTTCCTCACGCGGCCGGGCTTCGGGCTCGTGGCGCTCCTCCCGCTCGCCTCGCTCCCGCTCGCCGCCACCGTGACGCGGACCGTGCTCCGCCACGACGACGCCGGCCACCTCGACCCCGCGCTCACGCGCACCGGCCAGACGCTCGCGCTCTACTCCGCGCTCCTCGCCGTCGGCCTCGCGCTGTGAGCGTGCGCGTCGACCCCTACGCCCTCGCTCTCGCCACGCCGCTCGCGACCGCGCACGGCACGATTGCGGAGCGCCGGGGCTTCCTCGTCACCGTCGAGCGCGACGGCGTTCGCGGGGTCGGCGAGGCCGCGCCGCTCCCCGACTGGACCGAGGACTACGACGCGTGTCGCGACGCGCTCCGCTCCCTCGACGGCGACGCGGCCCCCGCGAGCACGCTCGCCGCCCTCGAGGGCACGCCCGCCGCGCGCCACGCCGTCGCGCTCGCCACCCTCGACGCGGACGCCCGCGAGCGCGGCGTCCCGCTCTACCGCGCCCTCGACGGCGAGGGGGCCGTCGAGTCCGTGCCGGTGAACGCGACCGTCGGCGACGCCCCGCTGGAGGCGACGGCCGAACGCGTCCGCGAGGCCGTCGAGGCGGGCTTCGACTGCGTGAAAGTGAAGGTCGGCGCGCGCGCCCTCGACGCCGACGTCGCGCGCCTCCGCGCCGTCCGCGACGCCGCGCCCGACGTGACGCTGCGCGTCGACGCCAACGAGGCATGGACGCGGGCGGAGGGAGCGCGCGCCCTCGACGCCCTCGGCACCCTCGACGTCGCGCTCGTCGAACAACCGCTTGAGGCCGCCGACCTGGAGGGGCACGCGGCGCTGCGCGGGCGCGGTGTCGACGTCGCGCTCGACGAATCGGTCGCCGCGTGCGGCCTCGAGGCCGTCCTCGACGCCAGCGCCGCCGACGCCGTCGTCCTGAAGCCGATGGCGTGTGGCGGCCCCGACCGGGCGGTGGACGCCGGCCGCCAAGCACGCGACGCGGGCGTCGACCCCATCGTGACGACGACGTACGACGCCGTCCACGCGCGCACCGCCGCCGTCCACGCCGCCGCCGCGCTCGCGCCGCTCCCCGCGTGCGGTCTCGCCACCGCCGACGCGCTCGAAGCCGACCTCGCACCCGACCCCGCGCCCGTCGAGTCGGGACGCGTCCGCGTCCCACAGGGAAAGGGCAATGGCGTCCCCGCCCCTCCCCGAGAGTGATGCGCGACATCCTCGCCACGCGGGCGCGGGCGTCCCCGGACACCCCCGCGCTCGTCGACGACGGCCGCGGCCGCGAGTGGACGTACGCGGAGCTCGACGACGCCGTCGAGACGACCGCCGGCCGCCTCGCCGCACTCGGCGTCGAGCGGGGGGACCACGTCGGCGTCCTCATGGAGACGCGCCCCGCGTTCGTCCGCCTCGCGTTCGCCCTCCAGCGCCTCGGCGCGGTCCTCGTCCCGCTGAACGCCCGCCTCGCGCCCGCCGAACTGCGATTCCAGCGCGAGCGCAGCGACCTCCTCGTCCTCCTCTGCGACGCCGACACCGAAGCCGACGCCGTCGCCGCCGCCGGAGCGACGCCGGTCGCCACCGTCGACGACCCCGACGACCCGGCCGTCGCCGCCCTCGACGAACAGGACGAGGCGGCCGTGGACCCGGTCGAGTGGGGCCGCGACGACACGCTCGGGCTCATGTTCACCTCCGGCACCACCGGCGACCCGAAGCCCGTCCGACTCACCTTCGGGAACGTCGTCTCCGCCGCCACCACGAGCGCGTTCACCCTCGGCGTCCTCCCCGGTGACCGCTGGCTCCTCTGCCTCTCCATGTACCACATGGGCGGGCTTTCGATTCCGCTGCGCTGTGCGCTCTACGGGACGACGTGCGTCCTCCAGCGCGGCTTCGACGCCGACGACGCCCTCCGCGCGCTCGACGAGCACGACTGCGCGGGCGTCTCCGTCGTCCCGACGATGCTCCGGCGGATGGTCCGCGCCGAGCGCGACTTCCCGGACGTCCGCTTCGTCCTCTGCGGGGGCGCGCCGACGCCCGCCGAACTCGTCGCCGACTGCGAGCGCGCGGGCGTCCCCGTCCACCCCTCCTACGGGATGACCGAAGCCACCTCGCAGATCGCCACCGCGCGCCCGGACGAGGCGTTCGCGAACCCCGGGACGGTCGGCCGCCCCGTCTTCGGGACGACCGTCACCGTCGTCGACGACGCCGGCGACCCCGTTCCGGCCGGTGAGACGGGCGAACTCTGCGTGTCGGGGCCGACCATCACGCCCGGCTACTACGACGCGCCCGAGGCGAACGCCGACGCCTTCGGCCCGCGCGGCCTCCGCACGGGCGACGTGGGCTACCGCGACGGGGACGGGCGCCTCTACGTGCTGAACCGGCGCTCGGACCGCATCATCACGGGCGGCGAGAACGTCGACCCCGGGCGGGTCGCGGACGCGACGCGCGAGCATCCCGCCGTCGCGGACGTCGCCGTCGTCGGCCTCGCGGACGACGAGTGGGGCGAACGCGTCGCCGCGCTCGTCGTGCCCGAACCGGACGCCGACCTCTCGCGGGACGCCCTCGCGGCGCACTGGGCGGAGCGCCTCGCGGACTTCGAGCGCCCGCGCACCGTCGCCGTCGTCGACTCCCTCCCGCGCACGCCCTCGGGGACGGTGGACCGCGCCGCCGCCCGCGAGCGCGTCGCGCGCGCCGCCGAGGAGGAGTGAGCGATGTGCACGCTCGCCGTCGCGTGGCAGGTGTACGACGACGCGCCGGTCGTCGCCGCCGCGAACCGCGACGAAGCCCTCGGACGCCCCTCGACGCCGCCCGCCGTCACCGGCACCGACCCGCGCGTGCTCGCGCCGCGCGACGAGGAGGCCGGCGGCACGTGGACGGGCGTCACCGACGCGGGACTCTACGTCGGCGTCACGAACCGCTGGAGCGAGCTCGAAGGCGCGCGCTCGCGGGGGTTGCTCGTCGACGACGCCCTCCGCGCCGGCGACGCCGAGGCCGCACGCGAACGCGTCGAGCGCGAGGTCGAATCGCGTGCGTACGCCGGCTTCAACCTCGTGCTCGCGGACGCCGCGGACGCCTACCTGCTCCGGTGGGACGGCGCGCTCTCGGTCGAGGCGCTCGACCCCGGCGTGCACGTCGCCACGACGACGGGCGCGCCCGACGCCGAGGGCCGCCGCGAGCGAGTGCGCGACGCGCTCACGACGCGTCGTCCCCGGAGCGCGGCGGGGTTCCGCGGGCGCGCGAAGCGCGTGCTCGGCGACCACGACCGGCGCGTCTGCCTCCACGGCCACGGCTACGGCACGCGCTCCTCGAGCGTCGTCACCGTCGGCGCGCGCGGCGTCCGCTACGCGTTCGCGGACGGCCCGCCGTGTCGGACGCCCTATCGGGACGCCGGCGGGTTCGCGCGCGGACTAATGGGGCGGTCCGGCGACCCCGGCACCGCCCGCGACGGTCAGCTTTAAACCGCTCGCGGCCGCCCTACCGTGTATGAGCGCCGAATCAGGGGACCTCTCCGAGGACGAGGAGCGCGCACTCGAGTTGGTCCGCGAGCAGGGGAGCATCTACCAGAGCGAGTTCTGGAAGGAACTCGACGTCTCCTCGCGCAAGGGGAGCCGCATCGCGAAGAAGCTCGCCGAGAAGGGCCTCGTGGAGCGCGAGGACGCCGTCCACAACGGCAACACCACCTACCTCATCAAGCCCGTCATCAAGGAGGAGGACCTCGACTTCTCGCTGCTGATGGCCGGCGACATGCTCTCGCCGTTCGTCGGCGAGGAGGAGGTCGACGCGCGCAGCGACGCCTTCTCGCAGTGGATCATGAACCTCGTCTACGAGGACCCCGTTGTCCCCGAGTCCGAACCCGAACCCGAGCCCGAGCAGTAACGACACGAGACGCCCGTCTTCTCCGCCGTCCGCTTCGAGCGAAGAGCTATCGCTCTCGGGCGCCTACGGGCCGCAATGAGTACGGTATCGTCGGTCCTCGGCGGGTTCGCGTGGCCGGTCGGGCTCGCGGTCCTCGTCGGCGGGTCCTTTCTCGCGGCGGCGCTGGTGAGCGAACTCGGGTTGCGCGCGGCGCGACGGGTCGCGGCGGGGACGCGCTTCGCGTTCGACGACGCGCTCGTCGCCGAGTTGCGTCTCCCGCTCCCAGCGACGGTGGCGGTGACGGGCGCGTACGTCGCGCCGGACGTCCTCGCGATACCCGCCGCGGTCGCCTACTACCTCCACGGCGGCGCGCTCACCGTCGCGGTGGCGGTGTGGGCGTACGCGGTCGCCCGCCTCGCGACGCGCGCCCTCCGCGCGTACGACGACGCGAGCGACGGCACGACGGGGTTCGCGCCGATCTTCCAGAACCTCCTCTCGTTCGCGGCGGTCGCCGCCGCGGGCGCCGCGATACTCCACGTCTGGGGCATCGCCATCACGCCCCTCCTCGCCTCGGCGGGCATCGCCGGCATCGCCGTCGGGTTCGCGGCGAAGGACACCGTCGCGAACTTCTTCGGGAGCATCGCGCTCTACGTCGACGACACCTACAAGGTGGGCGATTACGTCGTCCTCGACTCCGGCGTCTCGGGCACCGTCCTCGACATCACGATCCGCTCGACGCGCCTCCTCACCCGCGACAACGTCGTCGTCACCGTCCCGAACGCGGTCCTCAACTCCGCGCAGATAATCAATCACTCCGCGCCCGTCGCGAAGACGCGCGTGAAGGTCCCCGTCGGCGTCGCGTACGGGAGCGACCTCGACACCGTCGAGGGCTGCCTGCTCGCCGCCGCCGACGCCGTCAACGACGTCGCCGCGAACCCCTCCCCGCGAGTGCGCTTCCGGGGCTTCGGCGACTCCGGCCTCGACTACGAGCTGCTCGTCTGGGTGCGCCACCCGCTCCACGACGCGAAGACCGTCCACGCGCTCAACCGCGAGGTGTACGCGCGCTTCGCGGACGCGGGCGTCGAGATACCCTACCCCCAGCGCGTCCTCCACGTCGCGGGCGACGCCGAGGGCGGCCTCACGGCCGACTCCGTGGTGGACGCCGACGCTGAGGCCGACGCGGAGCGACCGGGCGCGGCCTGAGAAACTGGTGGGGGACGCGCGTCAGCCGAGGAGCGCGGCGGCGTCGATGATCCGCTCCTCGCCGAACTTCGGGCCGACGAGCTGGAGGCCGACCGGGAGCCCGTCGACGTCGCCGGCGGGGACGCTGATGGCGGGGAGGTTCGCGAGGTTCACGGGGACGGTGTTGGCGTCCATGAGGTACATCTGCAGGGGGTCCTCGACGCTCTCGCCGAGTTTCGGCGGGAGGACGGGCATCGTCGGCGATGCGAGGACGTCCACGGACTCGAAGGCCTCCTCGAAGTCCTGCCGGACCCACGCGCGGGCCTCCTGAGCCTGCTTGTAGTACTTGTCGTGGTAGCCCGCCGAGAGCGCGTAGGTGCCCAAGAGGATGCGGCGCTTCACCTCGTCGCCGAGGTTCTCGGCGCGCGTCTCGGCGAACGACTCGTTCCAGTTGCCCTCGAAGCCGCCGGACTCGCCGTAGCGCACGCCGTCGAAGCGCGCGAGGTTTGAGGACGCCTCGCTCATCGCGATGACGTAGTAGGCGGCGACGCCGTACTCGACGGAGGGGAGGCTGACCGACTCGACCTCGGCGCCGGCGTCGCGGTAGGCGTCAAGGGCGTCCTCGAAGGTGGCTTTCACGTCCTCGTCGGCGCCCTCGACGAGCTCGGTGGGGACGCCGATTGTGAGGCCGTCGACGTCGCCGTTCGCGGCGCTCGCGTAGTCGCTGTCGGCGCCGGCGTCGTGCGTGGTGGCGTCGTGCTCGTCGGGGCCGGCGATGACGTCGAGGAGCGCGGCGGCGTCCTCGACGCTGTTCGCGAGCGGGCCGATCTGCTCGAGGCTGTTCGCGTACGCGACGAGGCCGTAGCGCGAGACGAGGCCGTAGGTGGGCTTGATGCCGACGACGCCGCAGAAGGCGGCGGGACAGCGCACCGACCCCCCGGTATCGCTGCCGAGCGCGAGGTCGGCTTCGCCGGCGGCGACGGCGGCGGCGGACCCGCCGGATGACCCGCCGGGGACGCGCTCGTCGTCGGCGGGGTTGGTGGTCGCGCCGAACGCCGACGTCTCGGTGGTGGTGCCCATCCCGAACTCGTCCATGTTCGCCTTCCCGACGATGGTCGCGCCGGCGTCCTTCAGCCGGGAGACGACGGTGGCGTCGTAGGGCGGGACGTAGTCGGCGAGCATGTCGGAGCCACAGGTGGTGGCGACGTCCTCCGTGGAGATGTTGTCCTTGACGGCGACCGTCCGGCCGTCGAGCGCGCCCTCGGACGCGCCCTCGATGGACGCCTCGGTGATGAAGGCGTTGTGCGCGCCCATCTACGACACCTTCGGGCCCTTGAAGAACCCGTCCTCGGTCTCGGGGGCGTTTTCGAGCGCCTCCTCCTGGTCGAGGCTCTCCTCGACGTCGTCGGGGCGCATGACGTTCACGAGCTCCGGCTCCGCCGCCACGTCCGGAACCTCCTCGAGGGCCTCAAAGTGCTCGAGGATGCCCGCGAACTGGTCGGCGAAGCGCTCGACTTCCTCCTCGTCGAGGTCGACGCGCGCGAGGTCGGCGACGTGCCGGACCTCCTCAGCGTCGACGGCCGAATCGCTCATACTCGACTCGTCGGTTCCGCGCTCGTCTAAGCGTTTCGGAACCCCGCGTCCGAGCCGTCACCGCGCGCGGCGGCGAGAGCGCCACACGAGGGCGAAAGCCGGCAGGACGCGCCTCGAACGGTCAACAGGCTTATCCGGTGTCCGCCCGATACGCTAGTGAATCGTCGTCTTCCCGGCAACGGGAACGGCAATGCGGCCTACGCCTCACACAGTATGAGTGACTCACGCACACGGGAGCGACGGCGGACGGAATCGGACGAACAGGAGCGCGAGCGGTCGAGCGAGGACGAACTCGTCTGCCCCGAGTGCGGCGGCGACCTCGTCAGCGACGAACAGCACGGGGAGACGGTCTGCTCGGAGTGCGGCCTCGTCGTCGAGGAGGACGACATCGACCGCGGTCCCGAGTGGCGGGCGTTCAACAGCCAGGAGAAGGACCAGAAATCGCGCGTCGGCGCCCCGACGACGAACATGATGCACGACAAGGGGCTCTCGACGAACATCGGCTGGCAGGACAAGGACGCCTACGGCAACTCCCTCTCGAGCCGCCAGCGCCAGAAGATGCAGCGCCTCCGCACCTGGAACGAGCGCTTCCGCACGCGGGACTCGAAGGAGCGGAACCTGAAGCAGGCGCTCGGCGAAATCGAGCGCATGAGCTCCGCCCTCGGCCTCCCGAAGAACGTCCGGGAGACGGCGTCCGTCATCTATCGGCGCGCCCTCGACGAGGACCTCCTCCCCGGGCGCTCCATCGAGGGCGTCGCCACCGCCGCACTCTACGCCGCCGCTCGGCAGGCGAACACGCCGCGCTCGCTCGATGAGGTGACGAACGTCTCGCGCGTCGACAAAGACGAGATCGCGCGCACCTACCGCTACGTCGTCCGCGAGCTCAAACTCGAAATCGCGCCCGCCGACCCGACGAGCTACGTCCCGCGCTTCGTCAGCGACCTCGACCTCGGCGACGAAGTCGAACGCCAGGCCCGCGACCTGCTCGAGGCCGCCAAGGAGAAGGGCATCTACTCCGGGAAGTCGCCGGTCGGCCTCGCCGCCGCCGCCGTCTACGCGGCCGGCCTCCTCACCAACGAGCGCGTGACGCAGAACCAGGTGAGCGAGGTGGCGAACATCAGCGAGGTGACCATCCGCAACCGCTATCACGAACTCCTGGAGGCCCAAGACGACGTTCCCGTCGAAGCCTGAGTTGTTTCTCCCGTTCGACTCCGACAGACGTTAGGCCCTCGTGCGTGCCCGCGTAGGTATGGAGACGACGCGACATTACACCGCCACCGCCTACATCGTCTGCGACGGGGCGACCGCGCTCCACGAACACGACCGCCTCGGCCTCTGGTTGCCGCCCGGCGGGCACGTCGAGCGCGACGAACTCCCGCATCGCGCCGCCGAGCGCGAGGTCCGCGAGGAGACCGGCCTCGAACCGACGCTCCTCCTCGCGGAACCCGAGGTCGAGACCGGGGTCGTGCGCTCGCTCCCGAAGCCCGCGCACTTCCTCCTCGAGGACATCCACGCCTACGAGGGCGGCGAGGTCGGCCACCAGCACGTCGACTTCGTCTACTTCGCCCGCGTGGACTCGCGCGACGTGACGCCGCAGGGCGACGAGCGCGACGCCGAACACTGGGAGTGGTTCACGCCGGCCGAGTTGGGCGAGGCGGACCTCGGCGATGAGGTCGTCCGCATCGGTCGGGAGGCCATCGCGGCCGTCGAGGGCGAGGCGTAGGGGGTCAGCCGCTGTTCGTCATGCCGCCGTCGACGACGAGCGACTCGCCGTTGACGTAGGAGGCCATGTCGCTCGCGAGGTAGAGGGCGGCGTCCGCCACGTCCTCGGGTTGCCCCCAGCGACGCGACGGGATCGTCTGGAGGTAGCCGTCGCCGGCGTCCGAGCCGATGATGGGGACGTCCTCGGTGGTCATCGCGGTGTCGATGAGACCGGGGTGGATGGCGTTCACGCGAATCCCCTCGGGGCCGAGCTCGGACGCGAGCGCGTACGTCATGAGGCGGACCGCGCCCTTCGTCGTGCAGTAGGTGACGAAGCTCGCGCTCCCCTCGAGACCGGCGACGCTCGACATGTTGACGATGCTCCCGCCGCCGTTCTCCAGTATCTTCTTCGCGGCGTACTGCGCGCCGAAGTAGACGCCCTTCACGTTCACCGCCATCATCCGGTCGAACTCGTCCTCGTCGACCTCGGTGAACTCCTGCTGGCGGAAGATGCCGGCGTTGTTCACCATCACGTCTACCCCGCCGTACGCGTCCGCCGCATCGACGGCCGTCTCGAGGTCGTCGAGGTTGGTGACGTCGCACTCGACGTACGTCGCGTCCACGCCGTAGTCGGTGGTGACGAGTTCGTGCGTCGGCGTGCCGCCCTCGCGGGGCGACTCGCGCAGGTCGGCGACGACGACGTCAGCGCCCTCGGCCGCGTACGCCTCCGCGATGGCGCGTCCGTTCCCGCTCGAACCGCCGGTGATGACCGCCGTCTCGCCGTCGAGTAGTGGTCCGGGCATGGCACGTGAACACACGGCAACCCATGCCGTAAGTGTTGCCGCGAAAGGGATTTGTCGCTCGCGTCCGTCACCGCAGGGCGCGCCTCAGAAGAACTCGCGCAGACGGTTCTTCACGCGGCGTTTCGCGCCGCCGGCGGCCTGCCGGAAGCTGATGCGCCACGGCGTCCGCTGGCCCTCGACGCTCGTCCGGCCGGCGCGAACCGCATCGAGGATGCTCTCGAGGTCGCGTTCGTCGGCGTCGACGCGCGTGACCGCTTGGCCGACCATCTCGGCGATGTGGGCGTCCGAGCCGGCGGTCATCGGGAGGCCGTGGTCGCGCGCGAACGTCTCGGCCTGCCGGTTCGCGCGCCCGGTGAGGAGCCGGGAGTTGTAGACTTCGATGGCGTCCGCGGACGCGAGCGTCTCGCGCGTGACGTTCGCGGCGACGCCGCTCCGGGACTCCTGGAAGGGGTGGGGGACGACGGCGATGCCGCCGGCGTCGCGGATCGCATCGAGCGTCTCCCCGAAGGGACGACCCGCCGGCACGGGCTCCTCGATGCCGAGCGCGAGGACGTGGCCGGCGGCGCTCGTCACCTCCATGCCCGGGATGCCGACGAGGCCGTAGTCGGGCGCGAGTTCGGCGGCGCGGGCGCTGGCGTCGTACTCGTCGTGGTCGGTCACGGCGAGCGCGTCCAGCCCGACGGCGGCGGCCTGCTCGAGGAGCATCTCGACCGGGTCGCGGCCGTCGTAGGAGAGCGACGAGTGGGAGTGGAGCTCGACCGACAGCACGGACGGCGCTTCGATACGCGGCGGCAAAAACACGCCGGTCTCGTCGCAACAATTACGGTATCCCGACACCTCCCGGGGGACATGCATCAACCCGTAGACAGGACTGGTCGGCGATGACGGACGCCGCCACGCCCTCGGCCGTCCTCGTCGACCTCCTCCTCAACCTCCAGTTGGTACTGAGTGCGGTCGCGTTCGTCCTCTCGCTGATCGCGTATCGCGGCTACGCGGGGACGCCGTGGGGGCGCGTCCTCGAGCCGATTCCGGTGCTCCTCGCGAGCATCCTCGTGACGACCGGCATCGAGGGCGCCGTCCCCGAAGCGACGTACCTCCTCGTGTCGGCGGTCTGCTGGACCGTCACGACGGGCGCCGTGGTGCTCTCGACGTACCGAATCACGACGCTTCGGCGGGGGGCGAGCCGATGACGCTCCTCGAAACCGCCACGCTCGCGGTGTTCGGGGTGCAGGTGGTCGCCGTGGTGGGGTGTGCGCTCGTGCTCGGCGCCGTCCTCGCGCGCTCCGCCGACACCCTCCTCTATCCGGAGGGCGTCCGGTGGCTCACCACGACGCTCGCCGCGCTCGCGCTCGGCGCCACGCTCGACCTCGCGCAGATGACCGACGCCTGGCGCCCGGGCGCGCTGGAGATCCTCGCGCAGTCCAGTTACGCGCTCGCCGCGACGCTCGCCGTCGGCGCGATGTGGTACTTCGCGCGGGACTTCGTCCGAACGGACGACCGATTCGAGCCGATGGGCGAGGCCGAGGACGACGCGGGAGGGTTCGAGGATGCCTGACGGACCGCCCATCGACCCGCCCGAATCGGGGTCGCAGGTGCTCGCCGCGCTCCCCCCGCACGGGCGGGCGCTCGCCCACCTCCCGGAGTCGGCGTTCGAGAACCTGCTCGTCGTGCAGACGAACGGGGCGCCGGGGCGAACGGAGAGCGCCGTCAGGGAGCGCGGCTACGACCCGCGACGCGTCGGCGTCATCCCCGTCACGGGCTCGGACGTCAGCTACGACGGCCCGCTCTGGGTCTCCGACCGCGTGCGCCCGAGCGACCTGACCGGACTCAGCATCCAGTTCTCGAACGCGCTCTCGTACGTCGACTCGGGCGGGTGGGTGGTCTTCGACGACCTCAGCACGCTCTCCATGTACACGGACGCGGAGCAGCTCTACCGGTTCGTCTCCACGCTCGTGAACGCGACCCGGGAGGCCGACGCGACCGGGCTCTACCGCGTGACGAACGGCGTGATGGACGACGCCGTTGCGGCGTCGATTCGCGGGACGATGGACGCCGCCGTCGAGCGCTGAGCGCGCCCCGCCGTCCCGCACGAACGTGCATATAGAAACGCATTAATGGCCCCTATCGGTACACGTAGTTGAATGACTCTCGCCGAGTCGGACCGCGACCGCGTCGTCGGCGAACTGGGCCGGGAGCCGACGCGCGCCGAGGCCGCGCTGTTCGAGAACCTCTGGAGTGAGCACTGTGCGTACCGCTCGTCGCTCCCCCTGCTCTCCGCCTTCGACTCGGAGAGCGAGGAGGTCGTGATCGGGCCGGGCGACGACGCCGCCGTCGTCGAAGTGGGCGAGGACGTCTACGCCACCTTCGGCGTCGAGTCACACAACCACCCCTCGTACGTCGACCCGTTCGACGGCGCCGCCACCGGCGTCGGGGGCATCGTCCGGGACACCCTCTCGATGGGCGCGTACCCGGTCGCGCTCGCCGACTGCCTCTACTTCGGCGACTTCGAGCGCGAGCACTCGCGCTACCTCCTCGAGGGAGTCGTCGAGGGCATCAGCCACTACGGGAACGCCATCGGCGTCCCCACCGTCGCGGGAAGCACCTCCTTCCACGAGGGCTACGAGGGCAACCCGCTCGTGAACGTCGCCTGCGTCGGCCTCCTCAGCCCCGACCGCCTCGTCACCGCCGAAGCCCAGCGCCCCGGCAACCGCCTCCTCCTCGTCGGCAACAGCACGGGCCGCGACGGCCTCGGCGGTGCGTCCTTCGCCTCCGAGGACCTCGCCGAGGACGCCGAGACCGAGGACCGCCCCGCCGTGCAGGTCGGCGACCCCTACGCGGAGAAGCGCCTCATCGAGGCGAACGAGGAGCTCGTCGACGCCGGCCTCGTCGTCTCCGCGCGCGACCTCGGCGCCGCCGGCTTAGGGGGTGCCTCCTGCGAGCTCGTCGCGAAGGGCCACCTCGGGTGCGCCCTCACCCTCGACGACGTCCACCAGCGCGAGCCCGGGATGAACGAGACCGAGATCCTCCTCGCCGAATCCCAGGAGCGCATGGTCTACGAGGTCGCGCCCGGGAACGTCGAGGCCGTCGCCGAGGTCGCCGAGAAGTACGACCTCGGCTGTTCGGACATCGGCGAGGTCACCGCCGACGGCCGCTACGTCTGCGAGTTCGACGGCGACGTCGTCGTCGACGCGCCCGCCGAGTTCCTCGCGGACGGCGCGCCCCTGAACGACCTCCCGATGACGGAGCCGGAGACGCCCGCGACCGACTACGACCTGCCCGCGCTCGCGGACGCGTTCGAGGCCGTCGTCGCCAGCCCGAACGCCGCCTCGAAGCGCTGGGTCTACCGGCAGTACGACCACGAGGTCGGCGCGCGCACCGCCGTCCGGCCCGGCGAGGACGGCGCGGTCCTCGCGCTCCACGAGCTCGCCGACGCCGGCGTCGACACCGCGGACGCGCCCGGCATCGCGCTCGCTGCGGGTGCGAACCCGAGCTGGACGGCCTGCGAGCCCTACGCGGGCGCCTACGCCACCGCCGTCGAGAACGCCACGAACCTCGCCGCCGTCGGCGCCACCCCGGTCGCCGCCGTCGACTGCCTCAACGGCGGGAACCCCGAGAAATCCGACGTCTACGGCGGCTTCGGCGCGATGGTCGACGGTCTCGCGGACGGCTGTCGCGACCTCTCCGTGCCCGTGGTCGGCGGGAACGTCTCGCTCTACAACGACTCGAACGCCGGCCCGATCCCGCCGACGCCGACGCTCGCCGTCCTCGGCACCGCCGACTCGCTGGACGCGCCCGGCACCGCCTTCGCGGGCGACGGGACGCTCCTCCTCGTCGGCGGCCACGACGAGGGACTCGGCGGCTCCGAACTCCTCGCCGAGTTCGGCGGCACCGACGCCTTCCCCGCCCTCCCCGATGACGCCGGGGACGTCGTCGAGTCGCTCGCGGCCGTCGCGCGCGACGAGCACACCACGGCCGTCCACGACGTCAGCGACGGCGGCCTCGCCGTCGCGCTCGCCGAAGGCCTCACGGCGGACGCGGGCGCGGACGTCTCTGTGCCGTCGCTCGACGCGCTCTTCTCGGAGGCCCCCGGTCGCGCCGTCGTCGAGACGACCGACCCCGAGGGCGTGAACGCGGCGTTCGACGGCGTCGCGGACGTCGTCGAACTCGGCGAAAGCGACGACTCCGGGACGCTCGCGCTCGACGTCGATGAGGAGACGGTCGCGTACGACCACGCCGACGTCGCGGCGTTCCGCGAGACCATCGCGGCGGCGATGGACTGACGACGGCGACGGCCGCCTTTTTGTCGCTCGCCGACGCGAGAGTCGGCATGGCACGCTGGAGGGACACGGACTCGCCGACGCGAACGCTCGCGTGGGCCGTCGGCATCGCGCTCCTCGTCACCGGCTACGTCCACGTCGGCGTCTGGGGCGGGGTGCTCCCCGCGTTCGCGCCCGCCGACGTCGCGGTCGGCGCGCTCGGCGGTCTCGCGGGTGGTGCCGTTCTCGCGTTCGCGGAGGCACACGAGGGGCTCCCCGCCGCCACGGGCGCGTGGCTCGTCCTCCTCCTCACGCTCTGCGTCGGGTTCGTTGCGGGCGCCGCCCTCGCGCCAGCGGCGGCGCTCGCGCTCGTCGTCGCGGCGTGGGCGACCGCGCTCGGCGGCGCGCTCCTCAGAGCCCGAACGCGAGCGGGAGGACGTACGTGAGGAACGCCCCGACCGCGAGGACGACCCCACCGTAGGCGACCTGCGTCTTCGAGTAGGACTGCATCGGCGACGTCGTCCGGCCCTCGTGTGTCGTGTCCATACGCGCCCACGCGGCGAGGAGGCACTTTCCGTTTTCGGAGTGGCCCACGGGACGACCCCCGTCGAGTCAGACACCTTTTCAGGGGGTGGTTTCGTACTACTCGCCATGACTCTCACGAAGCGCGTCATCCCGTGTATCGACGTGGACCTCGACGAGAACGGGGACGCGGCGGTCTACACGGGCGTGAACTTCGAGGACCTCGAGTACACGGGCGACCCCGTCGAGCTCGCGAAGAAGTACAACGAGGCGGGCGCGGACGAGTTCGTCTTCCTCGACATCACGGCGAGCGCGGAGGGCCGCGACACGATGTTGAACGTCGTGGAGAACGTCGCGGACGAGGTGTTCATCCCCCTCACCGTCGGCGGGGGCATCCGCGACACCGACGACATCAAGGAGACGCTGCGCGCGGGCGCCGACAAGGTCTCCATCAACACGGGCGCCCTACAGCGCCCCGAACTCATCACGGAGGGTGCGCGCGCCTTCGGCAGTCAGTGCATCGTCATCAGCGTGGACGCGCGCCGGCGCTTCGACGACGAGGGCGAGCACTACGAGCAGGTGGACGGCGAGTCCTGCTGGTTCGAGTGCACGGTGAAGGGCGGACGCGAGGGCACCGGTATCGACGTCGTCGAGTGGGCGGAGGAGGCCGAGGCGCGCGGCGCGGGCGAGCTCTTCGTGAACTCCATCGACATGGACGGGACGAAGGACGGCTACGACCTCCCGCTCACGAGCGCGGTCTGCGACGCCGTCTCGACGCCCGTCATCGCCTCCTCGGGTTGTGGCGAACCCGAGCACATGCGCGAGGCCTTCGAGTCGGGCGCGGACGCCGCGCTCGCGGCGTCCATCTTCCACTTCGAGGAGTACACCATCGAGGAAGTCAAGGAGTACCTCGACGAGCACGGGATTCCGGTCCGACTGTAAGCCACGCCCGACACGAAGCGCGAGCGCGCCGCACCGGCCCTCGCGATAGGGCGCGGTGGCCCCCCGGCCGTCCCCCGAGGTTTTTTATCAACCGTCTATACTCTCCGCGCGTGTCAGAGCCACCGCACGAGCCGGCGGTGACGCCGGTCTCGCCCGACGGACCCGGTGACGACCCGCCCCCCGTGACGCGTGCCGTCGGCGTCGACACGGCACGCTACGTCGAACTCGCGGGCGCCGGAGACGACGCCGCGTTCCTCGTCTGTCGGCGCGTGCGCGCCGAGGCCGGTGACTCGCACCCACGGCTCCCCGACCGACTCGCGGCCCGACCCGCCGTCGCGGCCGCGCTCGCCTACCTCGGCGACGGCGTCGTGACCGTCCGCGTCCGCACGACGCCCACCGACGCGAGCGCGCTCGTCGCGGACGCGTCGCTCCCGAGGACGTACGAGTACGAGGGGGAAGCGCTCCGATTCGACGTCGCGCGGCCTACCTAGCCGCTTCGAACGCCGTCCGGAACTCGCTCATCTGCTCGTCGACGAGCGCCGCGCCCTGTTCGAGGCAGTCGATGGGGTCCGCGCCCTCCGTCTTCAGCGTCAGGATGGGCTCGGTCTGGCCACCGGACTGCTCGGGGTTCTGGTCGTACGTCGCGGCGGCGACGTCGTCGAGCTCCAGCAGCGCGCCCTTCAGGACGTTCATGAAGGTGTGGTCTTCGCCCGCGATCTCGATAGTCAGCTCCGTCTCCTGCTGTTCGACGACCCGGAGATCCATGTCCTAGAGTTGGTTCTGCGCCGTTTCAACATTGCGGTCGCCCGCGGCGACGTCGGCGTCGCCGCACCGCGAACTCGCGGGCGTTTAAGGGCACGCGCGGCGAGACGCGAGTATATGGTCTCGCCCGCGTTCGTCGCCGGCGCGTCCGCCGCCGTGGCGTGCTGGGGCCTCGTCGTCGTGCTCGTCGCGTTGCGCGCCGTCCGTCCCGGAACCGCGCTGCGCGCCGGCCTCCCCGCCGGGCCGTTCGTCGGCATCGGCGTCGCGTCCGCGCTCGGCCTCCCGCTCGACACCGCGCTCGCCGCCGCCGTCCCGCTCGTCGCGCTCTGCTCGCTCGCGCTCGTCCGCGCGCTCGACGGCGTGACGAGCGCGTGGGGCCGACGCCTCCGCGCGCGCTTCCTCCTCGGCGTCCCGTGGGGCACCCTCCTCTGTGTCCTCGGCGTCGCGGGCTTCTACTGGCTCGTCCAGGGCGGGTGGACCCAGCCCTACGACCCGCTCTCGCTCCCCTTCACCTCGTGGTCCTACCTCTACCCGCTCGGCGTGCTCACCGCGCCGTTCGCGCACGCCGGCCTCGGGCACGTCACCGGGAACCTCCTCGGGACGCTCGTCTACGCGCCGCTCGCCGAGTACGCGTGGAGCCACTATCCGCGCCGGCGCGGCGACGCGACGTTCTCCTCGCTCCGGACGAACCCCTACGCGCGCGTCCTCGCGTTCCCGCTCGCCGTCGCCGGCGTCGCCGTCGCCACGAGCTTCCTCGCGTGGGGGCCGATCATCGGCTTCTCGGGCGTCGTCTTCGCGTTCGGCGCGTTCGCGCTCACGCGCTACCCCGTCGCCACCGTCGCCGCCACCGCCGCGAGCGGCTTCGTCTCCACCGTCTACTACGCCCTGCGCGACCCCATCGTCGTCGCGTCCGCCGGCCCCTCCTACGGCGGCCCGTGGTGGGCGGGCGTCGCCGTGCAGGGCCACGCGACCGGCGTCTTTCTGGGGGTGCTCTGCGGCGCGCTCCTCGTCGCCGCCCGCGACGAGCGCCCCGGCGCGTTCCGCCTCTGGGGCGCGACCATCGTCTACGCCGCGAGCGTCCCCCTCTACGCCATCTGGTGGTATCGCGGCCCCGCCACCTACGTCCTCTATCGCGGCCTCGGCGTCCTCCTCGTCGTCGCGCTCGGCCTCCTCGTCGCCGCCGGCGTCCGCGCGCGCTCGCGCCCGCTCTCCGCGCGCGTCGACCTCGGCGTCACCCGCCGACAGGTCGGCGCGCTCTGCCTCCTCTTCCCGCTCCTCGTCACCGCCGTCGTCGCCGTCCCCGTCAACCTCACCACCGTCGCCGACGGCCCGCCCGCGAACGCCGACGACGCCGTCCACGTCCGCGACTACACCGTCACCTACGCCGAGGACGTCCCGAACGAGCGCGTCGGCGCCATCGACATCGAACTCCTCAACGAGTCCACGGGCGTCAACGCGAGCGGCGTCATCGTCTCGAACCCGGACAGACACCTCTGGACGCAGGCCGTCTCGACAAGCTCGCTCGCGTTCTCCGGCTACGATACCGTCCGCGTCGGCGGCGTCGGCTGGAGCGAGCGCATCGGCGTCAGACGCACCGGGTGGACGCCCGTCGACGCCCCCACCGTCTACCGCGTCGCGATGACGAACGCCACGGGCGCGTGGCACCCCGTCTACGCGTCCGCGAACGCCACCGCCGCGCTCACCATCGACGGCCGGAACGTCACCGTCGGCGCGACCCGCGAGAACTTCTCGCTCGCCGTCATGCGCGCGAACGCGACGCTCGGCAGGGCGGCGATACCCACGGCGAACGCGACGACGCGCGCCGGCGGCCTCACCTTCGCGCGCGACGGCACGCGCATCGTCGCGAGCGACGGCGCGACCCGCGTCACCGTCGCGACCAGGGAGACCTACAGTTAGGCCCACGTGATGCGGAAGACCTCGACGTCGAGGGCCTCGCGCTCTGCGGTGTGGAAGTCGTACTGGTTGGCGAGGTCGAGCTCCGCCGCGAACGCGTGCGTCACCGTGCCGCCCTCGTCGGCCGCGAAGGACTCGACGAACTCGCGGCTCCCGCCGTTGTGGACCGACCACGAGACGCCGCCGAGGTCGGCGGCCGTCGCGAGGAAGCGCCGGTCCGCGTGGCGGTTGCCGTACTGCGCGCCGAACGGCGGGTTCATCACCACCGTCGGGTCGGCACCGACGGAGAGCGGGAGGCGGGTCGCGTCGCCGCGCACCCACGCGACCGACCGTGGGGGGCTGAGGCGGCGTTCGTTCTCGCGCGCCACCGCGAGCGCGCCCGGGTCGACGTCCACGCCGACGACGCGCGACGGCCGACGGAGGGCCGCGCCGAGCGCGAGCATCCCCGTTCCCGTCCCGAGGTCGACGACCACCCCGGAGAGGTCGCCCTGCAGGTCGGCGGTGTGGATGAGGTGCGCCGCGAGGGCCGCCGGCGTCGGGTACTGCTCGCGCGTCACGTCGGGGTCGCGAAAGCCCTCGACGGCCGCGAGTCGCTGCTCGAGCGCGCGCTTCATACCGAGTGAAAGTGGGTCCGCGTGGAAAGCCGCGTCGGTGTCGCCTACGCCGACTCGTCGTACTTGCGGTACCACGTGTGGACGATGGCGCCGACGCCGATACTGCTGATGACGAAGCTGATGAGGCCGCCGACGGCGGGGACGGCCGCGACGAGGCCGGCGAAGACGGCGCCGACGACGAGGTGGCCCCAGCGCGACGTCTCCCAGTCGAGGCCCTCGGCGGCGCGGCCGCCGACGTAGACGTAGACGAGCGCGTCGCCCGCGAACTTCAGGAGGAGGCCGACGACGAGCAGCGGGAGGAGCAGGAGCAGCCCGATGACGGTGATGACGAAGATGATGCCGACGCAGACGAAGACGACGAGCGTCCCGATGCCCCAGAGGAACGACGGAATCGGCTCCTCGTCGACGACGCCGAGCAGGCGCTCGAACCACTCGTCGACGAACGCGAGCAGGAGAGCGCCGACGATGAGCGTCCCGAGGAACGTCCCGACGGCGCGCCCGGCGACGCCGAGCGACTGCTGCACGCCGAACGGGTCGAGCTGTTGGAGCGGGAGAACGAGGGGGTCCATGCCGCCATCGAGGGCGGGCGGAGGCAAAGTGATTGCGGGCGTCGTGCGCACGCAGCGCTCGCCCGCACGCGCCACGTCCGGTCTCACGCCCGTCTCGCGATTCGTGTACCGCTTCGACGGTCGCCCGCGGTGTCGTCGGTCCTACCGACCCGCGCTCACCACGTCCCGTGGAAGGTATCGAAGGAGAGCTCGTCGAGCTCCTTGTTCCCGACCGCGATCTCGTACTCGCCGGGGGTGAGCATCGGCTGTTTGAACTGCGGGCCGTCGTCGGTCGTGATGCGCGGACAGCCGGTGTTGACGTAGGCGTCGAGCCCGAAGTTCGTCAGCCGGTCGGGCGTCACCTCGTCCATCGTCAGGAGGTAGGCGTTCTCGTTGTTCTCGACGATCTCGTTCGCGGTCTCCCAGCGGCCCTGCCCGATCTTCGTGCAGAAGATGACGCCCCACTCCTCGGCGTCCATTGCCTTGTGGACCGCGGCGTAGCGCTGCTTCATGAACTTCTCCGTGTCCGCGAGCGTCACGACGTTGTTCACGGGGTCCGCGATGACGACGTCCTTGTCGGGGTGCTCCATCGCCAGCCCGAGCGGGTGGAACTTCCCGCCGCCGACGTAGAGGATCTGGTCGGCGTCGATGTCGGCCGAAGCGTAGTTACAGCCGAGGACCTGGCCCTCGTGGGTGAGGCGCTCGTCGCCCCGGCGCGTGTGGACGTCGAAGCCCCGCTCCTCGAGGTAGTCGCGCATCTCGTCGAACTTGTTCATGTGCTGGGCGGTCGTGACGAGGCCGACGTCGCCCTTCTCGAGCTCCTCGAGGGACTCCTCCATGATCGGGAGGACATCGACGTTCGAGAAGAGCGGGACGTAGATGATCTTCTCGGACTCCTTCATCGGGGAGTGGCCGAAGTGGGCGAAGACGTCCGTCCGGCGCATCATGTACGTGTCGAGGTCGCAGGCGCCGTAGCAGGGCTTCCCGGAGATCATCACGCGCGTGTCGTCGGGGAGGAGCTCCCGGAGGTCATCGGCGACGTGCGGCGCGCGGCGCTTCAGCCCCTCGGGGAACTGCAGGCCGACCTTCTCGGCGTCGCGCTCCTCGACGGCCTCGACGATGCGGTCGAGTTCGTAGTCCCACGTTCGGTCGTGCTTGAGCGACATCCCAGTGTTCCGGAGGTCGCCCGCCGACCGCTCGTCCTGACTCATTGCCCTCGTGTACTGCGTCGCGCCGTATAACCTCGGCGTTCCGGGTGACGCCCGCCCTCGCGTGCGGCCCCGCGCGAACTTGACCGCCCTGAGTACCCAGCCACGGCCGTTAATTCACTCGAGGGCGTGGCGGCAGTCGGAGGAGACAGTGAACGAGGGCGAAGACACGGCCGACGGCACCGAGTTCGACTACTGCGCGAACTGCGGCGCCGAACTCGGGACGGACGAGTGGCAACCGATCTCGACCAGGGAGAGCGAGAGCGGCGCGCTCTCCTTCGACGCGTTCTGCGACGAGAGCTGTCGCGACAGCTACACCCGGGCGCTCGACGCCGAGGAGTGAGGGCGCTCCCGGAACGCTTAGGGCGGGCGCACGCACACGTCCGTCCATGACGACGAGCGACTGGGGCGACTGGCTCCCCCGCGAGATCGCGGACGCCGACCCGGACGGCGTCGACGCGTGGTACCTCGGCTGTAACGGCTTCGTCCTGAAGGCGAGCGACGGCACCACCGTCCTCGTCGACCCGTACGTCGGCACGGGCAGTCCGCCGCGGACGATTCGGATGATTCCGGTGCCGTTCGACCCCGACGACGTCGAGCACGCGGACGCGGTGTTCGCGACCCACGAGCACACCGACCACGTCGACGAGGGGAGTCAGGCGCCGATACTCGAAGCCACGGGCGCGGACTACTACGCGCCGGACGACTCCCTCGACGTCGTCGCCGAGGAGGACTGGCAAGCCGACTACGACATCGGCGACGACCAGCTCGTCGAGGTCGCGGAGGGCGACACCCTCGACGTCGGGTCCTTCACCGTCCACGTCGTCGAGACCGACGACGCCGACGCCACCCACCCCGTCGGCTACGTCTTCGAGCACGACGCCGGGACGTTCTTCCACGCGGGCGACAGCAAGCCGAGCGACTCCTTCAGTGACGTGGGCGAGCGCTTCGACATCGACGCGGCCGCGCTCGCGTTCGGCACCGTCGGGAACGTCCCGGACAAGGAGACGGGCGTGCCCGCCCGCACGCGCTGGTACAACGACGAGAACCAGATCATCGAGTGCGCGAGCGACCTCCGGGTGGACCGCCTCGTCCCGACGCACTACGACATGTGGAAGGGGCTGACGGCGGACCCGACGGTCCTCCACCACCACGCGAAGAGCTTCGCGTACCCTCGCGACCTCGAAATCGTCGAAATCGGCGACCGGATCACCCTCTGAGGCGCGCCGAGCGGCCGCGAACCCGCACACGGCGTTGCGCGTCCCTATTTCTCGCCGGCCGCGCCGGCGGACAGTGTGGAGGTGTCTCACGCAATCTGTAAGCCGCCGCGTCCCGTGTGTCCGACAACGATGGAGCCAGTCACCGTCGCCGTCCCGCGCAAGGGCCGCCCGCTCGAAGCCGTCTTGGACCGGCTCGCGGGCCATCCGTCCGCCCAACGGGTCGTCGAGGACGTGACTGAGACGCTCCGCCACGAGAAGGCCGTGACGAAGGGGAAGGCGACGCCGGATGCGGGCGTCTACGAGCGCCTCGCCGCGTACAGCGACCCCGCGGACCCCTACGAGGCCGACTACACGCTCCTGCGCGACGACCGGGCGGGCAAGCCCCGCCGCGTCGTCTTCGACAGCCTCACGCTCGACGTCGCGGACGTCCCCGTTCGGCTGGTGGGACGCGAGGAGCCGTTCCGCGCGCTGCGCAAACACGAGTTCGCGCTCGGTTTCGACAGCGCCGACCTCGTCCTCGAGGAGGTCGTCGGCCTCCGCGAGGAACCCCTCCAGTCCATCGCGGACGTGAACGAGCGCATCGACCCGCAGGACACGGACGTCCGCGTCGTCACCGGCCTCGGTGACACGGTGTACCACACCCTGATGGGCGACCGCGACGCGCTCGGCGTCGACGCGCTGGACCGGGCGTTCCTCGAGGCGTACGAGGGGACGCTCTGCATCTCGCCGCGCTACGAGCGCCTCGTGGAGGCCGTCATCGGCCTCGACGCACTCGACGGCGTGGAGTTCGTCTACCCCGAGGAGGGCGAGGAGGAGGAGGCCGCAATCGCCGACGCCGGTCTCGGCGTCTACCTCACCGTCACCGGGTCGACCGCCCGCGCGCACGGCCTCTCGCTCGGCGAGCGCCTCTTCCCGAGCGAAACCGTCCTCATGGAGAACGAGAGCGAGATGCGTACGGACGCGCTCGCGGCGGTACGCGACGCGATTGCCGCCGGCGTCGACACCGAGCTCCCGGTCGCCTGAGCGGAGTTCGGCACCTGCGAACACGGCACGTCCTCGGGAATCAAGGCTATACGTCCGGCCCTCCTACCCCTCACGTATGTCTACCCTCCGACTGGACCCCCACGTCCACTCGGACGCCTCCTACGACGGCCACGAGCCCGTGGAGCTCATCCTCGAGCACGCCGCCGACATCGGTCTGGACGGCGTCGTCATCACCGACCACGACGAGATCGACGCGTCGCTCCGCGCCGCCCGCCTCGCGCCCGACTACGGGCTGGTGGGCGTCCCCGGCGTCGAGGTCTCCACGAAACACGGCCACCTGCTCGCCATCGGCGTCACCGAGTGCCCCGACCCCGGGATGGGGTATCGCGAGACCGCCGACGCCGTCCGCGAACTGGGCGGCGTCGCGGTCGCCGCACACCCCTTCCAGCGGAGTCGCCACGGCGTCAAGCGCCGCCACCTCGTCCCGGACGAGCCCTCGGCCGACCCCCCCGTGGACGCCGTCGAGGTCTACAACTCGATGCTGTTCACGGGCTACCGGAACCGCCGCGCGCGGCGGTTCGCGCGCGCTCGCGGCCTCCCCGGTATCGGCTCGAGCGACGCCCACTACCTGATGAACGTCGGGCGCGCCTACACCGAGGTCGAGGTCCCCGGCCCGGACGCGCCCGCGAACGTCGACTACGAGGCCGTCGTCGACGCGATTCGCACCGGCGCGACCGCCGTCGACGGCGGACGCACGCCCGTCCGCCGGAGCGCCAGCCAGTACGCGAAGGGCGCCGTCAGGAAGAGCGTCTTCACGGTCACGTCGCGCGCGCCGTTCGTCCCCGCGTACCCGGTGTCGATGCGCGAGCTCCGGGGTTAGTGCTCGACGCCGAGGTCCTTCGCGCGCTGGGCGGCGAGGTCGGCCACCTGCTCGACCGTGAGGTCGGACTGGTTCGCGAGCACGCGACAGAGCATCCCGAGCTGCCGTGACGCCGTCTGCTGGAGCTCGCGCGGGTCGTCCGTGTCGTTCCCGAAGAAGAACTCGTTCTCCCCGTCGTCGGTGAGGAGTCCGAGGTAGACGGACGTCAGGTCGTCGCGTTCGAGCGCTTCCGTGGCCTGCTCGCGGACCTCCTCGAACTGCGTCGTCTCGCTCTCGCTCATACCCACCGATGGGGTGGCGCGCTCAAAAGCCCACGGCTCCCGGTGGCCGCCGCGCGCTCGCCGGCGACTCGCGCGCGGAGCGTGCCGCATCCAAACCACTTTTAATCGCTCCTGACCGTGTGTTCAGTAAATGGGTCTCTACGTGTCCGACACCGACCGGCTAGCGGACGCGCCGTCGCGCGGAGGACGACGATGGGCGTAGTCAGCTACGTTCGGCGGCTCTTCTCGGTCGACCGACGCGTTCTCGTGCTCGCGCTCGCGCGAGCGATGGATTCGCTGGGCAACTCCTTCCTCATCGTCGTCCTCCCGCTGTTCATCGGCGACGTCATCGCGGGCGGGGCGACCAGCGGCGTCACCGTCGGCATCGGCGGCTTCGACGTCACGCTCGCGGAGAGCCTCGCGGTCGGCGTCGTCCTCTCGATGTTCGGGTTTCTCAACAGCTTCGGCCAGCCGTTCACCGGTCGCTGGTCGGACCGGACGCAGAAACGCCGCGCGTTCGTCCTCTTCGGCCTCGGCGTCCTCGCCGTGACGAACGTCGCGTACGCCTTCGCGGGGAGCTACCTCCAGTTGTTCGTCATTCGCGCGCTCCAGGGCTTCGGCGTCGCGTTCACCGTGCCCGCCACCATCGCGCTCGTGAACGAACTCGCCACCGACGACACCCGTGGGAACAACATGGGCGTCTTCAACACCTTCCGCCTGCTCGGCTTCGGCCTCGGCCCCATCTTCGCGGGCGGCCTCGTCCACAGCGGCCCCTACTTCGGCGGCGCCCTCACCGGCTACAACGCCGCGTTCACCATCGCCGCCGCCGGCGCGCTCCTCAGTTTCGTCCTCGTCACGCTGCTCGTCGAGGACCCCGAGACCGTCGAGGCCGACGCGGGCGACGACCTCTCGATAGCCGTCCTCGACCACGAGCGCGAGGGGAAGTTCCTCGACCCCGTCTTCACGCTCGGCGTCGCCTCGCTCTTCATGGCCATCGGCATCGCGCTCCTCGCCGCCATCGAGACGCAGGTGAACGCCCGTCTCGACCAGACCGCGTTCCTGTTCGGCATCGAGTTCGCGGCGTTCGTCCTCGCACAGGTCCTCCTGCAGGCCCCGATCGGCGACGCGAGCGACACCTATGGGCGCAAGCCGTTCGTCCTCGGCGGCCTCCTGTTGCTCGCGCCGGCGACGCTCGCACAGGGCTTCGTCACCGAACCGTGGATGATGATCGTCGCGCGCTTCGTGCAGGGAATCGCTGGCGCCGCCGTCTTCGCGCCCGCGATGGCGCTCGCCGGCGACTACGCGCGCGCCGGCCAGTCCGGCACCCAGCTCTCCGTGCTCACGATGGCGTTCGGCCTCGGCGTCGCCATCGGCCCGCTGGTCTCCGGCGCGCTCGCCGCCATCTCCTACGCGACGCCGTTCGTCCTCGGCGGCGTCCTCGCCCTCCTCGGCGCGATACTCGTCCACACGCAGGTCGAGGACACGGTGCGCGACGACGACGCCCCCGAGGCCGTCGCGGGCGACTAGCGGTAGAGGGAGACGTAGAGCGTCGCGAACCCGACGATGAACGGGAGCGTCGCGCCGATCTCGAAGACGGGGCCGGTCGGGAGCTGGTCGGAGAGCACGGTCAGCCCGACGCCCATGCTGACGAACGCGAAGCCGATGAAGGCGTACTCGAGGCGCCGCGTCCCGTTGCGCCGATAGGCCTGAAAGCTGATGAGCGTCAGTCCGAGCGTGAGCGCGAAGAGCACGAGGCGGAGCGCGACGAGGACGATGCTCGCGAGCGTCATCGGTCGCTTCGACGTTCGTCACCGAACGCATAAACGTACCCGTTCTGTCGGTTCGGCGCGCGGCCGTGGCTCGCGCGCGCTCGCCCCCGCATCACTCACCACCGAGTTCCGACCAGAGGTCGCTGAAGCGGTCCGCGAGGTCGTCCTCGCGGCGGACCTCGACGACGTACTCGTCACCCTCGAGGCGGACGGAGAGCTCCTCGAACGTCGCGGCGTAGCGCTTGTAGTGGTTGCCGTCGGGCGCGACGGCAGTCCGTGCGGTGACCAGCTCGCAGGACTGCAGGTCGTCGAGGCGCCGGTAGACGGTGGGGAGCGAGACGTCGAGCGCGTCCGCGAGCTCCTTCGCGGAGCGCGGTTCGTCGTTCACGGCGGCGAGCACCGCGCGAGCGCGCGGGTCGCCGAGCGCGTCGAGTAGGTCGTCGGCCCCCACGGGTGACACTGTTCGAGTCGTCGGTACCCCGCTAGATGAAGCTTTCTCAAAGCGTGAAACCACTCTCCGTTCCTTAACTATCCGCGCGGCGTCGTACGGGGCATGAAGGAGCACTGGGGAGGGACGGTGGAATCGTCCGGGTCGGCGCCCGAGGAGATTACCGTCGAGAGCCTGCTGCGCGAACTCGACGCCGACGCGTCGAGCGACGAGGCGGCCGTGCGGCCCGCCGAGCTGCTCGAGGACGCGCTGGTGTCGCTGGACGCGGACGCCGAGGGCTTTCGCTTCGACGAGGACATCGTCAAGCACAGCCTCGACGAACTCCTCCTCGTCCTCATCGCCGCGCGCGCCGACGGGACGCACGGCAAGCAGCTGATGGACGACCTCGACCAGCGCTTCGACGCGCGACTCAGCCCCGGCACCGTCTACCCGCGCCTCCACGACATGGACGCGGAGGGCACGGTCGCCGTCCGCGAGATGGTGCGCACGAAGGAGTACACGATTTCGGACGACGCCGAAGCGGAGGCGCGCGTGCGCGAGGCGATGCTCCAGCACCTCGCTATCGGTCGCTTCCTCGAGCGCGCGCTGGCCGACGGCGACCTCTTCTAGACCGGTACCTATTTCGTTCGCTCGTCGCCCATTTTCGAGGGAATGCGACAGCTGCTCTGGTGGCTCATCGGCGGGTCGCGTGGCGGGAAGAACCGCCTACGCATCGTCCGCGCCCTCCAGCGCCGACCGATGAACACGAACCAGCTGTCGAACGAACTCGAGTTGAACTACAAGACCGTCCAGCACCACCTCGAGGTGCTGGAGGAGAACGACGTCGTCACGACGCGCGGAGACAACTACGGCAAGATGTACTTCCTCACAGACGCACTGACCGAGAACCTCGACATCCTCGAGGAGATCGCCGAACAGGCCGACATCGACATCGATGACGCGTAACGTCACACCGCTGGCGAAGACGGCGCTCGTCGTCGCGCTCGCGGGAGTGTGCGGCGCGCTCGCGGGTCTCCTCGCCCCGAGCGTCCCGCTCCCACCGGAGCTGTCGAACTCGCTCGTGGAAACGCTCGTCCGCGTGAAGTTCGGCGTCGCGACGTTCAACCTCGCGGTGCTCGTCGCGCTCGTCGCCGCGTACGTCGACGTCTACCGCGACCTCCCGAACAAGTACACGCTCAGCCTCCTCGTGACGAGTCTGGCGCTCCTGCTCTACGCACTCTCCGCGAACCCGCTCGTCGCGCTCCTCTTCGGCTTCCCGCCGCATCCGGCGCTCGGGCCGTTCGGCTTCCTCCCGGACGTCTTCGTGGCAGTCGCCATCGTCGTCCTCTTCTACCAGAGCCAGACGTAAGTCCGGGGATGCCGGGATGCGTCGCGCGTTCAGCGTCGCGGCGGCGCCGCGAGCGTCCCCGAACGCCGCGACTTCTCCGCCGAATTTGTGCCTCCGTTGTGCCTAACTCCGGCGTAATCTCGGAAATTTGACTTTAGGAGGCGTGTCGTTCGGGCGAGTGTGCAGACGCTATCCATCGCACCGCCGCTCGCGACACACGACCCGAGCGGCACCGACGCATCGCATCGGACACCGACCGTCGCCCTCGCGGAGGTGACGCGGGCGTGAGACGGACGTGGCGGAGCGCCGCCCTCGCTGTGCTCGTCGTCGCGAGCGCGCTCACCGGGGCTGTCACGGCCGTGAGCGCCGACCAACCGGACGTACAGCTCTCCTCGGTCACCGTCTCGCCGGACGACCCCACGACCGGCGAATCGGTCACTGTCGAGACGACGATTTCGAACCTCGCGAGCACGAACGGGACCGTCGACGTGACGGCCGTCTACCTGCGGAAGTCCGGACGCTCGACGGAGTACGGACGCACCACTGACGTCGGCTCCATCGCGCCCGGTAGCACCCTCACCGTGCCGCTGACGGCGTCCTTCGACAGCGCGGGCGAGCAGCGCCTCACCGTCCACGTCACCGTCCGCGACGCCGACGGTGAGCACACGAGCTACGAGTACCCGGTGTCGGTCGACGTCGAGGACCCCGTCGTGAAGGCCGGCCTCTCGACGACCACGAACGACTCCGGGCGGACGACGGCGACGCTAACGAACTACGGGAACGTGAACTTCACCGACGTCGCCATCGAGACGCTCGCGGACGGTGACGTCCTCGACAGCCAGTACACCTTCGACGTCGACCCCGCCGAGAGCCGGAGCGTCGCCTTCGACACCGAGGGCTACGACGCCGACACCGTCACGTTCCGCGCGAGCTACACCGCGAACGGCGAGACGCACGAGACCACGCGCACCGTCGCCCTCGAACACGAGGTCACCGGGCGGATCCGGCTGACCGGCGTCGAGGCGACGCAGAGCGGGTCGACCGTCACGCTCGACGGCGACGCCGCGAACGTCGGCGGGACGGACGTCGACTCCCTCCTCGTCAGCGTGCAGGACTCGGGGAGCGTCGCGCCGTCCGGCGGCGCCGGCGAGTACTTCGTCGGCTCCGTGGACGCGAGCGAGTTCGCGACCTTCGAGCTCGACGCCTCGGTTAGCGGGGACGTCACGTCGATTCCCGTCGAACTCACCTATCTCGTCGGCGGCGAGCGCGTGACGACGACACAAAGCATCAGCGTCGCCTCGACCGGCGGCGCGTCGACGAACCAGTCCGCCGGTGCGTCGGGTGCGCCGAGCGGGATGAGCGGCCCGCCGGCGTCGAGCGGAAGCGGCGGCATCGTCGCCACGCTCACCAGCGGCCCCGCCCTCGTCGGGCTGGTCGCCGTGCTCGTCGCCCTCGGCGGCGGCCTCTACTACCTCTGGAACCGCGAATGAGCGTCATCGAACTCGACTCCGTGGTCAAGCGCTACGAGAGCGGCCCCGAGACCGTCGTCGCGCTGAAGGACGTTGACTTCCACGCCGAGCGCGGCGAGATGGTCGTCGTCACCGGCCCGTCCGGGAGCGGGAAGAGCACGATGCTCAACATGATCGGCCTGCTCGACACGCCGAGCGAAGGAACTGTCCACCTCGACGGCCGCGACGTCACGGACGCGAGCGAGGACGAACGCACCGAGGAGCGCCGCTCGGAGCTCGGGTTCGTCTTTCAGGACTTCCACCTCCTCCCGATGCTGAACGCCGTCGAGAACGTCGAACTCCCCTCGATGTGGGACACGGACGTCGACCGACACGAGCGCGCGATTGCCCTCCTGAAACGCGTCGGCCTCGGCGAGCGCCTCGACCACACCCCGGACGAGCTCTCCGGCGGCCAACAGCAGCGCGTCGCCATCGCGCGCTCGCTCATCAACGAACCGGACGTCCTCCTCGCGGACGAACCCACCGGGAACCTCGATCAGGCGACCGGCCGCACCATCCTCGACGAGATGGCGCGACTGAAGGAGGAGGAGAACATCGCCATCGTCGCGATCACGCACGACGAGCAGATGGCGGCGTACGCCGACCGCGTCGTCCGCATCGTCGACGGGGTGGTACAGTGAGCCTCCTCTGGCGCTTCCCGAGCGTCCTGATGGCGTGGCGGAACCTCGGACGGAACCGGATGCGGACCGTGCTCGCCGCGCTCGGCATCATCATCGGCGTCATGGCGATTGCCTCGCTCGGCATGGCGACCGTCGCGATCCAACAGCAGGCCTCCTCACAGCTCGGCAGCCTGACGAATCAGGTGTCGGTCTCCGCCGGCGAGGACCTCGACACGGACGGCCTCACCGACGACCAGCTCTCGGAGATCGAGAGCATCGCGGCGGACGCGACGGTCGTCCCGCAGAAGACGAACAACACCGAGCTCACCTCGCGGAGCGGGGCGACGGCGCGGGTGAGCGTCACGGGGGTGACGAACGCCGCCGCGCTCTACGACGTGTCGGCGGGCGAGTCGCCGAGCCGGCTGACCACGGGCGCGCTCGTCACAAACAGCACCGCCCAACAGCTCGGCCTCGAACTCGGCGACCCCGTCGAGTACGACGGCCACCTCTATCGGGTCCGGGGGTTCATCGAGTCCGAGACCGGCTTCGGGCCGGGCGGCGGCCGGGGCGAACTCGTCCTCCCCGTCTCCGCGCTCTCCGACCAGCAGTACTACGACTCGGTGACGGTCATCGCCGAGGACGGTGACGCTGCGAGCGCGCTCTCCGGCGACCTGGACGCGTACTTCAACACGGAGGACGAGACCGCCCTCCAGATACAGAGCTACTCGGGCGTCCAGCAGAACATCGGGGGCTTCATGGACACGCTCCAGACCGCGCTCCTCGGCATCGGCGGCATCTCGCTCGTCGTCGCGAGCGTCGCCATCCTGAACGTCATGCTGATGAGCGTCATCGAGCGCCGGGGCGAGATCGGCGTCCTGCGCGCCGTCGGCATCCGGCGCGGCGAGGTGCTGCGCATGATCCTCACCGAGTCCGCCTTCCTCGGCGTGCTCGGCGGACTCGTCGGCGCGCTCGGGAGCCTCGGCGTCGGGCTGGTGCTCTTCAGCGTGCTCGCGGGCGACGCGACGGCCGTCCTCCAGTGGGCGAGCTCGCAGTACCTCCTCTACGGCCTCGCGTTCGCGGTCGTCGCGAGCGTCCTCAGCGGGTTCTACCCCGCGTGGAAGGCCGCGAACGAGTCGCCGGTCGACGCCCTCCGGGGATGAGCGACCGCGCCGCTCCGGACGAGCACACTCGCCGGCTCCTCGAGTGGATCGCGGAGAACGAGAACCGCCGCCGCGTCGTCCGCGCGCTCTGCGAGCGTCCCCGGAACACGAACCAGCTCGCCGACGCGCTCGACCTCCACTACCGGACGGCCCAACACCACCTGCGGCGTCTGCGCGAGCGCGGCGCGCTCACGTCCGTCGGCGACGGCTACGGCGAGACGTACTTTCCGGCGGACCGCGTCGCGTCGTATGCGTACCGCCTCGGCGCCACGGAGGACGCGGATGAGTGAGCGCGCACGGAGAACGCTCGCCCTCTGCGCCGTCACCGTCGCCGTCTCGGCGGCCGTCGCCTCCGCCGCACCCACCCTGCTCGTTCCCCGCTATCCGCCGGGCGTCTTCGGCGTCCTCGTCGGGCTGAAACTGTTCTTCTCCACGGCGACGCTGACGTCGCTCTGTGCGCTCCTCGTCACGCACGCGCGACTCTACCGCGACGTCCCGACGCCGTTCGCGCGGGGCCTCCTGCTGTTCACGCTCGCGTTCCTGCTCTACGCGGCGACGTCGAACCCCCTGCTCCCCCTCCTGTTCGGCTTCGGCCCGCCCGATCCGATCGGCGCGTTCACGTTCCTCCCCGACCTGTTCGCGTGTCTCGCCGCGCTCACCCTCTACCACCAGAGCGCGACGTAGTGGGGAATTTGTGCCTCAGTCGGGGCGAAACTCGGCGGCTCTACTTGTCCCCGTCGTCGCAACTGTCGCGCGTGATGGACTGTGGCGACCAACACGACCGGAACCCGAAAGCCCTCCGACTCGAGCGCTACCTCCGCGAGCGCGTCCGCGACGGTGCGTTCTACTGCAAGAGCAAGGACATCGCCGCCGACGTCGCGCTCACGCCGAGCGAGATCGGCCAGTTCCTCCCGCGATTCGACGGCGAGCGCGGCGTCGTCGTCGAGCGATGGGCGTACTCGGGCGGGACGCGCTGGCACGTCCGCCCCGCCGAGGAGTGAGCCGCCCCGACCGCGCGGCATTTCACCTCCCGTCCCCAACCCCGGTGTATGACCGGACGACGCGCACGCGGCATCGACCGCCGGGCGTTCGTGAAGTCCGCGCTCGCCATCGGCGGTGCGAGCGCGCTCTCGGCGTGCCTCGACCGGACGGACGACACCGACGTCCCGACCGGCTCCTCGACGTCGCTCCCGGAGCGCCAGCACGCGTGGGGCGCGTTCGTCGAGCGCGACGAGCACGGGAACGCCGTCCCCGTCCCGCACCGCCTCCTCCTCCTCCTCAACTACGACGGCGACGGCACCCCCACCGAGGGCGAGCGCGAGACCGTCGAGCGCGCGCTCGCGACGCTCGAGGACGCGTACGCGTGGAGTCACGACGGCCTCCTCTCGACGATGGCGTACTCGCCGTCCTACTTCGAGCGCTTCGAGTCGTCGCTCCCCGAGCGCGTCGACCTGCCCGCGCCCGAGGCGCTGGCGTCCTTCGAGGACCCCGCCCTCGACACGGCCGACGCCGCCCTCCACCTGGCGAGCGACCACGGCCACGTCCTGCTCGCCGTCGAGCAGGCGCTCAAAGGCGAAAAAGACGCCCTCAACGGCGTCACCGTCGACGCGACGCTCACGGACGTCTTCTCGGTCGCGGAGCGCCGCACCGGCTTCACGGGCGACGGCCTCCCCGCCGAGAACCAGGACGTGCGCGGCGTCCCCGACTCCGAGCCCGTCCCCGAGGACGCCCCGCTCTACATGGGCTTCAAGTCCACCTACGAGAAGACGCAGGCGAGCGAGGACCGCGTCACCATCCAGGAGGGCGCGTTCGCGGGCGGCACCACCCAGCACGTCTCGCACATGCTCCTCAATCTCCAGCAGTGGTACGAGCAGGACGACCGCGAGCAGCGCGTCGGCAAGATGTTCTGTCCCTATCACGCCGAGAACGACGTCGTGGAGGGCGCCGGGGACAACCTCGGGTCGGACGCGAAGATGGAGAAGGCCAAACCCGCAGAGCGGGCCGCCGACGAGGACGGCGTCGTCGGGCACAGTCAGAAGATGTTCTCGCTGCGCGAGGACGGACGCCCCATCATCCTCCGACGCGACTTCGACTCCACCGACGGCGGGCACGCCGGCCTCCACTTCGTCAGCTACCAGCGCGAGATCGGCGACTTCCTCGACACCCGCGACGCCATGACCGGCGCCGACCTCGCCGCCGAAACGCCGGTCGGCCAGCGCAACAACAACGGCATCCTCCAGTACATGAGCGTCACCAGCCGAGGGAACTACCTCGTGCCGCCGCGCTCGAAGCGAGCCCTCCCCACGCCCGAGGGCGATGCCTAACCGCCGCGCCTTCCTCGCCGGCCTCGGCGCAGGCGGCCTCGGCGCCCTCGCGGGCTGTTCGACGCTCAACCTCACGCGCGAGGAGACGCAGGGCTCGCAGTCCGGCGACCCCCCGCTCCCGGACCGCCCGAACGCCGTCTACTACCCCTCGCACGTCGACGGCATGCTGATGTCCGGGGCGCAGATGCGCGACGGGATCGGGTGCGCGCTCACCTACACGCGCCCGCATCGCTTCTGGCTCGTCTCCGGCCGCGAGACCACCCGTGTCCCCGCGCGCGCCGCCGCCGTCATCCACGTCATGCCCGTCGTCTGGCACGCCGAGACGGGCACCGTCCTCACCGACCGCGCACCCACGCTCCACTTCTACGACGGCGACACGCTCGTCACCGCCGACGCCCCGTGGCCGATGCTCTCCCAGCGCATGGGCTTTCACTTCGGCGACAACGTCGTCCTCCCCGGCGACGGCGGCAGCTACGACGTCAGCGTGCGCGTCGGCGCGCCCGCCGTCCGTCGCACCGGCGCGCTCGCCGGCGGCCCCGACGCCGTCACGTTCGACTTCTCGCTCGCCTACTCGCAGGCCGAACTCGACGCCGTCTCCCGCCGATACCGACGCGACGCCGGCGAGCGCGGCGCCGTCGACCCGATGGGGATGGAGATGCTCCCCGCCGGCGGCGTCCCCGCCCCCGCCGACCTCCCGGGGCGCGTCCTCGGCACCGCGACGACCGGCGACGCCGCGCTCGTCGCCACCGTTCTCGACGACGCCACGGCCTACGGCGGCGACGACTCCCAGTGCTACCTCGCCGTCTCCGTCAGGACGCCCTACAACCGCTACCCGCTCCCGATGACCGGCCTCCGAGCCGAAATCGCCGGCGAGACGCGCGACCTCACCGAGACGCTCGACCCCGATATCGGCCACCACTACGGCGTCGTCCTCGACGCGGCGCCCGAGACGGTCGACGTCACCGTCACCGCTCCCCCGCAGGTCTCGCGCCACGAGGGCTACGAGACCGCCTTCCTCGACATGCCCGCCGTCACCATCGACGCGTCTACCGGGGAGTGAGCGGCGGGACGAGAGCGACACCGGACTCGCGAAAGCCGACACGCCCTATCGGCCGCTGGGTTCTCGCTCGCTTACGTTCGCGAGAACCGAGGCAGCCTAGCGGCTGCTGGGTTCAGTCGTCCTCACGTCCGACTGAACCAACGCGGAGCGAAGCCCCGCTGGGCTCTCGCTCACTTACGTTCGCGAGAACCACCGCTGGAGGCGGCTCGTGATGCCGAGGTAGCGCTTCGTCATGATGACCGAGGTGTCGACGCGCCGACCGACCTCCTCGGGTATCGCGCCGAAGGTGAGCTGCTGGAGGAGGCTCTCGCGGGTCGCGCCGATGACCGTGAGGTCGTAGTCGTTCGCGCGCTCCACGATGGCGTCCGCGACGTCGTCGCCCTCGACGAGCTGGCTGTCGGCCGCGACGTCACCGAGGACGTCCATGGTGTCCTGGATGCGCTCCTCGGCGTCCGCGCGCTCCTCGGCGTCCGCACCCGTGGAGACGACGTGCGAGACGGTGACGTGCGCGTCCTGTGAGCGCGCAATCGCGCCCGCGATTTCCGCCGCGAGTTCGGCGTGCGGACCGCCCGCAGTCGGAAGGAAAAGCTCCTCAACCGACCCGTCGGACGCGCCGACCCGCTCAACGAGGACGTCGCAGTCCGCGTCCGTGACGACGGTGTCGAGGTTGCTCCCGAGCACGAAGTCGCGGCGGCGCGAGCGCCCACGCCACCCCATGAGGACGGCGTCGCTGCCCTCCTGCTCGATCGTGTTCAGGATGGCTTGGGCGACGTCGTGGCCGATGCGGACCGTCCCATTGACGGGGACGTCCGCGTCCTCCGCGACCGTCATCGCCTCACGCAGGACGTCGCGCTTCTCGTCGACGAACTGCCGGCCCTCGTCGAGCGGCGTCTGCTGCGGGACGGTGACGACGCTCATCACGAGGATTTCGGCGTCGCGCTCCTTCGCGAGGTCGACTGCGGTCCGCATGAACTGCTCGGCGTGCTCGGGGTTCGCAATCGGGACGAGGATCTGGCTCTCGCGCTCGCTCGGCGTCCGCTCGTGGACGACCGTCGGGGCCTGCTCCTCCATGCGCTCGCGCTCGCGGGCCTCGCTGTAGCCGTAGTAGACTGCGGTCCCGAGCGCGAACCAGATGATCATCGTGACGAGCGCGACGAACCCCTCGGACTGCGGGCCGACGCCCGGCGAGAGGCCGAGCGACGTGAGGAGGAACGGCGTGAGGAGGAGCTGGAAGACGATGCCGAGTATCGGGATCACGGGCATGAACGGCACCTCGAACGGCCGTTCGAGGTCCGGGCGGTTCTTCCGCATCGCGATGACGGCGACGTTCACCATCGAGAACAGGAGGAGGAACATCACCGAAGAGGACGCCGCGACGGACTCGATGGGGAGCGTGAGCGCCATCAGCCCGATGATGGTCGCGGAGACGATGATGGCGAGGTAGGGCGCGCGCGTCTCCGGGTGGATGCTCGACATCGCGTCCGGGAAGAGCTTGTCGCGGCTCATCGAGAACGCGATGCGCGAGGACGCGTAGAGCGTCGCGTTCAGCGCGCTCATCGTCGCGGTCAGCCCCGCGATGAGGAGGAGCGGGAGGCCGTAGGGCACGAACTGGCCGGCGGCCTGGATGATGCCGAGTTCGCCGAGCTCACCGAGGAGGTTCCACGTCGCCCAGTCCGCCGGCGTCCCGGAGACGCCGGCGAAGGTCAGGAGGTCCTGCGTGATCGTGATGCCGCCGAGCGCGGCGAACGCGACGAGGACGTAGATCGGGATGACGACGACGAGCGAGTAGAAGATCGCCTTCGGGATGTTGACTCCGGGGTCGATGACCTCCTCGCCGGACTGGACGATGATGTCGTAGCCCTCGAAAGCGACGTACGTGAAGCCCATCGCGGCGAGGACGCCCGTGAGACCGTTCGCGAAGAAGCCCTGTTCGCCGAAGAACTTCGACGGCCACGTCGGGTCCTCGAACGTCGCGAGCGCGCCGAAGACGACGAAGAGGCCGAGGATGATGACCTTGATCGTGGTGACGACGATACCGATCTTCCCGGTCTCCTCGGCGCCGCGATAGTTGATGTACGCGAAGAAGGCGACGACGACGGCGGCGAGGAGTTTGTCGAGGATCGACTTCCCGACCACGCCGAACAGGAGGAAGTCGTGGTGGAGGAACCCGAGAATGACGAGGAACTCGCTGAAGAACGAGCCGAAGGTGACAGCGTAGAGCGCGCACGCGACGGCCTGTGCGAACCAGTTCGTCCATCCGGTGAAGAAGCCCCACGGTCTGGGGAGGGCTTCGGTCACCCAGTTGTACGCGCCCCCGCTACGCGGGAACGCGGAGCCGAGTTCCGCGTACGACATCGCCGTGAGCGAGGCGATGACGCCGTTCAGTAGGAACGCGACGAGCAGCGCGGGCCCGGCGAGTCCCGCCGCGAATCCGGTGAGGGCGAACACGCCCGCTCCGATCATCGCGCCGATGCCGATGAACGTGATGCCGAACAGCCCCATGTCGCGGGAGAGTTCGGCCTCGACGTTCCCTCCGCTGGCGTCTTCACTCATTATCGGTTCGTTGGATGTCGCAGTAAAAAGACTACTGACCTGCGGGCGAGCCGTGCGACCTATCGGAGGCGCCCGCTATCGCCGTCGAGGGCCGAATGCGCGACTCGGCGGCTCACCGGCTGACGCCCCGACGGAGAGCTGTGGGCCTTCCGCGCCCTCAGGACGACCAGTAGGACCGCGTGAGGAGGATGAGCACCGGGAATATCTCGAGGCGGCCCACCCACATCAGCCCGACCATCAGCAGTTTTGTCGAGTTCGGGAACGGCAGATAGCTGTTCATCGGGCCGAACGCGCCGAACCCCGGCCCGACGTTCCCGAGCGTGGAGGCCGCCGCGCTCACGCCCTCGAGGACGGTCATCCCGCCCTCGACGGCGGCGCCGTTCCAGATGACGAGCACGCTCGCGAGCGCGAACAGGACGATGTAGAGGAGCGTGAACGCCTGAATCCCCCGGACGGCGGACTCGTCGACGACCTGACCGCCGAGGCGGACGGGCTTGACGGCGTCGGGGTGGATGGTGGTGAAGAACTCGCGACGGACCGACTTCAGGACGACGAGCCAGCGCACGATCTTGATCCCGCCGCCGGTGCTGCCGGCGGAGCCGCCGACGAACATCAGCACGAGGAGGGCGTACTTCGCGGGCGTCCCCCACGCGTTGAAGTCCATACTCGCGTACCCGGTGGTGGTGACGATGGCGGCCGCTTGGAAGGCGGCGTGGCGGAGTGACGGCTCTATCGCGCCCGTGATCCGCCCGACGTTCGCGACGCTCGCGAGGCCGGGGTCCGTGTAGAGCAGGACGCCGAGCACGGCGGTCGCGACCGCGAAGACGCCGGCGTACGCGCGGAACTCGGCGTCCTCGCGGACGTGGTGGCGTTCGCCCTTCACGAAGTGCCAGAAGAGCGCGAAGTTCACGCCCGCCGCGACCATGAACGGGACGATGACCCACTGAACGACCGCGCTGAACGCCTCGATGGAGCGCGCCATCGGCGAGAACCCGCCGGTCGGCATCGTCGTCAGCCCGTGCGCGACGGCGTTGTAGAACGTCATCTTCGGGGCGAGCGGCGTGCCGACCACCGGTCCGAGGAGGTGGAGGCCGTAGAGGATGGCGATTTCGAGCGCCGTGAGGCCGACGTACAGCACCCAGAGCGTTCGAGCCGTCTCCGCGATCTTCGGCGTGAGCTTCTCGAGTCCGGGCCCGGGCGCTTCGGCGTCCATCAACTGCGCGCCGCCGACGGAGAGCTTCGGGAGGATGGCGACGGCGAGGACGACGATCCCCATCCCGCCGAGCCACTGCGTCTGCTGGCGCCACATCATCATCGCGCGCGAGTGCGCGTCGAAGGAGATGCTTCCCAGCACCGTGGCGCCCGTCGTCGTGAACCCGCTCATCGACTCGAAGAGCGCGTTCGCGGGGTTCCCGAGCGTCGACTCCGGGTGAGTGGGCGCGACGACGCCGGGGACGCCGTGGGCTTCCACGAGGTAGGGGATGGCGCCGATAGCGGCGACGAGCAGCCACGACAGCGCCACCATCAGGAACCCCTCCCGGGTGCCGATGTCGGGGTCGTCGTCGAGGCGTTCGAGGGCGGTCCCGACGCCCAGCGTCACGGCGATGGTGAGGAGGAAGGCCGGGAGGCCGCCGTCGCCGTAGTAGAGCGCGACGACGACCGGGACGCAGAGCGGGACGGCGAGATACTTCAGGATGCTCCCGACGAGGCTGAGACTCGCGCGCCAATCGACGCGGAGTATCCCGCTCATAGCTTCTCGGCGACCTCGGCCTGCGCGCCAGCGGGGACGAAGACGACGGCGTGGTCGCCGACCTCCACGACCGTGTCGCCGCGCGGCGTGATGACCTCCGTGCCGCGGGTAATCGCGCCGACGACGACCTCACCGGGGAGGTCCGCGACGGCGTCCTGGATGGAGCGCCCGGCGAGCACGCTCGCTTCGTCCACCTCGACTTCGAGCACCTCGGCGGAGCCCGGTTCGACGATGGCGACGTTCTCCGCCTGCCGCTCGCGCGTGAAGCGCGTGATCTCCTCGGCGGTCACCTCGCGCGGGTTCACGGCGACGTCGACGCCAACCGTCTCGAAGAGCGAGACGTACTCCCCCGACGCGATAGAGGCGATGGCGCGGTTCGCGCCGAGGCGCTTCGAGAGCAGCGAGACGAGCAGGCACTTCTCGTCGCTCCCCAAGCAGGTGATGACGACGTCCGCGCCGCCGACGTTCTCGCGCTCGAGGAAGTCGGCGTCCGTCGCGTCGTGCGCCATCACCGTCGTCTTCGGGAGTTCTTCGGCGAGTTCGCGCGCACGGGCTTCGTCCTGCTCGATGAGGCGCGGGCTGAAGCCGCGCTCCTCGAGGAGGCTCGCGACGAGGAAGCCCTGCTGGCTCCCGCCGATGATGATGACGTCCTCGACGTCGCTCACCGCCGTCTCCGGTGCGACGGCGGCCGCGAAACGCTCGACGCTCGCGGGCGTCCCGATAACGAGGACCTTCGACGACGGCGGGATAACCGTCTCGCCGTGCGGGATCGTCGCCTCGCCGTCCTCGATGATCGCCGCGAACGTCAGCGACTCGAAGCGGTCGGCCTCTTGGACCGTTTGGCCGGCGAGCGGGCTCCCCTCGACGACCTCGAACTCCGCCATCTGGACGCGCCCGCCCGCGAACGGGTCGACGTCCGTCGCCGTCGGGAAGCCGATGACGCGGACGATGGACTGCGCGGTCAGGAGGTCGGTGCAGACCATGAAGTCCACGTCGAACGCGCGCGGGGAGCGCCGCCACGTCTCCAGGTAGGTCGTCTTCTGGACGCGCGCAATCGTGAACGGGTCGCCGAGCGTCGCGGCCGTCCCGCAGACCGCGAGGTTCGTCTCGTCGTTGTCCGTGGACGCGACGACGATGTCGGCATCGCGGACGCTGGCTTCTTCGAGCACCGCGGAGTCGGTGCCGTCGCCTTCGACGGGGAGGACGTCGGCCTCGTAGGTCAGTTGTTCGACGCGATCCGAGTCCACGTCGACAACGACGACGTCGTGGCTCTCCGCGAGACTCGCGGCGATGCTGGAGCCGACTTCGCCGGCGCCGACGATTACGACTCGCATCGTCGAGCCCTCCGTGCGTGCATACGCATTCCCAATACGCGCACAGGAAAAGTCGGTTTCGACCGACGGGTCGCGGCGTCCACCCCCGCGAACACCCGTGCCGACGGGCCACTGCGCGGCACCGTGTCGGCGAGGAGGCGTCGGCGAGTACCGCGCAGGCGTGCCTTCGCCCGCCACGGACGCTGGGCGCGCTCAGTCTTCGCTGGGCGTGCGCGCCGGGCCCTCGGCGTACTTCCGTTCGAACTCGCCGATGAGGGTGCCCATCTTCGCGTACCAGTCGTTGAGGGTGCGCTGTAGTTCGCGGGCGATCTCCTCGCCGTCGCGGGGTTCGTAGACGTGATAGTAGCCCCCCTGCTCGTAGTTCACCTGCTCCTTGCGGATGAACCCCGCTTCGAGGAGGCGCTGGACCGAGCGGTAGGCCGTCGAGCGCTCACGGCTCACCGCCTCGGCGATCTCGTCCACCGTCAGCGACTCCTCGCGCTCACAGAGCACCTCGAAGATATCCCGGTCGAGCGCTTTCAGGTCGTGGAAACACTCCAACAGCCCCTCGCACTCCATGTCCGCCCGGAGCATCTCGCTCATCGAATCGGCCATTCGTCGCCCGACGTACGATGCGTGCGCGTAAAAGCGTTCGTTCGAGCCGTGAGCCGCCGACGCCGCCGCCGTCCCCCTACGGTGGCGCCGTCCCCCCCGTGCGGTGGGGGGTCGAGCGTCCGCGCTCGCCGCCACCGCGCGCAGTATTGCGTATAGCGATATGTGATTTACAAGTCCGCTAGCGGACCGAAATCAATTGCCACGGTGACAACGAAACCTCGCACGGTGGGTCTCCGCCATCGCTATACGGTGGGCGGGCGAACACCGGACGATGGTCCGGGAACCCGGTCGGATCCGAACCGCACTCCTCGTCTGCCGACGCTTCCTCGCCGTCGGACTCGCGCTCGCCCCGTTCGCGCTCACGCTCCTCCGCGACCGGCGGCGCTTCCTCCTCCTCGGGGGAGCGCGCTCCGTCGACGACGCCACGCACGCGCGGCGCGCGAACGCGCTCCGCGAGACGCTCGACGACCTCGGGCCGACGTTCGTCAAGCTCGGCCAGTTGCTCTCGACGCGCCCGGACGTCCTCCCCCCGACGTACACGCGCGAACTCGCGGAGCTCCAGGACCGAGTGCCGCCGGCGGAGTGGGAAGCGGCGCGGGCGGTACTGGAGGCGGAGGTGGGGCCGGTCGAGGAGGCGTTCGACGAGTTCGACACGGACGCGATCAGCGGCGCGAGCCTCGGGCAGGTCTACACCGCCCGCCTCGAGGGCGAGCGCGTCGCCGTCAAGGTTCGTCGCCCCGGCATCGAGGCCGCCGTCGAGGCCGACCTGCGCGTGCTCGAGGCCGTCCTCCCGCTCGTCCTCCGCGTCGCGTCACCTGGACAGCGCTTCACTATCGAGAACGTCGCCGCCGAGTTCGCGCAGACCCTGCGCGAGGAGATCGACTACAGGCACGAACGCGACGCGCTCGAGACGGTGCGCGCGAACGTCGCCGACGACGAGCGCGTCGTCGTCCCGGCGTCCGTCGACTCGCACTCGGGCGAGCGCGTCCTCACCATGGAGTACGTCGACGGGGCGCGCATCGACGACGTCGAGGCGTTGGACGCGATGGGCGTCGACCGCGACGCGCTCGCCGAGCGCCTCGAGCGCGTCTACATCCGGATGATCCTCGAGGACGGCGTCTTCCACGCCGACCCCCATCCCGGGAACCTCGCCGTCCGCGAGGACGGCGCCATCGTCTTCTACGACTTCGGGATGACGGGACGCCTCTCCGAGGAGCGCCGCGAGCAACTGCGCGCGTTCTACGGCGCCGCCGCGAACGACGACGCCGAGGCGATGGCGGACGTCTTCGTCGAGATGGGCGCGCTCGACCCCGCCGCCGACCGCGCGTTCGTCACGGAGGTGCTCGCGCTCGCCGTCGAGCACCTGCGCGGCGAGCACGTCGACAGCTCACAGATCCGCGAGCTCGTCCGGGGCTTCGAGGGGACGCTCCACGAGATCCCGTTCCGAATGCCACAGGACCTCGCGCTCGTCGTCCGCATCGCCACCGTCCTCGAGGGGGTCTGTCGCACGCTCGACCCCGACTTCGACACCGTCTCCGTCGTCGAGGAGTACGTCGCGTCGGAGCGCGAGGCGATGGTGCGCGAGCGCGTCGCGGAGACGGCGCGCGACGTCGGTGGCGACGTCACGGCCTCGGCGCGCTCGGCGCTCCGCGTCCCCCCGAAGGCCGAACGCGCGCTCGAGCGCGTCGACAAGGACGACCTCGAGGTGCGGACGGACGTCGCCGACGAGAACGCCGTCCTGCATCGACTCGCGCGCCGCCTCGTCCTCGGGGTAGCGGCGAGCGCGGGCGTCGTCACGACGACCTATCTCTACACGGCGGGGCTGACCGACGCGACGCTCGTCGTCGGTGGTGGGACGCTCTGCTGTCTCGGCCTCCTCTATCGCTCCTTCGGCTCCTCGGGCCGCCAGCGCGCCGTCCGCGAGGCCGGACAGGTCGCCCAGCGATCCTTCGAGAACCGCGGCGGTCGTCGCTGACGGTCCCGGGGACCGCCGACACCGACTCGTGGCGGTCGCGCTCCTCCCCTCACGACGCGAGTACGGAGTCCGCCGCGTGACTGCGCGGCCGCCCGGCCGTCCGGCCGTCGCCCCGGGACGCCGCCGCGCTCTCCCCCCCGTAGCACTAACCCGAGAATCCGGTACCACAGAGCAGGTGGAGATATGCGTGAATGTGGGTCCCGAAGTTAGAAGATACAGCTATGTAGTACCACAGATGACGCCATATACAGTAACAATTGGACCGATAAGGTCACTTATCCACTCGTCGGGGACACCTTCTTGGTGGTGGGGCGTGACGCTCCGCGTACGACCACCGATGTACGCCACGACGCGACCCTCCCGTCTTCGACCTGCCACGGGTGGGGTGAACGACCGCGAAACACGGTTCGACGGCATCGGCGCCGAGCGACGAGACGCGATTGTCGCGCTGGATGGCGACTCAGCGCGTCACGAGTCCGAATGGCCCGAACATGTCGGAAACACTACTACGGGTACGCGAGTGTCCCGCGTGACTGTCGCCGGAGACGGTCGGTCGACCCACGCTCGCCCCCGGGGGTGTCTCGCGTGAGCTCCGAGGACGACGCCGAGCGGACGTCGGTGAAGACGTACGTCCCGCGCTACCAGAAGGAGTCGTGGAAAGAGCGCGCGGACGAACTCGGGATGACGCAGAGCGAGTTCGTGCGGACGATGGTGCAGGCGGGCGTGCGCGACCTCGGTCTCGACGGCGCGGGCGCGAGCGGGTCGGACGGCGGGGACGACGTCGGCGAGGACGACGGTGGGGCGGGCCTCGATGCCCGCGTCGTCGCCGAACTCCGCGAGCGCGGCGTCGCCGACTGGGAGACGCTCCTCACCGCGCTCACCGGCGACTTCGAGGAACGCCTCGAGGAGACGCTTGCGGCGCTCGACGACGAGGGCACCATCCGGTACAGCCCGCGTGACGGTGGCTACGTCCTCCGCGAGGCCGACGAATGAGCGCGGAGGAGGCCGTGGACGTCGAGGACCCCGTGGGGTATTTCCTCGAGGACATGGGCTATCACGGCAAGCACGAGCGGACGCGTGCGGCCTACGAGCGCGTCCTCCGCGAGTTCGAGGCGTTCCTCGATTCGCGCGGCGTCGCGGGCCCGCGCGCGGCGGACAGGCGGGCGTGTCTCGCGTGGGTGGCGTCGCTGCGCGAGGAGTACGCCGAGTCGACGGTCGCGACGTACGCCTCCTACTGCAACCGCTTCTACTCGTATATGACGCAGGTCGGCGCGTTCGACGCGAACCCGATGACGCTCGTCGTCGAGGAGATGGACGAGACCATCGACGCCGACCCGACGCGGCGGGAAGTGACGGTGGCGCGGATGCGCGAGTTCGTCGCGGGAATCCGCCATCCGCTCGACCGCGCGGTCGTATTGGGGCTCCTGAAGACCGGGCTCAGGGTGGGTGAGCTCTGCAATCTCGACCTCCGGGACGTCGCGCTCGCTCACGCGGGCGCCCGCGAAGCGTACCCCGATCTCGGGACGCGCGGGCGTCTCGACGGCCGCCCGGACACGCTCTTCGTCGACCCGGACGTCTCGGCGGGCGAGGCGGCGAACGGCGAGGTCCGCTCGGCGTCGAACAAGCGCAAGCGGGTGACGCTCGTGCCCGTCGACGACGAGCTTCGGCGCGCACTCGTGCGCTGGCTGGCGATCCGGCCGGACGCGCGCTCCGAGGCGGAGCCGCTCTTCTGCTCGACGAGCGGTGCGTGGGGGGCGCGCCTCACGCCGGAGATGGTCCGCAAGACGGTCGAGACGTACGCCCGCGACGCCGGCTGGTATCGGACCGGCGGGGGCGCGGCGGAGAACGTCACGCCCCACTACTTCCGGCACTTCTTCACGACGCACCTGCGGGACAGAACGGGCGACCGGGGCGTCGTGAAGTACCTCCGTGGCGACGTCGCGGACGACGTCATCGACACGTACACGCACAACTGGGGGGACCGCGTGCGCGACGTCTACCTCGCGAACGTCTACGACCTCGTCTAGAGGTCGCGCGTCGCCGTTTCGCCCTCAAGGACGGCCTCGATGGCCCGGATGTCGACGACGCCGTGCTCGCCGTCCGGGTAGATGTCGCGCCCGGTGAGGAGGCGGTCCGCGAAGTAGTCGAACTCCTCCTCCATCTGGTCGACGGCGTCGAAGTCGACGTCGACGGTTTGGGTCCCGCGCGTGAGCGTGAAGCCGGCGTCGTGGCGGTTGAAGAACGCGGGGTCGAGCTCGAGCTCGCCCTCGGTGCCGATGATGCGGAGGAAGCCGGTCTCGTGGGCGCGCTGTGAGGCCGAGAACGACGCGAGAACGCCGTCCGGGAAGCGCGCGGTGAACGCCGCGCGCTCGTCGGGAACGTCCCCGAAGGCGTCGTGCTCGCTGTAGAGCATCGACTGCACGTCGAGCGGGTCGGCGTCGACGATGAAGCGCGTCGTGTTCAGCGGGTAGACGCCGAGGTCGGTGACCGAGGCGCCGGGGCCGGCGAGAGCGGGGTTGAGCCGCCACTGCTCCGGGTTCGAGTTGACGTCCGCGAGGAGACGCTGGCTCATGTGGCCGTGAACGTGCGTCACGTCGCCGATGGCGCCCGCCTGCACGAGATTGCGCGCGCGCCGGATCGCGGGGTCGGTCTGCATCCGGTAGGCGACCATCAGCGGGACGTCGGCCGCCTCGCAGACCTCGACCATCGCCTCCGCGCGTTCGACGTCGGCCTCCATCGGTTTCTCGCAGAGCACGGGCTTGTCGAGGTCGGCGGCGGCCTCGACGGTCTCAAGGTGCGCGGCGTTCGGCGTACAGACGTAGACGGCGTCGTAGGCGTCGCTGGCCACACCGTCGCGGAACTCCTCGCTGGAGAGGCCGTGCTCGACGTCGAGCTCCTCGGCGGCCGCTTCGGCCTTCTCCTTCCCGCGCGAGACGAGGACGGTGGTCTCACCGAGCTCGCTCGCGGCGACGGCGGGCGCGGCCTGTTCGGTCACCCACCAGCCGACGCCGACCATCGCGAAGCGGACCGTGCCGTCCTCGGCGCTCGCCTCCTGCCAGTCGCGCGCGCGGAACTCGTCGAGGTACTCGTGGAGGTCGCTCATCGGCTCTCACCGGATTTCGGTGGGTTTGGCGGCTGTGCGGCGGTCGTCGCGGCTGCGGTCTGTGTCTGGGCCATGTGTGCGTATGTGTCTCCGTGTATAATGATTACTCGGATTCGAGTATCTCCTAACGGTTTCGAATCCGGCAGGAACGAGTCGAGGGGGTTACGTCAGACGTCGACCCACTCGCGCTTCGCGTCGCTGCGCTCGATGGCGTCAAGGGCGCGCTGGACGCCGAGACCCTCCACGAATCCGGGCGCGTAGTCCGCCTCGCCGGCGGCGGCCGCCGAGAGGAACTCGTAGTTCTCGTGGACGAACGTGTGCTCCCACCCGAGGACGTGGCCGGGCGGCCACCAGTGCTCGACGTAGGGGTCGTCCTCGTCGGTGACGAGCACGCGCTGGAAGCCCCGGTCGTCCTCCAGGAGGACGTCGAGCTCGTTCAGGCGCTCGAGGTCGAACTTCACGGAGCCCTTCGAGCCGTTGATTTCGATGGTGTTGGCGTTCTTCCGGCCGTTCGCGTACCGCGTCGCCTCGAAGGTACCCATCGCGCCGTTCGCGAACTCGACCTGCGCGCTGTAGGCGTCGTCGACGGTGACGGGCCGCGTCTCGTCCTCGCCCGGGACGGGGCGCTCGTCGACGAACGTCTGCAGGTGCCCGGAGACGCTCGTGAGGTCGTCCACGAGGAAGCGCGCGAGGTCGATGCTGTGCGCGCCGAGGTCGCCGAGCGCGCCGCTCCCCGCCGTGTCGGCGTCCATGCGCCACGTCCACGGCGCCTCCGGGTCGCTCAGCCAGTCCTGCAGGTAGTTCGCGCGGACGTGGCGAATCTCCCCGAGCTCGCCCGCCTCGATGAGGTTCTTCGCGTACTGGATGGCGGGCACGAAGCGGTAGTTGAACGCCGTCGCCGCGACGGCGTCGCTCTCGGCGGCCGCTTCGGCCATCCGTTCCGCGCCCTCGAGCGTCGGTGCGAGCGGCTTCTCGCAGAGGACGTGCACGTCGTTCTCGAGCGCGTAGACGGAGGGCTCGACGTGGACGCTGTTCGGGCCGAGGTTGTAGAAGACGTCCACTTGGTCGATGGCGTCCGCCCAGTCCGTGACGACGCGGTCGAAGCCGAGGCGCTCGGCGGCCTCGCTCGCGGCGTCCTCGTCGCGGCCGCAGACGACGTCGAGCGACGTCTCGGGGGCGTCCGGGAAGAACATCGGGAGGCGCTGGAGGGCGTTCGCGTGCGCCTTCCCCATGAACTTGTAGCCCAGAATCCCGACGGAGAGTTCCTCGCTCATGCCCAGTACGCCTCCCCGGGCTGCGTCTCGAAGACGGCGCGCTGGAGGACGTCGACGGCCTTCTCGAGGCCTTCGCGGCCGGAGGTGAGCGCGTCCTCGTGCTCGATGGAGAGCGCGCCCTCGTAGCCGACCATGCGGAGCGTGGAGACGACGTCCTTCCAGTGCTCCTCGCCGTGCCCGTAGCCGATGGAGCGGAAGAGCCACGAGCGGTCCGCGACGTCCGCGTAGCTCGTGGTGTCGAGGACGCCCTTCGTGCGGGCGTTGGCCTCGTAGACCTTCGTGTCCTTCGCGTGGAAGTGGTGGATGGCGTCGCGCTCGCCGAGGAAGCGGATGGCCTCGACGACGTCGATGCCCTGCCAGTAGAGGTGCGAGGGGTCGAAGTTCGCGCCGATGCGCTCGTTCGTCGCCTCGCGGAGCGCGAGCAGGCTCTCGGGCTCGTAGACGAGCATGTTCGGGTGCATCTCGAGGGCGACGTTCACGCCGTGTTCGTCGGCGTACTCGGCGAGGTCGCGCCAGTAGGGTATCGCGACCTCCTCCCACTGGTAGTCGAGGGCGTCGGCGTGCTCGGGCGGCCACGGCGCCGTGATCCAGTTCGGGACGCTCGCGTCGGGGCTCCCGCCGGGGAGCCCGGAGAACGTCGTAACGGTGTCCACGTCGAGTTCGGCGGCGAGTTCGATGGCCTCGCGGAGCTCCGTGTCGGCGCGCGCGGCGCGCTCCTCGTCCGGGTGGAGCGGATTGTTGTGCGTCGCGAGCGCGGAGATGCGGAGGTCGCGGCTCTCGACGGGCTCGCGGACGTCGGCGCGTGCGTCCGCGTCGTCGAGGAGGGCCGCGCGGTCCGCGTGGTCGTCGCCGACGAACCCGCCGGTCCCGATCTCGACGGCGCCGACGCCGAGGTCGGCGAGATAGTCGAGGGCTTCTTCGAGCGGTTGGTCCCCGAGGGGGACGGTGAGTACACCGATATCCATGGTAGAGGTATCCATGCAGTATTGGATAAGGATTTTCATGACGGTTACGCTGGCCCCGGAGTATCCGCTGATGTCGGAGCACGGTGCGTCCGAACGGCGACTGGTATATCATATGACGCTATATCGAATGGAGGTGCGCGAGCCAGCGGCTCCCCGGTGTGGCGAAACGGGAAAACCGGCGTTACTCGTCGAGGAGTTCGTAGAAGAGCGTCTCGTACTCCTCGGGGTCGAGGTCGGCGAGGAGCGCGTCGAGTTCGCGCTCGTACTCCTCGAGGTCGGCGAGGAGCTGGTCGTACTCGTCGCTCTCCTCGAGCGCCGAGCGGGGCTTCTGCGACTCGAGGACGGCGCGCTTCTTCGACGCGGCGAAGTACTCCGTGACCACGCGGTCGTACTCGCCGAGCGAGAGGAGGCGGTCGACGACCGAGAGGAGGTCGTCGCGGCCGACCGGCTTCGTGAGGTAGTCGTCGAACTCCATCTCGACGATGTCGAAGTCCGGGTCGACGCCAGTGACCATCGCGACGCGGCAGTCGTAGTCCGCATCGCGGATGCGCTCGAGGACCTCGTCGCCCGACAGCCCCGGCATGTGTCTGTCGAGGAGGACGACGTCGACGTCCCCGTCCATCTTCTCGAGGGCCTCCTCGCCGCTCGTCGCCGACCGCACCTCGTAGTCGTCGCCCAGCCAGATGGCGAACGCCTCCGGGATGCGCTCCTCGTCGTCGACGACCATGACGACCGGCTCCTCGTCGTCCGTCGACGAGTCGGGCGCGCTCGCCGTGCTCATCACTCCACCACCTCGCGGCTCGCGGTGGCGCCGTGGAACTCGAAGCGCGCGCCCCCCGTCTCGCCGGACGTCGCCGACACGGCCCACCCGTGGGCGTCCGCGATCTCACCGACGATGCTGAGGCCGAACCCGGTGCCGGACTCGTCGGTCGTGTAGCCGTACTCGAAGAGGTCCTCCGGCGCCTCCGTGCCGAACCCCGGGCCGTCGTCCGCGACGTAGAAGCCGTCGGGGAGCGCGCCGACCCGCACCGTCACGTCCGCGCCCGCGTGCTGGACGGCGTTCCGGAAGAGGTTCTGGAAGAGCGTCTCCAGGCGCTCGCGGTCGGCGCGGACGCTCCCGATGTCGTCCTCGACGTCGAGCGTCGCCGTCTCGACGCCCGCCGTCCGCCACGCTGCTCGCGCGACGTCGGGGAGTTCGACCGTCGCCGTCTCGCCGATCGTCTTCCCCTGCTTCGCGAGCGTCAACACGTCGTCGATGAGCGCGTCCATCCGGTCGAGCGTTTCGTCGAGTTCGTCGAAGAGTTCGTCGGTTCCGTACTCCGACTCGAGGATCGCGACGTCGGCCTTCGCGGTCTGGAGCGGGTCGCGCAGGTCGTGGCTCACGAAGGACGCGAAGCGCTCGAGTTGCTCGTTCTGACGCTCGAGTTCGCGCTCGCGCTCGACGCGGTCGGTGACGTCGCGCATGATCCCCGAGAAGACGCGCTCGCCGTCGTAGCGGTGCTCCTCGAAGGTGATCGAGAGCTGGACCTCGTGGCCGTCGGCGTGCTTCGCCGGGAGTTCGACGTCCCGCCAGTCGAGCGTCCGCTCGCCCGTCTCGAGGTAGCGCTCGATCGCCTCGTGGTGGGCGTCGTGGAAGCGCTCGGGCATAATCGTCGTCAGCGGCTCCCCGACGAGCTCGTCGGGCTCGTAGCCGAAGACGCGCTCGACCGAGCGGTTGGCGAAGAGGATGCGGCTGTTCTCGTCGATGGAGACGATGGCGTCGGAGCCGTTCTCGACGAGCGCCTCGAAGAACTCCTTATCGAGGACGCCGGGTTCCACGTTCCCGCTCTCGTCGAGGACGGTCGAGTCGGAGTCGTCGGCGTCCGACGGCGGGCCTGAAGATGACATGCGGAGTCTGAATCGCGTGGTCGTACGACTCTCGGGACGCCTATAGCTATTTCGGCACGTCAGCGCGTCGCCGCGAGTTCGAGGCGGATGTCGCGCGACGACCGCCCGACGGCGAGCGCGTACTCGCCCGGCGGCGTCGTCCAGCCCGACCCCTCGACGTAGCTGTCGAAGGCGTGCTCGGCGAGGTCGACCGACACCTCGACGCGCTCGCCTGCGGGCACCTCGACGCTCGCGAACCCCGCGAGTTCGCGCGGCGGGCGCTCGACGTCCCCGTCCTCGGGCGGCTCGACGTACACTTGGACGACCTCCCGGCCGTCGCGCTCCGACGTGTTCTCCACGGTGACGTGGACGGTCCCGTCCGCGAGGTCGGCGTCGACGTACTCGTAGTCGGCGTAGGAGCCCCCGTGCCCGAACGGGTACGTCGGCTCGACCCCCTCGCGGTCGAGGTGGCGGTAGCCGACGAAGACCCCCTCGTCGTAGTGGACGACGCCGTCCTCGCCGGGGTAGCGCCGCTCGTCCCCGCTCGTCGGATACGCCGACTCGGGCGCGAACGTCACCGGGAGGCGGCCCGACGGGTCGGCGTCGCCGTAGAGGACGGCGGCGAGCGCGTCGCCGTGCGCCTGCCCCGGGTACCAGTTCTCGACGACGGCGTCGACGTCGTTGCGCCACGGGAGCTCGACCGGCCCGCTGGAGTTGACGACGACCACGGTCCTGTCGGCGGCGTCCGCCACCGCCTCGACGAGGTCGTCCTGTCGGCCGGGGAGGCGGAGGTTCTCGCGGTCCATCGCCTCCGTCGCGGTGTCGCGCACGCAGACGACGGCGACGTCGGCCTCGGCGGCCGCCGCGAGCGCGTCCGCCATCTCCGGGTCGCGGGTCGAGCCGTCGTCTCCCTCCCCGCCGTCGGCGCCCTCCAGCAGGTCGAACATCGAGACGGCCTCGACGGGCGGCAGGCCGTACTCGACGGTGACGGGGCCGTCCGCGCGCGACGTCAGGGCGGCCTCCGGCGTGGACTCGACGACGGGCGTTGTCTCCGAGGAGCCGCCGCCCCCGAGGACTGCCTCGTCGATGTTCGGGCCGACGAGCGCGACGGCCGCGTCGTCCGCGAGCGGGAGGGCGCCGTCGTTCTTCAGGAGGACGCTCGCGCGCTCGGCGACGCGCCGTGCGAGCCGGCGATGCTCGGGCGTGTCCACCGCCCCATCTGTCCGAGAGCCGTCGAGGCGGCCGATGCGGTCCATCTGCGTGAGGACGCGCTCGGCCATGTCGTCGAGGCGTGCCTCGGGGACCGTGCCGTCGCGGACGCGCTCGGCGAGCACTTCGGCGAAGCGCTCGCAGGACGCGGCGTCCGGCATGCCGCGCGCGAGCTCCTCGGGCATCTCCACGGGGCCGTCCTCGGCGTCCGCGTCGCCGGGCAGCATCTCGCCCATCGGGACGCCCGGCATCTCGACGTCGAGGCCGCCGTTCGCGGCGGCCGCCGCGCCCTCGGTGCCGAACCAGTCGGAGACGACGTACCCCTCGAAGCCCCACTCGCCCTTCAGGACGTCTCGGAGGAGGCGCGCGTGGTCGCTCATCCGCGTGCCGTTCACGCCGTTGTACGCGGTCATGACCGACCCCGCGCCGGCGTCGACGGCCGCGCGAAACGACGGCAGGTAGAGTTCACGGAGCGCGCTCTCGGAGACGTCGGCGCTGATCGACGCCCGATAGCGCTCCTGACTGTTCGCGACGTAGTGCTTCGGCGTCGCGATGACGTCCTCGGACTCGATGCCGCGCGTGACGGCGGCGGCGAACGCCGCCGAGTGGACGGGGTCCTCGCTGAAGTACTCGAAGTTCCGGCCGTTCTGCGGAACGCGAATCAGGTTCGTCCCCGGGCCGAGGAGGGCGTCGGCGTCCATGCCGTTCGTCTCGCGGCCGAGCGCCGCGCCGTGCGTCTCCGCGAGGTCGGTGTCGAACGTCGCGGCGAGCGCGAGCGGCGCGGGAAACGCCGTCGCCTCCTCGCCGGGGACGCGCACGCCGAGCGGCCCGTCGACCATTCGGAGCGGGGGCACGTCGAGGCGTTCGATACCCCGAACGTAGCCGGTCGCGCGGTCCGACGGGTCGCTCGCGCCGTGCGTCAGCGCGACTGTCTCCTCGAGCGTCAGTTCGTCGACGATGTCGGTGACGGAGCGCTCGCTCATGTCGGGAGCGCGTCCGCCGACGGCAAAGCCGTTCGGGTCGCGGCGACCTCAGACCTTCACGAGGACCTTCACGGCGTCGCGCTCGTCCATCGCGCGATAGCCCTCGGGGACTCCCTCCAAGTCGACGGTCTTCGTGAAGATGGGCGACGGGTCGAGCGTCCCCTGCAGGACGTCCGCCATGAGGTCGTCGACGTACTTTCGGACGGGGGCGACGCCGCCCTCGAGGCCGACGTTCTTCCGGAAGGCCTTCTCGAGGAACGCCGCCTCATCGACGCCCTCGGGGACGCCGACGAACCCGACGGTCCCGCCGGGTCGCGCGACGTCGAAGGCGGTGTCCATCGAGGACTCCGCGCCGACGCACTCGAGGACGTGGTTCGCGCCGCCGTACGTCAGCTCCGTCGCGCGCTCGACCGCCACCTCGCCGCGCGCCGCGACGGTCTCCGTCGCGCCGAACTCCTCGGCGATCTCCAGCCTGTCCTCGTGGTGGCCCATCGCGACGATCCGCTCGGCGCCGAGGCGGTCCGCGGCGAGCACGCCACAGAGCCCGACCGCGCCGTCGCCGACGACGACGGCGGTGTCGCCGGGGCCGACGCCCGCGCTCACCGCCGCGTGGTGGCCCGTACACATGACGTCCGTCAGCGGGAGGAGCGACTCCAGCACGTCCTCGTCGTCCGCGTAGCGCTCGGGGACGCGCACGAGCGTGCCGTCCGCGAACGGCGCGCGCACCTTCTCGCCCTGCGCGCCGTCGTGTTCGCCCGCCCAGCCCTTCTCCTCGACGCAGGAGGTGTAGAGCCCCTTCCGGCAGAACTCGCACTCACCACAGGAGACCGCGAACGGCGCGAGCACGCGGTCGCCCGGGCGGACGCTCGTCACGTCGTCGCCGACCTCCTCGACGACGCCCATCGGCTCGTGGCCGGTGCGCCCCGGCGTCGGATAGTCGCTCTCGCCGCGATAGAACCAGAGGTCGGAGCCACAGACGGCGGTGTGCGTGATTCGGACGACCGCGTCCGTCGACTCCTCGATCTCGGGGTCGGGCACTTCCTCGACGCGGACGTCGCGTTCGCCGTGGTAGACAGCGGCCTTCATACGCGGGACTTCCACGGGCACGAGCAAAAAGCCATCCGCCCCGGCAGGGCGTTCCGTCTACGGACGGGTCACTCCCGCTCGACGTTCTGCGGCCCCTCGCTGTCGCTCGGGCCCGCGTTACTCGCGTCTCACTACCGTTCGCGCTCGTCGTTCTGTGGGTCCTCGCTGTCGCTCGGACCCACAAAGCTCACGGGTCGCTCTCGCTCCCCGTTCGCTCGTCCCGTGGATGCTCACTCGCGTTCGCATCCACGAACGCCTCCGCGTCGGCTTCCCGAACGCGCGCGCCCTTCTCCGCGAGGTGGCGCGTCTGGTTGCGCGCGAACTCCTCCTCCTCGGTGCCTCTGGTGGCGAGCACGTAGACGAGCGCGCGGCCCGCGGGGCGCATCGTCCGGCCAGCGCGCTGGGCGCCCTGCCGGCGCGAGCCACCGAGCCCGGAGGCGATGATCGCGAGCTCGGCGTCCGGGAGGTCGATGCCCTCGTCGGCGACCCGCGAGACGAGGAGGACGTCGCGCTCGCCCGCGCGGAACTCGTGGAAGAGGCGCTCGCGCCGCGAGTGGGGCGTGTCGCCGCTGACGAACGGGATGGAGAGCGCCTCGCCCAGCCGCTCGCCCTGATCGAGGTAGTCGACGAAGACGAGCGTCTTCGCCTCGGGGTGCTCGTCGAGTATCGACCGGACCTCGTCGATTTTCGCGGGGTTGGACGCGGCGAGCATCCGGCGCTCGTGGCCGTCCGCGCTCGCGTACTCGTAGCGGTGCTCGTCCTCCGCCCACGGGACGAAGCGTATCTCGACCTCGGGCTCCTGCACGAAGCCCGCGTCGAAGAGCGCCTCCCAATCCGTGCCGATGGGGGGGCCGATGAGCGTGTAGATGTCCGTCTCGCGGTCGTCGCCCCGGACCGGCGTCGCGCTCAGCCCGAGGCGCGCGGAGGCCTGCAGGTCGGTGGTGCGCCGGAAGACGTCGCTCGGGATGTGGTGGGCTTCGTCGTAGACGACGAGCCCCCAGCGCTTCTCGTCGAAGAGCCGGCGGTGGCGCTCCATGCCCGCCGTCGAGTAGGTCGCGATGGTGACGGGGCCGACCTCCTTCACGCCGCCGTGGTACTCCGCGACGTCCGCCTGCGTGAGGCTCGTGTACTCGAGGATGCTGTCGCGCCACTGGGCGACGAGTTCGCGCCCCGGCGCGAGGACGAGCGTCTCGCGGCCGACCTGTTCGAGGACGCCGAGCGCGGCGACGGTCTTCCCGCTCCCGGGCGGGCCGACGAGCACGCCCGAGCCGGACTCGACGAAGCGCTTCACCCACCCGCGCTGGTAGTCGCGAAGCGAGAGGTGCAACTCGACGTCGAGCTCGGCGCCCTCGTCGAGCGTCCGGTCGTCCTGGACCGGGTAGCCGGCCTCGTAGAGCTCGCGCTTGACGGTGGCGACGGCTTCGGCGGCGACCCACGCTTCGGTGTCGCTGATGGGCGCGCGGATGGTCCCGTCGGAGAGATGCTGCTCGGCGACGTTCCCCATCATCTCGGGCGTGTTCGCCTCGAGGACGACGTAGCCCTCCTCGTGGGTGTAGAGGCGGAACTGGCGGGCGCGACGCCACTGGTCGGCGACGAACTCCTCGAGGGAGGGGTAGCGCTCGCCGAGCGCCTGCCGGACGGTCCGGCGCAGCGCCTCCAGGTCGTCGTGGGGCGCCCCCCAGACGTCCTCGGCGCGGACCATGTAGCGATAGGCGTTCTCGCCAGTGGTGTCGGTGAGGGTCGCGAACTGCGCGAGCTGTGCGCGCGTGAACTGCGTGGGCTGGTCGACGACGACCTCGCGGTGCTCGGGGAAGACGACGACGCGTTCGCGCTCGGTGGTCTTCGCCCAGTCGGTGGGGAACCACACCACCGGGTCGTTCGAGACGTCGACGCGCTCGACGCCGTGGTCCTCCTCCGCGAGTCGGTCGAGGGCGTCGCTCGCCTCGGCCTGCGTCCAGTCGAGGACGCCCGCGAGTCGGCCGGCGGTCACCACGGGGCGACCGACGGACTCCAGAGCGTCGTAGAAGGCGTCGAGGGAGAGGTCGGGGCTGTCGGCTTCGTCGCTCACTGGGTGTGCGTAGACGACTGGCGTTGAAACGGTTTGCGTCGTCGGCGGCGCGCGGTGTCCCGAGCACACCGACGCAAGAGTTATACCGGTGTGTAAAACACGCTTTAGTGTAAAGAGGTCTTTCCCATGTCCGTTACCGAACTCGCCCCGCGAACGACGCGCAGGCTCGTCACCGGCTTCGGCGTCGGCGGCGGCGTCGCGCTCGGCGTCCTCGTCGCGCTCGAACGGCCGTTCGCCGGCGTCGCGCTCTACGCGCTCGCGATGCTCGCGAGCGTCGGCCTCCAGCACCGCAGCGACGCCGTCCTCTACGACGAACGCGACCGCACGCACGCCCGGAGCGCCGCGAGCCTCACACTCCGGCTCTTCGGCTACGCGTCCGCCGTCGTCTTCCCCGCGCTCACGCTCGCGTGGGCGCTCGGCTACTTCGACTGGCCGCTCTGGAGCGTCGCGCTCGCGTTCGCCGTCGCCGCGCTCTACCTCACGTACGGCGGGTTCCGACTCGCGCTCGCGACGAGGGCGTAATGGAGAACTCGCTCCGCTCCCACCGCGAGGCCCACGGCCTCAGTCAGGGCGCGCTCGCCGAGCACGTCGGCGTCACCCGACAGACCATCAACGCAATCGAGCGCGACCGCTACGACCCCTCCGCCGAGTTGGTGTTCGCGCTCGCGGCGTTCTTCGAGTGTTCGGTCGAGGAGCTCTTCGACCCCGACGTCGACCTCGACGTGACCGCGAGCGACCTGGACTAGCGCCACCGGCTCCACGCGACGAGCGCGCCGAGGACGCAGAGCCCGCCGACGAAGAACGCGACGCCGGGCTGTGAGAGGAGCGCGAGCGCGGCGTCGAGCGGGCCGGCGGCGTGCCCGCCGGCCGTCGTGGTCGTGCTCACCTGCGCGGTCGTCTCCGTCGCGGTCCGCGTCGCCGACACCGTCGTCTCGCCGCCCGCGTCCATCGCGCTGAACCCGTCGCTCGTCGTGGTCGTCGTTCCGGCCGCGCCGCCGCCGTCCCCGCCCGAGGACGGCCCGGCGGCGGACCCCATCGTGGGAACGACGGTACCGGGCGCGGCGAGCGCCTGCACGAGGAGCGCGCCGACGCCGATGGCGCCGACGCTCCCGAGGAGGCTCTTCAGGACGTCGAACGCGCTCGAGCGCGTCTCCTCGTCGCCCGCCATCACGACCACGGAGTCGTTGGTGGGCGCGTACACTTTCATCTCGGTACCGCGCTCGGAGTACCACGTGTCCGCGACGTCGACGAGGCCGGCGTCGCGGAGCCCGTCGAGGTGGTAGCGCGCGTTCTGGAGGGACGTATCGGCGGCGTCCGCGAGGTCCGAGGCCGGCCGTGGCTCCTCGTAGACGGCGGCGAGGATGGTGCGCGCCGTCTGCGAGGAGAGCGCGTCGAACACCTCGTCCGCCGCCTCCTCCTCGATACCGAGGAGGCGCGACCCGTCGGTGTCGGCGTCGACGTCGGACTGGAACGGGAACAGACTACCCATCAGTCATGCGGATGTTCGTTCGTGCGGACATATAGTTTCGCGTCGCGCGGCGGCGCCGCGATCCGCGCGCGAGTGTCGCTCGGGGAGGGCCGACTCGGGGACCGGTGAGGCGCCGCGAACGGGGGAGTGGGGGAGGCGGCGCCCACCGGGGTTCACTCCGGCGTTACCCACCAGAGCGTCGGTCCCCCGTTCAGTTAGCATCACTCGCTAAGCGAGTGTGCACGCCGTGCACACGTCGTCGCCCGCAGTCGATTCGCTCGCTCCGGGAGCTTAATTATCCCCGATGCCGCTACACATCGACATGGACGCGCACGAGGCCGCGAACTTCGTCTTCGCCTCCCCGAACCGGCTCGCCGTCCTCCGTGCGCTCGGAGCCGACCCGGGCCGGCCGCGCGGCGTCGCGGACCGCGTCGACGTCTCGCGCGCCACCGCGCAGCGCTGCCTGCGGACGTGCGCGAACGAAGGCTGGGTCGCGCGCGTCGACGGCGACTACCGACTCACCCCGGCCGGCGAGCGCGTCGTCGAGCGCGCGTGCGGCTTCCTCGACGACCTCCGCGTCCTCAACGAGAAGGAGGCGCTCCTCGACCGCCTGCCGACGACCGACCCGCCGCTCCCGCTCGCCGGCTTCGACGACGCCACCGTCGTGACCGCGACGCGCGAGCAGCCACACCGCGCTGCGGAGGCGCTCACCGACCGCATCCGCGAGTGCGATGCCGACCACTACGACTGTCTCTCCCCGACGATGACGAAGCTCTACATCGACGCGTTCGGGGAGTGCATCGAGGACGGCGCGAGCATCGACCTCGTCTGCCCCGACTCCGTCCTCGACGCCGAACGCGCCGTCCGTCCGGACAACGTCGCGCGCTCGCTCGCCCTCCCCGCCTTCGACCTCCACGTCCACCCCGGCGACCTCGACTACGCGCTCGTCGTCAGCGACGAGGTGGTGTTCGTCGGCGCGTACGACGACGCGAACGCGCTCAACGCCGTCGCGTGGACGGCCGACGACGGCGTCCGCGAGTGGGCGCGCGAGCGCTTCGAGGCCGAGAAGGAGGTCGCTGACGACCCGCCTCAGACGGCGTAGCCGTCGAAGCACGCGGCGGCGTGGCGATAGCCGAGGGCGCCGAGCACGCCGACGGTGCCGAGCGACAGCGCCGCGCCCGGGAGGAGGAGGGTCATCCCGGGCACACCGAGGAGCCCGCCGACGAACGAACTCAGCCCGGGGAAGCCCGCGAGCATCACGGGGAGCGCGGCGACCAACAGGAGGAGCGAGTAGACGACGAACGCGAGCAGGCTCGGCACTGTCGCGCGCCGGCTCCGAGTGACGCGCACCGCCTCGTATCGCGGGAGCGCGCTCCCGACGCCCGCCGCGAGGCCGCCTGCGCCGACGCAGAGGCCGGCCGCGACGACCGCGAGGACGGCGACGCGCACGAGCGAGAGCGGGCTGAGGACGCCGACAACAGCCGTCCCGACGAGCGCGACGGGGGCGCCGACGGCCGCCGTCGCGAGCAGGTGCCCGCGCGCGAACGCCCGCCCGGACATCCCGCTCGTCGCGCTCACCGGGAGGAGCGCCCCTTCGTCGCCGAGCGGATTGAGCGCGAACCCCGCGCCGGCCGCCCACGCGACGTAGACGGCGACGTAGCCGACGAGCACCGTGGGGACGAGGCCGGTGGCGAACGCCTCGCCGACGGGGGCGCCGAGCGCGAAGAGGGGGTAGGCGACGTAGAGGAGTTTCACGGGCGCGCGGCGGGCGCGCACCACCGACTTGTACGCCACCCAGCCGGCCGGCCCGGCGTCGAGGCGCGCGAACGGCCCGGGCGCGAGCGACGTCTCCGTCGCGACGGCGTCGTGCTCGGCGGGCGTCGCGCGGTCCGCGTACCAGAGCGCGTCTGTGAGCGGGAACGCCGCGAGGACGGCGCCCACGGCGAGCACGGTGACGAGGCAGAGCGCGCCGAGTGCCGCGGGCGCGCTCGCGGGGACGACGGGGAGGAGCGCGAGGTCAGCGAGCCACGCGATGGGCGTCGCGGCGACGGCGCGCGCGACGGTGCCGGCGAGGTCGCCGCCGACCTCCGTCGTCAGCAGGAGGAAGTACGCGACGACGGCGAGCGCCGCGATGAGCGTCCGGTAGCGCGCGACGAACGCCGAGCGGACGGCGAGGTTCTTCACGCCGAACCCGAGGGTGAAGCCGACGAGGGCGGCGCTCACGACGAGACACGCGAGCGCGAGGAACGCGGCGGCGCCCGCGAGGGCGGAGCCGGTGGCGAGGCCGAACGCGAGCGGCGCGACGACGAGCAGCGGGGCGAACGGGAGGAGCGCGCCGCCGGCCTCGGTGCAGAGCATCGCGAGCGTCACCTCCCGCGAGGGAACGGTGGTGAGGAGACCGTCCATCGCGTCGTAGGACGAGCGCTGGGAGAGGACGCCGAACGCCGTGATGGCGACGACGAGCACCCACGCGCCGCCCGCACCGACGCGCGCGAGCGGGAGGACGCTCGCCGTGACGTCGCCCGCGAAGAAGTAGATGCCGACGCCGACGGCCACCTGCAGCAGCGCGATCAGGCCGAAGCCGAAGACGAGGAGGAGGACGCGGAGACCGCTCTCGGCGAGCGAGCGCAGACGCCGGCGCGTCTCCGTGCGGACGATGCGCGCGACGTGTGCGAGGGACGGCCGCCTCATCGCTCGTCTCGCTCGGTTGCGCGCTCCGCCTCGCCATCGGCGGCGTCGTCGGCTCCGGCTCGTCCGTCGCCGGGCCCGCCCGTGACCGCGAGGAAGGCGTCCTCGAGCGTGCCGCCCTCCCCGGCCGCGACCTGCGACTTCAGCTCGTCGGGCGTGCCCTCCGCGACGAGGCGGCCGTCCGAGAGCACGCCGACGGTGTCCGCGAGCTCGTCCACGACCGGGAGGATGTGCGTCGAGAGGAACACCGTCGCGTCGCCCGCGGCGAGTTCCGCGACGAGGTCCATCACCGTTCGCGCCGCGCGCGGGTCGAGGCCGGACGTGGGCTCGTCGAGGAAGACGACGGCGGGGTCGTGGAGGACCGCGAGCGCGATGCCGACCTTCTGCTTCATCCCCTTCGAGTACGCGCCGATGCGCTTGTCGGCGTCCCCGAGGAGGCCGAAGCGTTCGAGGAGGTCGTCGATGCGCTCGGTGGCGTCGTCGCCGAGGTCGCGCAGGCCCGCGACGTACTCGAGTTGCTCGCGGCCGGTGAGTTCGTCGAACACCGGGGGCTCCTCGGGGAGGTAGCCGATGTGCTCGACGACGGCGGCGCGGTCGGTGACGTCCGCGCCCGCGACGCGCGCCGACCCGGAGGTCGGCTTCGTCAGCGTCGTGAGCATCCGCATCGTGGACGTCTTCCCGGCGCCGTTCGGCCCGAGGAAGCCGTAGACGGCGCCGTCCGGGATGGAGACCGAGAGGCCGGCGACCGCCGTCTCGTCGCCGTAGCGCTTCGTGAGATCTGTCGCTTCGATAGCGGGAACCATACGGTCGTACTCAAGAGCCGGGAAAAAAGGCGTTGCGACGGTCACGAGAGATATATAGCCGTATCGAGGGGTCATAGCAAGTCGTTTCTATCGGTATCCGCCCGATTCGGGTATGGAGGCAGATCAGGCCGCCTCGCGAATCGGGACGACGACCGCCGACTTCTGCGCGGGCGTCCGCGACTGCACCGCCCACCTCCCGGTCGCGCTCGCGGCCTACCGCGACGGCGACACCGAGGCGTTCCACGAATCGGCCGCCGAGGCGGCCGCCGCCGAGTCCGCCTGCGACGACTACGCGCGCGACCTGCGGACGGCCCTCGCCACCCTCGACCCGGACCTCACCGGCGTCTACCTCCGGGCGCGCGACCTGCTCGACCTCCTCTCGCGCCTCGACGACGTCGCGAACGCCGTCGAGGACGCGCTGGCCGCGCTCGCGTCGATGGCGCCCGACCTCGACGCGTCCGGGGACGCGCTCATCGACCTCGGGACGCTCGCCGCCCGCGCCACCGAGCGGCTCTGCGACGCCGTCGCGGAGTACGTCGCCGCGCTCTGCGCGGACGAGTCGCCGACCATCGAGCGCGAGACCATCGACGCGATTCGGGACGTCGAGCATCGCTGTGACGACCTGAAGCAGGACGCGCTCGCGGCGGCGTTCGCGCCCGGCCTCTCCGTGAACGGGCTCGCCGTCCGCGAGGTGACGCTCGCGCTCGACGGCGTCGCGAACACGGTCGAGGACGCGGCGGACCAGCTCGCTGTGGTGGCGAGCGCGACGCCGTAGCGCCGCGAGAAGTGCGCTCAGTCAAGGAGCCACGACCGAACAAAGACGACGCCCGCCCCCACGACGGCCGAGCCGACGCCGCCGAGGACAAACGGAACGAGGTAGCGACCGACGTTCACGGCCGAATCGCCGTTGGACGGGACGCTTATGAGGACAGTGGCGAGGAATGCGTAGGCGACGTAGCCGACGAAGCCGGCGACGGCGAGTGTCGCGTAGCGCCGCCGGTCGTCGAGTTCGGCGAGCGTCGGATCGGCACGAAGCGCGAACGCTCCAGCGAGCACGGGCCCCGTGACGGTGACGCCGCCGACGAGGGCGACGCCGAGGAACGCCTGTGTGTACGAAACCACGGAGCCACCGCCCGCGACGGTCGCGAGGAGGGCGTAGCCGGAGAGCCCGGTTCCGACGCCGAACACGGCGAAGGCGGCGACGGTTGCTTTGATGGCGAGCACCGCGTCGGGGTGTGTGAAGACGGTTCGGAGGCTGGCGGTGTCAGTGGGTCGGTTCGTCTCGGTCGCAGTCCCTGTTTTAGTGTCCATACCGCTCCGTGGTTCCGGGATGAGCTATAAACCCTCGCAGAGCGCGTCGCCGCCGGCGTTAGAGCCCGGCGGACCCCGACGCCGAGTCGGGGAGGTCGGCGCGTTCGACGGGGAGGCCGAGCTCCTCGAGCGCGGCGACCATGTGCTCCTCCTGGGCGTACTCGGCGCCGTCGGCGACGCGCTTCGCGTGGGTTCGAGCGAGCACTTCGCCGCGCCGGTCGTCGGGAATCGCGAACTTGTCGGCGGCGAGTTCGATGGTGAGGCCGTTGTGGTCGCGCGTGTAGAGCGAGTGGAAGACGCCGCGGTCGAAGACGCTGTAGCGGTGGCCGTTCTCCTCCAGGCCCTCGCGGACCTCCTCGAAGTCCTCGGGGTCGAAGCTGAACGCGAGGTGGTGGACGCCGCCGACGCCGACGCGCTGGGGCTGGGGGTTCGACTCGCGCGACTCCTCGACGAAGAACGTGAGGATGCGGCCGTCGCCGGTGTCGAAGAAGAGGTGGGTGACCTCGGGGGCGTCGAGGTTCGGCTGGCGGAGGACGAGGGGCATCCCGAGGATGTCGCGGTAGAACGCGACGGTGTCCTCCTCGTTGGAGCCGATGAGGGTGATGTGGTCGACGCCGGTCATCTGCATCGCGCTGTCGGACAGTTCGGCGGTGACGGGGATCTCTGAATCGTCGCTCATGAGTATCGTCGTGTTACCTGATTCGCGAGCGAACCGGATAAACCCTCGCGGACGCGGGGGTTAGCGGGTGACGCGCACGTCAGGGAAGAACGGCGGCAACGACCGACGGGAGGCACCGCCGAAACGCGAGCGCGAACGAAGCGAGACGCGAGCCACGCGACACCGACCAACGGGAGGCGCCGCGAACCGACGAACGCGACGGAACCGAACGCTCAAGGTGCGCGTCCCCGACGAGTCGAGTATGGATCGGGTAGCCGTCATCGGCGCGTCGATGACCCAGTTCGGCCAGCGCGACGCCTGGGTCCGCGAGTTGCTCGCGGAGGCGGGCGAGGCGTGTCTCGCCGACGCGGACGTCGACGCCGACAAGTTGGACCACCTCTACGTCTCGAACATGGCGAGCGGCGAGTTCGAGGGCCAGACGGGGGTTCCGAACGCCCTCGCGCACGACCTCGGCGCGCTCGGCGCGTACACCCAGCGCGTCGACCAGACGAGCGCGTCGGGCGGCGCGGGCGTCTACGCGGCGTGGCAGTCGGTGGCCTCGGGCGCGAGCGAGCTGACGATGCTCGTCGGCGGCGAGAAGATGACGCATCGCACCACCGCCGAAGCGACGGACGTCATCGCCTCGCTCACGCACCCCGTCGAGTACAAGCACGGCGTCACCCTCCCGAGCTTCGCGGGGATGACCGCCCGCCACTACCTCGAGAAATACGACGCGCCCCGTGAGTCGCTCGCGAAGGTCGCGGTGAAGAACCACGCGAACGGCGTCGACAACCCGCACGCGCAGTTCCGAAAGGAGGTCGACGAGGAGACCGTCCTCGAGTCGCCGGTCGTCGCCGACCCCCTCCGCCTCTACGACTTCTGTCCGATCACGGACGGGAGCGCCGCGCTGCTGTTCTGTCCCGAGTCGGTCGCCGCCGAGTACACCGACGACTACACCGTGGTCTCGGGCATCGGCGGCGCGACGGACACGCACGTCGTCCACGAGCGCGACGACCCCACGGTCATGGGCGGCGTCGTCGACTCCTCGGAGCAGGCCTACGAGATGGCGGGCCTCGACGCCGACGACGTCGAGGTCGCCGAACTCCACGACATGTTCACCATCCTCGAAGTCCTCCAGTTGGAGGACCTCGGCTTCTTCGAGAAGGGAGAGGGGTGGCGCGCCGCCGCCGAGGGCGTCACCGCGCGCGACGGCGCGTTGCCCGTGAACACCTCCGGCGGCCTCAAGTCGAAGGGCCACCCGCTCGGCGCGAGCGGCGTCGCACAGGTCTACGAGATACACCGCCAACTCACCGAGGACGCCGGGGAGCGGCAGGTCGCGGCGGACGTCGGCCTCGCCTGTAACGTCGGCGGGTTCGGGAACTGCGTCACGACCACCATCCTGGAGGCCGCAGAATGAGTTTCGAGGCATATCGCTGCGAGAACGGTCACGTCACGTATCCCGCACACACCGTCTGCCCGGAGTGCGGCGAAGCACAGACCGAGACGGTCGACCTCACGGAGTCGGTGGGGACGGTCGTCACGTGGACGACGAGCACCGCGACGCCGCCGGGCGTCCGCGAGCCGAACCACCTCGGTATCGTCGAGTTCGACGTCGAGGGCGAGACGGTGCGCGCGCTCGGCCAGCTCACCGAACCCGTCGAGAGCGGCGAGGAAGTGACGCCCGTCTACGTCGCGGAGCTCCGCGACCCCGACGCGGGCATCCGCGAGAAGGAGAGCCAGTCGTGGGACGGCTACCGGTTCAGTCCCGTCTCGCGGGACTGAATCAGCGAGGAACTCCGTTCCGACCGTGGTTCGAGCCGGTGTAGCCGAGAGAGCCGAGTCGACGCCTCGCGGCGGTCAGCGGTCGCGGTCGTCGGGGGTGTCGGCCGACGAATCGCTCTCCGAACGCTCGTTTTCCTCTCCGTCGTCGTCGCCCTCGACGTCGTACTCGTCGCGGAGCTGATCGAGTTCGTCCTCGACGCGCTCGGCGCGTTCCTCGCGTTCCGCGCGGCGCTCGCGTCGGGCGGTCTCGCGTCGCTCCGCACGTTCGGCGTCGCGGTCCGCGCGCGCCGCCTCGACGTCGGCCTCGAGTTCGGCCGTGAGGGCGCGTGCGTCCTCGAGGAGGTCCCGCGCCGCCCCGTCCGGCGGGAGGGCGTCGCCGCTCGCGGCCGCGCGGAGGTCGGCGACGGCGGCGTCGAGGCGGTCGAGCGTCTCGCGGCGCGCGCCGGCGGTCGCTCCGCGCGCTCCGTCAGTATCGGCGAGGCCGGGTTCGAGGAGGCGGAGCGCGCGCCGCAGGGCTTCGAGCGCGCGGACCTGCGCGTCGAGTACCGCGACGGCCGTCGGGATGCCGTCCTCGACGGCGAACTCGGCGAGCTCGCGCGGCGTCGGCGGACGCGGCAGGCCGAACGGCCCCCGGGGGAGGTCGCGCTCGCGCGTCCGCTCCTCGACGCGTTCGACGGCGCGTTCGAGCGCGGCGACGCGCGCCTCCAGGTCGTCGGCCATCGTCAGACTACCCCGGACGGACGGTGACTCGCGGTGGTGGCGGGCGCGAGGGAGTCGTCACGGCGCGGGACGAGGGACGGGAACGCGGGCGCGGGCATGGTCGAGGGGAAGTGCGCCCGAGAGGAAAGCCTACCGGCGCTAGAGGCGCTCGTGGAAGCCCCGGAGGTACTGGTCGGGGATCATCTCGTCCTCGAGGTCGCCGAGCTCGTCGGCGGCGTGGAGGCCGAAGTAGGGGTCGCGGAGGAACTCGCGGCCGACGATGGCGAGGTCCGCGCGGCCGTTGCGGAGGATGGCCTCGCCCTGCTCGGCGCTGGTGATGCCGCCGACGGTTCCCACCCGAATGTCGCTCTCGGCGTGCTCGCGGACGTGCTCGGCGAGCGCGAGCTGGTAGTTCGGGCCCGCCCAGTCCGGGTAGGAGTTCGGCGCGATGCCGCCCGAGGAGACGTCCACGAGGTCGGCGCCGGCCTCGTAGAGGACGTCCGCGAGCCGGGCGGACTGCTCGACCGTCCACGAGTCGCGGTCGTCGAACCAGTCGGTGCCCGAGAGCCGGACGAAGACCGGTTTCCCGTCCGGCCACACGTCGCGAACGGCCTCGGTGACCTCGCGGATGAGGCGCGCGCGGTTCTCGAAGCTCCCGCCGTACTCGTCGTCGCGGTCGTTCGTGACGGGCGAGAGGAACTCATGGAGGAGGTAGCCGTGCGCGCCGTGGACTTCGGCGACCTCGAAGCCCGCCTCGAGGGCGTGCTCGGCGGCGTCCCGGAAGGAGTCGACGATGCCGGCGACCTCGTCGGTGTCGAGCTTCTTCGTCGGCGGTGCTTCGGCCTCGTACGGCCACGGCTCCTCGGTGGGCGCGACGACCTCGTAGCCGCCCTCCTCGGGCTGGAGAGGCTCGCTGCCCTCCCACGGCCGCGACTTCGAGGCCTTCCGGCCGGCGTGCGCGAGCTGGATGCCGGGGACGGCGCCCTGGCTCTTCACGAACGCGGTGGTGTCCGTCAGGGCGTCGGCGTGCTCGGCGCTCCAGATGCCGAGGTCCTCGGGGGTGATGCGGCCGCGCGGTTCGACGGCGGTGGCTTCGGCCATGACGAGGCCGGCGCCGCCGACGGCCCGACTGCCGAGGTGGACGTGGTGCCACGGCGTCGCGAGGCCGTCGCGGTCCTCGACGGAGTACTGACACATCGGCGAGACCATCAGACGGTTCGGGAGCTCCGTCTCCCGGAGCGTGAGCGAATCGAAGAGACCTGCCATCGACGCCGACTACCTGCCGGCGGCGAAAATGGCTAGTGGTGGCGGGGCGGATTGCCGAGACCCGCCGCGATCCGCCGGCACGCTCGCCGGCGCCGTCGAGCGACCTCAGTCCTCGCCCTCGTCGGGTTCGTCTTCGCCCTCGTCGGGCTCGTCGGGTTCGGACTCGTGCTCGTCTCCGTCGTCCGCGTCGGGGTCGCCGTGGCGCTCGACCTCGATTTCGACTTCGACCTCCGCGCCCGCGACCTCGAGTTCGGCCTCGGCCTCGGCGGAGGAGCCGAGCTCCACTTCGAGCTCGTCGCGGTCGATTTCGACCTCTACTTCGACTTCGACGTCGACGTCGTCGTCGGACATACCCGCGAGTGCGGGCGCGAGCCACTACAGCGTACCGGCGCTCAGGGGACGCCGACGAGGGCACGCTGCTCGGCGAGCACGTCGCCGTCGAGCGTCGCGACGAGGTCGCGCTCGCCGCGCCCGAGACGCGCGTGGACGGTCCCGTCCGGTCGCACGACCGCCGAGCGGCCCGCGTAGCGCGCCTCATCGCCCTCGCCGGTCCGACCGCAGCCGACGACCCACCGCACGCCGTCGAGGGCGCGCGCCCGCAGGAGGAGGTCCCAGTTCGCGGCGTGCGCGGCCGGCCACGCGCCCGGGACGAAGAGCGCGTCGACGGCGCGCTCGGTGAACGCCGCGCTCTCCGCGACGAAGTTCAGGTCGTAGCACGTGAGGAGGCCGGTCGCTCCGGCGGCCGTCTCGACGACGACGCGCTCGGTGCCCGGCGTGACGGCGGCCGCCTCCTCGCCCCACAGGTTGCGCTTCCGGTAGTAGGTGCGCGCGCCGTCGGGGGCGACGTACGCGAGGGTGTTGTGGCGGGCGTCGCCGTCGTCCTCGAGGAAGCCGACGAGCGCGGCGACATCGTGGCTCGCGGCGGCGGCCGCCACGGCGGCGAGTTCGGGGCCGTCGCGGGAGAGCGCGCACGTCTCGGGCGCGTCGGCGTCGAAACCGGTGAGCCCGTATTCGGGGAAGACCGCGACGTCCACGCGGTCGGGGAGGCCGGCGAGGCGCTCGCGGACGACCGCGACGTTCGCGTCCGCGTCACCCTCGGCGACGGCGTGCTGGCAGGCGGCGACGGTGGCGTCGGTCATCGCCACGGAGTGGTCGCGCGAGCGACAAGAGTGGTGTGGTCTCACGCGGCGCAGCGCGCGCGACACGAGTAGCCTTATGCCGCGTCGCGGGCACCCACACCGTGAACAGAGGCACGCATGACAGGAGCAGAGAACCCGGACGCCCCACCGGAGGGAATCGCGGGCGAACCCGGGACCGAGTCGGTCGAACAGTCGAGCGACGTCGAGTACGGCGTCGACGAGCGCCCGCCGACGGGCGAATCGGCGCTACTGGGCCTCCAGCACTACCTCACGATGGTCGGCGCGAACATCGCGGTGCCGCTCGCGCTCGCCGCCGCGATGGGGATGCCGGACCGGTACGTCCCGCTCTACGTCGGGACGTTCTTCGTCGTCTCCGGGGTGGGGACGCTCCTCCAGACGACGGTCGGGAACCGCTACCCCATCGTCCAGGGCGCGACGTTCTCGATGCTCGCGCCCGCCATCGCCATCATCGGCTTCGTCGGCACCGGGAACTGGGAGCAGGCCATCCTCGCCCTACAGGGCGCGATCATCGTCGGCGGTATCGTCGAGGTCGTCCTCGGCTATTTCGGCGTCATGGGGTGGCTCAAGCAGTACCTCTCGCCGGTCGTCATCGCGCCCACTATCGCGCTCATCGGCCTCTCGCTGTTCAGCGCCCCGCAGGTCACGATGGCGGGACAGGCGTGGTGGCTCGTCGGACTCACCGTCCTCCTCATCGTCGCGTTCAGCCAGTACCTCGACACCGCCCACCGGGTCTTCCGGCTCTACCCCGTCCTGCTGGGCATCGTCGCCGCGTGGGCGCTCGCCACCGCCCTCTCCGTCCTCGGCGTGATTCCGAGCGGGTCGCCGGCGTTCGTCGACCTCGCGCCCGTCGCGAACGCCAGTCTCGTGCAGGTGCCGATGCCCCTCCAGTGGGGGATGCCGACGTTCCAGACGTCCTTCGTCATCGGGATGTTCGCGGGCGTCCTCGCCTCCATGATCGAGTCCTTCGGCGACTATCACGCCGTCGCGCGCCTCGCCGGCGAGCGCGCACCCTCCGCGCGCCGCATCGACCACGGCATCGGCATGGAGGGGCTCGCGACCGTCTTCGCGGGCGTCATGGGCACCGGGAACGGCTCGACGTCGTACTCGGAGAACATCGGCGCCATCGGCCTCACGGGCGTCGCGAGCCGGTACGTCATCCAGATCGGCGCCGTCCTCATGCTCGTCGTCGGCTTCGTCGGGTATTTCGGCGCGCTCATCACCACGATTCCCGACCCCATCGTCGGCGGCCTCTACATCGCGATGTTCGGGCAGATCGCGGCCGTCGGCCTCTCGAACCTGAAGCACGTCGACCTCGATAGCTCGCGGAACGTCTTCATCATCGGCCTCGCACTCTTCTGCGGCCTCGCGTTCCCCGCCTACATGGGGAACGTCGGGAGCGCGAGCGCCTTCCAGGCGGGGATGGCGAGCACGCCGCTCGTCGGGTGGCTCCTCGGGCTGAAGGTCGTCTCCGACACCGTCTACGTCGTCGGCGGCACCGGCATGGCGGTCGGCGGCATCGTCGCCTTCGTCCTCGACAACACCGTCGAGGGCACGCGCGAGGAGCGCGGCCTCGACGAGTGGGACCAGCTCACCGAGTCAGACGAGGCCTTCGAGTCCGCCTACGAGCGCTACGTGAAGGGGGACTGACGCGGCGAGCGCGCGACGAGCGCGAGCGCGGTGTCACCCCACCCGAACAAGAACCCACACAATTTACTTAAATCCCACAAATTGTGGACGTGCGTTTCTTTACGCGTCCGGTGTTAAGTCGTACAAGATGGATTTCTCCGAGTTCGATTCCGGAATCTGGTTCGGGCTGGTGACGATGCTGTCGTGGGGGGTGTGGATCGTGCTGGGGAACGCCGCGTCGGAGTCCATCGACCCACGGACGGCGGCGGCGATCTCGTACCTCGTCGCGGGCCTGCTCGCGCTGGGCTTCATCCTCGGGTCGGACGCGTCGCTCGCCGTGACGGCGCGCGGGGGACTGCTCGCGGGCGCGGCCGGACTGTGTACCGGAATCGGCCTCATCTCGATGTACCTCGGGTTCTCGCAGGGCTCGACGACGGTCGTCTCCACGCTCGGCGCGATGTACTTCGTCGTCGCGGCGGTCATCGGGATGGCCGTGCTCGGTGACGACGTGACGCTCACGAAGTTCGCGGGAATCGCGTTCGCCGGCCTCAGCATCGTCCTTCTCACGCGGTGAGGCGGCGCTCGCGCGTCACGACCCGCCGAGTCGCCCGGCGCACCACTCCCAGACGAGTTCGAGCGTCAGCCACGCGACGCCCATCACGGCGGCAACGCCGAGGACGAGCGCCGTCGTTGAGAAGACGCCGAGCGGTCGGGTGAGCGCGACGAGGGCGGGATAGAGGAGCGCCACCGCGACGACGGTGGCGGCGAGGCTCGCGGCGGCGCACGTGTAGTGCTCGCGCCAGCCGACGGGCGTCACGGTGTCGGACGTGGACGACCCCGCGTCTACTGGCATCATACGTGTCGCAATATACGTAACAATCTATAATCATTGTTTCGGTGAGGTGGTCGCGTTCGCCCCGAACGCGGGTCTACGGACCCACGTGGACGAACAGCAGCGGGACCATCACCGCCGCACCCCCCAGCAGGCCGAGCACGAACGCCGGAATCCCCCGGTTCGGGAGGTCGCGGCCCGCCTCGAGGGCGTCCGGGACGAACTCCGTGAGCACGAGATAGACCATCGCGCCGCCCGCGAACCCGAAGCCGAACGGGAGGACGTCGCGCGCGACGCGGACGAACGAGAACGCGACGACCGCGCCGAGGGGCTGTGGGAGACTCGAGAAGACCGCAGCGCCGACCATCCGCCACTCGCCGACGTCCATCGCCTTCAGCGGGATGCTCACCGCGAGGCCCTCGGGGACGTTGTGGACGCTGATCGCGACCGTCATCAGCACCGCGAGCGGCGGCACCGTCAGGCCGAGTATCGGGACGCCGGAGCCGAGGCCGAGTTCCGCGAAGGAGACGCCGACCGCGACGCCCTCCGGGAAGGAGTGGACGGTGAGCACGCCGAGGACGAGCACGAGCGTCCGGAGGTCGCCGGCGGCGATTGCGGACGGGTCGACGTCCGGGCTGACCGCGCTCCCGTCGACGTCCGCGTCCGCGCCACCGACGTCGAGGCGCCCGAGCAGGCGGTCCGAGACCTCGACGAGGGCGATTCCGACGACGACGCCGGCCGCGAGGAGCACCGGGAGGCCCGAGGAGTAGGCGAGGCCCTCGCGGGCGAGCCCGAAGAACGACGCCGCGAGCATGATGCCGGAGGCGACCCCCCAGAGCGCGACCGTCGCGCGGTCCGAGACCTCGTCGACGTAGAAGAACGGGAGCGCGCCGAGCCCCGTCGCGAGGTCCGTGACGAGCCCCGCGAGGAAGACGAGCGCGAGCGCCTCGAAGGCGACCATCACGCGACGGTAGCGGCCTCCGCGACTTAGGGCTGACCGCCGCCTCTCGCGGCGCGGGAACCCGCCCCGGGGCTTAAGCGCGCGCCGGGCGTCGGAACACGCGTGCAGGCAGACACGAACGCGGACACCGACGCCGAAGCGGACGCGGACGCGGACGGCCTGTTCGTCCCGGAGCGCGTCGCGGTCGTGGGCGCGACCGACCGCGAGGGGTCCGTCGGGCGCGCGATACTCACGAACCTCGCGGAGTTCGACGGCGACGTCGTCGCCGTGAACCCCGGCCGCGAGCGCGTCCTCGACTACCCCTGCTACGACGACCTCGCGGGCGTCCCCGGTCCCGTCGACCTCGCCGTCGTCGTCGTCCCCCCGGGCGCGGTCGCGGACGTCGTGCGCGACGCGGGCGAGGCCGGCGTCCCGAACGTCGTCGTCGTCACCGCCGGCTTCGGCGAGGCCGGGAGCGAGGGCGCGAACCGCGAGCGCGAGCTCGTGGCGCTCGCCGAGGAGTACGGCATCACGCTCGTCGGCCCGAACTGCCTCGGCGTCATGAGCACGCGCTCCGGGCTGAACGCGTCGTTCGGCCCGCAGATGGCGCTCCCCGGCTCCGTCGCGTTCATGAGCCAGTCCGGGGCGTTCATCACCGCCGTCCTCGACTGGGCGCGCGACCAGGGCTTTGGCTTCTCGGACGTCGTCAGCCTCGGGAACAAGGCCGTCGAGGACGAGACGGACTTCATGCGCCGATGGGCGCAGAGCGAGGAGACGAACGTCGTCCTCGCCTACCTCGAATCCATCGTGGACGGCCGCGCGTTCATCGACACCGCGCGCGAGGTCACCACGGACACGCCCGTCGTCGCCGTGAAGTCCGGCCGGACGAGTGCGGGCGCGCAGGCCGCCTCCAGTCACACGGGCGCGATAGCCGGGAGCGAGGCCGCCTACGAGGCCGGCCTCGAACAGGCGGGCGTCCTCCGCGCGGAGAACGTCGAGGAGTTCTTCGACTTCGCACGCGCCCTCGACGGCCTCCCGCTCCCCGACTCCGAGTCGGTCGCCGTCGTGACGAACGCGGGCGGCCCCGGCGTGATGGCGACCGACGCCGTCGGCGACTCGGACCTCGAGATGGCGTCGTTCGCGGACGCCACCCGGAGCGCGCTCGCCGACGCGCTCCCCGCGAACGCGAACGTCCACAACCCCGTGGACGTCATCGGCGACGCGGACGTTGCGCGGTTTTGCGACGCGCTCGACACGACGCTCGCCGACCCCGGCGTCGGCGCGGTCGTCGTCGTCGCCGCCCCGACCGCCGTCCTCGACTACGACGGCCTCGCCGAGGCGGTCGTCGACGTCCAGCGCGAACACGGGAAGCCCGTCGTCGCCTCGCTCATGGGCGGCGAGCGTGTCGACGCCCCCGCCGACGTCCTCGCTGACGCCGGCGTCCCGAACTACTTCGACCCCGCGCGCGCCGTCGGCAGCCTCGACGCCCTCGCGTCCTACGCCGCGATCAGCGAGCGCGACTACGCGCCGCCCCGCGAGTTCGCGGACGTGGACCGCGAGCGCGCCCAAACCGTCCTCGAGCGCGTCACCGAGCGCGACTCGAACCAGCTCGGCGTCGAGGCGATGGAACTCCTCGATGCCTACGGCATCCCGACGCCCGCGGGCGGGGTCGCCGACTCGCCCGACGAGGCCGACTCGCTCGCCGCCGACCTCGGCGGCGATGTCGTGATGAAGGTCGTCAGCCCCGACATCACCCACAAGTCCGACATCGGCGGCGTCGAAGTCGGCGTCCCGCGCGCGGAGGTCCGGGACACCTACGAGACGCTCGTGACGCGCGCGCGGAACTACCAGCCGGACGCCCGCGTCCTCGGCGTCCAAGTCCAGGAGCGCGTCGACACCGACGCGGGCGTCGAGACCATCGTCGGGATGACGCGCGACCCCCAGTTCGGCCCGCTGCTCATGTTCGGCCTCGGGGGCATCTTCGTCGAAGTGCTCGAGGACACGACGTTCCGCGTCGCGCCCGTCAGCACCGAGGAAGCCGCCGCGATGCTCGACGACGTCGACGCCGCGCCGCTCCTCCGGGGCGCGCGCGGCCGCGACCCCGTCGACCGCGAGGCGCTCCGCGAGTGCGTCGAGCGCCTCGGCCGTCTCGTCGACGACTTCCCCGCGATACTCGAACTGGACGTCAACCCACTGCTCGCGCGCCCCGCGTCCGACGACGGCGACGCCGGCGGCGCCCTCGCGCTCGACCTCCGACTCACCGTCGACCCAGAGAAGCTATGACCACGAACACGACGCTCGTCGCCTCGACCGAAGCCAGCACCGGAAAGACCGCCGTGTCGCTCGCGCTCGCCGCGAGCGCCCGCGACGACGACCGCACCGTGGGGTACATGAAGCCGAAGGGCACGCGCTTGCGCTCGGCCGTCGGGAAGACGCTCGACGAGGACCCGATGCTCGCCCACGACCTCCTCGACCTCGACGCGACCGTCGCGGACATGGAGCCGGTCGTCTACTCGCCGACGTTCGTCGCGAACGCCGTCCGGGGCGGCGAGGACAACGCGGCGCTCCGCGAGCGCGTCCGCGACGCCTACGAGACGCTCGCCGACGGCTGCGAGACCTTCCTCGTCGAGGGCGCGGACGGCGTCTCGACCGGCCGCGTCGTCGGCCTCGACGAACCGGCCGTCGCCGAACTGCTCGACGCCGAGGTCGTCCTGCTCGCGCGCTACCGCGACCCCGGCGACGTCGACGATGTGCTCGCCGCCGCCGACGCGTTCGGCGACCGACTGCGCGGCGTGCTCTTCAACGCCGTCGCCGACGCCGACCACGACACCGTCGCCGAGGACGTCGCGTCCTGCCTCGAGCGCGAGGGCGTCCCCGTCCTCGGCGTCCTCCCGCGCGTCCACGACCTCGCCGGGGTCAGCGTCGCCGACCTCGCGGACGAACTCGGCGGCCGCGTCGTCACCGACGCCGGCGGCGACGTCTTCGTCGAGCGCTTCCTCGTCGGCGCGATGAGCGGCGAGAGCGCGCTCGGGCACTTCCGGCGGACGAAGGACGCCGCCGTCGTCACCGGCGGCGACCGCGCGGACGTCCAGGCCGCCGCGCTCGAAGCCCCCGGCGTGAACGCGCTCGTGCTCACCGGCGGCTACGAGCCCTCGGGCGCCGTCGCCGGCCGCGCCGAGCGCGCGGGCGTCCCCATCGTCGTCGTCGACGGCGACACGCGCGCGACCGTCGAGCGCGTCGAATCCGTCGTGAGCGGCGGGCGGACCCGGAACGCGCGAACCGTCGAGCGGATGCGCGAACTGCTCGCCGACCACGCTGACGTCGCACACTTGCTCGGCGACGACTGACGCCGCGTCCCCGAGACCTGCGGTCCGCGCGCGCACCCCGATAGCCGTGAGGCGACCGCGCACCGCCTCGGGGTCCGAAGGCGACAACGGCTTTACTCGCTCGGCGTGAACCCTGCGACGTGTTCCCCCACATCGAGTACCTCGAGTGGATGCAGGGCCGGCCCGACGTCGCGATGTACGACCTCGGCTCTACCGATCTGCGCGGCGTCGCCGAGGAGCGCCCCTCGACGATCCCGCCCGCGCTGGAGGGGCGCGACGACCCGCCGGTCGGCGCGACGCTCGAGATGCAGATCGCGAGCGAGTACGGCGTCGACCCCGAGCAGGTCCTCGTCACTGCGGGCGCGAGTCACGCGAACTTCCTCGCGACCGCGACCGCGCTCGACGCCGACCCCGAGAGCGAGCGCGACGACGACGAGCACCTGCGCGCGCTCGTCGAGAAACCCGGCTACGAGCCCCATCGCCGCACGCCCGCCGCCTTCGACGCCGCCGTCGACCGCTTCATCCGCGAGGACGACTACCGCCTCGAACCCGAGCGCGTCGAGAAGGCGCTCACCTCGGAGACGGCGCTCGTCACCGTGACGAACCGCCACAACCCCACCGGTCGCCTCGCCGAGCGCGAGACGCTCGAGGCGGTCGCCGAGCGCGCCCGCGAGTACGGCGCACGCCTCCTCGTCGACGAAGTGTACGCGCCGTTCGTCACGGACGAGCAAGCCACCGGGGGCGCGCTCGGCGGCCCGACCGCCGCCGGCATCGAGGGCGTCGCCGTCACCGGGTCGCTCACGAAGTTCCTCGGCCTCGGCGACCTCCGCGTCGGCTGGCTCGTCGCCGACGCCGACTTCGTCGACCGCGCGCGCGAAGTCTCCCACCACGTCCCCGCCGTCTCCGACGTCTCGCGCGCCTACGGGATGCGCGCCTTCCACCACCTCGACGACATCGTCGCCGACCAGCGCGCGATGCTCGAGGAGAACACCGCCCTCCTCGCCGAGTTCGTCGAGGAGCGCGACGACCTCACCGGGTTCGTCGCCCCGGGCAGCACGTACGCCTTCCTCCACCCGACCGAGCGCGACGCCGAGTCGCTCCAAGAGGACGCGTGGGAGAACGGCCTCCTCCTCGCCCCCGGCCGGTTCTTCGACGACGAGTCTGCGATACGGGTCAGCCTCGGGCGCGCGCCGCCGGACATGGCGGTGGCGCTCCGCGCGCTCGGCGAGCTGCTCGACGCGCCCGATAGCTCCAACACTTAAGAGGCGGCACGCCGTTCGCCACGGACATGGACGAGACCCCGCAGGAGATCACGTCGCTCGTCGGCCGGGAAGTCTACTCGAACAACGGCGTCTTCGTCGGCGAAGTCGAGGACATCCGCCTCGACCTCGACACCGAAGTCGTCAACGGCCTCGCGGTCGGCGAGCTCAACCCCGACCTCTTCGAGGACTACGACACCGGGCGACGCGGCGTCATCGTCCCCTACCGCTGGGTCCGCGCCGTCGGCGACGTCATCCTCATCAACGACGTCGTCGAGCGCCTCAAGACGACCGACGACGAGGAGAGCGCGGTCGTCTAGGAGCTCCCGTTCTGCGAGGACGACGTCGCCTCCTGATCGACGCCCATCGCGTTGAACAGCTTCCGTTTCACCGCTTCCTCCGTCAGCTGCAGGAGCGTCTCGCGGTTCTCCTCGGACGTCTCGATGCCCGTGAAGATGCCGAGCGGGATCTCCGCCGACCCCTGCGTCGAGTGCCCGCCCGCGTCGCCGATCTCGCTGAAGGCGTCCTGGAGGACCTTCCCGATGTTCATTCGGATGTCCTTCGAGCGCGCCGCGAGATAGATCGTGTCGTCCACGATGCCGAACACCGCCGTCGTCGTGATGCCCTCGAGGTTGAGGAGTTGCTGGGCGGCCTGCGCGAGCGCGTCCCGGTTCCGTATGAAGCCCGCGTCGCTGACGAGGTGGCTCCCCTGGACGTCGCGGTTCGTGATGGCTTCCGCGAGCACGTCGAGGGTCTCCGGGCTCATGTTCGGCGACTCCACCTGCTCGAGGACGTCGTGGTCCGCGAACGGGTAGAGGTACGCGGCGGCCGTCAGGTCCGCCGGCGTCGTCTCCCGGCGGAAGTCGAGCGTCTCCGCGCGAATCCCGTAGAGGAGCGCGGTCGCGACCTCCTGTGAGACGGAGAGGTCGAACTCCTGGATGTACTTCGTGAGGATGGTGGAGGTCGCGGAGACGTTCGGGCGGACGTCCACGAACTCCGCGTCGATCTCGCCGGAGGCCTCGTAGTGGTCGATGAAGACGTCGATGTCGGACTCGACCTGAATCTCGCCCGCCTTCGCCGGGTCGATGAGCGCCGTCGTGTCGTAGCCCTCGATGTCGACGTCGTCGTAGGGCGTGAGCTCGATCTCGAGGAGGTTGACGAACGCGCGGTTCTCCTGATGGCCGATCTCGCCGAAGTAGAGGATGTCCGCCTCGATGCCGAGGTGTTCGGCGATGGCCTGGAGGGCGGCCGCCGCCGCTATCGAGTCCGGGTCCGGATTGTCGTGCGTGACGATGGCCATGCGCTCGGTCGTCGCCTCGATGACGTCCGCGAGCTGGCGGGCCTTGTACTCGAGCTCGCCCGATTCGAGCGCGTGGAGCGCGGCGTCGGCGATAACGGAGGAGGGATTGACGACGACGTCAGCGCCGAGGTCGGTGAGTTCGTCGCTGGAGACGGGGTCGCTCGCGCGCACCACGAGGAACTGCTCGTCGTCGCGCGCGCGGATGTTCCGCACCGCGTCCTCGTTGGCCTCGACGTCCGACGCCATCACGAGGACGACGTCGCGGTCCGCGACGAGTTCGGCGACCTCCTCCTCGCGGATGTCGGCCGCCTGCGCGTTCAGGTCCTGATCGCGCAGCGCCTCCACCCGGGACTCGTCCCGGTCGACGATGAGCACGTCCTTCCCGCGCTCGACGAGTTCCTCGGCAACGGCGTGTCCGACGCTGCCGCAGCCGAGGATGGCGTACGTCGACATGGACGAGATCGTAGCCCGGCTACTCATGATAGGCCTCGCTACCGCCCCGCAGTACTTAACGTCCCCGACGAGCGGACTCGTGACGGCGCGTGCGACGTCGGCGCACGACGGCGTCGGAAAGAAACTTATTTGACTACCCCGCAGCAAGTGATGGATGCGTTGGGCCGGTAGCTCAGTTAGGCAGAGCGTCTGACTCTTAATCAGACGGTCGGGGGTTCAATTCCCTCCCGGCCCGCTTCCTTTGTGACGAAACGACGAGTCCCTGAGCGACTCGTCTCTGAGGAACAGAAGGCGCCGGAGGGATTGAGCACGCGAGTCGCAGCCGAGCGCAGCAGGACCGTCTCGCCCAGTTCAGTTTCCCTCCCGGCCCGCTTTCCGGCAGAACCACGAACCACGTAGCGGCTCGCCCGCGCGAAGCCGGGCGGGCGCGAGGGCGTCGAAGCGGCGGCTGACCTTCCCGATACACCGAAGTAGTTCAGCCGCGCACGTGGCGTGTACATGGACGAGTCGGAGGCGGACCCCGTCCTCGTCGTCGCGGACGCGAGCCGGACGCTCGTCGAGGACGCCGGGGACGCGCTCGCCGCCGCGTTCGACGTGCGACGCGTCGAGACCGCCGGTGCGTGTCTGTCCCGCGCGGAGGCCGGGAGCGCCGACGCGGTGCTCGCCGCACACGACCTCCCGGGGGTCGACGGGCTCGGCCTCCTGCGCTCCGTTCGGCTGTCGCGGCCGGCGCTCCCGTTCGTCCTCGCGCCCGCGAACGGCTCGGAGGCGCTCGCCGGGGAGGCGCTCGCGGCGGGCGCGGACGGCTACGTGCCGGCGGACGCCGACGCGGAGACGGTCGTGGCGCGCGTCCGCGACGCGCTCGAGGGGACGGGGCGAGACGCGGGGGCGTCGGCGGGCCGGCGCTACCGGTCGCTCGTCGAGTCCTCGCCGGCGCCGATAAACGTCTTCGACGCGGACGGCCGGTCGATATGGGGAAACGACGCGGTCCTCGACCTCCTCGGCCTCGACGACCGCGCGGACCTCATCGGGCGGTCGATATTCGAGCTGGTCCACCCGGACGACCACGAGCGGGCGCGCCGCGAGCTCGCGTCGGTCATCGAGGCGAAGGAGGCGACGGGGCCGACGGAGATGCGTCTCCGAACGCCGAGTCGGGGGACGCGGTACGTACGTGTCTCGACCGCAGTCGGGCGGTTTCGCGGCGCGGACGTCGGACAGGCGATTGCCGTCGACGTCACGGGCGTCAGGGAGCGCGAGCACCAGCTCCAGTTGCTCGACCGGTGGCTCCGACACAACGTCCGCAACGAGATGACGGTCATTCGGGGGTTGGCCGAGGACCTCCGTCGCGGCGCGGTCGACGACGTGAGCGCGGCGGCGAGCCGGATCAGCGCGTCCGCGAACACCCTCCTGAAGCAGGCGGAGCACGAGCGGGAGCTGATCGAGACGCTCACGGAGTCGCTCGGCGAGGAGTTCGTGCGCGTGAACGTGGCGGCAATCGCGCGACGGCAGGTCGCGGAGTGTGCGGCGGCGAACCCGCACGCGGACGTCGAGCTGGTTCGGGCGGACGACGTGGAGGCGCACGTGCTCCCGGCGCTCTCGACGGCGGTCCGCGAACTCCTCGACAACGCGGTCCGCCACAGCGACGTCTCGAAGCCACGCGTCGAGGTGTCGGTCGAGCGCGACGGCGACACGGGCGTGCTCCGCGTGGCGGACGACGGCCCCGGCATTCCGGCCGAGGAGCGCGACGCGCTCTCCGTCGAGGCGGAGACCGACCAGCTCCACCACGGCTCGGGGCTGGGGCTCGCGCTCGTCTACTGGCTCGTCCGGCGCTCCGGCGGCGACGTCGCGTTCTCCGAGAACGACCCGCGCGGGAGCGTCGTCACCGTCCGGCTGTGACGGCCGCAACGTCCAACTGCCTCGCGCCGAATACGCCCGCGTGTATGGCGTTCGAGAGCTACGAGTGCGAGCACTGTGGCGAATCGTTCAAAGCGTACGAGGACGCGAACGCGGCACGGAACGGGTTCTGCTCGCCGCGCTGTCAGAGCGCGTCGTAGCCGTCAGTACTGCGCGAGTTCGTCGAGGTCGATCTCGCCGGCGTCGAGCTCGGCCTCGATTTCGCGGGCGGCCTGCACCATGTTCTCCATCTTGCCGTAGGCGATGTCGCGCGGCAGGAGCTTGAGCCCGCAGTCGGGGCTGACGGTGAGTTTCTCCGGCGGGACGACCTTCAGTCCCTCGAGGATGTTCTCCTTGATCTCGGCGACGGACTCGACTTCGGCGACGTGGGCGTCCGTGACGCCGAGCGCGAGGTCCGGTTCGAAGGTCGGGTCGGTGAAGACGTCGATCTGCTCGTAGTCGCCGTTCGCGAGCTCGACGTCGAACTCGTCGATGGGGTAGTCGTTGATCTCGGGGTAGATGCGCGAGTAGTCGCCGTAGCAGACGTGGAGGCCGACGCGGACGTCGTCGGGGAGGTCGGCGACGATGCGCTCGAGGCACTCGCCGACGATGGCGTGGTCGTCGGGCGTCGTCGCGAGCGCGGGCTCGTCGATCTGGATGTAGCGCGCGCCGGCCTCGACGAGCTTCTCGATCTCCTCGTTCACGAGGTCCGCGAGGTCGTACGCGAGGTCGGCCTCGGTGTCGTAGGCCTCGTTGAAGCTCCACGACGCGAGCGTGTACGGGCCGGTGATGGGGACCTTCACGGGGCGCTCGGCGACGCCGGCGGTGAACTCGTACTCGTCGACGAGCCACGGTTCGTCGTAGGCGACTTCGTCGGCGACGCTGGGCTTGTCGAAGTAGTTGTGCCCCCAGACCTTCACGGGGCCGTTGAACTCGTAGCCGTCGATGCGCTCGGCGAAGAACTCGACCATCTCCTCGCGGCGCATCTCGCCGTCGCAGACGACGTCGAGGCCGGCGTGCTCGTGCTCGTGCGTGATGAGCCGAGAGGCGTCGTCGGTCGCCTCCTCCCAGTCGCTCTCGTCGAACTGCTCGCTCTCGCCCTCCTCGTGGAGGTCGCGCGCGCGGTTCAGCCACGTCGGCTTCGGGTAGGAGCCGACGACGGTCGTCAGCAGGAAGTGGTCGTGCTGGTGCTCGGGCGGTCGGAACTGCTCTCGGGTGCTCATTGGTGGGCCTCCGTCGTCAGAGAGACGCCCTCGGCGAGCGTCTGGAGTTTGGCTTCGAACTTGTTCACGGGCAGGTAGAAGAGTTCGGTGTTCGGCGTCGCGTAGACGGTCTCGAAGTCGCTGACGGGAACGGACTCCTCGAACCACTCGATGCGTTCGCGCACCGTCTCGGCGTCCTCGACGAGCGTGTTCTGACCGTCGACGAGGCCGAGCGCGACGGAGTCGGCGGTGCCGTACTCCTGAACGAGATACGTCGATTCCTCGTGGGCGGTGACGAGGTCGTAGCCGAGCGCGTCGACGCCCGTATCGAGGAGGTGGGCGTGCAGTGTCTCCTCCAGGGACCCCCAGTAGGAGTGGAGGACGACGTCGGCGTCGGCGGCGTCGCTGACGGTCCGGACGGCGTCGCGGACGCGCTCGTGGGCGTCCTCGTCGGGCGCGTCGAAGGTGAGGCTCGGCTCGAGGAGGAAGACGGTCTCGGTCTCCTCGGGGAACTGCGCGATTTCGCCGGCGAGGAACTCCGCGACGGCGGCGAGGAACGCCGACTCGTCCCCGTAGTGCTCGTCGGTTGCGAGGTCGGCGAGCGAGTAGGGGCCGGGCGCGACGGCCTGCAGGTCGTCGGTGAGGCGCGCGGCCTTCGCGAGGTCGGCGGCGAGGTCGCCGTCCTCGACGAGTTCGCCCTCGACGACCGGCTCCCGGTAGAAGTTGTTGTTGTCGAAGTAGCGCACGATGCCCTCGGTCCGGACGTTGTCGTGGACACAGAGCGGGTGGGCGAGCATGTCGTCCCAGCGCGCTTGGCCCTCGACGACGCGGTCGAGACCGGCGTCCCGCTGGACGCTGACGAGGCGCTCGCGCGCGGCGTCGTAGGTCGCTGTCACGTCCGCGGATTCGTCACCGCTGATGAGGTCGGACTTCTGGTGTCCTTTGAGGTCGGCGAGCCGCTCCCGCTGGTCGTCGGGGAGCGGGAACAGGCCGGCCGTCGTCGCGACGAGTTCCATGTACTCGGAGTTCGGAACCCCTACTGTTAATATTTTCTTTCCGTGTTTATTCTTCTCGGTAATTCGGGTGTGCGGTCACGACTCGGCGAGCGCGCGCGAGCGCAACGTCAGGTAGGTAATCGCGAGCGCCGAGTCGAGGAGCGGCACGACGATGAGGCCGAGCCCGAGGAACCCCCAGTTCGCCGGGTCCGGGTTCCACGCGACGTCCGCGTCGCGGACCGCCTTCGCGTCGTTGTAGAGCGCGACCGGCAACAGCACGCGGACGAGGAGCGCGACGGCGATGAACGGCGCCGCCGGCGCCAACACCATCACGGGGTCCATGCGCCCGATGGACTCGTACGCGAACCCGACGAGGAGGAAGCCCAGACACGCCTCGATGACGGTCACGACCGGCATCGCGAGAACGAGCAACCACCACCGCGACGCCACCGACGCCGACCCTTCGCTCATACCCGCGAGTAGCGCCGACGCGGACAAACCGTTACCGGACGAGCTTCAACACCGTCAGCGTCTCGAACGGGAAGGACTCGTCCGCGAGCGCCGCCGCCGAGAAACCGCGTTCGCCCGCGTACTCCACGACCTCGTCGACGCCCGTCAGCGTGCTCACGAGCACGAGCGCGTACCCGGAGGGCGCGAGCACGCGCCCGACGTCGTCGAGGAACGCCTCCACGACCTCCCGTCCCGTCTCGCCGCCCGTCAGCGCGACCTCCATCCAGTCCTCGCGCGCCGCCGCCGCGTCCGCCGGCAGGTAGGGCGGGTTGAACAGCACGGCGTCGAACGCCCCATCGCGGAACGGCGCGACGAGGTCCGCGCGCACCGCCTCCACACCCGCCTCCCGCGTGCGACGGCACGCGTGCGGGTTCAGGTCCGACCCGACGACGCGCGCGCCAGTCTCCGCCGCGACCGTCGACGCGACGTAGCCCGACCCCGTGCCGACGTCGAGGACGGTGTCGTCGCTCTCGACGGCGTCGCTCGCCACGTCCGCGAGGAGGCGCGAGTCCTCGGCCGGATCGTACACCTCCGTCTCGATGCCGCGACGCGCCGCGAGGCCGGAGTCGTCGCTCATCGCTCGCCCTCCGTGGCCTCCGAGTCGTCCGCCTCGTCGACCGGCGCGTCCGCCCCGTCGCGCACGCGGAACCCCTCGGTCTCGGGCCGCGCCGAGAGTTCGCGCTGCGGGAAGGGGATCTTGATGTCGTGTTCGTCGAAGGTCTCGTGAACCGCCGAGATGACCGCCGTGTGCGCGCGCCACTTCCGGCGCGCGCTCGGCTTGTCGATCCAGAACCGGAGGTCGATGGTGACCGCCGAGTCGTCGAACGACGCGAGGACGGCCTGCGGGCGCGGCACCGAGAGCACGTCCTCGACGTCGCGCATCGCCTCCTCGGCGACCTCGACCGCCTGGTCGACGTCCGCCCCGTAGTCCACGCCGACCTCGACGTGCAGGCGGAGTCGGCCCTTGCGCGAGCGGTTGATCACCTCCTGTGAGCCCACGTAGTCGTTCGGGAGCATCACGTACTCGCCGTCGAAGGTCTGGATGCGCGTGTTCACGATGCTGATCTCCGTGACGATGCCCTCGTTCTCGCCGACCTGCACCCAGTCGCCGATTTCGAATGGCCGCGCGAACATCAACACGAAGCCCGCGAGCACCGCGCCGAGCGTCTGGCGCGCCGCCATCCCGAGGACGATGCCGAGGAACCCCGCGCCGATCAGGAACCCCGAGAGGTCGACGCCCCACATTCGCAACAGCACGAACGCCATCACGAGGTAGAGACTCACCTGGACGAGGCGGAAGCTGATCTCGACCTCGTGGTCGCTGATGCCGTCGCGGCGCTTCGCCACGTTCTCTATCGCGCGCCTGATCACGCCCGTCGCGACGTACGTCAGCGCCGCAATCGCGAGCGAGACGAACACGCGCGCGCCGACCGTGATCGGGTCGCCGATCTGCCGAAGGACCTCGAAGAGGCGCGCCTCGACGTTCCAGATGTAGACGAGCGCGCTTCCCTCGGCGACGAGGAGGCCGAGCAACAGCAGTCCGAGGAGGAGGTCGAGGAGGCGCGCGCCGAACTCGCCCCGCACCCTGTCCGCGACCCTCCGTATCGCCCACCAGACGACCACGAACGCGACGACCGACCCGGCCGAGAGCGCGAGGTCGCGCCAGTGTGTCGCGAGGTCGGCGAGCGAGACGAGCGCGAGCGCCGACGTCACATCGGCTCACCGTGGGCGGCGGCGAGCGCCGCGAGTTCGGCGAACGTCTCCGGCGCGAGGTTCCCCGGGCGCTTGCGCAGCAACTCCTCGTCGACCGCCTCGACGACCGCCTCCGGGTCGCCGAGGTGCGAGATGTGCGCGGTGTTCCGGATCGCGTTCCGGACGTTCTTGCGTCGCTGCGTGAACAGCGCCTTCACGAAGTCGAGGAAGAACGCCTCGTCCTCGACCTCGTACGCCGGGTCGCGCGGCGTCACGCGGACGAGTGCGGACGCGACGCGTGGCTGCGGGTCGAAGGCCTCCTTCGGGACGGTCTCGACGACCTCGATGTCCGCGTAGTGCTGTGCGGTGACGCTCAAGCGGCCGTAGGCGTCGTCGTCGACGCTCGCCGCCATCCGCTCCGCGAACTCCCGCTGGAACATCAGTATCGCCGGCTTCGACTCCGGGAGGAGGCGGAACGCGATCTCGCTCGACGCCGAGTAGGGGAGGTTCGAAACGCTACAGGTGTAGTCGGGGAGTGCGACCTCGAGGGCGTCGCCCTCGACGACCGTGAGCGCGCCGTCCGCGACGGCGTCCGCGAACTCCTCGCGGAGGAAGGACGCGAAATCGGGGTCGCGTTCGACGACCGTAACGCGCTCGGCGACTGCGAGCAGGCGGTCGGTGAGCGCGCCCGGCCCCGCGCCGATCTCGAGGACGTGCGAGCGGTCGAAGGACTCCGCGTACGTGGGGATGCGGTCGAGGACGCGGTCGTCGACGAGGAAGTGCTGGTCGAAATCGGGGTTGCCACGGCCCGCGCGCCGAATGAGCGCGTCGGGATCCCGTCGCTCGGTCATTAGCGGTCGGTACGCCCCCGCCCGGTGTAAAGCCTCCTCTTAGCGCTCGGTGCCGACGAAGGCGCGGTACTTCACGTCCTCGTCCTTCAGCTCGGCGAGGACGCGCTCGACGATGGTCTCCTTCGGGTCGTGGAGCCCGGAGACGCGTTCTTCGAGGTCCGCGAAGTCCTCGAAGGGGCCGCGCTTGCGCTCGTCGAGGATGTTGTCCCGGAGGGTGTCACCGATTCCCGGGAGGAGGTTCAGCTGGTGGAGGCGGAGGGAGACCGGCTGGGCGTCGTTGTAGAACGCCACGAAATCCGCCTCGTTCGCCTCGACGAGCTCCTCGACGACGTACTCGAGTTCGGACTGCGCGCCCGGCGAGAGGTCGTCGTACTCGACCTCGCTCACGCGCTCGATGCCCGCCTCGGCGTCGGGCGCGACGCGCACGTGGTCGCCGATCGAGACGTCCGCGTCGTCGCTCATCACGAACTCGTAGAGCGTGAAGTCGTCCGCCGCGACGGCGAGGCCGACCTGCTGGCGGCGGAAGGCCGCTCTGTCGTCGTCCGAGCGGCCGTGCCGGAGGACGTCGAGGACGACGGCGTCCGTCCCGTCGTCCGAAGAGGTGTCGCTCATGGGCGACCGTAGGACGAGGGAGTTCTTAAAAGGTCGGCCGGTGGACCCGCTCGTGGGGGCGGATCACACGCCGCCGAGGAGAAACGCGGGCGGTCAGGCGTACTTCGCGACGACGTTCAGCACCTCGTCGAGTTCGTCCCCGGAGAGCGCGTAGCGCTCCTGGGCGAACACGGCGCGGAGTTCGTCGCGGTTGCGCGGGAGCAGGTCCGCGATCTTCACGGCGGTCGCGGTCTCCGCGATCTGCTCTAGCTCCAGGAGGTCCTCGACGAGCTCGCGGGACTCCTCGCCTTCGAGCACCGCGAAGCGGTCGACGTGCTCGACGGCACGCGAGAGCTCGTAGCGGAGCTCGCGCTCCTCGTCGGCCGCGCGCTCGGCCTCGACGTCGGCGAGGAGGTCACGCGCCTCCGAGACGGTGAGGAACTCCTCGTCGACGGTCTCCTTGAAGATCGTCACGCTTACTCCTGCGCGCGGAGGTGCGCGGGCTTGACGATGAGCGTCTTCTCCTTCCCGCCGTCGTCGATCTGGACCTTGAACGCGCGGCCCTGTTTCCCGACGACTTCGCCGGTGTGCCCGGAGAAGCGGGGGTGGAAGCGACCCTCGTTCACGGAGGGGTCGATCTTCAGGTGAACCTTCTGGCCCTCGTCGTACTCCGCGACGGCGCGGGCGGGCGGGGAGGTACCGCGTTCTCGGGGCTTGTTGGCGAGCTTATTCCGCGTGCTGTTGAGGGGTCCGTTGGAGCTCGGCATAGTCGTATGTGCTGTCGTACTGGCGTCTCGGTTATAAAACGCACGTTCCCGACTCGCCGTGGGAGATGCCGCCGCCTCAACCGTTATGCGCGCGGCGCCACCACCGGCACGTATGGAACTCGCAGACGGCGTCTTCGATCTCCCGGTGGTGCTCGACACGGACGGCGGCGAGCGGGTGTTCCACCCCAGTGCGGTCGAACTCCCCGACGGCGGCGTCCTGCTCGTCGACGCGGGCTTCGCGCACACGCTCGACCAGCTCGAGACGGGACTCGCCGAACACGGACACGCCCTCGAGGACGTCCGGTACGTCCTCCTCACGCACCAGGACGGCGACCACGCGGGCGGCCTCGCGCCGCTCCGTGACCGCCTCGAGCACCGCGTGACGGTGTTCGCGCACCGCGACGACGCGCCCGTCGTCGAGGGCCTCGAGGACCCGGTCAAGGGCGACCCGGCCGACCGCTATGCGCCTGCGCCCGTCGACGTACAGGTCGTCGACGGCGTCGAGCTCCGGACGGCGGTCGGTCCCCTGCAGGTCGTCGCGACGCCCGGCCACACGCCCGGCCACGTCTCCTGCTACCTCCCGGACGCGGGCGTCCTCCTCGCCGCGGACGCCACCGTCGCCGAGGACGGCGAGCTCGTCGGGCCGGCGGAGCGCTTCACGCCGGACGTCGCGCGCGCCTACGAGTCGCTCGGGCGGCTCGCGGAGCTCGCGTTCACGGACGTGCTCTGCTACCACGGCGGCCACGTCGAGGCGGGCCCCGAGCGGGTCCGCGAACTCGTCGCGGACGCTGAGGAGTGACGCGCGGGACGCGAAGAGAGCGACGGCTGTGGGCGGAAACGACACCGAGCGGCGGTCGCTCGGGAGAGAACGAGTTGTGGCGCGCTCGCGTTATATGCGGCCGGTCTCCTGCACCTGCACGGACTCCACGCCGTCGACGCTCGTGAACGCCTCCTCGACGGCTTCCGTGCCGCCCGCGTCGTCGGGGACGACGACGGTGGGGAGGAGCGCGACGAGGCCGAACGCGACCTCTTCCTGCTCGAAGCCGCGAAGCTTCGCGCCCTCGGGGAGGGAGTCCTCGAGGCGCTCTTTCAGCTCGTCGAGGTCGATATCGGGGCTCTGCGGCATGACCTTGAGGACGGCGGCGACCTTCCCCATCGTTAGGGCCCCCGGAACCCGCAGTCGGGACACTCGTAGAGGTTGCTCTGCTTGCGGCACTTCGCGCAGCGGTAGATCTGCTTGCCGCAGTCCGGGCACTTGAACGCCGCCGCGTTCGTCCCGGAGATGTTGATCCCACAGGAGACGCATTTGCGCGCCTGTCGACCTTCGCTCATACGAACACGGTAGCCGCGCGAGCAGTTTTAACTCTTGTCTTGTGCGAGCGAGGCGGGACGGGGCTTCGGCAGGCTTTTGCACGGGTCGCGCGAACCCGCGCATCATGACCGACGACGTCGAGACGGTGACGTTCACCGTCGACGGACCGGACGGTAGCGACGAGTTCGAACTCCCGGCGGGCCTCGTGGACCTCCTCGCGGAGGAGGACGACGAGTCGCAGGCGCAGGTCGTCGCGGACATCGCGCTGATGGGCTTCGCGAACCGCGCCCACCAGTTCGCCCACCACGGACAGGGCGAGGCGAGCGACGAGCTCGAGGCCATCGAGTCGGAGACGCTCGACCTCTTCGAGGAGCGCTTCGGCGTCTCCTACGGCGAGGCGACCGGCCACTCGCACTGACGCCGTGACGCCGCCGGCGACCGACCCGGTACCCGAGCCGGTGGCGGACGCGCTCCGCGCCCTGTGCGCCGAGCACGACGTCGCTCCTTGCGCCGTTGTCGAAGTCGGGAGCCGCGCGTGGGGCTACGCCGGGCCGGCGAGCGACCACGACGTCGGCGTCGTCTACGCCCAGCCACCGGCGACGTACGTCGTCCTCGACGGCTACGTCCCCGCGATTCACGACGCGTTCGACGGCGTTGACGTCCGCGCGTGGAACCTCACGCGGTTCGCCGAGCTCCTCGTCGCGTCGAACCCCACGGCGCTCGAGTTCCTCGCGAGCCCGGTCGTCTATCGGGTCTGCCCGAGTCTCGATGCCCTCCGCGAGCACGCGCTGTCGTCGTTCTCACCCATCGACGCCTACCACCACTACCGCTCGCTCGCGGAGAGCGGACGCGAGGACGCGGCGTCCGTCGCGGCGCGACTCCACGCGGTGCGCGCGGCGCTCTACGCGCGCTACGTGCTGGCGACGCACGCGTTCCCCGACCCCGACTTCCCGGGATTCCTCGACGCCGAGGGCGCGCGCTTCCCGGACGCGTGGGTCGAGGCGGCGCGTGCCCTCGTCGAGCGCAAGCGCGCGGGCGAGGGGGACGCCACCGCGGACGCGTTGCCGGACGGCCTCCTCGACCTGCCGCGCGACGTGGACCCGGACGCACACGCCGTACGTGATATCGAACGCGAGCGCGTGAACGAGTTCGTTCGTGCGGCGTTCGCGGACGCCTACGCGACGGTGTAGGAGAGGAGGACGCCGTCGTCGAGGCGCTCGACGCCCGCGAGTTCGAGGTCGGGGAAGTCGGAGACGAAGCCGTCGCCGTCGGCGAGCGTCGGGGCGTCGCGACCCCCGACGAGGAGGCTCCCGACGTAGACGGTGAGCTCGTCGACGAGGCCGGCCTCGAAGAGCGAGAAGATGAGTTCGCCGCCGCCCTCGACCATGAGGCGCTCGACGCCCATCGCCTCGAGGTCGGCGAGCGCCCCACGGAGGTCGACGCGGTTCCCGCCGGCGACGACGACGTCCGCGCCGGCGGCGTCGAGGGCGGCGGCGTGCTCGTCGGGTTCGGCGTCGGCGACGAGGACGACCGAGCGCGCGCGGTCGTCGAGCACGGCGGCGTCCGGCGGCGTCCGGGCGTGCGAGTCGGCGACGACGCGCGCGGGCTGTGGCGACTCGCCGCGCGCCTCGCGCTCGGCGACGAGGTCGTCGTCCTTCACGGTGAGCGAGGGGTCGTCCGCGAGGACGGTGCCGACGCCGACCATCACGGCGTCGCAGGACGCGCGCAGGCGGTCGACGCGCGCGAAGTCCTCGGGGCCGCTGATCGTCAGCTGTTCGCGACGCCGCGAGGCGAGCTTCCCGTCCACGCTCGTCGCGGCGTTCACGAGGACGTGCATACGCGCCATCGCGGGGCGAGCGGGGAAACCGTTCGGGTTCGCGGCGGGCGTCGGGGACGCCCCTCGCTCGCGGTTTTTGCTCGCGGTTTTTCCGGTTTCGCGCGCCCGCGCGACGAACGCTTTTACGTCCCCCGCCCCAACTCCCGGTGATGGATGTAGACGATCACGCCGAGGAGCTCGCCTCCGACCTCGGTGTTGACAAAGAGGAGGTCGCAGAGGGACTCCGCAATCTCGTGGAGTACAGCGTGCCGATGGAGGAGGCCAAGCAGAGCCTCCGCCGGAAGTACGGCGGCGATTCGGGGGGCGGGTCCTCGACGCCGACGTCCGCGGACCTCGCGGACGTCTCCCCCGACTCCGGGAACGTCACCGTCACCGCGACGCTCCTGACCGTGGGCAAGCGCTCGATCCGCTACAACGGCGACGACCACGTCATCTTCGAGGGCGAGCTCGCCGACGAGACGGGGAAGCTCTCCTACACGGCGTGGGAGGACTTCGGGCTCTCGGCGGGCGACGTCGTCCAGATCGGGAACGCGGGCGTCCGCGAGTACGAGGGGCACCCCGAGTTGAACTTCGGCGAGTCCTCGACCGTCACGACCGTCGACCGGACGCTCGACGTCCCCTACGACGTCGGGGGCGAGGCGTCGCTCGCGGACCTCGACTCGGGCGACCGGGGCGTCGTCCTCGACGTGCGGGTCGTCGAGGTCGAGCGCAAGACCATCGACGGGCGCGACGGCGAGACGGAGATCCTCTCCGGCGTCCTCGGCGACGAGTCCGCACGCCTGCCGTTCACGGCGTGGGAGCCGGTCCCCGCCCTCGAGGAGGAGGGTGCGAGCGTCCACATCGAGAACGCGTACGTCCGGGAGTTCCGCGGCGTCCCGGAGGTCAATATCTCCGAGTTCTCCGTGGTCGCGCCGCGCGAGGAGGCCGTCGAGGTCGGCGGCCCGACGCGGATGACCGTCCGCGAGGCCGTCTCGGGCGGTGGCGCGTACGACGTCGAACTCGTCGGGAACGTCATCGAGGTCCGGGACGGCTCCGGGCTCATCCAGCGCTGCCCGGAGTGCGGGCGCGTCATCCAGAAGGGCCAGTGTCGCACGCACGGCCAAGTGGACGGCGAGGACGACCTGCGCGTGAAGGCCATCCTCGACGACGGCACCGGGACGGCGACGGTCGTCCTCGACCGGGAGATGACCGAGGACGTCTATGGGGGCACGCTCGAGGACGCCCTCGACGCCGCGCGCGAGGCGATGGACCAGGAGGTCGTCGCGGACGACATCCGCGAGTCGGTCGTCGGGAAGGAGTACGAGGTGCGCGGGCACCTCTCCGTCGACGAGTACGGCGCGAACCTCGAGGCCGTCCGGTTCCGCGAGAGCGCGGGCGACCCGGCCGAGCGCGCGCACGCCCTCCTCGCGGAGGTGAGCGCATGAGCGCGAACGACTCTGACTCCGAGGACGACCGGCCGCGCCGCGAGGTCGCGTGGCGCCTGTTCGCCGCCGAGTTCGACGACGCGGACTACCAGTACGCCGAGAGCGAGGAGGAGCGCGCGCCGAACTACGTCGTCACGCCGACGGGCGCGCGCGTCAACCGCCTGTTCGTCGTCGGCGTCCTCACGTCCGTCGAGCAGGTGAACGAGGACGTCGTGCGCGCTCGCGTCGTCGACCCGACGGGCGCGTTCGTCGTCTACGCCGGCCAGTACCAGCCGGACGCGCTCGCGTCGCTGGAGAACGCGGACGTGCCGTCGTTCGTCGCGGTGACGGGCAAGGCGCGGACGTTCAGCCCGGAGGATTCCGAGCAGGTCTACACCTCGGTCCGCCCGGAGAGCGTGAACGCGGTGACCCCAGAGACCCGCGACCGCTGGGTCGTCACGACCGCCGAGCGGACGCTCGCACGCGTCTCGACGTTCGCGGACGCCCTCGACATGCCGGAGCGCGGCGACGAGCTGACGGACGCCCTGGCCGAACGCGACGTCCCGTACGGTCTCGCGTCGGGCATCTCGCACGCCATCGACCACTACGGTACGACGCGCGCGTATCTCGCGGCGGTGCGCGGACTCGCGCTCGACGCCTCGCGCGTCGTCGCCGGCGAGCGCGACGAAGTCGAGGAACTCGCGCTCGCGCCGAACGAGGGCGACGGGACGGACGCCGACCTCTCCTACGCGGGCGCGGAGCTCGCTGACGTGGAGACGGCGGAGCCGACGATGGACGAGCACGTCGAGGCGACGCCGGAGGGCGAAGCCGTCACCGACGAGCCGGAGCCGTCGCCGGACGACTTCGAGTCGGACGCGGGCGACACCGAGGGAGAGGCCACCGAGGCTGAGGCCGACGAAACCGAGGCCGCGACGGCCGACGCCGAAACCGCGACGGCGGACGTCGAGTCGGTCCGAACCGAGGCGACGCCGGAGGGGGAGACGGCCACGGACGAGGCCGAGCCGTCCCCGGACGTCGACGACTCGCGCAGCGAGTCGTCTGCGAACCAGAACGCTCGGCGTTCTGGTGATGACTTCGAGCCGGACGCGGACGACACCACCGCGTCCGATGCGACGGACGCCGCGACCGCTGACACCGAGGAGGGCGCGTCCGAGGTCGATGCGGACGACGACGAGCAGTGGGAGATGGACGAGGAGACGCGCGCAGAGGTCGAGGAGGAGTTCGACGTCGGCTTCTCCAGCGGGACGGAGATCCCCGAGAGCGACGGGAACGACGAAAGCGACCGCTCGCCGGACGACGCGGCGGCCGCCGACGAGACCGGGAGCTCGCTCGGTGACTTCGAGCCGGCCGACGACGAGCCCGAGGACCAGACGAGCGACGACTACACCGAGGACGCGTACGACGAGCCGGAGTCCGACGCCTCGGACGCCGAATCCCCGCCCGCCGACCTCGACCTCGAAGACCTCGTCGTGGACTACATGGACGAGCTCGACGACGGCGACGGCGCCGAGCGCGACGACCTCGTGCGCACCGTCGTGGAGGAGACGGACGCGGACGAGGACGAGATCGCGGACGCGATCCAGTCCGCGCTGATGAGCGGTCGGTGTTACGAGTCGGGCGACGACCACCTGAAGGCCATCTAGATGGCGCGGGTCGAACCCGTCCCCGACCGGCCGGCCGCCGTCGCCGACCTCGGGGGCGAGTCGGCCCTGCTCGTCGCGGACTACCACGCGGGCATCGAGCGCTCGCTCCGCTGCGACGGCCTCGAAGCCCGCTCGCGCGCCGAGGAGCGCCGCGACCGCGTGCTCTCGCTCGTCGTCTCCGAGGGCGTCGAGCGCGTCGTCTTCCTCGGCGACCTCGGGCACTCGATCGGTGAACCCGAGGATACCGAACTCGCGGAGCTCGAGGCGCTCGTGGCCGAACTCCCCGTGCCGGTGACGCTCGTGCGCGGGAACCACGACGGCGGCCTCGCGGAGGCCCTCGACGTCGAGACGACGCCGGCCGAGGGGGCGCGCTTCGGCGACGTCGGCCTCTGCCACGGCCACACGTGGCCCGCCCGAGAGGTCCTCGACGCGGACGTGGTCTGCATGGGTCACGAGCATCCGGCGGTGCGTCTCGAGGACGACGTCGGCGGGAGCCGCGTTGAGCGCGTCTGGCTCCGTGGGCCCCTCGAGAGCGCGCCGTTCGACGAGCGCTACGACGCGCCGCTCGACGTTTCCGGGGAGCTCGTCGTCTTCCCGGCGTTCAACGACTACAGCGGCGGGACGTGGGTGAACGTCGAGGGACAGGCGTTCCTCGCGCCGTTCCTCCCCGAGGCGTGCCCGGACGCCGACGCCTACCTGTGTGATGGCACGCGCCTCGGCCCCTACCGTGGGCTCTGAGGTCACGAGGACTGTCCCGTCGTGGCACGTCTCCGGAGTATGGCTGACTCGACGCTCGGCTGGTCGCTCCTCTCCTCCGGGATCGTCACGCTCCTGTTACTCGCCCTGCCCGGTGACGAACTCTGGTGGGGGCTCGCGCTCGTCGTCGCGGGCGTCGCCCTCCTCGTGCGACGCGACCGCCGATACTGACGCGCTACTCGCTCGCGACGCGCTCGGGCGCGCGGAGCTCCGCCCAGTCGCGGGCGGCGAGCCACTCGCAGAGCGCTTCGAGCTGGTCGCTCGCCGCGTCGAACAGCTCCGCCCCTTTCTCGGCGCTGGCGTCCGTCGGGTCGCCGAACGCGCCGTTCGGGGAGTTCTCGACGGTGTCGTAGAAGGTCGCGGCGCCGTTGCGAGTGCGGATGGATTCCTCGGGGTCGAGCGCGCCGCCGTCGCGCGCGTCAGCGAGGCGCTCGTCGTGGACGAGGTCGGGGCGGAGGTGCTGTATCAGGGCCGTCTCCTTCGGGCCGGCGTGCGGGCCGTTGTGCTCGAAGGCGTCGTCGACGAGGTCGGGGATGGACTCGTCCCACATCCACTCGATGGCGTACGCGACGCCGTCGTCTCGGAGTCTCCGCCCGACTTCGCGGAGGTGCTGGACGTTCCCGCCGTGCGCGTTCACGAAGACGACGCGGTCGATGCCGTGATAGGCGAGGTTGCGGACGTAGGACTCGACGTAGTCCCGGAAGACGGGCGCGTCCACCCACGCCGTCCCGGGGAACTGGCGGTGGTGGGGGCTGACGCCGACGCGCACCGTGGGCGCGCGGAGGTAGCCGGTGCGCTCGGCGGCCTCGTCGGCGAACGCCTCGGCGATGAGGTGGTCGGTGGCGAGCGGGAGGTGCGGGCCGTGCTGTTCGGTGCTCCCGAGCGGGACGACGGCGAGCGACTCCGACTCGAAGTACTCCTCTAGGTCGGGCCACGCCGCGTCGGCGAGATGCATGCGCGGTGACACGCGCGCCGGGGCGAGAAAGCTTGGGGTGGGTTTCGCGGCCGGCGAGGGGCTTAACTCGCTTCCGGCCCTTCTTCCGGCGATGAGTGAGACCGGCGTCGTGGACGCGTTCGCCCGCCTCGGCGACCCCGTCCGGGACGCGCTCTCCGAACGCGGGTTCGAGACGCCGACGGAGCCACAGCGGCGCGCGATCCCGCCGCTCGTCGCCGGACACAACGCCCTCGTCGTCGCGCCGACGGGGACGGGGAAGACGGAGACGGCGATGCTCCCCGTGCTCGACGCCATCGCCGAGCGCAAAGCCGACGGACACGTCCACGGCATCAGCGCGCTCTACGTCACGCCCCTGCGGGCGCTGAACCGCGACATGCGCGAGCGCCTCGACTGGTGGGGGGAGGTGCTGGACATCGACGTCGACGTCCGGCACGGCGACACGACGCAGTACCAGCGAACGAAGCAGGCGAACGACCCGCCGGACGTCCTCGTGACGACGCCGGAGACCCTGCAGGCGATGCTGACGGGCGAGAAACTCCGCACCGCGCTGAGCGACGTCGAGCACGTCGTCGTCGACGAGGTGCACGAGCTCGCGGGCGCGAAGCGCGGCGCCCAGCTCGCCATCGGCCTCGAACGTCTCCGCGAGCTCTCGGGGGCGTTCCAGCGCGTCGGCCTCTCCGCGACGGTCGGGGACCCCGAGGAGGTCGGGAACTTCCTCACGGGCGGGCGCGACGTCGACGTCGTGGAGGTGGACGTCACCTCGCAGGTCGAGTTCGACGTCGTCGCGCCCGAGGTCCGCGAGAGCGACGAGCGCCTGAGCAACGAGCTGTTGACGACGCCGGAGATGGCGAGTCACGTCCGGGCCATCCGCGAGCTCGTCGAGCGACACGACTCGACGCTGGTCTTCGTGAACACCCGCCAGACGGCGGAGGCGCTCGGCTCGCGCTTCAAGGAGCTCGGGACCGACATCGGCGTCCATCACGGCAGCCTCTCGAAGGACGCCCGCATCGAGGTCGAGGAGGCGTTCAAGGCCGGCGAGCTCGACGCGATGCTCTGCACGTCCTCGATGGAGCTCGGCATCGACGTCGGGCACATCGACCACGTCGTCCAGTACAACAGCCCGCGCGAGGTCGCGCGCCTCCTCCAGCGCGTCGGGCGCGCCGGCCACCGCCGCGACGCCGTCTCCTCGGGGACGGTCGTCGCGACGCACCCGGACGAGGTGATGGAGGCGCTCGCCATCGCGCGCCGCGCCGGCGCGGGCGAGGTGGAGACGGTGAACATCCACCACGGAAGCCTCGACACGGTCGCGAACCAGCTCGCGGGCATCGCGATGGACTTCGGCGACGTCTCGGCGCGCCGCGCCTACCGCATCGTCACGCGTGCCTACCCGTTCCGTGACCTCGAGGAGGAGGCCTTCCGGGAGGTCGTCCGGGAGCTCCACGGCAACAGAGTGCTCTACTTGGACGAGGAGGCGGACGAGCTCTCCACGTCGGGCGGGACGTGGCAGTACGTCTACGCGAACCTCTCGATGATCCCGGACGAGGAGACCTACGAGGTCTACGACATGGCGGCCGGGCGGCAGGTGGGGACGCTCGACGAGCGCTTCGTCGTGAACTTCGCGGAGCCCGGCGAGACGTTCATCCAGCGCGGCGAGATGTGGCGGATCGCGGAGATCGACGAGGAGGAGGGCCGCGTGAACGTCTCGCCGATAGCGGACCCGGGCGGCGAGGTGCCGTCGTGGACGGGCTCGGAAATCCCGGTGCCCTACGACGTCGCCCAGGAGGTCGGGGAGATGCGCGCCGCGGCGGCCGCGCAGTTCGAGGCGGGCGCCGGCCTCGACGCGGTCGCGCGCGACTTCGCGGCCCGCTATCCCGCCGACGCGGCGACCATCGCGACCGGCCTCGAACCCGTCTCTCGGCAGGTCGAGGCGGGCGCGCCCGTGCCGACGGACGACCGAATCGTCGTCGAGGCGCAGGGCCGCGCCATCCGGCTGAACGCCGCGTTCGGCCACGAGGTGAACGAGACGCTCGGGCGACTGCTCTCGGCGCTCCTCGGCCAGCGCACCGGCTCCTCCGTGGGCCTCGACAGCGGCCCCTACCGGATCGAGCTCGAGGTCCCGCAGGGCGTGCGCGCGAGCGAGGTGGAGGCGATACTGCGCGAGACCGACCCCGAGCACGTCGCCGCGCTCCTCGAACTGTCCTTGAAGCGCTCGGACGCGCTGAAGTTCACGCTCGCGCAGGTCGCCGCGAAGTTCGGCGCGCTCAAGCGATGGAAGGGACGCGACGGCGTCGGCCTGGACCGCATCATGGGCGCGCTGGAGGACACGCCGGTCTACGACGAGGCGCTCCGCGAGGTGTTCCACACGGACCTCGACGTCGAGGGCGCGAGCGACGCCCTCGCCCGCATCCAGTCCGACTCCTTGGAGGTCGTCCGCCACGGCGAGCACACCCCCATCGGTGCCGGCGGCCGCTCCTCGGGGCAGGAACTCCTCACGCCGGAGAACGCGGACGCGAGCGTGGTGCGCGCCGTCCGCGAGCGCCTCATGGACGACCGCGTGAACCTCGTCTGCCTGCACTGCGGGGAGTGGGAGCAGGAGACGAAGGTCCGCAGGGTGCGCGAGCAACCGGAGTGTCCGCGCTGTGGGTCGACGCGCATCGCCGCGCTCTCCCCGTGGGCCGACGAGGTCGTCGACGCCCTCAACGCCGACCCCGAGTCGCGCGACGGCGAGCAGGAGAAACGCGTGGAGCGCGCCTACCGGAACGCGAGCATCGTCCAGAGCCACGGGAAGCAGGCCGTCGTCGCGCTCGCCGCGCGCGGCGTCGGCCCGCAGAACGCCGCGCGCGTCATCAACAACCACCGCGAGGACGAGGCGGACTTCTACCGCGACATCCTCGAGCGCGAACGCGAGTACGCCCGCACGAAGGCCTTCTGGTGAGCGCGCCAGCCGCGCCGACCCGCGCACACGTGGGGGCCGTCGGGAACCACACTTAATTCGGGGGCGGGCGAAGACTGGATATCCCCACATGAAGCCGCTCCGCCTCGTCGCCGCCGGGTCGCTCTCGGCCACCGGCGTCATCCTGCTCGTTCCGATCCTCGATCACCTGCTCGCGGGACCGCCGTCGCTCGGAATCGTCCTCGGCGTCGTCGGCGTCCTCGTCTCGCTCGGCCTCGTCGCGGTCGGCGCCGTCGTCTATCGGCTCGACGTCTCGCAGACGAACGCCCTCCGCATCGCCGGCTGGAACTTCCTCGGCATCGTCGTCCTCGGCGTCGTCTTCACGCTCCTCTTCACGTACCGACCGGTCGAGGACGCGGGCTTCCTCTTCGCGGTCGCGCTCTCGGCGGGCGCGGTCGCGCACGTCATCATCGGCGTCTACGACGTCCGGCGCATCCGCGCGGAGGAACTCGCGACCGAGCGCGAGCGCCTCGCCGTCGTCAACACGCTCGTCCGGCACAACCTCCGGCACGAGGCCCAGAACCTCATCTTCGCCGTCGAGGCGGTGCGCGACACCGCACCGGACGCCGCCGAGCGCATCGAGGGCGTCGCGAACAACCTCTCCGAGATGAACGAGAACGTCCAAGCCGTCGAGGACGCCATCGGGGAGGAGCGGCGCCGGATGGACGCGAGCGCGGTCTGCGAAACCGTCGTCGCGGACGTCAGCGGGCGCTATCCGGACGCCGACATCGACCTCGACGCGCCCGACGGCCTCGCGGTGTCCGCCGGGAGCCACCTCGACGACGCGGTCTCCGAGCTCGTCGAGAACGCGGTCGAGCACAACGAGAGCGAGGCGCCGACGGTCGAGGTGCGCGCGGCGGCACGCGACGGCGCGGTCGCGATCACGGTCGCGGACGACGGGCCCGGCATCTCGGAGACGGAGCGCGAGCTCGTCACCGGCGAGCGCGAGATCACGCAGCTCGAGCACGGGAGCGGCCTCGGGCTCTGGCTCGTCCGCTGGATCGTCGAGGAGTACGGCGGGTCGCTCACCTTCGACGACTCCGACCTCGGCGGGACGGCGGTGACGGTGACGCTCCCGGCGGCCTGACACTCCCCGTTCTCAGTCCAGTCCGGCGCGCACGCGCTCGCGGAGGTCGGCCGGCGAGGTGGCGACGGCGTCCGCCGCCGAGTGATCCATGTCCGCGCTCGCGCCGTGACTGTAGCCGACGACGTGCGCGCCGGCGCTCGTCGCCGCCGCGACGCCGTGCTCGGAGTCCTCGACGACGAGCATCGCCTCGGGCGCGACGCCGAGGCGTTCGGCCGCGAGCTCGTAGAGGTCGGGCTCGGGCTTCCCGGGGACGTCCTCGCCGCCGGCGGTCACGACGACGTCGAAGCGCTCCTCGAGGCCGAAGCGCTCGAAGACCGACGACACCCACGACGGGAACGAGGAGGTGACGAGGCCGATCGGGAGGCCGCGCGCCGCGACGTCGTCGAGGAGGTCGTGGAACCCCGGCGTGAGCGCGGCGTGCTCCGTGTAGAGCTCCTCGGCGTAGCGGTCGTAGAGGGCGAAGTAGCCCTCGCGGTCCACCGCGAGGTCGTAGCCCTCCGCCTCGAGCATGTCGTACTGGTCGTAGACGTTGATGCCGACGACGCGCGCCGGGTCGATCTCGGCACCGGGGACGGCGTCCGCGAGGATGTCGCCGATCTGCTCGCGCCAGTAGTCCTCCGAGTCCACGACGACGCCGTCCATGTCGAAGACGACGGCTTCGATTGCCATACTCGACGGGAGGCGATACGGCACCCTCTATCTGTCGCCGCGCTGGCTATCGGGACGCCGCGTATCGCTCCAGCGCGTCCTCGAAGTGTCGGCCGCGAATGCGGACGTCCTCGGGGTGGTCGGCGGCGTCCTCGGGGTGAGCGTCGACGGTGTCGCGGATGGCGTCGAGGGCGGCGGCGCGGACGACGGCGGCGAGGTCCGCACCCGTGTACCCGTCCGTCCGCTCGGCGACGGCGTCGAGGTCCACGTCCTCGGCGAGCGGTTTCTCGCGGGCGTGCACCCCGAGGACGGCCCTGCGGGCGGCCTCGTCGGGTCGCGGGACGTGGACGTGCGTCTCGAAGCGCCCGGGGCGGAGGAGCGCGGGGTCGAGGGCGTCGCGGCGGTTGGTCGCGGCGAGCACGACGAGGTTCGGGTTCTCGGCCGCCGCGTCGAGTTCGGTGAGGAGTTGGCTGACGACGCGCTCGGTCGACTCGCTCGTGTCCGGGCCGCGCGCGCTCGCGACGGCGTCGATCTCGTCGAAGAAGACGACGCAGGGCGCGGTGCGTCGCGCGCGCTCGAAGACCTCCCTGACCGCTTTCTCGGACTCGCCGACGTACTTGTCGACGAGTTCGGGACCGGCGACGCGGACGACGTTCACGCCGCTCTCGTGGCCGATGGCGCGCGCGAGCATCGTCTTCCCGGTGCCGGGCGGGCCGTAGAGGAGGACGCCCGTCGGCGGGTCGGTGTGCGCGGCCTCGAAGAGCGAGGCGTACTGGAGCGGCCACTGGACGGCCTCACGGAGGGTGGCTTTCGCGTCCTCGAGGCCGCCGATGTCGTCGAAGGAGACGTCCGGCGACTCCGCGACGACCTCGCGCATCGCGGACGGGTCCGTGGAGGCGAACGCCGTCTCGAGGTCGGCGCGCGTCACGGTGTCGCGGTCGTCGCGGATCGCCGCCATCGCCGCCTCCGTGACGAGCGCGCGCAGGTCCGCGCCGACGTACCCGTGCGTGCGGTCCGCGAACGTCCCGAGGTCGACGTCGTCGGCGAGCGGCATCCCGCGCGTGAGGACGTCGAGTATCTCCGCGCGCCCCCCGCGCGAGGGGACGCCGATCTCGATCTCGCGGTCGAAGCGCCCGCCGCGCCGGAGCGCGGGGTCGATGGCGTTGACCCTGTTCGTCGCGCCGATGACGACGACCTCGCCACGGCCCTCGAGGCCGTCCATGAGGCTGAGGAGCTGGCCGACGATGCGGTTCTCCATGTCGCCCGCGTCGTCGCGCTCGCCCGCGATGGCGTCGAACTCGTCGAAGAAGACGATGCTCGGCGCGTGCTCGCGCGCCTCCTCGAACACCTCGCGCAGCTGCTCCTCGGACTCGCCCTTGTACTTCGAGGTGATCTCGGGGCCGGAGACGCTCACGAAGTGCGCGTCCACCTCGTTCGCGACGGCGCGCGCGATGAGCGTCTTCCCCGTGCCCGGCGGGCCGTAGAGGAGGACGCCCTTCGGCGGTTCGACACCCATCCGGCGGAATCGCCCCGGGTCGGTGAGGGGGAGTTCGACGAGTTCGCGGACGGCGGCGAGCTCCTCGCCGAGGCCGCCGACGTCCTCGTAGGTGACGCCGACGCCCGCCCCGTCGCCCGCGTCGGCGTCCGCGTTCGCGCCCGCGCCCGGTTCTTCGACCGCGACCTCGACGCTCGTCTCGCCGGTGACGACGACGTCCGACCCCGGGTCGGTGTGCGTGACGCGGAACTCGCCGATCTCGCCGAGCGCGTCCACGCGGACGGTCTCGCCCTCGCTCACCGGCCGGTCGAAGAGGGCGTCGCGCACCGCGTCCTCGACGGCGGCTCGCTCGCGCGCGGGCGGGACTGACGGCGTCACGACGACGCGCTCGGCCTCGCGGACGGTGGCCTTCTCGACGCGAACGGTCTCGCCCACCGAGACGCCAGCGTTCGCGCGCGTCGCGCCGTCGATGCGGAGTTCGTCCGCGTCGAGCGTCGCGTCCGGCCACACCTTCGCGACGGTCGCGCCCGCGCCGACGATGCGGACGGTGTCACCGCTCAACACCCCGAGGTCGCGTCTGACGGCGTCCGGGAGGCGGACGATGCCGCGCCCGGCGTCGCGGGGCGCGGCCTCGCGGACGACGAGTCGGCGACCCGAATCCTCGCTCATACTCGGACTTCTCGCTCCGACGCAAAAGGGTTACTGCGGGGAAAACGCCTAACACGACGGGTACCGAGAACTCGAGTATGGTCGAGGAAACCCAGCGGGACGAGATGACCTGGTACCGCTGTGAGAAATGTGGACTGATGTTCGATGCGAAGGAGGACGCCGAGAGCCACGAGGAGACCTGCGACGCCGAAGAGCCCTCGTACTTGCAGTAGCTTACTCGTCGGGCGCGAACAGCTCGAAGCTGTACTCGCTCATCTCGTCCTCCTCGAAGACGAAGACTCGCCCGCGCGCGACTTCCGGGTCCGCCGTGATCTCCGCGGCGTAGCCGTCCATCTCCACCGTGACGCCCGGGAAGACCTCCTCGGTCTCGCCGGGCTCGAGCATCACGCGCCCGACGCCCGTCCCCTCGAGGATGTCGTCGTGCGTGTTCCGGTCGTTCACGTAGAGCATCACGCCCTCCGTCTCCGTCGGGTCGCAGACGAGCACCTGGACGTTCATCCCGGGGCTCGTCCGGAGCGTCCCCTCGTGGCGCTCCGGGACGCCGTGGTAGAAGGTCTCGCGGCCGTCCGCGTACGTGACGACGATCCCGTCCTCGGTCAGCTCGACCGGGAGCGTCTCCGGCGCGACGTCGTTCCGATAGCTCATACCTCGACTTGCGCGCTCGCGCGCAAAAGCGCCGCGCTCTCCGTGAGTCGCGGCGCGGTTGTCGAGACCGCCAACGGTAAGTGCCACGTCGGCTACTCACACGCATGGACGGCAGCGCCGAGGCCCCCGCAGCCGGCACCGTGCTGAACGCGCTCGCGACCGGCCGGGGCGCCGCGTTCGCCATCGACCGCTACGTCAGCGCGACCGTCGAACTCGGCGGGAGCGACGTCACGGGGTCGGTCGCCGGCGAACCCGACGCGGACACCCGCCTCGTCGAGCGCTGCGTCGAACTCGTCTGCGAGACCTACGGCGACGGCGAGCGCGGCGGGCACGTGGAGACGGAGTCGGAGATCTCGATGGCGGCCGGCCTCAAGTCCTCGAGCGCCGCCGCGAACGCCACCGTCCTCGCGACGCTCGACGCGCTCGGCGAGGCGGACGCCGTCTCGCGCGAGGACGCCGCGCTACTGGGCGTGCAGGCCGCGCGCGACGTCGGCGTCACCGTCACCGGCGCGTACGACGACGCGAGCGCAAGCATGCTCGGAGGCCTCACCGTCACCGACAACGAGCGGGACGTCCTGCTCGCGCGCGACGACCCCACGTGGGACGTCCTCGTCTGGACGCCGGACGAGCAGGCGTTCAGCGCGGACGCGGACGCCGCGCGCTGTGCGCGCATCGCACCGCTCGCCGAACACGTCGAAGAACTGGCGCTCGCGGGCCGCTACGGCCTCGCGATGACCATCAACGGCTTCGCGTTCTGCGGGGCGCTCGGCTTCTCGAGCGACCCGCTCGTCGAAGCCATGCCCGCCGTCGACGGCGCCTCGCTCTCCGGGACCGGCCCGAGCTACGTCGCCGTCGGCGAGCGGGCGGCCCTCGAGAACCTACAGGAATCATGGGAGACGAGACCGGGAACGACGTTCCTCACGACGACGCAGCACGACGGCGCACGGACGAGATGAGCCTCGACGAGCTCCGCGAGGAGATCGAGGAGATCGACCGCGACATCGTCGAACTCATCGCGCGACGCACCTACGTCGCGGACGCCGTCGCCGGCGTCAAAGAACAGCAGGACCTCGCGACGACCGACGAGGCCCAAGAGGAGGCCGTGATGGCGCGCGCCGGCCGGAACGCAGAGTCCTTCGACCTCGACTCGAACCTCGTGAAGGCCGTCTTCCGGCTGCTCATCGAGTTGAACAAGGTCCAGCAGCGCCAGTCGCGCGAAGAGCAGTAGGCGCTCAGTCGTCCGCCGCGAGGAGGGGGTCAGTAGGAGTACCGTCCTCGGCCTCGACGCGCTCGGCTTCCGGCGTCGCCTCCGTCTCCTCGGCGCGGGCGAATCCGGCGTCGTACTCGTAGGCGTCGTGGCCGCGCGTCGGGTCGACGACGGTGAGCGAGAGCCAGCCGTTCTCGCAGAGCGTGCGGACGTGCTCGTTGTCGGCGAGGACGTCCCGGACGCGCTCTACGGGCGCGTGGACGACGACGGAGAGGCGGAGGGGCTGGTGGTACGGGTCGTCGTCGGCGGCCATGAGCGACTGGAGCGGGAGGCCGGTCATGAGGTCGCCGCCGTTGCCCTGGTAGACGCCGACGTTTCCGACCGGGTTCTGCGTGACCTTCGAGCCGCTGCCGTAGGCGGCGTTGTCGACGGTCGAGAAGTAGTACTGGGCGTTGATCCACTGCGTGACGACGACGGGGCCGGCGAAGATGGCGTCGAGCGCGTCGCCGTCGTCGCGCTCCCAGTCGTAGGAGTGGAGGAACGCGCGCCCGTCCAGGTCGCGGTCGGCGGTGAGGTCGCGCGGCCCGATGACGAACGAAGCGTTGCCGGCGAGCCCCCACTCGGGGCGCGTCTCCGCCCAGTCGGCGGCGCGGCGCTCGGTCTCGCGGGTCGCGTCCTCGGGGTCGACGCCCATCGCCTCGGCGCGCTCGGCGGCCGCACCGGACCGCGCGACGTCGAGGTCCGCGCGGAGCCGTTCGACGTCGGCGGCGTGGCTCTCGGGGACGTCGCGGTCGTAGAGCGTCACCTCGTCGGTGGTGGTGTTGTGCTCGGCGGCGAGGAACACGGTGTCCTCGGGGAGCTCGTGGCCGCGCTCGCGGAGGGCGTCGCGCACCGCGTCGTCGTTGCAGATGGCGGCGAGCACGCGCGCGTTCGGGCCGCCGGGCTGACCGGCACACGCGCCGCAGTCGAGGCTCGCCTCGTAGGGGTTGTTCGACGTCTCGCTCGCGTGCCCGGTGAAGACGACGAGGCGAGAGAACTCCGCCCAGCCCATCGTCTCGAAGGCGGCTTCGGCGTACTCGACCCGCTCCTCGTGGGTCATACCAACGGGGAGGCCGCGCTCGTGCGTCCCGTCGCGCTCGACCGTGGGCGTGCAGAAGTCGGGTGCGCTCGGGATGCGCGCGTCGAGGGCGTCCCGGAGGTCGTGGACGCGCTCGGGGAGGAGGGTGCGCGCGGCGAGCGCGACGCCGTACGCGCTCCCGGCGCTCTCGACGAAGCTGAACGCGGTCGCGGCGTTCGACTTCACCGCCTTCAACACCTTCTCGCCGGCGTGGAGGCGCCCCGTCCAGCGGTCGTGAGCGGCGCGCTCGTGCGCGCGGGCGTCGTCCGGGCGCTCGCCGACGTGGTGTTCGGCGTCGACGATGGGCGGGCAGGCGTCCGCGCTCGCCTCGGCGCCGTAGCCCTCGTGACGCATCGGGACGCCGAAGAAGCCCGCGTAGCCGTGCGTCTCGTAGTCGCCGGCGGCCTGGAGGTGGCGGCGGAACACCTCGGAGCGGGTGTCGATGCAGAAGACGAGTTGGGCGTCCGCGCGCTCGGCGTCGCCCTCGGTGTCAGCGTCGGCGCGCGCCGCGCTCGCGTCCGCGACGGCGTCGACGACCTCGTCGCGGTAGGAGGCCTCCCACGCGCGCAGCCACGCTTCGGCGAGCGGGACGTCGTGGTCGTCGGTGCGGTCGGGCTCCCGCTCCGCGAGCGGGTCGAGCGGCGCGTCGAAGCGCTCGGCGAGGAGGAGGCGCGCGGCGAGGTAGCCGACGAGCGTGATCGGGTAGGCGTCCTGCCACTCGTCGCCGCGCTCGACGCGGTACTTGACGAGGCCGGTCCAGCCGGGGAGGGCGTTCAGGTGGGCCTCGAAGACGGCCGTCCAGCGCTCGCGGGGGACGTCCGCGAGGACGGCGGCGATGGCGGCGGCGGGGTCGTCGGGCGCGTCGGCGAGCGAGGCGGCGTTCGGGATCTGCGAGTCGTGGCGCGCGGTCGCCCGGACGGCGTCGTAGAAGCCGGCCTCGCGGTTCGGCATCGGCCACGACGCCTCGCCCTCGTCGCAGAAGGCGGCGAGCCACTTCGCGAGCGCGCGGTCGACGCGCTCGGTCGCGTCGTCGCGCTCGGGGGCGGGGTCGTCGCGTTCGGCGAGGCGGCCGAGGGAGGCCTCGGGGTCGGTGTCGTAGCCGTGTGCGGCGAGTTCCGCGCGGAGCACCTCGGGGTCGATCCGGTCGTGCTCCCACGCGTCGCGGAACGTCTCCGCGTCCGGGTAGGTGCGGCCGCCGCGCAGGCGCTCGGCGCGCTCGGCGGCCTCGTGGAACGGCCGGTCCTCGTAGCCCGCGAGGGGGTTCGCGGTGACGAACGAGTGGAGCGGCCAGTTCGTGCCGACGGTGTCGGCGGCTGTGGCGATGCGGTCGCGGACGTCGTCGGTGTCGTGCTCAGTAGGCATCGTACTCCTCCGTGTTCGCGGTGACGGTCGCCGGGGCGGGCTGCGTGGCGTTGCGGAGCGCGACGTAGAGGCGCTCGCTGCGGCGGTACGCGCCGGTCTCGATGGCGAGGTAGACGGCGGCGAACGCGGCGGCGACGGCGACGTGGACGACGGTGAGGTCGGTGGGCGCGCTCGCGATTACCGAGCCGGCGAGGACGCTCTCGACGGCGGCGTAGACGAGGCCGTAGACGGCGATGGCGGGGAGGAAGACGAGCGCGACGGCGCCGTAGCGGGCGGCGGGCGAGACGTCGGTACGTCCGAGGGCTTGGCGGGTCGCGTGGAGCGTCGTCAGGACGACGAGGCCGGCGAGGAGGAGGCCGCTGTCGGCGTGGAGGCCCTCGCCGGTGAGGAGGGCAAAGACGGCGCCGCCCGCGACGGCGGTTGCGGCGGTGGCGAGCGCGCCGACGGCGGTGAGCGAGGGCGTCGCGCCGTGGCCGTGGCCGGGCGTCGTGTGCGTGACGCGGCTCCCGTTCGAGAGGAACATGTAGGCCTTGTAGAAGCCGTGGAGGACGAGGTGGGTGACGGCGGCGGCGAAGAATCCGAGGCCGGCCTGCATGAGCATGTAGCTCATCTGCCCGGTGGTCGAGCAGCCGAGGCGGCCCTTGACGTCCGCTTGGACGGTGCGGAGGAGCTTGCCGACGAGCGCGCTCGCGGCGCCGACGGCGACGACGAGGAGCATGAAGCGCTCGTCGGCGGTGACGACGGGGGCGAAGCGGACGAGGAGGATGCCGCCGGCGTTGACGAAGCCGGCGTGCATGAGCGCGGACGCGGGCGTCGGCGCGGTCATCGAGGAGAGGAGCCACGTGTGGAAGGGGACGAGCGCGGACTGGATCATCGCGGCGAGGAGGAGGGCGCCCGCGACGGCGAGCCAGACGGCGGGCGGGAGGGCGTCGGCGACGGCGGCGACGCCGTCGAAGGTCGTCGCGCCGGTCGTCGCCCAGAGTGCGAGGGCGGCGGCGCCGACGAGCGCGCTGCTCGCGAGGAAGTACCTGCGGGAGAGCGACGCGGCGGCCTGCGCTTGGGGCCAATCGCGAGCGTAGCCGATGAGGTCGGCCATGACGAGCCCCATCGCGAGCCACGCGAGCGCGAAGAGCGCGGTGTTCGCGGCGGCGACGAGGACCATCACGACGAGGGTGAAGCCGGTGATGCGGGCGAAGAACGCGGTGATGCGCTCGCTCCCGGCCATGTAGCGCCGCGAGTAGCTGTGGACGATGCCGCTGAAGAAGGTGGCGGCGACCCACATCACGGCCGTGAGGCCGTCGACGGCGACGAGCGTCGTCACCTCCCACGTGGCGCCCGTGCGGACGTGGGCGCCGAGGACGAGGAGGCTCGCGGCCCACAGGACCCAGACGACTCGGGTGAGCGCGGCGGGGAGTCGCGAGGGCGACTGCGTCGTCGCGGCGTCCGAGAGCGCTCCGGTCGTCCGTGTGGTGTGGGTGTCCGACATCGTTCTGTGCGTGTCGTGGCGCGGGGAGGATGTCCCCGGTCACGTCTACCCCACACTACGAACAGATTAGGCAATAAATCCTTCGTACGTTCCCGAACCGTTCGGTAGAATGCGTTATCTTTCGTGAAAGATTCGCCGTCGGCGAGCGCGGCGGTCGCTCACTCCTCCTCGAAGCGGCCGAACGGCGTCGTCACGTGACTCTTCACGAGCACCTCGTCGGCCACGGTGATCCCCATGTCGAGGAGTTCCTCGGCAATCGGCGTGATGTCGCTGTCCGAGCGCCCGACCGCCGTCACGAGGAGGTTCTGCTCGCCCGTGATGAGCTCCTGCACGGAGACGACGCCGTCGATGGCCAGCACCTCGGGAATGAGGTCGCTTCGCTCGTGAATCGACGCCGTACAGAAGAGGAGCATCCGGATCGGATAGCCCGAGCGCTCGTAGTCCACCTCCGCGCTGTACCCCTTGATCACGCCCGCGTCCTCGAGGCGCTGGATGCGCTTTCGGACCGTGCTCCCCGACGTCCCGGTGCGCTCCGCGATGTCGCTCGAGGAGAGGGTGCGGGCGTCCTCCTGCAGGGCGTACAGGATCTCCCGGTCGACCTCGTCGATGTCTTCTGCGGACATACCGGTACGTTGCCCCGTCGCCGGCAAAGGGACTTCGCCTCCGCGAACGCCGCGTGCCGTCGCGCGGACGCCGTCCCGCCCACGGTTCACACCGGCACCGCTATCCTCTCGCACGCGCAGATGGCGAGTGTTGGCCGGCCCGGCTACACGGCCCGCGCTCCCATGATTCACGCACACACCATCACCACCGACGACTCGCCCACGCCCACCGCCGCGTTCGCGGACGAGGTGACGCTCCGATGACGACCACCGTCGCCTTCGTCTGCGTGCAGAACTGGGCGAGACGGTCGTCTCGCCTCGCTCGACGCCGCGACTCGCGTGCCCTGCACGCGGTCGGCGAGGTGACGGCCCGATGACCGTCACACTCGCCTTCGTCTGCGTGCAGAACGCGGGCCGCTCGCAGATGGCCACCGCGTTCGCCGAGCGCGAGGTCGCCGCGCGCGGCCTCGCGGACGACGTCGAGATACTCACCGGCGGGACGCGCCCCGCCGACCACGTCCACCCGGAAGTCGTCGAGACGATGCGCGACGTCGGCATCGACCTCGGCGACCGGGAGCCCCGCGACGTGACGGTCGAGGAGATCCAGCGCGCCGACTACGTGATCACGATGGGCTGTAGCGCGGACGACGTCTGTCCCGCCGGCTGGGCGGGCGAGAGCCGCGACTGGGACCTGACCGACCCCGACGGGGAGTCCCCCGAGGCGGTCGCGGAGATACGCGACGACATCGAGGCGCGCGTCGCCGCCCTCTTCGACGAACTCGCTCAGTAGGTCTCCGCGAGCGCGTCCAGCACCTCGTGGTGCTCGGTCGTGTGCGGCGCGGTGAGCGGCGAGACGCTCGTCCGCCCCTCGACGACGGCTCGCAGGTCGCTGTCCTCCGGTTCGCCCGCGACGATGCCCTCGTCCATCCGCCGCCACATCCGGTCCTCGAGACGGAGGTGCGCGCCGTCGCGCTCCACCGTCATGTCGTAGCCGTGCGTCGGCGTCGTCACCGACAGCTCGCCCGTCTCGGTGCCGGGACGGGGCGCGTTCACGTTCAGGTAGTCCGCGCGCTCGAAGACGCCGGAGTCGAGCGTCTCCTCCACGAGGTAGGTGGTCGCCGCCGCCGCCTCGCTGTAGTCCGACTTCGGCGTCGCACCGCCCGCGAAGTCCTCGCTCGTCAGCGTGAGCGACACCGAAATCGCCGGCACGTCGAAGAACGCCGCCTCGACGGCCGCGCTCACCGTCCCCGAGCGCCCGAGGACGTACATCCCGAGGTTCCCGCCGCGATTACAGCCCGAGACGACGAGGTCCGGGTCGGGCGCGAGCGACTCCAGCGCCGCCACCACGCAGTCCGAGGGCGTGCCGTGGACGGCGTAGCCGAGGTCGTGCTCGTCGACCGTCACCTCCCGGGAGAGCGCGCGCCCCGTCGCGCTCATGTCCGAGGCGGGCGCGACCGCCGTGACGTCCGCGACGGCGGAGAGCGAATCGTAGAGCGCCTCCAAACCGGGGCTCTCGATTCCGTCGTCGTTCGTGAGGACGATATCCATGCCTCTCGGTGGACCGGCGTCCGGCAAAACGGTTCCCGTCTCGACTCGCGGGCGCGCAGCGCGACGGCTACCCGAGGCGGTCGACGACGGTGTCCTCGTCGACGACGAAGTTGTACGCGCCCTCGTCGTCGTTCCAGAGGCAGAGCGCGGACTCGAACTCGAGGAGGTCGCCGTAGTCCGCGCCCAGGAGGTCGCGGTTCAGCGCGGTGCGGTTGACCAGCACCGCGTAGCAGTCCACGTCCTCGGAGCCATCGCTCACCTTGAACAGCGGGTTCCCGCCCTCCGAGAGGTCGTCCGAGAGCTTCGCCGCGACGAGGTCGACGCGGTTCGAGACGTACCCCTCGGCGTCCGCGAGCTTCGCGTACCTGCTCGCGGGGAGCGAGAGGTCGTGGCGCCGCCGGCCGTCCGCCCGGAGGAAGCTGTAGCTGTACTTCACCGTCTCGTTCAGGAACTCCGAGGGACGCTCTGCGGCCTCCGCGAGCCGGCGCTGGAAGGGCGGCGCGGTGACGTCGGGTTTCTCGACGAACGACCAGCCTCGGTCGGTCGGGCGCTCGCCTGCCCAGAGGCGCACCGACGGCGCGTAGACGGACATGCCGCCGTCCTCGAGGTCGCGCTCTATCTCGCGGAGCTGGATGCTCGTGTTCCGGTCCGCCGGCGCGACGAGGACGAGCGTGCCGTCCTCGGCGAGGACGTCGCGGTAGGACTCGGCGACCGCGAGCGGGTCGTCGAGTTCGCTCAGCAGGCTGAACGCCGTCACGAGGTCGAACTCGCCCTCGACCTCCTCGGCGTAGGCCTCCGCAGTGCGCGGGTGGAGCGTCCCGTGGACGTTTCTGGGGGCCGCGTCGAAGAAGTCCGTGAGGACGTCGGCGGTCGGGCTCGGCTCGACCGCGTGATACTCGAGGAGGCCGTCCGCTGGGAACGCGTCGGCGAGACCGAGGAACGGGCCGCCGACGCCCGCCCCGAGGTCGAGGACGCGCGCGTCGCGGGGCAAGAGGCCGTCGCGCGCGAGGTCGGCGGCGACGTACCGGCCGACCGCGTAGTAGTCCGGGAGGTGGTAGACCGCGTAGCCGAGCGCCGCCGTCTCGTCGTACGTGACGTCGTTCTCGTGGTAGTAGTCGGCCTTCAGGCGGCGGATCGCCTCGCGGAGCGCGTCCCCGGACGCACCGCGATGCCAGTCCGGCCCGTAGGCGTCGACGAGGCGGTCCTCGAGGACGCGCGCGTGCTCGGTCGGGAACTCGGTGACGGTCGCGTCCGGGACCGTTGCCGGCCCGCCCTGCACGGGGACGAACGTGCCGTCCTCGCGCTCGACGAGGCCGAGGTCGACGGCCTCCTCGCGGAGCGCCTGCCGGACGACCGCCGGATGGCGCGGCGTCGAGAGGTACTCGCAGATCTCCTCCGGGTCGATGGGGCGGACGTTCCGGAGGTACTTCGCGTTTGCGCGGAGGTCGTCTCTATCCACGGACATCCTCGAAGAGGTCGTCGTAGTCCTCGGGGTCGGTCTCGGCGAGGCGCTCGGCGGCGGCGGCGATGTCGCGCGCGCCGTCGAACGTCGCCTGAATGTCCGCGTAGACGCGCGGCGTCCCGTCGAGGACGCGCGCGGCGAGCGCGGCGAGCTGGTCGTAGACCGGCGTCGCGAGCGCGTCCGGCACCTCGGTCTCGGCGGCGTCGGCGGCGAGCGCGAACGCGAGAATCGCCGCGTGCGTGCGCCCCTGCACGGTGCGCATCGCGTCGTCGTGCTCCTCGGGCGCGACGTCCACGAGGTCGTTCCCCGCCGCTTCGAGGTCGCGACGGACGCCGTCCGTCGCCGGCCCGCCCGCGGCCGTCGAGACCGCGACCGTCCCGGGCGCGGCGTCCGCCGCGAAGAGCGGGTGGAAGCTCACGCGCTCGCGAGCCGGGGCGACGCGCGCCATCGCGTCCAGCGGCGCGCGCATCGATCCCGTGACGTCCACGACGGCCTGCTCGGCCTTCCCGGCGTGTTCGGCGACCGCCTCGGTCGCGACGCGCATCGGCACGGCGACGCAGACGACGCCGAACGACTCCGAGGAATCGAGCGGGACGGCGCGCGCGCGCCGGTCGAGCGCGTCCGCCGCCGCCTCCGCGCGCGCCGGGTCCGCGTCCGCGAACGCGACGTCGGACGCGACGGCGGCCGCGAACCAGCGGCCCATCTCGCCCGCTCCGACGACGAGTACCTCCATATCGACTGGCGATAGCCCGCGAGCGGGCAAAAGACGTTCGCTCCCCTCGCCGCGTCTGGGGGATTTAAGCGTCGTCACGTCAAAGCCTCTTGTGAATGACCGACCGGCCGACCGTCCTCGTCGTCGAGGACGACCGTGACCTCGCGGACCTCTACGCCGCGTGGCTCGAAGGCGAGCACGACGTCCGCATCGCCAACACGGCGAGCGAGGCCCTCGAGGAGTTCGACGCGGAAGTCGACGTCGTCCTCCTCGACCGCCGCCTGCCCGAGTCCTCCGGCGACGAAGTGCTCTCGTCGATCCGCGAAGAGGGGAGTGACGCACAGGTCGCGATGGTGAGCGCCGTCGACCCCGACTTCGACATCATCGAGATGGGGTTCGACGCCTACCTCGTCAAGCCGGTCACGCGCGAGGAACTCATGGACCTCGTCAGCCGCCTGCTCGCGCGCCGCGTCTACACCGTCGAGGTGCGCGAGTACTTCGCGCTCGCCTCGAAGCGCGCCGCCCTCGAGTCCCGCAAGGACGCCGAGACGCTCGCGGAGAACGAGGAGTACCAGCGCCTCCTCGCCGACCTCGAGGCGCTCGAATCCGCGCTCGACGAGGAGATGGGGTCGCTCAGCGACGAGGACGTCGTCGCGGTCTTCAAGTCGCTCAGCGACGGCCAACCGGACGACTGAGTCCCGCTTCGCTCGCGCGGCGTTCCGCCAACGCGCTTTTCACCGCCGACGCGTAACAGTCACCACAACATGGAGGAGGGTGTGCGGGTACTCCACGTCGGCGGGCCCGACGAGCACTCGCGGGCGCTCGCGGACGCCGCCGGCGTCGCTGACGTCGTGTCCGTCGTGGACGGAGCGGCGGTCACCGACGTCCTCTCCGAACGCGACATCGACTGCATCGCCTGCGAGGACGAGCCCGACAGCCTCGACGCCGTCGGCGTCCTCCGCCGCGTGCGCGACACGCACCCCGCGATTCCGTTCGTCCTCTACGCCTCGAACGGCTCCGAGGGCCTCGCCGCCGACGCCGTCTCCGCCGGCGCCACCGACTACATGCGAGCGGCCGACGCCACGCTCGCGGACCTCGCGGACGCGCTCGTCTCCGCGTCGCGCCGATATCGGGCCGAGCAGGACGTCGCGCTCCTCAACGACCTCGCGCGGAACGTCTACGAGCGCATCACCGAGGCGTTCGTCACGGTCGACCGGGAGTGGCAGGTCAGCTACATCAACGAGGAGGCGGAGGCGCTCCTCGAGGTCACCGCCGACCGCGTCGTCGGCGAGAACGTCTGGGAGGTCTTCCCGGAAGCCATCGGGTCGACGTTCTACACGGAGTGCAACCGCGCCATCGCGACGCAGACGCCCGTGGCGTTCGACGACGCCTTCGACCCGCTCGGGAAGCACTTCGAGGTGCGGGCCTACCCCTCCGAGGAGGGGCTGTCCATCCACTTCCAGCACGCCGCCACCGGCGAGTCGACGCGCGGCGACCACCTGCTGGCGCTGACGAGCGTCCTCTCCTACGACCTCGCGGACTCCATCGAGAGCGCGCGCGCCGCGCTCACCGCGACGCGCGCCGCCAACCCGGACGCGGAGGGGCTCGAGGACGTCGAGGCCGCGCTCGACCGGATGGACGACCTCATCACTCACTCCATCACGCTCGCGAACGAGGAGGACTACTCGACCACCCACTCGACGGGGTAGTCCGTGAGGTCCTCGTAGCCGTCCTCGGTGACGACGGCGATGTCCTCGATGCGCACCCCGCCCACGTCGGGGTCGTAGAGGCCGGGTTCGATGGTGACGACGTGGCCGGCTTCGAGTTCGACGTCGGAGCTATCGCTCAGCCCCGGCGCCTCGTGGACGTCGAGGCCGACGCCGTGTCCGGTCGAGTGGATGTAGCCCGTCTCCGTCCCGGGGTCCGAGCGCAGCGTCGGATAGCCGGCGTCCTCGTAGACCTCGCAGGCGGCCGCGTGGACGTCCGCGCCCGTCGCACCCGGTTCGAGGGCGTCGAACGCCGCGTCGAACGCCGCCTGCGTCAGCTCGTAGAACTCGCGGGCCGCGTCGCTCGGCGTCCCCTTCACGAACGTGCGCGTCATGTCCGCGTGGTACTTCGAGGTCTTATCGCGCGGGAAGATGTCGACGACTATCGGTTCGTCCGCGCGGAGCGGGCCGGAGCCGCGATTGTGCGGTTCGGCGGCGTCCGCGCCGCAGGCGACGATGGTCTCGTCGAGCGCGCAGCCGTGGCGGAGGAGCGTCACCTCGATCTCCTCCTTCACGCGCTCGGCCGTGAGCGGGGCGCCGTCGTAGCGGAGGACGCCGTCATCGGCGTCGGCCTCTTGGAGCAGGTCCTCGGCGGCGCGCATCGCCGCCTCGTTCGCCCGCTGGGCGGTGCGCACGGCCTCGACTTCCGCCTCGGTCTTCACCGCGCGCGCGTCGCCGACGTGGTCGTCGCGGTCCGCCGTCAGCGCGACGTCGTGCTCGCGGAGGGCGTCCGCGACGCCGAGCGGGAAGCGCCCGTTCGTCGCGACGTCGTCGACCCCGAACTCCTCGAGGAACGCGACGAGGACGCGCGTGAACGCCTCGCGGCGGCCGTGCTCGGCGGCCTTCGCGTGCATGTCGTAGTCGGCGTGTCGCCGCACCGCGTCCGCGCGGGCCTCGTTCTTCGCGCGGCCGTACTCCAGCCCGGAGACGAGGAGCGCCGTCGTCTCGGGCGTGTGGAGCGTGACGAACGGGTCGGGCGCGTCGAACCCCGAGAGGTAGTACTGGTCGGCGAGGTCCGAGCCCGCGTGCAACAGGTAGCCGTCGTGGCCCGCATCGCTGAGGAAGTCGTCGAGCGCGGAGAGGTCCGGGTCCATGGTCGAGAGTGCGCCCGCGCGCCCGAAAAGCGTTGCCGGACGGCGCGGGAACCCGGCGACCCCGGAACGCTTACGGGCGACACCCGCGTCCGCTCCGCGTATGAAGGTCACGGTCCCCCAGTCTCGCGTCCACGGGGACGCGCACGCACCGCCGTCGAAGAGCTACACCCACCGCGCGATTCTCGCGGCGGGCTACTCGGACGGCGCGCTCGTCCGCCACTACCTCGGCTCCGCCGACACCCGCGAGACGATGGGTGCCGTCGAGGCGTTCGGCGGCGACGTCGCCGACGTGCAGGACGTCCTCGAAATCGACGGCTTCGGCGGGCGCCCCGAGGTGCCGCCGGACGTCGTGGACTGCGGGAACTCCGGGACGACGATGCGGCTCACCACGGCGGCCGCCGCGCTCGCGGACGGCATCACCGTGCTGACCGGGGACGCGTCGCTGCGCTCGCGCCCGCAGGGGCCGCTTCTCGACGCCATCGACCAACTCGGCGGGTCGGCGCGCTCGACGCGCGCGAACGGGCAGGCGCCGCTCGTCGTCGAGGGCCCCATCGAGGGCGGGACGGTGACGATACCGGGCGACGTCTCCTCGCAGTTCGTCTCCGCGCTCCTGATGGCGGGCGCCGTCACCGACGACGGCGTGGACGTCGAGCTCTCGACGGAGCTGAAGTCCGCGCCGTACGTCGACATCACGCTCGAAGTGCTCGACGACTTCGGCGTCGAGGCGACGCGGACCGAGAGCGGCTATCGCGTCCCGGGCGGGCAGTCCTACGAGCCGCGCGACGGCGAGTACACCGTTCCGGGGGACTTCTCGTCGGCGTCCTACCTGCTCGCGGCGGGCGCGCTCGCGGGCGACCCCGAGGTCGAGGTCCACGAGGTCTACCCGAGCGCGCAGGGCGACAGCGCGATTCTCGACATCCTGACGGAGATGGGCGCCGACCTCGAGTGGGACCGCGAGAACGGCCGCGCGGTCGTTCGCCGCTCCGAGCTGTCGGGGACGACGGTCGACGTCGGCGACACACCCGACCTCCTGCCGACGATTGCGGCGCTCGGCGCGGCCGCCGACGGCACGACGGAAATCGTGAACGCCGAGCACGTCCGCTTCAAGGAGACAGACCGCGTGAGCGCGATGGCGGAGCAGCTCTCGAAGATGGGCGCGGAGGTCGAGGAGGAGCGCGACGCCCTCCTCGTCCACGGCGGCGAGAGCGACCTCGTCGGCGCGGACGTCGAGGGCCTCGGCGACCACCGCATCGTGATGGCGCTCGCCGTCGCCGGCCTCGTCGCCGACGGCGAGACGACGATCACCGGCGCGGAGGACGTCGACGTCTCCTTCCCCGGGTTCTTCGACGTGCTCTACGAACTCGGCGTGGACGTCTCGCGGGAGTGAGCGCGGCGACCGAGCGATAGCGGGACGCCGCGATGCGGGGGCGCCGTCGCTCGCGCGTGGGCTGACACGCCGGGACCGGAAACGGAGCGGACGGCCGGCGGGTTTCGCGGGGCCGCTCCGGGCGACTCCTCAGGGCACGCGGCGCGTTCGCGGCGTTCCGCCGGATAAACGCTCGCCCGGACCCGGTCCGTTTTTGCGCGTTGTGCAAGGCCTTTAACCTCGGGCCGTCGAAGTCGGTGGTAATGAACGGGAATCGCTTCGGGCGACTCTTTCAGGTGACGACGTACGGCGAGAGCCACGGGAAGGGGATGGGCGTGACCGTCTCCGGCGTGCCCGCCGGCCTCGAGCTCGACGCCGAGGACATCCAGTACGAACTCGACCGGCGCAAGCCCGGGCAGTCGATGATCACGACGTCGCGCGGCGAGCCCGACGAGGTGACCATCCAGTCGGGGATTCAGGACGGCTACACGACGGGGACGCCCATCGGGCTGACGATCCAGAACAAGGACGCGCGCTCCGGGAAGTACGAGCCGTTCATCACGGCGCCCCGACCCTCGCACGGCGACTTCACGTACTCCGCGAAGTTCGGGACGCGCAACTGGGGCGGCGGCGGGCGCTCGTCGGCGCGCGAGACGGTGAACTGGGTGGCGGCGGGCGCCATCGCGAAGAAGGTCCTGCGAGAGCACGGCGTGCGCGTGAAGGCGCACGTGAACCAGATCGACGACATCGAGGCCGACGAGGTGTCGTGGGAGGAGATCCTCGAGAACACCGAGGAGAACGACGTGCGCTGTGCCGACCCCGAGGCCGCAGAGGCGATGCAGGAGCGCATCGAGGAGTACCAGGAGGCGGGCGACTCCATCGGCGGCTCCATCTACTTCGAGATTCGCGGCGTACCGCGAGGGCTGGGCGCGCCGCGCTTCGACAGCGTGGAGTCCCGCCTCGGGCAGGCCCTCATGTCGGTGCCGGCCTCGACGGCGTTCGAGTTCGGCCTCGGCCGCGACGCCCGCGAGTACAGCGGGAGCGAGCGCAACGAGGACTGGACGTTCGACGAGAACGGCGACCCCACGCCGGTCGGGAACGACCACGGCGGCCTACAGGGCGGCATCACGACCGGACAGCCGATCTACGGCGAGCTGACGCTCCACGCGCCGACGTCGATTCCGTCCGAGCAGACGACGGTGGACTGGGAGACGGGCGAGGAGAAGACCGCGCAGGTCATCGGCCGCCACGACCCCGTTCTGCCGCCGCGCGGCGTGCCGGTCGTGGAGGCGATGTGTCGGCTGACCGTCCTCGACTTCATGCTCCTCTCGGGGCGCATCAACCCCGACCGGATGGACGGCCGGCCCGGCGAGTACGACACCGACTACCACCCGTCGAGCCCGGAGAACGACCCCGAGGACGCCGAGACGAAGGTCGAGTAGGCGTCGAAGAGACGAGCCGGCACGCCTTTGCCGGGGCGCCACGATTCGTGAGTCGATGGACGCGGCACAGGAGACGCGGTACAACCCGTTCGGGATGGACGAGGACTGTCGGAACTGTGAGGGGCTCTGTGACGTCCGCGAGCGCGTCGTCCACGGCTACGGCGACGTGAGCGCGGACTTCGTCTTCGTCGGCGAGGCGCCGAGCGCGGCCGCCGAGCGGACGGGCGTGCCGTTCACGGGCGACGCGGTGGGCGAGCGCTTCCAGGACATCCTCGGGCAGGTCGGGCTGAATCACTCGCTCCCGGAGAGCGAGGAGCCGGAGATCGAGAACGCGTACCTCGCCTATCTGACCCGGTGTCACCACCCGGAGCGTCCGCCACGCGACGAGGAGGTGGCGACCTGCGAGCCGTTCTTGAACGCGGACCTGCGGATGATCAACCCCGAGGTCATCGTGCCGGTGGGCGAGCGCGCGCTCGCGGAGATCGGCGAGGAGTACACGACGACGCCCGTCGCGGACCTCGACGTCGTCGAGCATCACGCCGAACGCATCCGGGGCCGGGGCTTCGAGTTGTTCCCGATGGTCCACCCGGCGGCGATGACCGAGGAGCAGGTTGACGCGTTCGTGACGTCGTTCCTCGACCTCCTCGAGACGGACTACCGGCAGACGAAGGGGCGACGCGGGCGGTAGACGCGGGCGAGAGAGCGCCGAGAGGCGGCCGACGCGGCCGGGGACGGCGGCGGTCCGGGAAGGCGTGCTTTGAAGGCCGCGCGACGCCGACGCCTGGGTATGACGATTCTCGTCGCCATGCTCGATCCGCCTCGTGAGGGCCTCGTTCTCCCCGGGCTCGCGGACAGCGTTCTGACGCCCGCCGAGGTGGTCGACCTCTACCGGGCGATGGCGAAGGACCTCCTGCGCGCCGGCGCGGACAGCGGCGGCGACCTCCTCGTGAACTATCGGCCGGACGACCTCCTCGCCGAGCCGCATCGCCGCGCGAAGCCGAGCGAGGAGGCGGTGCGCGAGCTCGCGGCCGAGGCGCTCGACGAGGAGGAACTCGAGGAGACGCGCTTCGAGGTACAGGTCGGCTCGAGCTACGACGCGCGCGTCGGCAACACGGTCACCCACCTCCTCGAGCGCGAGGAGGCGTCGTCGGTCGCGGTCGCGGACCCCGTCGCGCCCCTGCTGGGTCGGAAGAACCTCGATTCGGCGGCGATGAAGCTCCGCCGGCGCGACGTGGTGCTCGGCCCCGCGAGCGACGGCCGCGTCTACTACGCGGCGTTCGCCGACCCCATCGACTTCGCGGGCGCGTACGCCGTCCCCGAGGTCGACACGCTGGCGGCGCGCGCTCGGGACGCCGGCCTCGACGTCGACTTCCTCCCGGAGTCGGTCGCCGTCCACGAGCCCACGGACCTCCGCACGCTCCTCGCGTGCGTGGACGCGCGCCGTCGCGCCGGGCGCGGCGTCCCGACGCACACCGCCGCGTTCCTCGCCGACCTCCCCGTGTACATCACCGAACGTAGTGGAAAGCGCGTTCTCGTCCGTGATTGAGGGCAGTATGCTAGAACAGGGCGAACAATTATAGCCCTATACCACGTTATGTGTGAACATGAGGCCAACAGTAGAGGTGGAGGGCGCACGGGAGTACGAGTGCCTCGCGTGTGGCGCGCGAGTCGAGAACCCGAGCGGCGGCGTCTGTCCGGACTGTGGCAGCGCGCTCCGTAGCCTCGGGCGCGAGCGCGACCTGTAGAACCGACAGCGCTTAGGGGCCGGCGCGTCCACCAGTCGAGTGCGCGGCGAGGTGGCGGAGCGGCCTAACGCGCCGGTCTTGAAAACCGGTGGCATTCAGCCTCCTGGGTTCGAATCCCAGCCTCGCCGTTCCCATCGCGTTCTATGAGGCGAGTATCGTGTGGGATTCGAGCCAGTCGGACGAGCGCGGCGAGTCCGACGCTGTTCGAATCCCAGCCTCGCCGTTCCCATCAAGTTCTCCGAGGCGGCCGACCGTCGCGCTCACTCGCGCGTGACTTCGACGGACGTCCACTCGCCCTCGTCGGTGGCGTCGGTGAGGTCGTCGAGGACGAGTTCGAGGTTGCGCTTGTTGGCCTTCCAGACGGCGTCGAAGACGCCGCCGACGTACGGGACGGAGCCGCCGACGGCGTCGATGGTGACGTTCGCGAGCATCTCGACGAGCGTCGTGTAGGAGACGCCGAGGCGCGCGGCTTCGAGGACGACGTAGAGCGAGAGGCCGACGCCGAGGGCGTCGCCGACGACGGGGACGGCGCTGACGAGTGGGTCGACGCCAACGTGGAAGTCGGTGCCGGGGACGCGGACGCTCTCGTCGAGGACGTACGCGACGGCGCGCATGCGCTCGACGGCGTCGCGGTCGACCGAGTCGGGGAGGTCGTCGATGCTGGCGTCGAACGCCTCGGTGAGGTCGCGTCCTCGTGCGTCGGTCATAGTCGCTAGTGCCGCGGCCGGACGGAAAACGCTGATGACGGTCGGGGACGGGGCGGGTCGCGTCCGTGGAGAGTAACCGTTTTGGGTACCCCTACCGCACGTCTCCGTATGGAGGACATGTACGACGAGTCGGGGCGCGACTGGCCCCACGATCCGGACGGCGAGGAGGGGAGCGAGGGCGGCCGCAAGTACGGGATGGCGGTCCTCTCGAAGAAGGTCGAGGAGGACGAGGACTTCCCCCTCCAGAAGGAGGCGTTCGTCGCGGAGTACGGCGACGACCCCGTCCGCATCAACTACGAGACGGTGGTCTCCGTCGCGGACATCTTCGAGCACGTCGAGGCCGAGGAGTACTCGGACAAGGTCGACTTCTGGAAGCAGGTCGGGCAGGGGATGCGCGCGGGCGACCTCTGGGACTACCACCCGGGCGGCGAGTAACTACCGGTCGAGGCCGAGTCCGGCCGTCGATTCGGCACGCACTTTCTCCGCGAGCAGGTCGACAGCGACGCCGTTCGCACCCTCGGGAACGACGATGTCGGCGGTCTTCTTCGTCGGTTCGACGTAGCGCTCGTGCATCGGCTTCACGGTCGCGCGGTACTGCTCGATGACGTCCTCGATGTCGCGCCCGCGCTCGACGACGTCGCGTTCGATGCGGCGGAGGATGCGGACGTCGGCGTCGGCCTCGACGTAGACCCGAAGGTCGAGGGAGGCGGTGATGACGTCGTCGTAGAGCGCGAAGATACCCTCGAGGACGACGACGTCCGTCGGTTCGACGTGCACCGTCTCCTCGGTGCGGCGGTGCTCCGTGAAGTCGTACTGGGGCATCTCGACCGCGTCGCCGTCGAGGAGGGCGTCGAGGTGCTCGCGGAGCAGTTCCCACTCGAACGCCGAGGGGTGGTCGTAGTTCGCCTCGGCGCGCTCCTCGAAGGGCAGGTGGCCGAGGTCGTCGTAGTAGTTGTCGATGGGGATGAGCGTGACCGCGTCGGCGTGCCCGTCGACCATCTCGCGTGCGAGCGTCGTCTTCCCCGCCCCGGTACCGCCCGCGATACCGATGGCGAACGACGGCGTTGTCATCGCCGTGTTAAACCCGCCAGAGGCGTTTGAACGACTCGGTTTCGTTCCCGGGGGACACGCTTTTACCGTGTGGTGTGATACCTGGAACCATGACCCCCGTCCCGATCCGCGACGTGATGTCCCGTGAGTTCGTCGGCGTCGGCGAGAGCGACGGCCTCCGTGAGACCGTCGCCCTCCTCCGAGAGAACGACGCCGGCGCGGCCGTCGTCCTGCGCGGCGACGACCCGGTCGGCTTCCTGAGCGCGCGCGACGTCCTCGACCACGTCGCCGCCGACGACGTCGACGACGTCACCGTCGGGGACGCGATGGCGGACCCGCCGACGACGCTCAGACCCGAGGCGACGCTCGCGGACGCCGCGAACGCGCTCCGGCGCACCGACCGCGACCACCTGCTCGTCGCCGACGGCAGCGGCCTCATCGGCGTCGTCACCGTCCGGGACGTCACCACGGCGTCACGCGCCACCGTCGAGCGCGTCCCCGACGCCGACGGCGTCACGCTCGAAAGCGGGCCCCCCGACGACCGGGACCGGGACGCGCTCGCGGACGGGTTCTCCGCACAGAGCGTCTGCGAGGTCTGTGGCGGGCTCGCCGAGTCGCTCACGAACGTCAACGGCCAGCTCGTCTGCGCGGACTGCCACCAGTACTGAACGACGGACCTAAGTCGACCGAACGGCAGTCTCCGACGATGGCGCGTCCCTCCGCGAGCATCCGTGTCGACCGGCCGACGATGCAGGACCTCGACGCGCTCGTCGACCTCTGGGTCGCGCTCGTCGCCGACCAGCGCGCCCACGACACCCACCTCCTCGCCGAGGAGAACCGCTCGACCGCCCGCGACGTCCTCTCGCAGTACGTCGCCACCGAGCGCGTCTTCGTCGCGCGCGACCCCGTCCGCGACGCCCCCGTCGGCTTCGTCATGTACCACGTCGAGAGCGGCCTCTACGCGGAGGACGCCGAGCGCGGCGTCGTCGACAACGTCTACGTCGAGAGCGGCTATCGGGATTCGGGGATCGGCTCGCGGCTCATCGACGCCGCCGAGGACGACCTGCGCGACGCCGGCGCGGACGTCCTCGCGATCTCCGTGATGGCGGGGAACGACCGCGCTCGCGCCCTCTACGAGTCGCGCGGCTACGCCGTCCAGCGCTACGTCATGGAGAAACCGGCGGAAAGCGATACGCAAACAAAGGAGGGCGACGAATGACGACTCGCGCCAAGGGAGCTTGGGCGGTTCAAGCACTCGATTTGTAATCGAGAATTCGAGGGTTCAAATCCCTCCCTTGGCTTCCCCCCTCCAACCGGGTTCCGCGCGACGCCCGCCGGCACCCGAACACCGAGGTGGCTCGTTTTCGTATCGACCCGTATGGACTCGGAGAGCGAGGCGTACGCGGCGCCGGCCGGGATGCACGTCGGGCGAGTGGCGTTGACGGTCGGTTCGCTCGACGCCGTGCTACCGTTCTATCGGGACGGACTGGGGTTCGCCGTCGAGCGCGCGGACGGGCGAGCGCGACTGCGCGCGGGCGACCGGACGCGACTGGTGCTCGTCGAGGACGCCGACGCGCCGGCGCGCCCGAGTGCGGCGGCAGGGCTCTATCACGTCGCGATACGCGTCCCGGACCGGCCCGCGCTCGCGGCGGTGCTCGAGCGCGTTCGGGAGAGCGGGCATACGTTGAGCGGCGCGTCCGACCACGGGGTGAGCGAGGCGCTCTACCTCCGCGACCCGGAGGGGAACGGCATCGAGGTGTACCGGGACCGCCCGCGAGCGGAGTGGCCGCGCTCGCCGGACGGGACGCCGGCCATGGGGACGCGCCCGCTCGACCTGTCCGCGCTCGCCGCGGACGCGCCGGACGTCGGGGGCGGGCTGCCCGACGGAACGGACGTCGGGCACGTCCACCTCGAAGTGCGCGACCTCGACGCCTCCGAGGCCTTCTACGCGGGGACGCTCGGCCTCGCGGTCCAGGAGCGCGTCGAGCGCGCGGTGTTCGCGGCGGCGGGCGGCTACCATCACCACGTCGCGTGCAACACGTGGCAGTCCCGCCGCGCGCCAGCGGACAGCGCCGCGCGCGGCCTGCGGTGGGTCGAGTTCGCGTATCCGGACGCGGCGAGCGTCGCGGCCGCCCGCGAGCGCCTGCCAGCGGAGCGCGTCGTTGAGCGGGACGACGATGTCGTCGAGGTCACGGACCCGGACGGCATCCGGCTCCGTCTCGTGGTCGACGCGGACGGCGCTGGGCGAGACTAGTCGGCGCTCGCCGGCGCGCTCGCGTCGCTCGCCTGTTCGGGGGCGAGCCAGCGGAGGCCGAAGACGACGAGGCCGCCGACGAGCACGAGCGCGCCCGCGACTTCGAAAGTGAGGAGGTAGCCCGTGCGGGCGGCGAGCCAACCACCGAGGAGGCCCCCGATGCCGCCGGCGCCCGAGGAGAGCGCGGTGTAGAGGCCGAGGGCGGCGCCGCGTCGGCCGGGAGCGGCGTAGCGCGCGACGAGCGTGTTCGCGGTGACGGCGATGACCGCCCACGAGAGGCCGACGGCGACGTTGAGGAGGGCGACGCCGAGGAGGCTCGTCAGCGAGGGCGCGCTGAGAGCGTACGCGGCGACGGCGACGGCGGGGAAGGCGAGCGCGCGCAGGCCGAGCGCGCCCGACTGGAGGCGGCGGATGTCGTAGCGGTCGGCGAGCGCGCCCGCGCCGACGTAGAACGCGGCCGAGGAGAGGCTGGAGACGACGTAGAGGACGTAGACGGCGTCGTCGCCGAAGCCGACGCCCGCGAGGAAGTCGGGGAGCGGCGCGCTGAAGACGCTGAAGCCGGCGAAGAAGACGGAGACGGCGGCGAGGTAGACGGCGAGCGGGCGCGAGACGCCGTCCAGAAGCGACCGCGGGTCGCTGGTGCGCGCGAGCGAGACGAGGCGCCCGGGGAGGAGCGGGCTGAGCGCGCCCCGGGCGGTGCGGAGGGCGCGGGGCCGCCGGCCGAAGTCCTCGGCGTCGGGGGCGTCGGCGGCGCGGGGGAGCCAGCGCGCGGCGGCGAGCGTGGCGGCGACGAGGAGGCCGGCGCAGACGACGAGGAGGGAGCGCTGGACGGCGAGCGGGTCGAGGAAGCCGCCGACGGCGCGCGTCCAGACCGCGCCGAGGACGAGGCCGCCCGCCCAGCCGTAGCCCTGATACTTGCTGAGGCGGGCGATGCGGCCGCTCCACTCGCGCGCGCTGGTGTCGGCGAGGACGAGCGTCGTGAAGACGGGGCTGACGCTCGCGACGCAGAGCCAGAGGACGGAGTCCACGAGGACGACCGCGAGCACGCCGTCGAGGAGGGGGAGGACCGCGGTGGCGACGGCGATGCCGCCGAGGCCGGCGAGGGCGAACGGGCGGTGGCGGCCCGTGCGGTCGACGAGCGCGCCGACGCCGAGCGCGCCCGGCACCATCGCGACCGACGTCGCGAACCAGAGGACGCCGAGGTCGAAGGCGGTCCCGCCGAGGCCGACGACGAAGAGCGGAACGAGCAGGGAGATCGCACCGATGGCGACGTTCGCGCCGGCCCACGCGTAGAGCCAGCGGTCGCTCGCGTTCTGAGACACGCCGAGTGCTCGGAGCGTCGGCGCCAAAAACCCCCGGAAACGAGGAGGCGGGCGGCCGGCGTCCGCTCGGCGGCCGCCGCGCCCACGGCGCCGCCGTCGCGGCGCTCGCCGAGGCGGGCGTCATCGCGAGCGTCGCGGTCTCTCGGGGCGACGGAAGACGTAAATCGCGGGACGGACTACACCGCGTGTGGCACATCCGCTCCGATTTCGGCACTCCGAGGAGACGTGGTCCGCAGAGCGCGTCCGCTCGCAGCTCCTCGCCGACCTTGAGGACAACATCGGAGCGACGGCGACGAGCCCGTGGTTCAAAGCGCCCCCGGGCTACGCGGCGCAGCGCTTCGAGATGGACAACGGCGACCTCGCGCTCTTCGCGTACGACGAGACGGGCGCGGGCGCGTACTGGCTCGGGAACACGGAGACGCCGAGCGCGCTCTGGCGCACCGACAAATGCACGTTCGCCGAGGCGCCCTTCGAGGTGTCGCGGTGGGCCCAGCGCGAACTGCTCGCCGGCCTCCACGAGGAAGCGCCGTGGCTCAGCGAGTACACGTACCTCTCGTGGTTCTTCCTCCCGGTGTTCTACTCGAAGGACGGCCGCGAGACCTCCCGGGAGTTCTTCCGCGAGCACGCCGCCGGCTTCCCGGACGCCGACCGCGAGGACGCCCTCGCCTTCTACGACGACTTCCTGAAGACCGGCGTCTTCGAGGAGGACCGGCACGTGATGGCGGGGAAGCTCGGCACCTCCGAGTACCTCGACCTGACGCGGACGGCGGCGGCGATGGGCGAGTTCGACGCCGCGTGGCTCCTCCACGAGGCCGGCTACGAGATAACCCCCGAGATCGAGGTGGCGACCGGCCACTCGCTCGACTTCCGTGCCGAGCGCCCCGAGGAGGACGACGCGTACCTCGTGGAGGTGACGCGCCCGTTGCCGCCGAACCGCCGGTCGGCGGGGACGCCGGCGGCCGCCATCCGGGACACCGTGAACACGAAGGCGAACGGCGACGGCCAGCTGGCCGAGCACGGCGGCGGCGCGACGCTCTTCGTGGACTGCTCGAGCTTCCCGGACGACGACTGGGCGGCGCTCCTCGCCGAGGAGCCCGAGGTCCAACATCGGCCCGCCGTCGTCTTCCGCGTCCGCCCCGACGGGCACGTCGAGGGCTACACGAAGGGCGCGGTGCCCCTCGACCTCGAATTCTAATCCGCACCCTCAAATGCGAGTAGGCCCCACGTCGAGTGAATGAGCGACGCCGATGCCGGGGCGGAGAGCGAGGCCGCGTGGCGCGAGCGCTTCGGCTTCGCGGAGCCCTACGACAACCAGGCGGACGCCATCGAGGCCGCCATCGACGCCGGGCGGGAGAACGGCTACCTCGCGATGGAGGGGCCCTGCGGGACGGGGAAGACGATGGCGTCGCTGACGGCGGCCGCGACGCTGCTCGACGAGGGGGTCTACGAGAACGTCCTCGTCGTCACGCCCGTCAAGCAGCAGCTCCGGCAGTTCGTCGAGGACCTGCGGACGATGAACGCCGACAGCGCAGAGCCCCTGCGGAGCGTGGCGCTCGTCGGGAAGCGCGACCTCTGCCCGTACGGCCGCGAGGGCGTCTTCCCGGCGGACGTCGGGACGCACGAGCGCTGCGAGGACCTCCGGGAGACGACGGCGACCCTCGTGGAGGCTGGGAGCGAGGGGTCGCGCCACGACGGCGAGGAGATCGATGAGCTCACCGCGATTCGGACGGACGAGGACCTCGAGGACGCGTGGTGGGACCCGGTTCGGGCGCGCGACCTCGCGAAGTCCGCGCGACCCGGGCGCGAGGAAATCGACCAGTCGACGCTCGAAACGGCGAGCGCGTCCTCGCCGTACGTGCCGGTGCAGCCGTCGGCACCGGCGGAGTTCGACGAGGACGAACCGCTGTTCTGCCCGTTCGAGGCGGACTGGTACGGCCGGAATCGGGGGTCGCCCGTCGACTTCTCGGCCGGCAAGGACGCGGTCGTCACGTCGGACGACTTCCTCCCGGCGGCCGTCGAGGCGGGGACGTGTCCGCATCGCGTGCAGAGCGTCCTGCTCGGGGAGGCCGACGTGGTCGTCGGGAACTACAACCACCTCTTCGACCCGCAGTCGCGTCCGCTCATCGAGGGCGTCGTCGGCGAGGAGACGTTCGTCATCGTGGACGAAGCCCACCGCGTCGAGGAGCGCGTGCGCGATTTGCTCTCGGACCGCGTGGGCGAGCAGTCGCTCCGGCGCGCGCGCAACGACGTGAGCGAACTGGTGGCGCGGGCGAGCCAGAGCGAGGGCGCGAAGGAGGAACTCGCCGCGCACCTCGCGGACTTCGAGGTGACGCTGGACGACGCGCGGCGCGCGCGGGACTTCTACGACGACGTGGCGGCGTGGCTCGCGGGCGAGGTGGGCGAGCGCCTCGAGGCGGAGTTCGACGGCCGTCGAGCGTGGCCGGAGCGCGACGTCGAACTCCCGCTCCGCGACCCGTCGGCGGACGAGCCCGACGACCTGACGCGCTGGGCGGAGCGCGAGGGGTACACGGGCGACTTCTGGCGCCGCCTCGTCCACGTCGGGATGGCCGTCGAGGACGTCCTCGAGGAGGAGGAGGCGGAGCGCGCGACGGTCGTCGGCGCCGTCTCGCGGACGTTCACGAACTGGTGGGAGCGCGACCACGCGACGTACTTCCGCGAAATCGAACTGGAGCACGCACCACAGGAGGCGCCGACGGGCGAGCCGTGGGAGGCGCAGTACACGGCGGGGCTCGTGATGTACAACTGCATGCCGGGCGACGCGGTGCGCGACGTGCTCGCGGGCCTGGGGGGCGGGGTGTTGATGTCGGCGACGCTCGAACCCATCGGCGTCTTCCGCGAGGTCGTCGGGTTGGACGCGCTCGAAAACGACCCCGAGGAGCCGCGCCCGGTGACGGAGCGGACGTACGACCTGCCGTTCCCGGAGGAGAACCGGGCGTCGTGGACGGTGGCGGCGACGCCGTTCACCGCACGCAATCGGGGTGAGCCGACGAGCGAGAACGGGAACGCGACGCGCGAGCAGTACCGCTACGTCCTGCGGACGGTCGCGCGCAGTCACGGGAACGTGATGGTGTGCATGCCGAACTACCGGGAGGCGGCGTGGGCGGGCGACTACCTCGCGGACGCGACGGAGAAGGACGTGCTCGTGGACGCGAGTTCGAGCGACGAGGAGACCGAACGCCTCAAACGGGAGTTCTTCCGAGGGCCCGGAAAGGTGCTCGTCACCTCAACCAGGGGAACGCTGACGGAGGGCGTGGACTACGACGGCGACAAGCTCCACTGCTGTGCGGTGGTCGGCGTCCCCCTCGTGAACGTCGCGTCGCCGCGCGTGCGGGCGGTGCGCCGGGCGTACGCGGACGCGTTCGGCGAGGAGAACGCCTTCGCGTACGCGCTGACGGTCCCGGCGGTGCGGCGTTCGCGGCAGGCAATCGGGCGCGTCGTCCGAGGGCGCGAGGAGCGCGGCGTCCGCGTCTTCGTCGGGGAGCGCTACACCGAGGGCGCGCCGCGGTCCGTCTACGAGTACCTCGGTCCGGAGGAGCGCGCTGAGTTCGTCCGCATGACGCCGGAGTTCCTCGGCCCCCAGTTCGAGCAATTCTGGGATTAACGACCGTGAGGGACCCGATACGTCGGGTGACAATCGTTGCCGGGGAAGGTTACGTTTTTATGCGTCCGCGTCGTTCGTGTGGGTATGAGTGTCAACATTCGTGCGCCGAACGAACGGTCCTGCGTCCGATGCGGGCGACGAGAAGCATGGGACGACGACGTCATCGCGTGGCGCGTACCCGACGGTGACGAGGGAGAAGTATCCTGTATCCACAACTGGGACGTAACCGGCGAGTTCAGGCCGGTCGAGCGGTAACGTAGCGTTCGTCGTCGCGTTCGACCACACCGCGTTCTTCGAGTGTTTTCAGCACGCTGAACAGCGTTATCCGCTGGAGGTCGAGACCGTCGCGGAGCTCGTCGACGGTCGCGCCCTCGTGGAACTGGAGATAGAGATAGACGAGTTTCCCACGCGGCGATTCCACGGTTTCCGGGAGTCCCTTCGGCAGCTGTCGCGCTTGCATCTCGTTACGACCACGAAGGGGTACGACGACCATAAATCCCTGCTACGACATCTGTCGAAATCCTCGGGTCGAGCGTCGGCTTCATGCCGTGGCGTGTCGAACCACGGGTCGTGAGTGACCGCCGCCACCACCGCCTCGAACGCCACCCGACGCCGGGCACGCAGAACGCCCTCCGCCACTGGCGCGACGCGAAGGGACCGCTTCGCGTCGCGTGCAACTACGCCTGCATCGTCCTTGCGCGCCACTCGCCGAGCCTCCGGCTCAAAGTCCTCCTCTATCGCCTCCTCGGGATGACCGTCGGCGACGGCGTCTCCGTCGCCCTCGAAGCCACGCCCGACGTCTTCTTCCCCGAGCTCGTCACGCTCAAGGACGACGCCATCGTCGGCTACGACGCCACCCTCCTCTGTCACGAGTTCCTCCAAGACGAGTATCGGACGGGCGAGGTCGTGATCGGCGAGCGAGCGATGGTTGGTGCGGGCGCGGTCGTCCTCCCCGGCGTCACCGTCGGGCGCGACGCGCAGGTCGGCGCGAACTCCCTCGTCACCGAGGACGTCCCACCGGGGACGACCGTCGTCGGCGTCCCCGCCGAACCGGTCGAGCGCGGCGACGGCGGTGAGGCGGCGGACGGCGAGCCCGAGGCGTAACTACTCGCGCTCCTTCACGACGCCGTGCTCGAAGACGAAGCTGTTCGGCACGACGTACTCTGTGCCGTCGTCCTCGACGTGCGTGACGAAGACGTCCATCTCCTGGACGATGCCCCGCATCTCCCCGATACGCACGGAGTCGCCGATACCGTACGGCTGGTTGAGGAGGACGTAGATGCCGGCGGCCGCCGACGCGAGGAGTTGCTTCGCCGCGACGGCGGTGAAGACGATGAGCGCGACGACGTACGCCGCGAAGACGAGGACGAGCGGGAGCGTCGCGACACCGAGTTGGCCGAGCGCGACCAGCACCGCGACGAAGACGACGCTGTACTTCACGACGCTCGGGAGGACACCGATCTCCGGGACCTTCACGCCGCGGAGGCGCTCGGCGACGACGACTTCCGCCTTGTCGCCGGCGATGACGCCGAAGACGAGGACGGCCAGCGCGAACACCACCGCCGGGACGTAGCCGGCGAGCCGATACCAGAGCGTCCGGAGCACCACGAGGTCGACCACCGCGAGCGCGAGCACGACCGCGACGACGTATATCACCCACGAGGAGAGGCGCGCGAGGATCGAGACGACGTCCGTCCCGAAGCGCCGCGCGGCCCGCTCGACGCTCGTTCCCTCGACGGCCTCCGGGACGCCGACCGCGCGGAGCACCCGTTCGTTCACCCGTCCGACGAGATAGCCAGCGACGGCGCCGACGACGAGCACGGCCGCCGCGAGCAGGTAGTCGAAGTCCTCCGCGACGACCGCCAGCCAGTCGACCGGCATCAGTACGCCTCCGGGTCGAGTTCGAGGACGAGCTCGCCGCCCTTGAAGGCGCGCACGAGCCCGTCGCTCTCGCTCAACACCACCGCAATCGAGTTCGTCTCGCGCGTGATTCCCGCCGCCGCCATGTGACGCGTCCCGAGGCCCTTCGGGATGTCGACGCCCTCCGCCGACCCCTCGAGGTAGCGGTAGGCGGAGACGATCTTTCCGGAGTCCGAGATGACGAACGCGCCGTCGAGGCGTGAGAACTCCTTCAGCATCACGTTCACGATGGGGTCGCCGACGTGGACGTGGCTCTTCTCGAAGGGGTTGTAGGAGAGGGGGCGGGACTTGTTCATCACCTTCCCGGCGTCCCCGACGACGAAGAGCGCGCCCACGGGCTTGCCCTTCTGGCCCTTGCGACCGAGTTCGATCACGACGTCGAGGACGTCGCGGATCACCGCCGGGTCCGCGCGCGAGTGCACGAAGAGGTCGTAGATGCCGGAGTGACGCTGGGCGTCGGCGCGCACCCGCGAGACGGTGTCCTCCCCGTCACCGAACATCGACGTCACGCACGCGAGGTCGTCGCCGTCCTCGACGTACTCGTTGTCGAGCGCGCCCTCGATGCCGAAGCGGATGCGCTCTGCGACCTCCGCGAAGGAGAGCGGGAGTTCGACGAACGACTCCGCGTCCACCGTGTTCTCCGCGCCGACGACGACGAGGTCCGTCTCGCTCCCGACGGCCTCGACCGCCCGCTCGTAGTACGACCCGCTGGGCGAGAACAGCACCAGCGCGTCGACGTCCGTCACGAGATCACCGAGAAGGTCCTTCAGCGCGGCCATTACGTCTACCGACTCGGGGACCCGGGAAAAGGGTTGTGACGGCGTCTGACGAGCGTCGGGCGGAGCAGCGCGCACCCAAGGCCTATGCGGGCGTCGGACGACGCGGGCGTATGGACGCCGTCCCCGAGTCGTTCCACGACCTCTTCGAGAAGCGGACGTTCGCGCACGTCACCACGATGAACCCCGACGGCACGCCGCAGGCGACGCCCGTCTGGATCGACCACGACGCCGACACCGGCCGCCTCCTCGTCAACACCGAGCGCCACCGCCGCAAGGCGAAGAACGTTGAGCGAAACCCCTCGGTCGCCGTCAGCATGACCGACCCCGAGAACGCCTACCGCTACTGCTCGGTCACCGGCGAGGTCGAGGCGGTGACGACCGAGGGCGCGCGCGAACACATCGACGCGCTCACGCAGCGCTACCTCGGCGAGGACGAGTACCCGACGCCGGTCGAGAGCGAGCGCGTGATACTCGAAATCCGCCCGGACGACGTCTCCGTCGCCGACGTGAGCGACTGAGAGGGACAGAGTGAACCCGCCGGCGCCCCGAGCACGCGAGCATGTCCGCGTTCATCGACGCCGTCCGCCACCACGGCGACTTCGACGTCGACCGAGAAGCACGCATCGCCGCTCGCGTCACGCTCGTCGCCATCGGCGAACGCCTTGACGACGCCGACGCGCTCGCCGAATCGCTCCCCGAGTCGTTCGCGGCCGCCGTCACCGACGCCGACTCGGGCGACGGCGTGGAGGAGGCGCTCGCCGCGCGCGTCGCCACCGTCGCCGGCCTCGCCGAGAGCGAACGCGACCGCGCGGACGGCTACGTCGACGCGACGCTCCGCGCGCTCCGCGACACCGTCCCCGACGACGAACTGGCGCGTGTCGCCGACGCGCTCCCCGACGAGCGAGCGCGGACGCTCGGCGTCGCCTAAGAGCACGCCGGCTACAGAACGATGCACGGGACCGGATTCGAACCGGCGGACCCCTTCGGGATAGCGTCCTAAGCGCTACGCCGTTGGCCAAGCTTGGCTACCCGTGCGCACGTGGACGAACGGCCGAATCACCTAAGAGCGTGTCGCCTTCGCCGTGCGTTTATGTCGATGCGTCCCGTGACGTGAGTCGTGTATCGCGCCGGAGACGCCCGTGAGGAAGCGGAGTGGCTGGGAGAGCTCGAGCGCGTGAGCGACCGCCTCGACCTCGACGCGGAGGCGCGCTCGACGGCGCGCGACCTCTTCCTCTCCACGCTCCCCGACGAGGACCGTTCGAAGCGCGCGGCGCTCGCGGCGTCGCTCTACGCGGCGTCGCTCGTCGCGGGCGATCAGCGCCCGCAGACCGCCGTCGCGGACGCCGCCGACGTGTCGCGACTCACGATTCAGGGGCGCTGGAAGGACCTCCTCGAAGAAGCGGGACTCGACCCACCGGACTGGTAGGCTACCGCTCGCGAGTCGTGCTACCGGGCGTGAGCGCGCCGTGCTCGTCGATCTCGCCGCGGACGATGCGCGTCGAGGAGATGACGCCGCCGTCCTCGGCTTCGACGCGCGGGACGACCTCGATGTCGAGGTCGTCGAGGCCGCGCTCGCGACGGATCTCGTTGATGCGCTCGGCGTTCGCTTCGGTCTCCGGGGAGCAGACGAGGGCGTCGAAGCGGGGTTCGACGGCGATGCCCGTCGGCTCGCTGAGTTCCCGGACCTCGTAGTCGCGGCCGTACTCCTCGGCGAAGGCCGCGAGTTCGTCCTCGAGGGCGCGCTTTCGCTCCGCGAACGGGCGGACGTGTCGCTCCTCGTGGCGGGTCTTCGGGGCGAGGTCGTCGCTCGTCAGGCCGACGGTGACGTCCCCGAGTTCGAACGCCCGCTCGAAGAGCGCGCGGTGGCCGTCGTGGATGGGGTCGAACGTCCCGCCCAGCGCAACGTTCATGTTCCCGAGGAGGGGGTGCCGGGGTTTATCCGTTGGGTTCTCAGGCGCTCGAAGCGCCGTCCTCGTCCGTCTCCTCGGACGACGCGCCGTCGTCGGCGTCGTCCGCCTCGGCGTCGTCGCCGCTCTCGACTTCGATGCGGACCGGCTGGCTCTCGGGTTCGGACTCCCGGCCGAGGTTGAAGACGGTGTTCAGTTCGTCCTGCACGCCACCCACGACGCCGCCGACGAGGTCGCTCGGCGCGATTGCGGTGTACTCGTAGGGGTTGTTACCGGCGCCCTCGCTCTCGCGCTTGCGGCGCTCGACGGTGTCCTCGTCGGCGAGTTCGGCGAGCGCCTCGCGGACGGTGCTCGGATAGAGCCCGGTCCCTTCGGCGACCTCCTCGCTCGTGCTCCACGGGTGCTGGCGGAGATAGACGTAGATCCGCGCGCGAGTCTCCGTGTCGAGCATCCACGAGAGGATGTCGACGACGCGCTCGTCGAACCCGGAGCGCGCACGGTCGGCCCCCTCCTCGATGCGGTCGCGGGCGCTGCGCTCGCCCTCGGGGGAATCAGGTGTGTCCTCGGACATAGCGTTGTCTTCGAGGGAACGAAAGCCCCGAGCGCGTAAAAAGCTCCTGCTCGCCGCACCTAGAGGCGGACGGCGTCGTAGAGGGCGCTCGCGCCCTCGGTCTCGTGGACGCGGCGCTGGAAGGCCGCGCCGCTCTCGCGCTCGTAGACGTCCCGGATGCCGGTGACGCCGAGGCGCTCGCACTCCCGCTCGACGACGTCGCCGAGCGAGACGGTGCCGTCGCCGTCGCGGGCGACGAAGGACGCGTCGTGGCCGTGGCGCGTCGCGCGCCACTTGTTCTCGTCGAGGAGTTCGCGCCGGTGGCCGTAGCCCTCGCCGCCGTCCGCGTAGCGCTCCGCGAGGTCGACGACGAGCGCGTGGGCGTACTCGACGAGCGCCTCGACGACCGCCGGGTCGTGCTGGGCGTCCGGCGCGCGTATCTCCACGGTGCCGTGCGCGGAGTGCGGGCGGACGTCCCACCAGATCTCGCCCCGATCCTCCATCGACCCGTGCTCGACCATCGTCTCCTCGAAGGCGTCGAACTCCGCGTAGGAGTCGAAGGCGGTCGGCATCCCCGTGTTCGGGAGGTTCTCGAAGACCTTCGCCCGGGCAGAGGCGAGACCGGTGTCTCGGCCGTTCCAGAACGGCGAGTTCGCGGAGAGCGCGAGCATGACCGGGAGGAACCACCGGATCTCGTTCGCGACCCACATCGCCTTGTCCGCGTCGTCGACGCCGACGTGGATGTGGAGGCCGGCGGTCGTGTTCCGGTGTTGGGGGTACTGGATGCGCTCGAGTTGGGAGCGATAGCGGGGCTTCTCGGCGTGCTCGTGCTCGCGCCAGCGCGCGCCCGGATGGAGTCCGGCGGCCGAGATGCCGTAGCCGTGCGTGGTGGCGTACTCGAGGAGCGCGTCACGGACCTCCCGGACCGCCGGCGTGACCTCGCCGGGGCCGTCGAGCCGTCGCGTCTGCGTCTCGACGACGAACTTGAAGAGCTCGTGGTCGATGCGCCCGTCCAGAATCTCGGGCGGGTCGGCCTCGTAGACGAGCGTGTCGCTGCCCGCCGTCGGGAGGCCGTCCTCGTCCACGACGAAGAACTCCTCCTCGACGCCGAGCGTCCCGAGGTCCGTGAAGGCGTCCGGCGAACCCGTCGTCATTCGTCCGGCTTTCGAGTGGCCCGGGTTTATGCGTACCGAACCCGGCTAGCGGCGCGGCGAAGCGACGACCGCGAGGTGGTCGTCGTGGTACGGTTCGAGTCGCGCGCGGCCCTCGATCCGGTAGCTCTCGCGCAGTTCGGCGAGCACGTCGTCGAAGACGTCCTCGGGGTCGGCGGTGACGTCCTCGCTCCGGGCCTTGATGGCGGCGACGAGGCGGCCGTCGTCGGCGAGGAAGCGCGCGTTCTCGGCCGCGACGCGGGCCTGCCCGCGCGTCGCGACGTCCTGCACGATGCAGTCGAGGTCGGTCTCGACGACGTGCGCGTACGTCTCGGGCTTGCGCGCGTCCTTCAAGAGCGGGAAGAGGTTCGGCCTGCTCTCGCAGACGTCGAGCAGGTCGCGCGCGGAGCGCGGCGCGAACTCCACGGCGTACGTCGGTCCCGCGAAGTCCGCGACGTGACTCACCGTCGTCCCGTTCGCCGCGCCGAGGTAGAGCACCGAATCGCCGCCGGAGAGTCGGGTTTCGAGGCCCTTCTCGAGCGTCGCGCCGAGCTTCGAGCGGTTCGGGTTCCAGCGCCGCCACGCGCCGTCCGTGCGCTCGCCGTACTCCGGGGCGCCCGTCGTCGCGAGCGCGGGGCCGTCGCCGAAGTCGTGGTGCTCGACGCCCGCCGGGAGACGCTCGCTCACTCGCCGTCACCCCCCTGCCGGGCGCGGATGGTCGCGATGCGCTCGTCGAGCTCCTCTTCGATTTCGGGGCGGTAATCCCCGGAGTAGTGGTCGATGCGCGCGCCGATGGTGAGCTTCCCGGCGAGCGCGCGCGCCGCCGACCCGCGCTCGTCGGGGTGCGTCCCGCGAACGTACTCGTGCGTGTAGATGACGCCGTGCTTCGGACTCGGGGCGTTCCCCCGGAGGTGCGCGAAGAGCGCGTCCTCCGCGCCGAGCACCTGCACGGTCCCCGACGGCATCTTCGCGAGGTCCTCGAGGCCGCCCGCGAGCTCGACGAGGCGCGCGGCGAGTATCGGCCCCGCCATCGACGCGAGGTTCGGGGCGACCGCCGGCACCTGCCGCTCGAGGAACTCGCGCTCGGCGTCGCGCTCGGCGGCGAGGTCGGTGACGCGCTCGGCGAGCGAGACGACGCGCTCCTCGGCGTCCGACTCGGGCTCCCGGTCGGCGACCGTTCGGGCGTACGCGACGCCCGTCCCGGGGTCGTCGTAGACGGCGCCCGCCCACTCCGCGTGGCGTTCCGCGAGCTCGTTCGTCGTGCTCGCGAGGTCGTCCATCGCCCGGATCGCGTGAATCACCTGCCGGTCGTCCGCGCGCTCGCGTTCGCGGACGGCGCGACGCGTCGCCGCCACCGTCGCCTCGTGGAGCGCCTCGTAGTACTCCGCCTCGGAGTCGGCGAACCCGGCCTCGACGGCGCGCGACGGCCAGTCGGCGGGCGCAGTCGACTCCCCCTCGCGAACGGCTTCGGCGGCCGCGTCGGCGTCCTCGGGGTCGAGGCCCGCGAACCAGCCCGCGTCCTCAGCGGCTGTCTGCTCGCTCATAGGGGCGCTACATCGCCCGGTCGTATAGGCGTTCCCGAACGCCCCATCCGAGCGTCACGGCGCGGGCGACTGGGGACGCGATGGGCACGAGCCGCTCGGTCGTCGCGCGACGCAGTCTCGGGCTACTGGTGGGTCACCGACCGCACGCGACCCCGTGCGCCCGACTTCAGTTTGACGACGGTGCCCTCCGGGTCGGCTTCCTCGATGACGGCGCCGACCTCGCCGACTATCGGGTCCGCGTCCTCGCTCTGCTCGATTTCGACGGTCATGCCCTTCTCGAGTTCGTGCGGCGCCGGGTAGTTCGGTCGGTCTGCCATATCCGGCGGTGGGAGCGGGTCGCCGAAAGAGGTGGTGGCCGACTTTTTGTCGGCCGGCGCCCTCTGCGCGAGTATGGACGACGAGAACGAGGCGCCGACGGAGACTCCCGACGTCTCCGACCTCATGGACCGCCTCGAATCGCTCGAGGCGCACGTCGACAGCCCGGAGGCGCTCGAGGCCGTACAGGAGGCGATGGAGACCGCGAGCGAACTCGAGCAGAACCGTGGCGGGACGTTCGGCCGCGTCATCCGCGGGTTCGACCGCGCGGACGCCGCCGAGGCCGGAATCGGCGGCGCGCTCTTCGCCGTCCCGATGGTCGTCGAGGGCGGGACGTACGACGTCGGCGCGTTCGTCGCCACGCACCCGATCCACCTCCTCGCGACGGTCGTCGCCACCGTCGCCACCGTCTACGGCATCCTCTACGTCGCGGAGATACAGGACGTCCGCGTGAAGGACCCGCTGTTCGGCCTGATACCGCGACGGCTCGCCGGCGTCGTCACCATCTCCTTCGCGGTGACCGCCGCGATATTTACCGGCTGGGGGCAGGCGCAGTGGACGAGCGACCCGTGGCTGACGCTCTGCGTCGTCGGGGTCGCGTGGGCGCCGACGGCGGTCGGCGCCGCGCTCGGGGACATCCTCCCCGGGTCGTAGCGTCGCGGAGAATCAGTCGTCGGCCGGCGCTTCGGCGGACGCCTCGGCCTCGGCGGCCTCCGGCACCTCGTTCTCGAGGTACTCGTCGGCGTCGAGCGCGGCCTTCGAGCCCATGCCCGCCGCAGTGACGGCCTGCTGATAGTGGAAGTCGACGACGTCGCCCGCACCGAAGATGCCGGGGACGTCCGTCTTCGTCTGGCCGCCGCCGTGGCCGCCCTGCGTCTGCAGGTAGCCCTCGTCGTCGAGTTCGACGCCCGTGTCCTCGAGGTAGGAGGTGTTCGGCGTGTGGCCGATGGCGACGAAGAACGCACCGACGTCGAGGCTGCGCGCCTCCGTCTCGGGGTCGTCGAGCTTCGCGCTCGGGTGGCCCTCCGGGTTGTAGACGAGGTCGACGGCGTCGACGCCGTCCTCCTGGGAGCCGTGAATCTCGGTCGCTTCGGTGTTCCAGAGCACCTCGATGTCGCCCTCCTCGACCTTCTCCTGCACGCGGTTCTCCCAGTAGTCCTCCGCGCGGAGCTCGTCGCGGCGGTGGACGAGGTAGACCGTCTCGGCGAACTTCGTGAGGAAGACCGCCTCCTCGGCGGCCGCGTCGCCGCCGCCGACGACGACCATGTCCTCGCCGCGGAAGAACGCGCCGTCACAGGTCGCACACGTCGAGACGCCGAAGCCCATCAGCTCGTCCTCGCCGGGGATGCCGAGCGTTCGGGCGGACGCGCCGGAGGCCGCGATGACGGCGTCGGCCGTGTAGACGTCGCCGTTCTCGAGCGTGACGCGGAACGGGCGCTCCGAGTCGTCGACGTCCGCGATGATGCCGTGCTCGATCTCCGCGCCGAAGCGCTTGGCCTGCTCCTTCATGTCGTTGACGAGCACCGAGCCGTTGATACCCTCCGGGAAGCCCGGGTAGTTGTCGACCTCGCTCGTGAGCGTAAGCTGGCCGCCGGGCTCGTCGCCCTCGAAGAGCAGCGGCTCGTTGTCGCTGCGCGCCGCGTAGATGCCGGCGGTGAGCGCCGCGATTCCCGTCCCGGCGACGATGAGGCGGCGGTGCTCGACGACGTCGCCGTCGCTCTCGTCGGCGATGCCGAGCTTCTCGTCGAGTTCGCCCGTCGCGTCGAGCGCGGAGGTGTCGTCCCAGCCGCCGATGAGTTCGTCGTCGATGAAGACTTCGGGTGCGGTCTCGCGGCCGTTCGCGCGCTCGACCATCTCCTCGAACAGCTCGTCGTCGCCCGTGACGTTGTACGTCACGTAGTCCACGCCCTTACTGTCGAAGAGGTCCTTGGCCTTCTCGCAGTAGGGGCAGTCCGTCTTGGTGTATATCTCTACCCGAGGCTCGTCACTCATAGCTCAACGTAGGGGATTCGGGGGTTTGTAGGTTGCGCTGGCCGGGAGGTTGGCCGGTGTCGCGGGCGCGAATCGCGGCCGACGTCGCGGGCGCAGTCCGCGAGGAGCGACGGCGACACGCTTACCCCCGCGAGCGCCGCAGTGAGGGGTATGCCCGCCGACCTCGCCGAGAAGACGGACCGCTACGAGGGCCTCCTCGCGGAGGCGCTCGAGGAAGCCGACCCGGTCGCCCCCGAGGGGACGCCGCTCGCGGAGGCCGCCGCCGAGTACGAGGAGATGGCGCGCTCCTACCTCGAAGACGGGAGACACTTCCGCGCGAACGGCGACCCCGTGAACGCGCTCGCCTCCTTCTCCTACGGCCACGCGTGGATGGACGCCGGCGCGCGCATCGGCCTCTTCGACGTGCCCGAGGAGGGCCACCTCTTCACCGTTTAGACGACGGTGACGTTGAAGGTCGTCGTGCTGGCGGCCGCATCAACGCCCGAGGCGGTCATCGTCGCCTCGACGCTGATACTCTTCGAGTTCTTATTCCCGGGTTTCAGGCACGCCACGGCCGCGCCGTCGCCGTCGGAGGTGACGGTCGCAGTCGAGTCGAGACCGCCCCAGTCGACCGCGGAGCAGGAGCCGCCGTTCGGGTCCGCGACCTGCACGCTCCCCGACCCGCCGCTCACCACGTCGAACTCGACGTCGACGTCCGAGCGCGGGTTGTTGTACCGGTCGCGCGTGTGGGCGACGAGGCGGACCGGCTCGCGGTCGACCGTGACGGGCTCGCGGTTCGGCGCCGCGATATAGCGCGCCGCCGGGTCCGACTCGGCGGCGCCGTCCGTCGGTTCGCGGAGCGCGACGCGCGCGAGGCGGAGCTGGTAGGTGCCGTCGCTGAAGGTGAGCGTGACGTTCCCGTCGGCCACCGTCGCGCTCTGAATCGTCTCCTGCCCGTCCGCGACGTCGTCCCACGCGTCCTGTCCGAGGCGCGTCGGCACGGTCATCGTGAAGTCGCCGCTCGTGTTCCGGACGCTGATAGTCTCGGTGCCGACGCTGACCGGTTCGACGGCGGGCGCGACGGTGACGCCGCCGTCGCGGTAGTCGCCCGCGACGGTGACGAGCGTGATCCGGTTGCCGCTGACGAGCGTCTGCGCGTCGCGCATCACGGTCGCGCCGGCGGCGAGATATGTCGCACCGGAGGGGTCGACGGCGAGCGACCCCGTCCGCAGTTCGTTGTAGTCCGGGCGGAAGACGAGGCGCTGGGTGTCGAACGAGCGGTCGTCCCCGTTCCAGTAGTCCCGAACGTCGCCGTCCGTCGCCTCGACGTTCGAGAGCGTCACGTCGCCGGCCGGTTCGGTCGCGAGCGTCCCGGACGCGGGTGGCGGGTTCACGAACAGCACCCGCGAGGGGTAGTACGTGCCCGTCTGGACGACGGTACTCGTCTGCACGCCCGTGACCGCCGTGCGCTGCATGGCGTTCCGGAGTTCGGTGACGTCCTCGCCGGCGCCCTGGAAGGCGTCGAACTCGACCTGTTTGTTCTCCGCCGGTACGACGGCCGCCTGCCACGACGCGTACACGACGAGGATGATCCCGAAGAGGAGGATCGCGCCGACGAGCGTCGATACCCCCCGGTCGCCCTGTTCGGCCATTGGTACGTCGTCCACTCGCTATACATAAATAACCTCCCCGTCACTTCTGGGGGCGTCGGGCGGGGGCGGAGCGCGATGAGCGTGGCCACCACGATTAACGGCCGGGCGGCGGTACTGCGTCGTGTATGCAACACGACGAGTTCGTCGGCGATGTCCAGCATCGACTCGAACTCTCCTCACGCGGCGAGGCCATTCGCGCGACGCGTGCGGTCCTGACGACCCTCGGCGAACGCCTGCAAGCGGACGAAGCGGCGGACCTCGCCGGGCCGCTCCCGATGGAGATCGACCGCTTCCTCCACGAGGCGGAGTCGGGGCAGCTATTCGACTATCGGGAGTTCGTCGCCCGCGTCGCCCAGCGCGCCCGCGTCGAGGACGCCGACGCGGCCTTCTACGCGCAGGTCGTCGTCGACGTCGTCGAAGACTGCGTCCCCGAGACGGAACTCGACGACGTCACGGCCCAGCTCCCCGAGGACTACGCGGAGCTGTTCGAACTCGTCGACGACGAGGGCTACTACTGACCCCGGCCCGCCAACAACCTTTTTTCCTCCGCCGGCACACGGTCTACGTATGCCTAACGAGGCCTACGTGCAGTTGCTCTGCCCCGACTGTAGCAAGCACTGGGAGGAGTCCCCGAAGGACCTCCCGAAACCCGAGAAGAACTACGACTGCCCGGACTGCGGGGCGACCTACCGGACGAGCGAGTTCATGCGCACCGAGCGCGACCTAGAGAACCTGAAGCAGCTGCAGTCCTAGACGGTCGTTCGGGCGCCGCAGGCGTCACACTTCAGTTGCGTGGCGTCGTCGCGGCGGACGAGGTTCGTGTCCGGCAGCCCGCATTCCGGGCAGAGGACGTACTCGTCGACGTACTCGTCGAGCGCTTCGGCGATGCGGTCCTGTGAGAACTCGCCGGTGAGACGCACGCGGCCGTTCTCGTCGATCTGCGCCGCCGTCCCGAGGTCGTTCTGGATGAACTGGAGGACGTGGCGCTGACTGCGGTCGAGGCGATCCAGGGTGTCCTGGAAGTTCTCGTAGATCGTGAAGTTCCCCTCGGTACGGACCTCGGGGTCGGGGACGTCGAATCGGGACGCCTCGGCGGCCTCGGACGACTGCGCCATCGCGCGTTCGAGTTGCTCGTCGTATCCCATGGTGAAGTATTACCGACGGCGTCGTAAAAGCGTTTCAGGCCGACCGCCCGAAGCCGGCGCCGTCGTATTCGTCACGGTCTCTAGCACCCGAGAACGCGTGTGTCAACCGTTATCAGGATAATACTATAACCCTCCGGGCGATAGGAGGTGTTGTCATGAAGAAACAGGAGCTCATCCATCTTCACGGGCTTCTCGCAGAGGTAGGGAACTACTACGCGAAGTGTGAAGGCGACATTTCCCTGGCTCTCGACGAGTACGAGGAGCTCGGTATCCGACCGACATCGATCCACAAATCGAAGACCGACCACAAGGCTGCTGTTTTCGCGCTGGCCGACGACATCACGACCGCGATGGACTCCGAGGAGGCCACGGAGAAAGTCGCGGCTCAGGCCGACTAACGCTCGACGCGGAGCTGGTCCGCGATCCACGCTGGTATATCGACTGCGTAGCGACCGGTATTATCGACGTGCGGCGTCCGACACCGACACCCGTTTGAGCGTCCGCCACGGAGTCACGCAGAATGCGATCCGGCTCGGTCCCACTCGTCGACCTCCCCGGCGGCTTCGACCTGCAGGCGACGCTGGAGAGCGGACAGACCTACCTCTGGACCCGTGAAGACGGCGAGACGTACGGCGATGCGGCCGCCTACGGGGGCGACGCGTGGTACAGCACCGTCGTCGACGGCGAGGTGGTGCGCGCCCGCCAGCACGACGGCGCCCTCGAGTGGGAGGCCACGACGGACGCCGAGTCGCTCCTCTTCGAGCTCCTGCGACTCGACGACGACCTCGACGCGATCCGAGAGGGGGCGAGCGACGACCCCCTCATCGAGGAGGCCTACGAGCGCTACTGGGGCCTGCGCATCGTCGACGACCCCTTCTTCGGCTGTCTGATCTCCTTCATCTGCTCGGCGCAGATGCGCGTCGAGCGCATCTTCGGGATGCAGGAGGCGCTGCGCGAGGCGTACGGCGAGCGCATCGAGTTCGACGGCGAGACCTACTACGCGTTCCCCACACCGGAGGCGCTCGCGTCGGCGAGCGAGCAGGACCTCCGCGAGTTGAACCTCGGCTATCGGGCGCCCTACGTCGTCCGGAGCGCCGAGTTGGTCGCGAGCGGCGAGCTCACCGAGCGCGACGTCCGGGGCGCCGACCTGGAGGAGACCCGCGACGCCCTCAAGGGGTTCGTCGGCGTCGGTGACAAGGTCGCGGACTGCGTCGCGCTCTTCTCCCTGGGTGAACTCGAGGCGGTGCCCCTCGACACGTGGATCCGCACCGCCATCGAGGAGTACTACCCCGACTGTGCGACCGGGAACTACGCGGACACCTCGCGGGCGATCCGCGAGGCGTTCGGCCCGAACGCCGGTTACACGCAGACATACGTCTTCCATCACCTCCGGAATCGCGAGTAGGGCAGAACACTTGCAGACCGGGGGTGTCGCCGCGTTCTTTTAGGGTCGGCCGACGCAAGGGCGGGTATGAGCGAGAGCGAGCGCGTTCGCGCGCACGTCTACGTCAGCGGCACCGTTCAGGGCGTCTATTACCGAGCGAGCACGCGAGACGCCGCCGAGGAGCGCGGCGTCGACGGCTGGGTGACGAACCTCGCGGACGGCCGCGTCGAAGCCGTCTTCGAGGGCGCGACGGGGGACGTCGAGGAGATGGTCGAGTGGTGTCACACCGGCAGTCGCGCCGCGTCAGTCGCGGACGTCGACGTCGAGTACGGCGACCCGGAAGGCCTCGACGGCTTCGAGGTGCGGTACTGAGCGCGCGGCGGTAGGCTTTAGGGGCGACTCGCGCGAATCACGGCGCGTGACCATCACCGCAGCACGGATGGCGGCCGTCGACCGGAACGCGGCCGCCCTCGACGTCTCGACGAAGCAGTTGATGGAGTCGAGCGGGAACGCGCTCGCCCGCGAGGTCCGCACGGTCGCCGATAGCGGCGACGAGGTGGCGGTCGTCGCCGGTCGCGGGAACAACGGCGGGGACGCGTTCGTCGCCGCGCGCTTCCTCGCGGGCGACTGCGACGTCACGGTCCACCTCCTCGGGCGCCCGGAGACCATCACGACGGAGATCGCGCGCGAGAACTGGGACGCGCTCCGGGCCGCCGAAATCGCGACCGAGCGCGTCCGCGACTCGAACGCGCTCGACCTCGGGAGCCCGGACGTCGTCCTCGACGGCGTGCTCGGAACGGGCGTGACGGGCGCGCCGCGCGAGCCCGAGCGCTCGGCCATCGTCGCGACGAACGACGCCGACGCGACGGTGGTGTCGGTGGACATACCGTCCGGGATGGACGCGGACACGGGCGAGGTGGCGGACGTCGCCGTCGAGGCCGACCACGTCGTCACCTTCCACGCGTTGAAGCCCGGCCTCGAGGGCCGCGAGGACGTGACGGTCGCGGACATCGGCATCCCGGAGGCCGCCGAGCGCTTCGTCGGCCCCGGCGACCTCCTGTCGCTCTCGCGCGACCCGCAGGCGCACAAGGGCGACTTCGGGCGCGTGATGGTGGTCGGCGGCGGCCCGTACACGGGCGCGCCCGCGCTCTGCGCGCAGGCGGCGCTCCGGGCGGGCGCGGACCTCGCGTACGTCGCGTGCCCCGACCCCGTCGCGGACGAGGTGCAGGGGTACGCCGAGGACCTCATCGTCGAACCGTACGTCGGGACGCGCCTCCAACCCGAGCACGTCCCGGACCTCCTCGCGGACGCGGAGGCGCGCGACGTCGTCGTCATCGGGCCCGGTCTGGGTGGCGCGGACGACACGCTCGACGCCGTCCGGGCGTTCCTCGAGGGGTACGAGGGGAAGGCGGTCGTGGACGCGGACGCCCTGCAGGTCGTGCCGGCGGTGGAGACGGACGCCGAGTTGGTGTGCACGCCCCATCAGGGCGAGCTCGCGACGATGGGCGGGCCGCGACGCGACGACTGGGAGGAGCGCGAGGCGCTCGTCGCCGAGTTCGCGCGCGACCTCGGGCAGACGCTCCTCGTGAAGGGCGCGTACGACGTCGTCGCCGACGGCGACGCGACGCGCGTGAACCGGACGGGGAACCCGGGGATGACGGTCGGCGGGACGGGCGACGTCCTCGCGGGCATCACGGGCGCGCTCTACTCCACGCAGGACGCCATCGACGCGGCGGCCATCGCGGCGTACGCGAACGGTACTGCGGGGGACGCCGTCGTCGACGAGATGGGGTACGGCCTGCTCGCCTCGGACTTGCTCGCCAAGATTCCGACGGCGCTCTGGGGTGAGCGACGGTGAGCGACGACCGCGAGGGCGCGAGCGCCGACGAGGCGGGCGGCGCGTCCGAAGAGTTGACGCACACCACCGAGGACGGCGACGTGCAGATGGTGGACGTCGGCGCGAAGGAGCGGACGGCGCGTCGCGCGGTCGCGCGCGGCGAGATCCGCCTCGACGAGTCGACCGTCGAGGCGATCCGCGCCGACGAGATCGGGAAGGGCGACGTGCTCACGACGGCGCGCATCGGCGCGGTTCAGGCGGTCAAGCACACGTGGGAGACGATTCCGATGTGCCACCAGATACCGATCACGAACGTCGACACGGACTTCGACGTCCGCGCCGACCGCGTCGTCCTCGACGTCGCGGTCGAGACCACCGGGAAGACCGGCTGCGAGATGGAGGCCCTGGAGGGCGTGACGACCGGACTGAACGTCGTCTGGGACATGGTGAAGGCCGCAGAGAAGGACGCCGAAGGGCAGTATCCGGGCACCGCCATCGAGGGCGTCGAAGTCGTCTCGAAGGAGAAGCACGCGCTCGACTAGGCGGCGTCACGGTCGCGCGTCGCCCGGCGCGTCCCGGCCCTCGTCGAGGCAGTACCACGCGAGGGCGAGCGCGCCGACGGAGAGCAGCGGCGTCACCCACGGGAGCGGTCCCGTCCCCGCCACCTGCAGGTGCGGGTGGAGGTCGAACGCGTAGTCCGCGACGTCGTTCGCGAGGAACCAGAGCGCGGTCACGCCGAGCGCGAGCCGGCTCGTCCGCCCGTAGTAGGGGAGGAGGAAGGCCTCGCCGACCATCACGAGATGCGTGAAGAGGATGCCCCAGTAGTCCCAGACGTGCGGGTAGTACGCGGTGAAGAAGTAGTTGAGCGTGAACGCCGTCCAGAGCCCGTACTTCACCATCGAGGCGAACGCGAGCGTCGTGAGCGTGTCGAGGAACGGCGTCGAGGGGTAGTCGACGCGTCCGACGCCCCAGAGCGTGAGGAGGCTCGCCGTCATCCAGACGAGCGCGAGCGGGCTGTCGATGACGAGCGGCCACTCGAGGACGAAGTGCTCGGGCAGTTGCGGGAGGTAGAAGTTCAGCCCGATGAGGATGCCGAGCGCGTTCACGCAGAGGAGGAGGAAGCGCGAGAGCCCGACGTCGAGATAGGGGAGGGCGACGCGCTCCGGGAGGATGGTCCGCATACGCCGGCGTACGACTGGCGCGCTTGTAACCGTTCCCGACTCCGCTCAGGCGGACGCGAGCTCGCTCGCCTTCGCGCGCGACTGCTCGATGACCTTCGGGCGCGCCTCGAACTCCACGACGACCTCCTCGTCGCCGTACGTGACCTCCTCGACGGAGGCGTTGTCGTGGACCCACGAGACGACGCTCATCGTCTCCTCCGTCATCGGGAGGACGAGACGCTCGCGCTCGCGACGCGGGAGCGCGTAGTCGACGCGCTCGCGCAGCTCGTCGAGGCCGACCTCCGTGAGGGCGCTCACCGCAATCGGGTTCGGCGCGAGCGCCGAGAGCGCCTCGCGCTTCTCCGCGAGCTCGTCGTCGGGCACCCGGTCGACCTTGTTGAAGACGGTGAGAATCGGCGCCTCGTTGCGCTCGTAGAGCGTGTCGTGTGAGGTCGCGAGCTTCTCGCGAATCTCCTCGACGGGCTCGCTCGCGTCCACGACGAGCAGGACGAGGTCGGCCTGATAGACCGAGTCGAGCGTGGACTTGAACGACTCCACGAGCCAGTGCGGGAGGTCGCTGATGAAGCCGACGGTGTCCGTAAGGAGGACGTCGCGCTCGTCGATGTCCATCCGTCGCGTCGTCGTGCCGAGCGTCGTGAAGAGCTCGTCCCGGGACTCCGCCGTCGTCTCGAGGTCGGGGTGGCGTTCCTCGTTCTCGTCGAGGTCGAGGTCGTCGGCGAGCGCGCGCATCAGCGTCGACTTCCCCGCGCTCGTGTAGCCCGCGAGCGCCACGAGGTCGAAGCCGGACTCGCGGCGCTGCTCGCGGCGGTGGCGCTCGGTCGTCTCGATGTTCTCGAGCTCGTCGCGGATGCGCGATATTTGGGCCTTGATGTCCTGCTCGCGCGACTCGTCGTACTCGCCGAGCCCCATGAAGCCGGGGCGCTCGTCGCGCTTCGCGAGACTCGCCTTCGCCTCCGCGCGCGGGAGCTCGTAGCGGAGCTCCGCGAGCTCGACCTGGAGTTGGGCCTTGCGCGTCTGCGCGCGCTGGCCGAATATCTCGAGGATGAGCGTGAAGCGGTCCATCACCTCGGTACCGTCCGGGAGGTGGCCGCCGAGGTTGAACCGCTGGTAGGGGCCGAGGCGGTTGTCGAAGACGACGGTGTCCGCGCCCGTGTCGGCGACGCGCGTCGCGAGCTCCGCGACCTTCCCCTCGCCGAGCTGGAGGGCGGGGTCGGCCGTTCGGCTCTGCGTCACCTCGCCCGCGACCTCGTAGCCGGCGGCGCGGACGAGCTCGGTGATTTCGTCCGTGTCGGGCTCCCCGTCGTCGACGCGCTTCGCGACGACGACGGTGCCGGTAGTTGCGCCTGTCACTCACGGGACGGTACGGTCCGAGTCCACTTAAGCCCAATCCGTGGCCGAGGCCGATCCACGGCCGTCGAAGCCTCCACAAGAGTGATGCCGGGCGGAGACCACGACTCACACATGGCTATCGACCTCAACCCACAACAACTCGGCCTGCAGTTCGGGTCGGGCGCCGTCATCGGCGGCATCGTCGGGTTCGCGGCGAAGAAGGTCGCGAAGCTCATCGCCGTCCTCATCGGCATCGAGCTCGCGCTCTTCGCGTTCCTCGAATCGCGCGGCATCCTCACCGTGAAGTGGGACCGCCTCACCGCCGGCCTCGTGCAGGCGAGTCAGGACGCCGCCTCACAGACGCCCCCGTCGTGGCTCATGACCATCCTCTCCACACTCTCGGTCTCCGCCGGCTTCAGCGGCGGCTTCCTCGTCGGCTTCCGGAAGGGATAGCGGCCCGTTCTCGACGCCGTCGCGACGTTATCGCGTGCTGAGTTCGTCCTTCTCCTTGATGACCTGCGTTTCGCCCTCGCCGCTCGTCACCTCCGCGACGAGGTCGTAGAGGTCGTTGCGCATCCCGGCGGGGAACGTGAGGACGCCGACCCACGACCCGTCGGACTGCCACTCCTCGCGTTCGAGGTCGCCGAACTCGCGGATCTGGGCCTGCCCGGAGCCGGCGTAGTCCGCGGGGAGGTTGACCGCGACCGTCACCTCCTCGAAGCGGATGGGGATGACCGGCCGCAGGGCGTCGAGCGCGTCGTCCACCTGCGACTCGACGGGCTCCATCGGGTCGACGGTGAACCCCGCCTGCTCGAGGGCGGACTCGATGCGCTCGGGCGGATGGGGCGCGTTGTCCATCTGCGGGTTGACCGCGTTGCGCGCGATGGTGTTGATGAGCTGTTTGCGCTTTCGCTCCTGCATCTCCGCGCGCTGTTCGGCCGTGATCTGGATCTCCCCGCGCTCGATGACTTCCGGGATGATCTCCATCGGGTCGGTCGTCCCGAAGACCTCCTCCAGGTCCTCCTCGGCGGGGCGGTCGCCGCGCGAGGCGTTCTCGAAGACGTCGCGTGCGGCGATGACGTCCTCGAGTTCGCCCTCGAACTCGCCGCGCTTGATCGCGAGCGCGGCGTCCGGGTCGACCAGTACCTCGAAGCGTTCGCCGTGTGACTCCAAGCGCGCCGTCACGGCTTCGTCGAGCGAAATCATGTCCGACAGTTGCGGCGGACGGTTGAAGGCCTTTCCGGGGACACCGTGGGTCCGAGCGAACGCGAGGAACCACGGAATCGCGACGTGGGAGAGCTGTGACTGGGCGGGCATGAAAAAGCGGGGAGGTAGAGTGGGTCGTTATTCGGCGGACTCGTCGTCGGAGGCCGCGTCGTCGGACTCCTCGTCCTCGTCGGCGAGGAGGTCGTTGGACTCGAGGTACTCCTCGATCTCGTCGTTCGTGAGTTCGATGAAGGACTCGGTCTCCGCGTCGACGGTGGCGACGCCGATACCCTCGGGGGTGAGACCCTCCTCGTGGACCTGACCGAGACCGGAGAGCGCGACGCCGACGGCCTCGTCGAGCGCGAGCTCGGTGCTGTAGTTGTCCTCGAGGTACTGCTGGATGTCGTCGCGCCCGGAGCCGATGGCGAGCGCCTTCCACTCGTTCGGCGTGCCGGAGGGGTCCGTCTCGTAGAGGCGGGGTTCGCCGTTCTCGATGCCGCCGATGAGGAGCGCGACGCCGAACGGACGCGCACCGCCGACCTGCGTGTACTGCTGGATGTGGTCGGTGATGTCCTTCGTCAGGCTCTCGACGCCGATCGGCTCGTTGTAGCGCACGCGGTTGACCTGCGCGTCGCGGCGCGCGAAGTCGATGAGCTGGCGCGCGTCCGCGACGTGGCCCGCGGAGGCGATGCCGATGTGGTTGTCCGCCTTGTGAATCTTCTCGACGCTCGTCTCCTCCATGAGGGGCGAGCGGATGCGCTTGTCGACGACGAGCACGACGCCGTCCTTCGCGCGGATGCCGATGGAGGCCGAGCCGCGCTTGACGGCTTCACGCGCGTACTCGACCTGGTAGAGTCGGCCGTCGGGCGAGAAGATAGTGATACCTCGGTCGTACGCCTGCTGTTGGGCTTGACCTTGCATGTTGTGTCACTCCAAATCAGAGCGAGTCGCGCCCACGAAGCCACCATCGCACTCGACGTCGACGAGTCCGTCACGGACGACGGCCCGCCGGGTGGCGTTCCTGAACACGACGTCTTCCTCTGTCGAATTTTGTCCCGCGCGTCCTAAATACCTTTCCTCACCGGCACGTACCGTGCCCGAGACGCCGCGCACGTGGACGCCGAGCGGGTCGTCGCGCACCGAGTCGACGCACGCGAGCGCGGCGCGCGCCTCCTCGACGTGCTCGCGGCGCGCGCGCACGACGGCCTCGCCCTCCCCGTCGTCGAACTCGTAGGAGAGCACGCGCAGGTCGGCGTCCGCGCTCGTCGCGTCACCGTGGAGGTTCTGCGCGGCGAACCAGACGCTGCGCTGGAAGTCACGTCGGGAGACGTCCGCGTCCGGCCACGCCTCGATGCCGACGAGGAGGTAGCGCCAGCGCGGGCGCAGGTGCTTCGGGAGGTGCTTCATCGGCGCTCGGCGACGATGACGCCGACCTGCGGGTGAACCCGCTCGGCGGCCGTGACGGCGTAGCCAGCGTCCGTGAACGCCTCAACGAGCACGCCCACGGTCGCCGGGTCGTCCACCTCGGGGTCGTAGAACGGCTCCTCCGGGTCGGGGTGTCCGAAGAACATCACGTCGCCGAGGACGATTCGGCGCGGGTCGTAACCCGCCATCACGTCGATGGCGTCGCGTTTCGCGTCGTCGTCGAGGTGGTGGAGCGCGAAGTTCGACGTGACGATGGTGGCCTCGCCGTCGTAGTTCGGCTCGCGGAAGCTCCCCTCGCCGAACTCGACGTTCGAGAGGCCGCGGTCCGAGGCCTTCTGGCGCGCCTTCGAGAGCATCCCCTCGCTGACGTCCCGCCCGACGACGCGGCCCGCCTCGGCGGCGAGCGAGAGTGCGACCGCGCCCGTCCCACAGCCCAGGTCGAGCACGGTGTCGTCTCCTCTCGGGTCCGCGTGCTCGACGACGAGTCGCAGACACTCCATGTACTCGTCGCCGGACGACTCGTCGTACGTCGCGGCGAGCTCGTCGAAGCGCTCAGCGTGTTCCTCGACGTCCTTCTTCATACCGTCCGCGTTCGAGCCCCGGCGCAATGAACTCCCCGGAGCGCCGGTGTCGGTTGCGCGCCGCGAGCTCGCCCCACTCGGCGAGGCCGGCCTCGATCTGCGCGGCGTCGAACCCGATGGTCTCGCCGACCGCGCGGAGCTCGCGTGGCGCCCGGAGTTCGAGGTGCGACGCCGGGGACGCGGTCACGACGTAGGGCGCGTCGTACTGCTCGACGAGTTCGCGGAGCTTGCGGAGCCCGCGGAGCGCCTGCACGCGCGGCCCGCCGGACTCGCGGAGCACCGGCCCGAGGTCGAACTCGAGGCGGACGCCGTGCTCGGCGGCCGCGCGCACGATGACGTGGTTCACGTCGCCCCGGCCGGCCATCGGCTTCGTGAGGACGTCGACGCGCTCCTCCTCGGCCGCGAAGCGGTTCAGTTTCGCCGTCCCGCCGCGAACGAGCAGGAGCGTGTGCTCGCGTCGCGCGTCCGAGAGCGCGCCGCTCAACGCCGTCGGGTCGTCGGCGGCGAGTTCCACGGCGCCGACCGCGTCCACGCCGAACTCCTCGCGGACGGCGTCCGCGTCGAAGCCCGGGTCCGCGTCCGCGGCGTCGCGGACGACCACCCCGTCGAAGCCCTGCCGGTCGGCCGTCGCCGCGAACCGCCCCACCGTGCTCTCGCCCGCCGGCGTCGCCGTCACCGCCTCGTACATACCCCGGAGTAGGACGCCGCGCCGGTAAAACCCGTGTGGTCGCCACTACGGTTTTCCGGCTGGCGACGCCAGCCCCGTCCATGGGCGAGAGCGACGTCGACCCCGTGGACGTCGACTGGGACGACCCACAGGAGTGTCCGTGGTGCGGTGCCGCCATCGAGAACGGCGGCGCCGGGTTCGTGGACCACATCGACGAGAACCCCGAGTGCGCCGAGGCCTTCGAGACGTGGCAGGAGACCGTCTCCGACGACGTCGCGCGCGGCTGGATGGCCTGAACGCGGCCGCCACTACGGTTTTGTCGCGGGCGGGAGAAGCGTCGAGCATGACCGACATCGACCCCGTGGACGTCGACTGGGAGAACCCCGAGACGTGCCCGTGGTGCGGCGCCGACATCGCGGACGGCGGCGCCGGCTTCATGGAGCACGTCGAGGCGAACCCCGAGTGCGAGGAATCCTTCGAGGCGTGGCGCGAGAACGTCGCCGGGGACATCGGCGGCGAGTGGATGGCCTGAGACGGGGTCAGAGTGCCTCGCGGGCGTTCTCGACGGCCGCCTCGCGCGTCGCCGGGTAGGCCTCGACCTTCGCACGGAAGGAGATGCCCTCGCCGAGGCGCGCCTCCCCACGGAACGCCGCCTGCTTGTCGAGGTGCGCCATGAACGCGCAGTTCTCGTTCACCCGCTGGTCGAGCTCCTCGCGGAGCCGACCGAGGTCCGCGCCCTCGCGCAGGCGCTCGATGACGTGGCGCATCCCGTCCGCGTTCTCCACGCGCGCGGACAGCACGACGATGCGGTCGCCGTTGTGGCCGGTGCTCTCCGCGCGCTGGACCTCGAACTCCTCGGGGAGGAAGTGCCGGAGGGCCGCCTCGACGCGCTTCTCGTCCTCCGTGTCGTAGCAAAACGTCCGCAGGTCGATGTAGTGGAAGGGAACGCTCATTGTACCCGGAAAGAAGCCGGAGCGGGAAAAGCGCTCCACTCCGGCCCGCGTTCGCCGTCGGGTAACTGGCGGAACGTCGCTCGCGCTCGGTTCCGCCTTACTCGCGGGTCACTACGTTCCCCGCTCGATAATCCGTCGCTCCTGCGGAACGACGCTATTGTACGGGCGACCCGTGAGTCGCCCGTACGGTTCGCGGGACCGGAGGTCCCGCGCTATTCCTCGTCGGCTTCCTCGAGGTTGTCCTCGGGGACGCCCTGCTCCTGCCCGTCGTCGAACGCGACCGTGTAGTTCGCGTCGCCGAACATCGTCTCGACCTTCTGCGTGATCTCGCCGGTCTCGCCGTCGAACTCGCTGTGCTCGTCGTGCAGAACCACGGCGTCGCCTTCTTCGAAGCTCATACTCCGAACACGGAGGGGGTCACGCAAAAACGCCCCGATTCACCGGGAGAGCGAGCGGCGGACGCGTCCGACGCGCCCGCGACACCGACGGGAAAAGAGGGGCTGCGACGACCCCCGGCGACGCACCGGCGCTCACCCCCACTCGACGCCCTCGCGGGTCTCGGCGTCCCAGCGGCGCAGGACCGCGCGCGCGTTCCCGGCGTGGTAGCCGAAGTAGACGTTCTCCGCGTACTCCCCGGCGAGGTCGGCGGCCTCGGCGAGCGCGCCCACGTCGGGGTCGACGGCGTAGAGCTCGACGCCGAGGCGGACGTCGAGTCCGTCGAGCCGGTCCGCGAACCCCGAGAGGAGCGCCTCCAGCCAGTACGTCGTCGCGTACGCCGTGTCGTAGAGCGGGACGACGACTTCGTCGACGTGCCCGGCGAGCGCGTCGAGGTCGACGCCGGAGTGCGCGAGCAGGTGGCCGGGGTACGGGTCCGGGTGGACGGTGAGGTAGAGGTCGCCCGGCACGCGCTCGCGGGCCTCGGCGACGAACGAGGTGACGACGGAGGCGCGCCACGCCTCGCGGTCGTCGGACTCGCTCTCCGCGAAGGCGTCGTCGCAGTGCTCGCAGTGACAGAACGCCGGCCCGGGGAAGCCGACCTCGTCGAGGCGGACGTCGTCGCTCGCCGCCACGCAGGCGTCGATGACCTCGAAGAGGCCGTCGCGGTAGTGCTCGATGCTCGGACAGACGTACCCCCAGTCGAGGGCCGGGTGGTCCTTCGTCGCGCGACGGCCCTCGGCGTCGACGGGCGCGAGATGCGGGTCGGTTTCGGCGGTCGCGGTGTCGCCGAAGCAGGAGACGAGGTTCACCGCGTCCGGCTCCGGGT